>JBATHK010000040.1:0-15569 GCA_049666725.1 Woeseiaceae bacterium
GGCGCCAACTGGCTGCTCGACGTGGCGCACAACCCGGCGGCCGCGACGGTGCTCTCCGCGACACTGGCAGCGACGCGCACCGCGGGCAAGACATGGGCCATCGTGGGGCTGCTCGATGACAAGGACGTCGAGGGCGTGGTCACCGCGCTGAATTCCGAGGTCGACTCCTGGATCGCGGTTACCGCAAACAGTCCGCGTGCGATAGCCGCAGACGAGCTTGCGCGTCGCATTGCCAATCGCAGTGGCCGGCCCTGCCGAATCAGTGATTCACTCGACGACGCGATGGAATATGCGCGGCGCAGCGCGTCGGAAAATGACAGAATAGTGGTGTCGGGATCGTTCTACCTGGTGGGTCCCGCGCTCCTCAAGCTTGAGCTATACTCGCGACCCGAATCATGATGGAACGAGCCTTGAAAGAACGCATCATTGGCGCAGCCATTCTGGTGTCATTCGTCGTACTCGTTGTACCCATTTTCCTGGATGGCCCGCCCGGCGAAAACGAAATGGTGTCCGAGCGCGTTCTGCTGCCGGGCCAGGACGAACAAAAGACGCAGACGGTGGTGCTCGAGCGCAATCGTACCGAGCCCGTGCCACTCTCCAGCAGCCCGACCCCGCCCCCGACCACGGTGACGCAGGCAGCGGCGTCGACGACGGCGCAAAAAGCGCAAAACCCGCCTCCGGTCGTCGAGAAAAAACCAGAAGCGGCGGCAGAAGTGGTCGAATCTGCGCCGCAGCCGAAGGTGCAGGCGCCGCCAGCGGCTTCGACGACAGGCATGTGGGCGGTACAGCTCGGCAGCTTTTCGAACAAGGAAAACGCCGAGAAGCTCGCGGCTGATCTGCGTAAACAGGGCTACGCGGCTTTCCTGAGCCAGCTCGCTACCGATTCGGGCCAGCTGCACCGCGTGCGTATCGGGCCACAAAAGGACAGGGAGAGTGCAGAAACGATGGCGCAGCGCCTGGCGAAGGCAGGCCACAAGGGTCAGGTTGTGCCGCACCCATGATAGACTTCGACCCCACGATTTCCTGCTGCGCGCCGGACTAAAACGACATCTCCGATGCCGATTATCGACATTATCATCACGGTTGCCATCGTCCTCTCGGTTGTCGTTGGCTTTGTCCGCGGCTTTGTCAAAGAAGCGATTTCCATTGCGGCACTGCTGATCGCAATCTGGGCGGCATTGTATTTCGGTCCCGCCGTCGGCAACGTTTCTGACAGCTGGTTGAGTTCCGAAGAGCTGCAGATGTGGTTCGGGCGAATTCTCGTGTTCGCCGTCATTTTGTCGATTGGTGGACTGCTGGGATGGGGCATTTCCAAGCTCGTGCGTCTGTCGGTGCTGAGCGGAATGGATCGCCTGCTCGGCTCGCTGTTCGGTGCCGGCCGCGGTGTGCTGCTGATGGCGCTGTTCATTATTGGCGGTCAATTCGCCGGTTTTGATAACGACGAGTGGTGGTTGAAGTCACGCCTGGTGCCGCACTTCGAGATTGTCGCCGACTGGATCAAGGTCATGGCGCCGAAAGGATTTGAACTGCTGATGCCGGACGAGCAGGCGGAGACCCTGCCCATCGACGTTCCGGAAGTACTGGTAAACCCGACCTGACCTGACGGTCACGGAGAGATCGACTTATGTGTGGCGTTGCAGGAATTGTCAGTTCACAGCCCGTCAACCAGGCGCTCTACAATGCGTTGACCGTAATGCAGCATCGCGGTCAGGATGCGGCCGGCATCGTCACCTGGAGTGACGATCACGGCCTCAAGCAACGCAAGAGCAACGGCCTCGTCCGGGATGTATTTCGCCACCGCCACATGATGCGCCTGAAAGGCAATGTCGGCATTGCGCATGTGCGCTACCCGACAGCGGGGGGTTCCCGATCATCAGAGGCGCAGCCGTTCTACGTGAATTCGCCGTACGGCATTTGCCTGGCACATAACGGCAACCTGACTAACTACGACGAACTGGCGGACATGTTGATTCGCGAAGATCGTCGCCATTTGAGCACGAACTCGGATTCGGAAGTACTGCTCAATGTATTCGCGCACGAGCTGCAGTTACGCGTGGACGGTCGGCCTACGCCGGCGGATATTTTCGGTGCCGTGGAGGCCGTGCACAAACGCTGTACGGGTGGATATGCAGTCGTCGTCATGATTATCGGCTTCGGAGTCGTGGCATTTCGCGATCCGAACGGCATACGCCCGCTCGTGCTTGGCGAGCGCGAATCCGACGGTAAAAAGGATTACATGGTTGCGTCGGAAAGCGTTGCCCTCGACATACTGCAATTTACGCGCCTGCGTGACGTGCGCCCGGGTGAATGCGTCTTCATCGAGAATTCCGGCGTGCTGCACAGCCAGGACTTCGGCGGTGCGACGCGGCATACACCCTGCATTTTCGAGTACGTATATTTCGCGCGGCCCGACAGCATCCTCGACGATTTGTCCGTCTACAAGGCGCGCCTGCGCATGGGAGAGCAGCTCGCCGGCAAGATCGTGCGTGAATTTCCGGATCACGACATCGACGTGGTCATACCGATTCCGGACACAAGCCGCACGTCGGCGCTGCAGGTGGCGTATCACCTCGGCGTCAAGTACCGAGAGGGCTTTATCAAGAACCGCTACATCGGACGCACCTTTATCATGCCGGGCCAGGCAGAGCGCGCGAAATCGGTGCGCCGCAAGCTGAACGCGATCGGCCTCGAATTTCGCAACAAGAACGTGCTGCTCGTGGATGACTCCATTGTGCGTGGCACGACTTCAAAGCAGATCATCAAGCTGGCGCGCGAAGCCGGGGCCGACAAGGTCTATTTTGCGTCCGCGGCGCCACCGGTGCGCTACCCGAATGTCTACGGCATCGATATGCCGGCGGCGTCGGAGCTGATTGCCAATGGCAGAACCATCGAGGAGATACAAGAGATCATCGGCGCGGATCGGCTGATTTACCAGGACCTGCACGGCCTGGTTCGTGCGGTCCGGCACGGCAATTCCGCGATCACTGAATTTGATACCTCGTGCTTCTCGGGCGAGTATGTGACCGGGGACGTCACCGAAGAATATCTGCATGAGCTCGAAACGCGTCGGAACGATGCTGCGAAACAAACCGGTCAGACCAGAAAGAAACGCGCGTCGAACGTTGTCTCATTGTAGGAGGCCGCCTGCAGGCGTGCGCGCCGTTGCGCGAGCCGACCTGGCGTTGACGCGCGCATGAGCATCAGGGTCATGATCATCGACGAGCAGGCCGAATTTCGCAGTCTGCTCATGCATCACATCACGTCGCATTGGCCAGACGCCATAATCTCCGCCTACGATCCGAGCTCGGCCGGGCATCTGCCGGACGAATTCTCGGGTGCCGGAAACGACCTGATTCTCCTGGGTAGCTGTCATGGTGAAGACCGCGAGGGCATCGAAGCCTTGCAACGCTTTGTCGGCAAAGACAGGTTTCCACCCGTTGTTTATTTCGGTTCAAAAAATGACAAAGAGGCTGTGCGAGCGCTTGCTCCCGACGCGCATTTCGACCGCGACGACATACGGCACGATGCGTTAATCGTGCGGCTCAGCGACGTACTGTTGTCGCGGCGCCTGGTTGCGTCAACGGATTCGCTGTTCGTTGGCGACATGCGGACCGGTATTCACCCGCTGATAAAGGGCTATCGCTTCATGCGCAAGCTCGGTGCGACCGAGCATTCCGGCGTGTACCTGGCGGAACGCGAATCGACGCACCAACAGGTTGTACTCAAGGTGTTGCGACAGATGACCCTGTACGGTGACGGCATTGGCGCGTTTGATCGCTTCCTGCAGGAGTACGAAACAATCGCAGACATTACGCATCCCAATGTCGTGAAAATTTACGACCTTGGTGTGGCCGACGACCATGCGCACATCGCGATGGAATACCTGGATGGGGGTGATCTCCGCCACAAGATCGATGCGGGCATCCGCAAAGGGGATGCGGTCAGTTATCTGCGGCAAATTGCGAGCGCGCTGTCGGCCGTGCACGCCCAGGGAGTGCTGCATCGTGATCTCAAGCCGGGCAATATCATGTTGCGAAAGAACGGATCGATTGCGTTGATCGATTTCGGCCTGGCCAAGCGCGCTCGACTCGACAGTGAAATCACGGACAAAGGCGAAATTTTCGGCACGCCGTACTACATGAGTCCCGAACAAGGTCACGGTAACACCGTCGACGAACGCAGCGATATATACAGCCTGGGCGTCATCTTCTACGAGATGCTCACCGGCAGGAAACCCTTCAAGGCTGATACGGCCATGGGCATTATTTATCAGCACGCGCAGGCGCCGATACCGCTGTTGCCGGCTGGACTTTCGCAGTACCAGATGTTGATCAACCTGATGCTTGCGAAAGCACCTGGCGATCGCCTGCAGAGCGCCGTGGAGATCGAAGAGTGGCTGTAGCGAGCGGCGTACCCGAGGCAATCGCACGGTTTCTGGACGAACCCACGCCGGGCGAATGGCTCGATGAAGCATGCAGTCGCCTGCCCGAGATGCTGCTCGACCATGCCAATTGCGAACTGAAGGCGGCATCAACGGCGCTGGGCTTCCTGTATCGCTACCCCGAGCGCACGGCGCTGGCGCAGCGAATGTCCCGGCTGGCGCGTGAGGAACTGCGACATTTTGAGCAGGTTCGATCCATCATGGATGACATGCAGATACCGTTTCAGCGCCTCAGCGCGTCGCGATACGCAGGAACGCTGCGCGACGCGGCGCGACCGGCGGAACCTCACAAGTTACTCGACATGCTGCTCATTGGCGCGCTGATTGAAGCCCGCTCTTGCGAGCGTTTCGCGATGCTCGTGCCGAGGCTGCCGCAGAAACTGGGCAGGTTTTATGGCGGTTTGCTGGCCTCGGAAGCGCGCCATTTCGAGCACTACATTGCGTTTGCCCGCTCAGAGTGCGGCGTTGCAGACGCGGAGGTCGACGTAAGACTCGCCGAACTCAAGGACATCGAGGCGGCGCTGGTATCTGACCCGGATCCCGACTTCCGCTTCCACTCGGGTCGCCCTTTGTAATTAAGTAAACTGTCCCCTTAATTCCTGGGCAGTGCTTCCAGGCGTGGTCCGTTGTCATCCCAGCGCACGACGCTGCCCTGTTCGTACCAGTCGCCGAGCACAATGCGTTTTGCCGCCCTGTCCTCGAGCTCCACGTCGTGAACGGCGGGGCGGTGCGTATGGCCGTGCAACAGAATATCTATATCGCGCGTGCGAAACGTACCCACGACCGCATCCTTGTTTACGTCCATGATGTCTTCGCCCACCGAATCGTTGTATTCCTTGCTCTGTTGTCTGGCCGACTCCGCAAAAGCAATACGTTCCTCCAGCGGCTTGGCTCGCATCATGGCCTGCCAGTCAGGGTTTCGAGTCATTAGCCGGACCTGCTGATACTGCTTGTCGTCAATGCACAGCGCGTCGCCGTGGCTCAGCAGCACTTTCTTTCCGTGCAACTCTATCGGTGTCGGATCATCGAGCAAGGTCACGCCGGTTTCTGCAGCGAACTGCTCGCCGATCATGAAATCCCTGTTGCCGTGCATGAAAAACACCGGAACGCCGGAGTCGACGAGGGCGCGCAGTGCGCTTTTCATAATCGCGTAATGCGGATCGGGATCATCATCACCGACCCAGGACTCGAACAGGTCGCCGAGGATGTAAAGCGCGTCGGCGTTCGCGGCCTCACCCTCGAGAAAGTGCAGGAACTGCTCGCCGATCTCGGGACTTTTCTCATCCAGGTGCAGGTCGGAAATGAACAGTGTGGTCACGGTGTTTCAGATCACTCGTAGCTAACGCGAGAAATTGTCTTGATGATGACCGGCACCACGGGAACATCTCTCGAGAATTCGCCAGCGGGCCCGGTTTTCGAGTTAACGATGGCATCGACAACCTCCATGCCCTCGATAACGAAGCCAAATACCGTGTAGCCCCAGCGTCCCTTGTACGGGTCTTTGGTCGGGTCGAGCCGGGCGTTGTCGGCCACATTGATAAAGAACTGCGAGTTGGCGGAATGCGGATCGTTGGTGCGCGCCATCGCGATCGTGCCGCGGACGTTGGTCATGCCGTTTCCGGACTCGTTAACAATGGTCTCGCCCTTTTCCTTGAGCTTGAGGCCTGGCGTGTATCCGCCCCCCTGGGCCATAAATCCCGGGATCACGCGGTGAAAAATCGTGCCGTCGTAGAAACCACTGTCGACCAGCTTCAGAATATGGGCCACGGTGATCGGCGCCTGTTTGCCATCGAGCTCCAGCTTGATGGAGCCGAGCGAGGTCACTATTTCGATGTGTGGATGGGCGGGTACCTTGTCTGCCGCGAATGCCAGGGTCGTGCTCAGCGCGAGCAGCAGTGTGATCAGGGTTTTTTTCATGATCCTTCCGGGTCTTATGGCTAATGGCGAAGGCGGCACGATACCAGAGCCTGCGGTAGCCGGCCATGGTGCTGGCCCGCGTGCCATAAGCCCTTGCTTGGCTTAGCCCGCGCCCGTATTATCGCAGCCCGAACGAGATCCGGCCCCGGCCTGGTCGCGCGCGGCGGAAACTGGTGTATCGGGGCATGGCGCAGTCTGGTAGCGCATCTGCTTTGGGAGCAGAGGGTCGGGGGTTCGAATCCCTCTGCCCCGACCAGCCAGTTTTCTTGCTAAATTGGAATAGAGTGCCCGTAGCTCAACTGGATAGAGCATCGGCCTTTGAGTGAGGAGCCTGCGCCGGGAAACACAACCGGCTCAGTGAACCGCACCGTAACGGGGAAACCTTAACAGGTAGTGCTGATGGCAATCCCGTGGAAACCTGTGGACATCCGACGTATGTGGTGATGTAGGGTGTGACGATGGCGTCGCATCACACCAAAGACAAAGGTGACCTGGGTGTCTTGAAGGCTCAGATTGATCTGTTCGAGCAAGGGTTTGCGCTCTTTGTGCCGCTGACAGAACACTGTCCGTTTGACTTGGTGGCTTATAAAGAGGGCGAATTCAAGCGGGTGCAGGTGAAGTACCGAGCAATGGATCGTTACGGCAAGGTCGAGATAAAGTTCTCGACCTGTTGGGCCGACAAGCACGGTACGCACACATCGCCGATCGACAAGACTGAAGTAGATATCTACTGCGTATATTGTCCTGATACCGATGAGTGCTACTATCTGCGCCCCGAAAAATATGGCTCGACAGCATCGCTGAGGGTAGAGACACCCAAGAATGGTCAGAGAAGGAACGTGAGGTTCGCCGCTGACTATCGCAGGGTTCCGTAGAGACTATACGTGCGGCGCCTGAGATGGCGAAGAGATAGTCCAGACCACAAACTCGCATTGGCGGGGCCGTGAAAACGGTAGTTGGTAAGCTAAGCCGAATGTTGCAGGTTCGAGTCCTGCCGGGCGCGCCAATTTGGTGAAAGGTAAGTAAAATAGAGAGTACTGTGGTGGGCGTAGCTCAGTTGGTAGAGCCCCGGGTTGTGATCCCGGTCGTCGTGGGTTCGAGTCCCATCGTCCACCCCATTTTTCGGTGGTGACCCGTGCTGGAGCACAGGTTGTCACGACGACCGGAATCGATTATTTATGATCCCGGTCGGCTACAAGTAGCAAGCCGGGTAGGCGAGAAGGGTCAGGCGAACTTCCGGACTGGGGTTCGAGTCCCATCGTCCACCCCATTTTTCTCAGGTGGGGCCTCTAGCTCAGTTGGTAGAGCAGGAGACTCTTAATCTCTTGGTCCGGGGTTCGAGTCCCCGGGGGCCCACCATTTTTCCGCCAGTCTTTCCGGGCTACGAAGCAGGGCCCTCGGCGATCGCATGCAGTCGATCCCAGTCCTGGATCTCCATTCTTCCGCGCGGCGCATAAATGACGCCTTTGCGTTTCAATTCCGCCATCTGGCGGCAAACTGTTTCTTCGCTCAAGCCGAGGATGCCGGCCATGTCATTACGCGAGAATGGCAGTGTAAATCGGCCATTACCGTTTTGCTTCTTCGGCGCCACGAGCAGCAGGAAGGATGCAATTTTGGCTGCCGCGCATTTGTGGCCCATCACGAGCATCAATGAGCGGCTGTGCGCCAACTGCGCGTTGACGGCGGCAATCAGTCGCATGGCTATCTCGGGCTCTGCTTTCACCGCGGTCATTAATGCACGATGGCTGACCTTGCAGGCGCTGACGTCCGAAGCCGCGACGGCCGAGTATTCATAGCAGTCGTCACTAATGGACTGAAGGCCAACCAGCAGTTTGCCGGGAATGCTTAAGCCCACGATCTGCTCGCGACCATCGGCCGAATGACAGGTGATCTTGACGAGGCCGCTGCTGATCGAAAACAGGTTCGCGCTGGGTTGACCCTGTGCGAACAGGATGTCGCCGGCGTCGAAATTGACCTGTTTCACGGCATCGGTTACGAGGCAATTGAGCTCCGCGGACGAGAATATGCCGTCGTCGCTGTGCAGCTCATGAAACGGGCATTGGCAGTTGGGGCAGGACACAGTGTCTCTCGGATTGCGGACATCAGATGAAAACACGAGCCGGTCCTCCGAGTCGATAGTGATTATCCCGCTGATTTCTCGGTAAATACGTAGCCGAAACTGACATTTGTCAGGTCGTTGGCCAGTAGCGGTGCCCGGATTTATTGCCTATGCTCTGCAGCTCGGGTATTGCGCCGCCCACGGACGCCTCGGAAAAAATGAGCCTGTTTAATGAACTCAAGCGACGGAACGTTTTCCGGGTAGCCATCGCTTACCTGGTGGCGTCGTGGCTGCTGCTGCAACTCGCCGACGTGCTTGTGCCGCTGCTCACTCTGCCCGAGTGGGTGTCGCGCCTGATCCTGCTGCTGCTCGTGATCCTCTTCGTGCCCGTACTGATTGCCGCATGGGCGCTGGAGCTCACGCCGGAAGGACTGAAACTCGAAAAAAACGTCGACCGCGACCAATCGACAGCACCGCGAACCGGCAAGAAGCTCAATACCGTAATTATTGGCACGCTCGCTCTGGCCGTCATTATCCTGCTCGCCGACAAGGTCTTCTTGTCGGGCGACGAATCGGGAGACGCGGGTCCGCCGAGCCAGGTGGAGAAATCTGTCGCGGTCCTGCCGTTTTCCGACCTGAGCCAGGGAAAGGACCAGGAATGGTTCGCTGACGGACTGGCCGAGGAGATCCTGAACGCGCTGGCCCGTACGCCCGACCTGCTGATATCGGCAAGAACTTCGACGTTTGCTTACAAGGGCACGGACAAGGACGTTCCGACCATTGCCGCAGAGCTCGGTGTTGCACATGTGCTGGAGGGTTCTGTGCGGCGTAGCGGTGATCGCATCCGCGTCACGGCGCAGCTGATTCGGGCCAAGGACGGTTTTCACCTCTGGTCGCAAAATTACGATCGCGACGCCACGGACATCATTGAAATCCAGGAAGACCTCGCTATCCAGATCGCCAGCGCGTTGGAAACCACAATGGATCCCGCATCACTGGCCGACATGGTCCGAGTCGGTACGCGCTCTGTTGCGGCCTACCAGGCCTATATCCATGGCGCGGCATTGAGGGCCAGGGCAGTTCTTGAGAACAGGGTGGCTCTGATGAAATCGGCCTACGATTTTTTCGAAGAGGCTCGACAACAGGACCCGGGATTTTCGGCCGCGCATGCAGCGGCAGCGGACTATTGGGTGACGCAACTATCGCTGACAACGTTCCTGATGGACACGAACGAAATATCGACGCCGGTAGGAATGTTGCGTGACTTTTATGATCGCAATTCTACAGCGATATCGACATCGGCAAACGAGATCGATCGAACGCTGTATCGTGCGAAACGGGCGCGAGTCGATTTACGATTTCGCGAAGCACTGCGCCTGTATCGCTCTTATCTCGATGCGCGGCCGAATGACATGATCGCCTGGGAGGCTTACCTGGAAGTGGCGACGACGCTCGGGGACGAGGCATCTGCGGTTGCCGAGGCGATGGACGTCTTTCGCAAAGCCGGTTTGACGCGACCCGAAGCCGCTAATTACTTCATGGACTACGCTTACATCAATCTCGATAGCAAGGACGCTGCGGATTACGGTCTGGCTGCGATTGAACGCTGGCCGGTGCAAAATATCATCTACCAGACGCATCGCGCGCTGTTGTTTGATCACCGCGTGGCCGATGCGGCGCGCGTAGTGCAAACCTACGAACAACGCTATCCCCTGCATCCGCTGATGGAGGCGCGGCAGGCCTGTGCCGAGGGACGTGTTGACAGGGTCAGGGAGATACTGAAGCTTTACACCGAGCCAGGTATTAACGCCAATACCGGCAACCCGGCGTGGCTGATTTACAAAATGCTGGGCGAGGAAGAGGAAGCCGAAAATGTGTTGCGGCACTTCGAGTTTGACGAAGTGCCCTATGCGATCGCGGCCTGGCTGACGTATCCTTCTTTCGATCCAAGGCCCTTTCCCGCACTGATGGCCGTGCTCGAGCGGGAAAACGTGCAGCGGCGGCCGCCGGCAAGGCTGCCATACGCCTGTTCGCAGAATTGAGTCAGGGCGCGAGCCGCTCGATTGTCCAGCTGTTGTCGTCCTGCTTGGTGTATTGAAAACGATCGTGCAGGCGGTTGCGACGTCCCTGCCAGAATTCGACTTCGTAGGGCACGACGCGATAGCCGCCCCAGAAAGACGGCAGCGGCACTTCCTTGTTCTTGAATTTCTTTTTCAGTTTCTGGAATTCCGATTCGAGCAAGGAGCGCGATGAAATTACACTGCTCTGTGCCGACACCCACGCACCGATCTGGCTGCCGCGCGGGCGTGACAGGAAATACTTCAGGGTCTCGCTCGCCGGGATCCTCGCGGCCGTTCCGCGTATTTTTACCTGCCTCGCGGCGCCGGCCCAGAAGAACAGCATCGCGACGTGCGGATTGCTTTCGATGTGTTCGGCTTTCTTACTGCCGAAGTTGGTGAAGAATACGAAGCCGTTGTCATCAAAATACTTCAATAACACGGTTCGGCTGGATGGCCTGTTTTGGCCATCAACCGTCGAAATCGAAAACGCGTTCGGATCCATCGGCACGTTCTCGCAGGCGTATCGAAACCAGTCCTCGAACTGGACGATCGGGTCTGCGTCGAGATCATCGCGGTCCAGCGAAAAGCCCGTGGCGGAACGCCGCAGGTCCGATACGTTCATGCCGTGGTGCTTTTCATTCGTTTTTTCGCCGCTGGACATGCGCCAAATATAAGCGTCTGACGTCCATAAGCAACTATTCAGGGTATTATTGGGCGAACAGCCTGCTACCGGGGAAGAATACCGATGTCCAATCTCGATGAATTTCGCCGCAAGAAGAAAATGCAACTCTGGCCGATCACCATGCTGCGCGTCTATACGGGCGTGTTTTTTCTGTACTACGGATTTGGCAAGATCAGGAATCCCGATTTTGCCGAGGGCCTGGCCGGCTTCGTCAGCTCCCAGCTCGAGAACAGCGTCGGCTTTATGCGTCCGTTCCTCGAGTCCGTGGTGCTGCCCAACAAAGGTGTGTTCGCCTTTGTCGTCGCCTGGGGCGAGTTGGCCATCGGCATCGCCCTGATCCTGGGCCTCGCAACCCGCTGGGCGTCTATCGCGGGGGCGATCATGGTTGGCGCTTTCTGGGCTACGAAAGGGCAGGGTTTTCTCGATGCCCAGAACCACGACGCCATCTGGTTCATGATCTTCGTGGTGCTGGCGACGATTCACGCGGGCAGGGCGCACAGCGTGGACGAGCGGCTGGCTGACCGCTTCCGATTCCTGGCCTGAATTACGGGGACAGTTTACTTAATTGCCGGCCCGCGGCTGGTTGTCGCACCTGCCATATAAGTAAACTGTCCCCTTAATTAATTCCGCTATATAATGGCCGGCTGGACAGGTAGTGCGGGTGTCAATGTCGCACTGGTAGTGCGAAAGTGGCGGAATTGGTAGACGCGCTGGCTTTAGGTGCCAGTGGGGTAACCCGTGAGAGTTCGAGTCTCTCCTTTCGCACCAAGTCCGAATCGGTCCTCAACCTACGTTAAGTAACTAATTTAAAGAGAATTTATAGAATGAACGTCACTGTCGAGTCGACAGGTGCTCTCGAGCGCCGTATGCGCGTCGAGCTACCGATCGAGCCTATCCAGCAGCAGGTGGACTCACGCCTGAAGGCCGTCGGCCGCACGGCCAAGATCAAGGGATTTCGGCCTGGCAAGGTGCCGCCCAAGGTCGTCAAGCAGCGCTATGGCAAGCAGGTCCGCGAGGAAGTGCTGGGCGAAGTCCTGCAAAAGAGCTACTCCGAAGCCGTGGTGCAGCAAAAGCTGACGCCGGCCGGCGGTCCGCAGATCGAAACCGAGGACGAGGACGGCAAGACGTTCGCCTATGTCGCCACCTTCGAGATCATGCCTGAGGTCGAGCTCAAGGATCTCGACAAGATCAAGGTCGAGACGCCGGATGTGCAGATCAACGACGAAGACCTTGACGACATGATCGAAAAACTGCGCACACAGAAAGCGACCTGGAGCAGCGTCGATCGGAAGAGTAAAGACGGTGATCGAGTCGTTGTCGATTTCAATGGCGAACTCGATGGCGAAGCATTTCCTGGGGGACAGGGCACCGAGATTCCCGTGATATTGGGCGAGGGCCAGATGCTGTCGGATTTCGAAAAAGGACTGAAGGGCATCAAGGCCGGTGACGAGAAGACCTTTAAGGTCAAGTTTCCGAAGGATTATCACGCTGAGGATCTTGCGGGAAAGAAAGCGGATTTTTCGATTAAGACCCACCGGGTTGAAGAGCGGCAATTGCCGGAACTCAACGATGAGTTTGCGGAAATGTTCAATGTCACAGAGGGCGGCCTCGAAGGCTTCCTCAAAGATGTGCGCGAGAACATGACCCGGGAAGCCGCACAGAAGGTGAAGAACGACGTTCGCGAGCAGGTCCTTGATGCCCTGCTTGCCAACAATCCAATCGATGTTCCGAAGACGCTGCTGCAACAGGAAGCGCATTCCCTGCAGCATGAAACCATGCAACGAATGGGCATAGAAGATCATGCGATGGCGCCGCCGATAGATACCTTCACGGAAGCCGCTGAAAAGCGCGTACGGCTGGGACTGCTGCTGCGCCGCGTGATTTCCGACAACGAGTTGAAGGCCGACGAGGCACTCATCCGCAAGCGCGTCGAAGAAATGTGCGAGAGCTATGAGAATTCAGCCGAGATGGTTGAAATGTACATGAGCAATCCACAGGTCATACAACAAGTCGAACCGATGGTGGTCGAACAACTGGCCGTCGACTGGTTGCTTGAGAACGGCAAGGTCAAGAAAAAGAAGATCTCGTTCAAGGACTACATGAACGCACCCGCTTCATGAGACAATCGCCGCCTGCAGCGGCTGGATACGGACAAAAACTATGAGCGCAACAGCATTGAATCTCGTGCCAATGGTCGTCGAACAGACGGCGCGTGGCGAGCGTGCCTATGACATTTACTCGAGGCTGCTGAAGGACCGGCTCATTTTTATTGTCGGTCCGGTCGAAGATCAAATGGCGAACCTGGTCGTGGCCCAGCTCCTGTACCTGGAGTCGGAGAACGCGAACAAGGATATTCACCTGTACATAAATTCGCCGGGCGGCGTCGTGTCCTCGGGCCTGTCGATTTATGACACGATGCAGTTCATCAACTGCGATGTTTCCACAATCTGTGTCGGCCAGGCGGCCAGCATGGGCGCGCTGTTGCTCGCCGGTGGCGCCCACGGCAAGCGCTTTGCGTTGCCGCATTCCCGCGTCATGGTTCATCAGCCGAGCGCCGGCTACCAGGGCCAGGTGACCGATATTCATATCCATGCGCAGGAAGTGCTGGAACTGAAGCGGCGCCTCAATCTGATCATGTCAAAACACACGGGGCAGAGCATCGAGCGGATCGAGCAGGACCTCGAGCGCGACAACTTCATGAGTGCCGACGCGGCCCTGGAGTACGGGCTGATCGACACGGTGCTGGAGAAACGCCAGCAAATGCGCGACTCAGACGATAGCTGAGCCTATAAAGATCAATAAGTTATAGGACGTGGTCTCGCTTCCGAGACCTGGCGCTTTGCACGCTGAAAGAGCGCATGTTATATACAATCCCAGTCTGACAAAGTGCGCGTAACAGACTGATTTTTTTAGACACAGAGGCCGACTCCGTATGAGCGACGATACCCGCGGTAAGAACGAGGACGGAAAGCTCCTTTATTGTTCTTTTTGCGGCAAATCCCAGCACGAGGTCCGCAAGCTGATTGCCGGCCCGTCGGTCTTTATCTGTGATGAATGCGTCGAGCTCTGCAATGACATCATTCGCGAGGAGCTCGAGGACACGGGCGACACCGCCCAGGACAAGCTTCCAAAACCGAAAGAAATCAAGGATGTGCTCGATGAGTACGTCATTGGGCAGATGCGTGCCAAGAAGGTTCTTTCGGTCGCCGTCTACAATCACTACAAGCGTCTGAACGATCGTCTCAATGAACACAACAAGGACGACATCGAACTCGCGAAAAGCAATATTCTGCTGATCGGCCCGACGGGCTGCGGCAAAACGCTGCTGGCGGAAACGCTGGCGCGGCTTTTGAACGTACCCTTCACGATTGCTGACGCAACGACCCTGACCGAAGCGGGTTACGTCGGTGAAGACGTTGAAAACATCATTCAAAAGCTGCTGCAAAAGTGTGACTACGATGTCGAAAAAGCGCAGACCGGTATCGTTTATATCGACGAGATCGACAAGATCTCGCGGAAATCCGACAACCCGTCGATTACGCGCGACGTCTCGGGTGAGGGCGTGCAGCAGGCGCTGCTGAAGCTCATCGAAGGCACCATTGCCTCGGTACCGCCACAAGGTGGCCGCAAGCATCCGCAGCAGGAATTTCTGCAGGTGGACACGGGCAATATCCTGTTCATTTGCGGTGGCGCGTTCGCGGGCCTCGAGAAAATTATCCTGGACCGCTCGACCAAGAGCGGCATCGGCTTCGTTGCCGAGGTCAAGACCAAGGAAGACGAGCAGAGCATCGGCGAGCTGCTGGTGGACGTAGAGCCCGAAGACCTGATTCGCTTTGGCCTGATTCCGGAATTCGTCGGCCGTCTGCCGGTTGTCGCGACGCTCGAAGAACTCGACGAAGACGCGCTAGTGCAGATCCTGCTCGAGCCGAAGAACGCACTCACCAAGCAGTACGGCAAGCTTTTCGAAATGGAAGGCGTCGAACTCGAGTTTCGCGACGACGCGCTGCGTGCCGTTGCCAAGAAAGCCATGGAACGCAAGACTGGTGCACGCGGTCTGCGCACCATTCTCGAAAACGTGTTGCTCGATACCATGTACGACCTGCCGTCTTCGTCCACGGCGAAGAAGGTCGTGGTCGACGAGGCCGTGGTCATCGGTGAGACGCAGCCCTACGTTATCTACGAGTCTGACGAGCCTCCGACCGTCAATATCGAGCAGCCGCCGCGGCCGACGGGTTCGGACGGCGCCTGAGTGTCACGGATTATTGGCCTGCAAACGCCAATAGACGCCAACAGATGATGATCGACTTTGTTTCGTCGTACCGCTTGAAATGCGGCCGAACGGGCGCATCTCCGCTAACAGAGTATTTAAACGAGGTTCACGCTGGTGACTGAGAAAGATCTGATTTCCTC
>JBATHK010000041.1:0-17438 GCA_049666725.1 Woeseiaceae bacterium
GCTCGAGCCGCCACCGCTCGTGCTAACCGAGGCACAGCCGGCCATGAAAAAAGCCGACGCCGCAATAACGATGCAGGTCCTGGGCAATGAGGTTCGCAACCGGGTCGGATGAGTCTGGTGCATGATCTTCGGCCTCTTGGAAAAGATGGACAGCGAAAACCCCTACTTTCGCCACCTAATCATAAGTTGGAGCGCTACCGGGACGTTATGTTCCGCAGGAATGACGATAATACGCGCCATGAGCGCGATCAACACCTAAGCTCTTGATACTGTTAAGTAGCGCCGCGATCAGGCTTTCTGAACAGGATCAAGGACAGATCGTCGGGTTTGCTGGGTTCACCGTCACCGGCCGTGTACATGCGCTGCGAGGCCAGACCCACGGCACGCGCAACCGCATCGGCCAAGGGTCCCTTGCGAACGTACTCGACGATTTCATCAACGTGCACGTTGTCCATGAGTCCGTCGCTTGCAACGATGACGGTATCGCGGGGATTGAGCTTGACGGTGGCGCCGACGTCGATGCGCATATCGCTGGTGCCAAGGAAATTCGATACCAGGTGCCGGTCCGCGTGGTGCAGCGCATCGCGCTCATCGAGAAATCCGGCCTCGACTGCGAAACCCGTGGGAGAATGCGCCGTCGTCTGCAGCCTGATACGCCCGCGCTGGCCGACAATGATCGCCTCGGAATCGCCAATCTGGTAGGACCGCGCGACCAGCCCTTCGATCGTAATGACGGTCATCGTCGTGGCCGAGCCGTTGGCCAGACCCAATACCGCGTCGTTGGCGGCCTCGATACCGTTCAAAATGGCCGTTCGCAGCAACATCGTCTTGTCCATCGCCGCCTGCAAAGCCCCGGCAAGCGTGGTGACCGCCGTCAATGACGCGCGCTTGCCTGCCGGCAAACCGCCCGCGCCGTCGGCCACTACGAGTACAGCTGCGCCAGGGCCGTAGGGAATGACCGCAACCGAGTCTTCGTTTTCGGTCTCTTTGCCCGGATCCCTGCAGGAATAGGCGATTGCCACGCCACCGGCGACATCCGTCTCCAGTTGTTGCGGCTCGTAGGCCGCATCCAGCAACAGGGTGTCTTCAACTGATTTCGCCATCGGCGGTCCTTTTAAGGCCTACTCGCGCCGCACGGGCTCACGGCACCAGGCGCAATAGTTCCAGAATTCCCGCGCGATGCCCCAATTGCAAGCCCTGCACACGTGTTTGCTGCCTTTCAGCTTCCACGGCCGTCGTACTTTCGTCCTGCACCAGGGGCAATAGCGCATGAATGGCATTAATGGGCCACGACAGCGCGTGCTGGCGCAGCGCGCCGTGTAGCGCTTGTCCGCGTAATGACGCCCGGCCTCTTCCTCAAAGCCCTGCCCATAGCACCAGGCGCAATAGTCCCAGTCGTTCTTGACGCCACGCTCGCAGCGCGGGCAGCTCGAGGGCATCCTTGACTCGGATCCGCGCGCCGGATTATCGAAACCGCACCAGGGACAGGCCTGCATGCTCTCCGACACAGGCCCTTCGCAGCGCCGGCAGTGGTGCCGCGTGTCCAGGACCTTGCGAAACTGCCGTTGAAACTCGCGCCACTGCATTTGCCGCCATGAGGTGCCGCGACGGCCACCATTTTTCGCCTTCGGCCGTTTTTGTTTGCGAGTGTGACTGTGTGATCGTTCGAATTCCGATTGCATCTGCACCGCGTCGCGATAGCGCTTTGCAGGATCCAGTTGAATGGCCTTCCGGAGCACCTCAATCACCTCGGGACGAATTCGTGCGTTGAGCTTGTCGTGACCGACCATCGGCCACTCGAATGGCCATTCCGGTAATTTGCCCGAGAACATGCGATACAAAACCAGTCCCATCGAAAATACGTCCGACTGGAACTTCGGACGCCCCATTGCCTGTTCCGGCGCGATGTAGTCGATGGTGCCCGAGCCGGAGGCTTTGAGTGTCCGCAAACTGAGTTTCGCGAAGCCAAAATCGCCGAGCTTGACCTGGTTGTCGGCGAACAGAATGAAGTTTTCAGGCTTGATGTCACAGTGAATAATTCGGTGATCATGCGCATGCGCCAGCGCGGCAAGCCCCTGGCCAGCCAGGTCCAGCGCCAGGGCCGTCGATGTGCGGCGTTCTATGCGATCCGCGAGCGACTCCCCGCCCAGTTCCATGGCGATAACGAAGTGGCCGTCGATATAGCTCGCGTTAAGCACGGGCAGAATATTCGGATGCCTGAGCTTGGTTGCAACACGCACTTCGTGGAGAAATTCCTCATGACCTGTCTGGTCGTCTTTTTTCGGTATCTTCAGCGCAACCTTGATGTTCTGAATCGTGTCATGCGCCCGATAAACATCGGCGAGAGGACCCGAGGCGATACGACCGAGAATTCGATACTTGCCAATCTTTTGTCGCGCCCTGAGCCTCATGGGTTTTTATCCACGGCGCGCACGCGATTCACTGCGTCCTGCCAGCCGGACAACAGGCGCTCCCGTTGCTCGCTGCCCATCTGCGGTTCAAAAATCTGGTCACGCTGCCACAGTGCCGCTAACTCATCGAAGGACTCGACGACGCCGGCGCGGAAACCAGCCAGGCAGGCGGCGCCCAACACCGTCGACTCGACGTTGACCGGCCGCTCGACGGGAATGTCCAGAACATCGGCAAGAAACTGCAGGAACCAGTTGTTCGCCACCATGCCGCCATCCACACGGATGACGCTCGGATTGATGCCATCATCGGACATCGCATCAATCAAATCACGAGTCTGGTAGGCAACCGCTTGCAGGGTCGCGGTCACAATTTCATCCCGGCCGGTGCCGCGGGTCAGTCCCAGGATCGCACCGCGCGCATCGGGGTCCCAGTACGGCGCACCGAGACCGGCGAAGGCCGGCACCACGTGCACGTCCGCGATGACACCCGTCCGCCTCGCGATGTCTTCAGAGACAGCCGCCGAATCAATGATGCGTAGCTCGTCCCGCAGCCATTGCATCGCCGACCCTGCGACGAAAACGCTGCCTTCGAGACCGTAGGTCACCTTTCCATCGATGCGCATGGCAATCGTCGTCAACAGCTGGTTCGAGGAATGCAGCGCCTTGGCTCCCGTGTTGGCGATCACGAAACAACCGGTTCCGTAGGTGCTTTTCGTCATGCCGTCGCTGAACCCGGCCTGTCCGATCAGGGCTGCCTGCTGATCGCCGGCGATCCCCGAAACCGGCACCTCGCCACCCACGCAGGCGTCGACTGCAACGCCAAAATCGGCAGCGCAGTCGCGCACTTCCGGCAACAATGAGCGCGGAACGGAAAAAATCTCCAGCAGTTCATCATCCCACTGCTGGGTGTGGATATTGAAAAGCGACGTACGTGAGGCATTCGTTGCGTCGGTCGCATGCACGCGACCGCCGGTGAGTCGCCAGAGTAGAAAGCTGTCTATCGTGCCGAAGGCGAGTTTCCCGCCTTCGGCGCGTTTGCGTACGCCGTCAACGTTGTCGAGAATCCAGCCGACCTTTGTCGCGGAAAAGTAAGGATCCAGGCGCAGCCCGGTCTTGTCCGTGATTTTCGATTCGAGACCATCGTCTTTAAGGGACTGGCAGAATGCCGCTGTCCGCCGGTCCTGCCACACGATCGCATTGTAAACGCATTCGCCGGTATCACGATCCCAGACAAGCGTTGTTTCACGCTGGTTAGTAATACCGATCGCCGAAATATCGGCGGCAGAGGCGCCAGCTTTCTGCATGGCGCGCGTGGTCACAGCTGTCACGGAATTCCAAATGGCTTCCGGGTCGTGTTCAACCCAGCCGGGCTGCGGGTAGATTTGCGGAAATTCCTGCTGAGCATGTGCCACGACCTCTGCCCCATGGTCATACAGGACGGTGCGACTGCTGCTGGTTCCCTGGTCGATCGCCAACAGGTATTTCTTACTCATGCCGTATTTGCCTTTGCCTTAAACAGTGGCCTCTCGATGTTCATTCTTCTCCCTGCCTCTTCAGGCCAGGGGTGCTCGCCCTGCTTTGCGACGTAGTTTGCAATCAGTTCGCGAATCTCATCCGGCCATGGTGCCACCCGACGCACCTCCAGATCGACATGCAGGTTCATCCACTCAGCTGTCGCAACCAGGAACTTTTGATCGGCATGATACATCCGCATGAATTGATGAATGCGTTTTTCGTCGAAAGCGAGAACCTGGGACGTAACGATGTACGGATCTGCTTCCGATAGCTCCCGTTGCCAGGTGATATGTGATTCAACAGCGAAGGTCGAGCTGCTGTGAGTCCTGATGTATTCATCGGTCAGCCCGAAGTGATTCCACAGAAAGTCGACGCCCTGGTCGAATGCAAGCACGTAGTAGGCGACGTTCATATGATTGTTGATATCGATCCACTCGGGCAGGACCTGCCCGCGAGCCACCTCGTTACCCAGCATTTTGCTTCCCGGCATCGGCCTCAATCCTCGCCCAGTTGCCTAATATCGGCGAAATACTTCAATGCATCGGGGTTCGCCAGAGCCTCGGTGTTTTTCACGGGCTCTCCATGAACAACAGAGCGCACCGCCAGTTCAACTATCTTGCCGCTTTTTGTGCGCGGAATTTCCGCGACCGCGATAATCTTCGCGGGTACGTGCCGGGGCGTCGTATTTTCCCGAATGACGGCGCGGATGCGTTGCTGCAAGGCCTGGTCCAGATCAATGCCGTCCCGCAGCACTACGAACAGCACGACACGCACATCGTCCTTCCAGTTTTGCCCAATGGCGATGCTCTCGACGACCTCGTCCAGTTTCTCGACCTGCCGGTAAATTTCCGCCGTGCCAATGCGAACTCCGCCCGGATTAAGAACGGCGTCCGAGCGTCCGTAGATGATGATGCCGCCACTATCCGTCAGCTCGGCGAAATCGCCGTGCGCCCAGACCCCGGGGAATCGCTCAAAGTAGGCGGCGCGGTAGCGCGAACCGTCGTCGTCGTTCCAGAATCCTACTGGCGCCGATGGAAAGGGCCGGGTACAAACGAGTTCACCTTGCTCTCCAACCACGGGCGTGCCGGCTTCATTGAAAATCTGCACGGCCATTCCCAGCCCACGGCACTGCAGTTCGCCACGTCGCACGGGACTTACCGGGTTGCCCAGCGCAAAGCAGCTCAATATGTCGGTTCCACCGGAGATCGAGGCAAGCTGAAGGTCGTCACCAATCGCGTCGTAAACGAAGTCAAAACTCTCCGGCGCGAGCGGCGAACCCGTCGAGAGTACCGCGCGCAGCTCGGGCAGCTGGAACTCCTCCCTGGGTCGGACGCCGGCTTTTTCCAGCGCCGAAATATACTTTGCGCCTGTGCCGAAAATTGTCACGCCCTCACGGGCAGCCATCTCCCACAGTATGCGGCCGTCCTTCCAGAACGGCGAGCCGTCGTAAAGCACGAGCGTAGCGCTCGCTGCCAGCCCGCTGACTAACCAGTTCCACATCATCCAGCCACAGGTCGTGAAATAGAACAGCCTATCCCCGGCACGGACATCGGTGTGCAATACGTGTTCTTTCATGTGTTGCAGCAATGTGCCGCCGTGTCCATGGACGATACATTTTGGAACGCCCGTCGTACCCGATGAGAACATGATGTAGAGGGGATGATCGAATTCCACCGCCGTGAACGCTATCGATGTGGCGGCAATTCTAAACTCGCTCCAGCTTACAGCGCTGGTGCACGACGCGTCCGTTGGGAGCTTGTCTATGAACGGAACGATGACGACACGCTCAATCTCCGGAATTCTCTCCGCGACACCGTCGACTATTGAACGCGTGTCAAAAGTCTTGCCGTTGTAGGTGTAGCCGTTCGGCGCAAACAGGATCTTCGGTTGTATTTGCCCGAAGCGGTCGACGACGCCGTTTATTCCGAAGTCCGGCGAGCACGACGACCAGATTGCGCCGATACTGGTTGTCGCGAGCATTGCGATAACGGCCTCAGGACAGTTCGGCAGAAATCCGGCGACGCGATCGCCTTTGCCGACGCCTGAAGCTTTAAGGCCGGAGGCAATAGATGCGACCTCAACCTGAAGCTGGCTTTGGCTGAGCTTTCGGCGCACCCCATTTTCGCCGAAAAACTTTATCGCTGTCGTGTCTCCGTCATGGCGCAGCAGGTTGGCGGCATAGTTCAGCTGACTGCCGTCGAACCAACCGGCGTCTATTATGTTTTCGGGGCGCAGAAGCGTGTGATCGGCCCTCCTGTCGAAACGAATGTCGCAGAAGTCACAGACAGTTTCCCAGAACCGTGGCGACTCATCCACCGACCACTGATAGAGCGATTCGTAGTCGTTGAATCCTGCCTGTTGCATGAATCGGTACATGTTTGATTCATGAACACGATGTGCGTCAGGCGACCAGATGATTGGGTTACTCGCCATGCAATTCCTGATTTATAGCGCACGGGCCGTCAGTCGGGCCAGTATCCATAAATACTACCTTGTGTCCATGTCCCTTGCAGGGCGATACTGAATCAATGCCTACCACAATATTGGTCGTCACTATCGGCATCGTTGTCGTGCTGCTGGGCGCCTGGACCTGGGTCGCCAGGAGAGGCCAGCGGCCGGTACCGGCGCAGCTCAAGCCCGGTCGTCCGCTGCCCGATTTTCATGCTACTGACGAACAGGGCGATCCGGTTCGATCAACGGCACTGCACGGTTCGCCGGCGGTCATTCTTTTTGTGCGCGGCAACTGGTGTCCGTTCTGCAGTGCCCAGGTCAGCAACCTGACGAAATACTACAAGGACATTGTCGACCTTGGGGCCAGGCTGGTTCTTCTGACACCGAAGCCGCTGGAAACGACGCGCCGCGTCGCCCGATTTTTTGAGGTCGAGTTCGACTTCTGGCTCGACGATTCCCTGCTTGTTACCGAACAGCTGGGTTTGTTGCAGGAAGCCGGTGTGCCGAGCGACTACAACAAGGAATACGGCCACGATACTATCTGGCCGACCGCTCTCGTCGTCGATTCGGCTGGCATCATTAGCTATACCGAGCTATCCAGGCAGATCTCGGACCGGCCTGACCCGGAGCTCCTGTTGCGGGAATTGAGAAAGACGCTCAGAACCTGACGCCGTTGGCTTCGAAAGGAATCAGCAGTTGTAGTTGCCCGCATCGGGATGCGGATACATATCCGATTCGTCCTCTCCCTCTCTGTCTGTGAGGCAGGCAAAGTCTTTTTCTACAAGGATCTGCAGCGTATCCCCGCCATCCAGCACCAGTTCTCCGGGCAAGGAAACCTGCTCTGTGGTCGCCCATGCGAGGACCGCCGCCTCGGGCAAACGAACCGTGACCGTATTGTCGGAAAAGAAGGCGGCGGGCTTGACGATGGCCGGACTGCTTTCAACCCGGTACTTAAGCGACCTGCCACCGGGGAAGCCCGTAAGTGCTGCCACGACACCGCTTTCGCGCAGCACATCGACCTCACTACGCGTGAGCCGCAATCGGATGGAATTGTCTTTGATTCGGAGTTTCAATTGACTCTATTCTTCTTGGCCAACGATCGATGATCGTGCTGCGCGACAGTCGTGTTCTATCGTGAATGCGCGCAAACAAAACGGGGGCCTGCCAGCGGCTGGCGGCCTGTTTAAATCGGCGACCCGCCGAATCTTCGCTACAAGAACAACCTATTCGGCCATTACGTTTTCGGCCTGCGGTCCTTTTTGTCCTTGCGTCACTTCCATCGTGACTTTTTGTCCTTCCTTGAGGGTTTTGAAGCCTTCCATCTGGATCGCGGTATGATGAACGAACACGTCCTGCCCACCCTCACGCTCGATGAAACCAAATCCCTTGTCATCGTTGAACCACTTCACGGTTCCCGTAACTCTTTCGCCTGACATAACTACCTCTTAACTTGCTATCCGTCACAAGGACGGTTCCAACGCCGCGCCATGGTGGTCGAGGCCCCGGAAATGGTACCCCCAATTGCATCGCATTTCACGTGATATTGCGCGACACGTCACGCCCGACGCTGAATATACCGCTCGCCGAGTTTGTTCACCCGGTCGCAGCCCATCAGCGCCATCGTCCGTTCCAGTTCATTACGCAACAACAACAGTCCGCGTTCGACGCCTGCCTGACCGCCGGCCGCCAGCGGGTAGAGGTAGCCGCGGCCAATGCTGCAGGCATTCGCTCCCAGCGCGAGCGCTTTTGCAACATGCGTGCCTCGCCGGATCCCCCCATCGCAGATGATTTCCAGCCGGTCGCGCAGCGCATCAGCGACCGCGGCAATGCAGTCGACCGGAGCCGGCGCCGATTCGAGCTGACGGCCGCCATGATTGGAAAGCATGACCGCTGTCGCACCCGAGTCTGCGGCTTTGCGGCAATCTGCAACGGTTTGTACGCCCTTGATGACCAGCGGCCCATTCCACTGGCCGGCCAGCCACTCCACGTCTTTCCAGGTCAATGAGCGATCGAACTGGCTGTTGATATATTCGACGACGCCGCTATCGATTTTCGCGCCCGCGTCGCTGCTTGTGATATTCACAAGATCGAGGTCCTTGCGGACCAGTGCCCGGTAAAGCCATCCGGGATGTGCTGCGTAGCTGATCGCGCTACGCCACTTGAATTTTGGGGGTGCAGACATGCCGTAAACGATGTCGCGCTCCCGGTTGCCGGCCAGCGGCGTATCAACCGTCAGGCACAGGGCCACATATTTCTTCTGCTTGCTGCGATCGACGAAGTCCTGCGTCAATCCCCGATCCTTGAATACGTAAACCTGGAACATTTTCGGACAATTGCCCGCCTCGGCGGCATCCTCGATTGTCGTTGTTCCCAGTGTCGACAAGCTGTAGATCATGCCGAACTTCTCGGCGGCGCGGACGACAGCGGGCTCGCCGTCACGGTGAAACAGTTTCGATGCGCCGGTCGGTGCAATCATGACGGGCCAGTCGACGGCCTGTCCGAACAGCTTCGATTTGAGGTCTATTGTGCTGACGTCCGAAAGTTGCGAGGGCAGCAGCTCGTAGTCATTAAATGCCTCCGTATTGCGCCCGAGCGTCCACTCGTCGTCAGCACCGCCGTCCATGTAGTGGAACACCGGGGCTGGCAGTTTGCGGCGCGCGATACGCCGGAAGTCCATGATGTTGTTGCAGTCTTTGATACGCATGAGCGCAGATTAGCATGTAAAACCTGCTAAGATTGCCCGCCGATTGCTCCAACCGGCAGGCGCTTTAATAGATGGATAGTGACGTGGAGAGATACGCACAGGATCGCGCGGTCGCGACCTGGCTTCTGATTTGTTGCGGACTTGTGTTTGCGATGGTCGTGCTGGGCGGCTTCACGCGGCTGACCGGATCCGGCCTTTCGATGGTCGACTGGCGACCATTGATGGGCATTCTGCCGCCAATGAGCGGCGCGGAATGGCAGCGGGTATTCGAGCTTTACCAGCAGTCACCCGAATTTCAAAACGTCAACTCCCACATGGACGTCAATGCATTCAAGGGCATTTACTGGCTGGAATACCTGCATCGACTGCTGGGGCGGACGATTGGTGTTGTTTTTCTAATACCGTTTATCGTCTTCGTGGTCAGGGGCTACATCCGGAAGTCGCAGTGGCCGAAATACCTGCTGATGTTCATTCTCGGCGGACTGCAGGGGCTGCTTGGCTGGTACATGGTGAAAAGTGGCCTCATCGATGTACCGCGTGTCAGTCAGTACCGACTCACCGCACACCTGGTCGCCGCTTTCCTTATCTACGCGTACATGTTCTGGGTGGCGATGTCCTTGCTGTTTCCGGCACCCGCAAATGCGGCAAAACACCCCTGGTACGGCAGAACACTCGCCCTCGCCGCTCTGGCATGCGTGACAATTGTTTCGGGCGGCTTCGTTGCCGGGCTCAAGGCCGGCAAAATTTACAACACGTTTCCGATGATGGGCGACTACTGGTTGCCGCCCGGAATGATGGCCCTCGAGCCATCGTGGCGGAATTTTTTCGACAACATGATTACCGTGCAATTTGATCATCGCTGGCTTGCGCTTGCGACGTTTACTGCTATCGTTATCTATTGGATCTACGCCCGAAAAGCGGATTTGCCAAGCCGCGTGCGTCCCGCAGTGAACGCGCTATTGCACGCCTCCGTGCTGCAGGTCGCCCTCGGCATCGCGACCCTGCTGCTCGCCGTTCCGGTCGTGCTCGGGGCGGCGCATCAGGCGGTGGCCATGCTGCTGTTCACGGTCGCGATCTTCCTGGTTCACGCCCTGCGGCGCGCCTGAGCGCCAAACCACAGTGGAATTTCGGCAATTACCCATGGTCGGAGACCACAAATTCAAGGACGATTTGTACCCATGATCACCGATACCGACCAATCGCAGGGCCACAACGGAGTCTGCTTCGACACGGACCTCATCGTGCGCTATGGCGGCCGGGGGCCGCGTTACACCTCCTATCCAACGGCCCTGCAGTTTGGCGACAGCGTATCGGCCGACGATTACAAGCGGCACGCCGTCGCGAGCAACGACAGCGACGTGCCGCTGTCTTTGTACGTCCACATCCCGTTTTGTCACTCGCTTTGTTATTACTGTGGTTGCAACAAGATAGTCACGCACAACCAGGCGCGCGTCGATCGCTACCTCGAGATGCTGTATCGGGAAATCGACATGCAGGCGGCGCTGTTTGATCACAGCCGCAAGATAGAACAGCTGCATTTCGGCGGCGGCACGCCGACCTACCTCGACGGCGATCAACTCGCCGACCTGATGCAGCACTTGCGCAATGCGTTCAATTTCGATGACAGCGAGAATCGCGAATTTTCAATCGAGGTGGACCCGAGGACTGTCGACGCAGATCGCATACGGCACCTGGCCGAACTCGGCTTCAACCGCCTGAGTCTCGGCATCCAGGATTTTGATCCCGATGTGCAGGAAGCTGTGAATCGTGCCCAGACGCCAGACGAAGTGCAGAATCTCGTGAGCAGCGCCGTCGCTTCAGGTTTTGGGTCGATTTCATTCGATCTGATCTACGGGCTGCCGCACCAGACTGTCGAGAGTTTCAGTACGACGCTCGATCTCGTCATCGCTATGAAACCGGACCGGCTCGCCGTTTATAACTACGCCCACCTGCCGCAGCGATTCAAGGGCCAGCGCATGATCAACGCCGACGATATCCCGCTGCCTGAAACCAAGCTGGAACTACTGCGCCACACGATCGACAAGCTGTGCGGTGCGGGCTACGTCTACATCGGTATGGATCATTTCGCCCTGCCGGAGGACGAGCTCGTCCAGGCGCGAGGTAACGGCACGCTGCAACGTAACTTCCAGGGCTATTCAACGCACCGTCAGTGCGACTTGGTCTCACTCGGTGTCAGTGGCATCAGCCACATCGGGAACCTGTTTGCGCAGAATGCGATCACGACGATGGAATACGAGGCGTTGATTGAAAGCGGTGACCTGCCGATACGTAAGGGAATTGGAGTTGACAACGACGATTTGCTGCGCGCGGACGTGATCCAGGCGTTGATGTGCTACGACAGCCTGTCATTCGACGATTTCGGCGCCGAGCACGGCATCGATTTTCGCAAGTACTTCGCCACCGAGATAAAGCGGCTGGCTCCGCTCGCCAAGGACGATCTGCTTGAAGTGGACGAGTCCGGCGTCGTCATTACCCAGAAAGGCCGACTATTGCTACGAAGTATCGCGATGGTCTTCGATCGTTATATCGACCAGGCTGAAAACGACAACCGCTTCTCGAAAGCTATCTGAGGCGATAACGACTGCTAGCCGACCTCGGTCAGCCAGCCCCGCGTGTCTTCTACAATACCGTACTGAATGTCCTGCAGCGCTTTTTGCAGCCTTGCGGTATTGGCGCCAGGCTTGCCGTCTCGTACCGCGATCTCTTTGCCGTTGTAGACGAGTGCACCGACAGGCGACAGGCATGCCGCCGTGCCGGATAAGGTCGCCTCGTAGCTCGACACCCATTCGAGCAGCTCACCCACAGTGAAGTTTTTCTCACTGACCTTGTAGCCGAGCTCAGCGCCGAGCTTCAGTATTGAATCCCGCGTCATGCCATGCAGGAAAGACGTATCCAGGGGCTTGGTAATGATCTCGTCGTCGCTGATCAGGAGAAAGTTCGCAGCGCCCGTCTCCTGCACGTCACCGTTCGGACAAAACAGTACCTGATCCACGCCGTATTTCTCCTTGGCCTCGAGCGTCGGGCCGAGCGCAGCGGCATAGTTGCCGCCCGTCTTGGTACTGCCAAGCTGTTCGGTTGTCCGCGCGCGGTGATCTTCGACGAGGAGCTTGAGCGTGGCCGCCCCGCCGGCGAAGTAGTCGCCGACCGGGGATGCCAGTACGAACAGGGTCGCCTCGGTCGATGGCGCCGCAGCCGCACCGATGTTTTGCAGTGTCCCGATCAGTGTGGGTCGCAGGTAAAGCGAGCTTGGTGGCTCAGGAATGTCTGGCAAATGGTGTGCGACCAGCTTTTTGACCATGTCCGCCAGCATATCGGCGTCCGGCACAGGCAGGCGCAGCGACGCGGCACTTTTTTGCATTCGCGCGACATGGTCGTGAAGCCTGAAAATATGGCCCCTGCCGTCCTTCCAGCGATAGGCCTTGAAACCCTCGAAGCAGGTGCTGGCGTAGTGAAATACATGCGCCGCAGGGTGCATTGGCAACGGCGCCAGCGGTTGGATTGACGGCTCCTGCCACGCGCCGCCTTCATAGCGCACGATAGAAATTTCGTTGCAAAATTCTGTGCCGAACTGGCTCATCGTATTCCTGATTCTGGTGGACAGGTGGGACCGTAACCTTGCCACTAATCGACTGCTGTTTGCCACAGTAAAAACACTTACCCTACATAACTCATTGTTTAACAATGCTGTGCAGGCGTACACTCTGAAGCCCCGCCGAGAAACACACCGGAGAATGGATAATGAGCGCCGCTCCCAAGAACCTGGACGCCTACTGGATGCCGTTTACGGCCAACCGTGATTTCAAGAAGAAACCGCGAGTGATTACAGGCGCATCGGGCCACTACTACACGGCCAGCGATGGTTCGAAGCTGTATGACACGTTCTCGGGACTTTGGACCTCGGGTCTCGGCCACTGCCATCCGAAAATCGTTGAGGCCGTCCAGGAACAGGTCGCAACGCTCGACTACTGCATGACGTTTCAGGTAACCAACGACAAGGCAGTGGCGTTAGCGGAACGCGTCACGGCCATGGCGCCGGAGTGCATGACGCAGTGTTTCTTTACAAATTCCGGTTCCGAGTCGGTCGACACGGCACTAAAAATAGCGCTCGGCTACCACCGCGCCCGCGGTGAAGGAAATCGTACCCGGCTGATCGGCCGCGAACGCGGCTATCATGGCGTGAATTTTGGCGGCATGTCGGTCGGCGGCATGGTTCCGAATCGCAAGGTATTCAGCCCGAACCTGATCCCGGGCGTGGATCACATCCGTCACACGCAGGACCTCGAACACAATGCATTCACTCGCGGGCAACCCGCGTGGGGAGAGCACCTCGCTGACGATCTAGAGCGGCTCTGTGCGCTGCATGACGGCAGCAATATTGCGGCTGTCATCGTCGAGCCGGTTGCCGGTTCCACGGGCGTCTTGCCGCCGCCAGTCGGGTATCTCGAGCGCCTGCGCAAGATCTGCGACAAGCACGGCATCCTGCTGATATTTGACGAGGTCATTGCCGCGTTCGGCCGTCTGGCCCGACCCTTCGGTGCGCAGCGTTTCGGAGTGATGCCCGACATCATTACAACAGCCAAAGGCCTGACGAACGGTGTAATCCCGATGGGCGCGGTGCTGGTTCGCGACTCGATCTACGCGGCATTCATGCACGGGCCGGAGCATATGATCGAGCTTTTCCACGGTTACACGTATTCGGGGCACCCGGTCGCCGCGGCTGCGGGGCTCGCCACGATGGATGTTTACGAAGAGGAAGGCACGTTCGAACAGGCCGCCGCACTGGAACAGCATTTTGAAGACCTGCTGCATTCATTCGCCGATCACAAGCACGTTATCGATGTGCGTAATTTCGGCCTGATGGGTGCCATCGAAATGGCACCGCGCGAAGGTGCCCCGGGTGCCCGCGGCGGCGAAGCGCACAAAAAATGCTTCTGGGACGAGCACGTGGTGATCCGCAACGGCATGGATACACTGCAGTTCTCGCCTTTCCTGAATTCCAGGCCCGATGAGATGCAAAAATCATTTGAGACGATCCGTCGCGTCCTCGATACGATCGAGTAGCTGCGAACGATACCCGGAGACACTATGAGCGCCAGACCTGCAGGCAAAATTGACGTTGCGAACGTCGTGGGCCACTTCATCAACGGCGTGGACGTTGCGGATGATAATCGGCCCGAAGCGATCACAAATCCGGCGACGGGCAAGGTGACGCGGCACGTCGCAATGGCATCAAAACAAACCGTCGAGAAAGCAATCGCTGCAGCTGAAGCGGCGTTTCCCGCATGGCGCAACACGCCGCCGGCGAAGCGGGCACGCATCATGTTTTGTTTCAAACAGCTATTGGAGGAACACGCCGACGAGATTGCTGCCGCGATCACCGACGAGCACGGCAAGGTCCTGGACGACGCGATGGGCGAGTTCGGGCGTGGCGTCGAGGTCGTCGACTATGCCTGCGGTATTCCGGAGCTATTGAAAGGCGAATACACGCGCAATGTCGGACCTGGAATTGACAGCTGGTCCGACCATCAGCCGCTCGGTGTTGTCGCCGGAATCACACCGTTCAATTTTCCGGCGATGGTGCCAATGTGGATGTACCCGATGGCGATCGCCTGCGGCAATACATTCGTATTGAAGCCATCGGAAAAAGATCCGACGGCACCCATGATCGTCGCACGACTGTTCAAGGAAGCCGGTTTGCCCGACGGCGTGTTCAACCTTGTCAACGGCGACAAGGAAGCCGTCGACACGCTGCTGCATGACGCTCGCGTTCAGGCGGTGAGCTTTGTGGGCTCAACACCTGTCGCGGAGTACATCTACAGCACGGGCACAAAAAACGGCAAGCGCGTACAGGCACTGGGGGGTGCGAAAAATCACGCGATCGTGATGCCCGATGCGGACGTGGACAATGCCGTCAGTGCCCTGATGGGGGCCGCGTTCGGCTCCTGTGGCGAACGATGCATGGCGATCTCTGTGGCCGTATGCGTCGGTGACGAAACCGCTGACATTGTCGTCAACAAACTGCAGGAGCAAATTGCCAGCCTGAAGGTAGGTGCTGGAACAGACAACTCAAACCAGATGGGTCCGCTGGTTAGCAAAGCACATTTTGAAAAGGTGAAGGGCTATGTGGACCTCGGCGTGAAAGAGGGAGCCGACCTCGTCGCCGATGGCCGAAGCCTTGTGGTTGCAGGGCATGAAGAGGGGTTCTTCCTCGGACCCTGCCTGTTCGACAAGGTAAGGTCGAACATGCGCATCTACCAGGAAGAGATTTTCGGCCCCGTGCTATGCGTCGTGCGAGCCGAGTCAGAAGAACAGGCGATGCAACTTATTGACGATCACGAATATGGTAACGGCACCTGTATTTTTACGCGCGACGGCGAGGCTGCCCGTTATTTTGCCGACAACATCAAGGTCGGTATGGTCGGCATCAACGTACCGCTGCCGGTGCCCGTGGCTTACCACAGCTTTGGCGGCTGGAAACGTTCCCTGTTTGGCGATCTTTATGCGTACGGCCCTGACAGCGTTCGCTTTTACACGCGTCGCAAGACGATTACCCAGCGCTGGCCGTCGGGCGGCGTTCGGGAAAAAGCGCAGTTTTCGTTTCCGGGCCGCCAGTAGCGATTTCTGAGCTACAATCACCGTCCCTCGTTTTTCGGAGACCGTGATGAAAAAGCTCGCCTTTCTGCCTTTAATAATGGCGTCGCTGGCATTTGCCCAGGACGCCGAAATCACATTCAGTTCCTCAGAAGTCGCACCCGGCATCTTCATGGTCGAGGCCAAGGGCGGCTTCGGTGGTGGAAACATGGCCGTGCTTGTTGGCGAAGATCACGTTGCAATGGTTGACGATGGCTTGCCGCCGCTTGCCGAAACCCTCCTGGCCCACGTTAACGCGACGGCGGGTGGTCCGATCGACTTCATGATTAACACACACGTTCACGGTGACCATGCCGGTGGCAATGCCGTCTTTGCCGACAACGGCACCGTCGTTTTCGCCCACGACAACATCCGCAAGAGGCTGCTGCCGGACGCATCGGGCGCCGGCGGACCGGGAGGACTGCCCGTCATTACTTTCGGTGATGGCGTGACTTTCCACCTCGGTAAAATCGAGGCGCGGGTCAAACACCTGCCAAACGCCCATACCGACGGTGACGCAGCCATTTACTTTCCGGGCGCCAACGTCATTCACACTGGCGACATACTGTTTCATGGCATCTTCCCTTTCATCGACCTGGACAACGGAGGCTCGGTCGACGGCTACATTGCTGCACAGCAGGAAATCCTGTCCATGGCCAACGATGAAACGAAAATAATACCTGGCCACGGAGCGTTGACAGACAAAGGCGGCATGAAAGCCGACCTCGACGTGTTGATCGATGGCAGAGCGATGGTCAAAGCACTGCTTGACCAGGGCAACAGCAGCGACGATGTCCTCGAAGCCAACCCCCTGGCAAAGTATGATTCCTATAGCTGGGAATTCATCACGACAGAACGCATGACGCGTACGCTCATTCGCTCACTGACCACGGACTAATAGACACAATGGACAACAGCAAAACCGCCAACTTTGTAAATGACATGTGGGACAGCTCGATCATTCGCGAGATCTCCGAGTACATCAAGGTTCCAAACAAGTCACCCTCGTTTGATCCCGACTGGGAGAAGCACGGTCACATGGAAAAGGCTGTTGCGATGCTCGAGGCATGGAGCCGCAAGCAGCCTATCAAGGACATGCAGGTCGAAATCGTGCGCATCGAGGGCCGTACGCCGATTCTGTTCATTGACATTCCCGGCCAATCCGACGATGTCGTTTTGCTGTACGGCCATTACGACAAGCAGCCAGAGTTCAGCGGCTGGGATGACGACCTCGATCCATGGACACCGGTTATCAAGGACGGCAAGTTGTACGGGCGCGGCGGTGCCGACGACGGCTACGCGACGTTCGGCTCCCTGACCGCGATTCGTGCTTTGCAGGAACAAGATATTCCACACGCGCACTGCGTGGTAATTATCGAGGGCTGTGAGGAAAGCGGCAGCTTCGACCTGCCTTATTACATTGATCTTCTGGAAGACCGCATCGGCTCGCCCGACCTGGTTGTCTGCCTCGATGCCGAATGCGGCAACTATGACCAGCTGTGGTGCACGACGTCTCTGCGCGGCAACCTGACCGGCATGCTGCGCGTCGACGTGCTGACCGAGGGCGTGCACTCGGGAACAGCGAGTGGAGTTGTGCCATCGAGTTTCAGGATCGCTCGCCATCTGATCAGTCGTATCGAAGACGAGTCGAACGGGCAAATTCTGCTCGACGACCTGCATGTTGAGATTCCGGAGCAGCGCCTGCA
>JBATHK010000042.1:0-4655 GCA_049666725.1 Woeseiaceae bacterium
TCCTGTTCCCGACCATCACGATGGGACTGGCGTGGCTGCTCGTGTATTTCAAGACGAAGCAGGACCGCACGGGAGAGGCGCACTGGGTCGAGGCCTATCGCTTCTGGGTGAAAGTGTTCGCACTCACGTTCGCGATGGGGGTGGTTACCGGTATCACCATGAGTTTCCAGTTTGGCACCAACTGGCCCGGCTTCATGGAAACCGTTGGTAATGTTGCGGGCCCACTGTTGGGCTACGAAGTGCTCACCGCGTTTTTCCTCGAGGCAACGTTCCTCGGCATCATGTTGTTCGGACGCAAGCGCGTCAGCAACCGCGTGCACACGCTGGCGACGTGGATGGTTGCGATCGGCACGTCGCTGTCCGCATTTTGGATACTCGCATTGAACTCCTGGATGCAGACGCCGGCCGGCTTCGAGATGCGCGAGGGCCAGGCGTTCGTGCTGAGCTGGATAGACGTCATTTTCAACCCGTCGATGCCTTACCGCGTCGTTCACATGATGCTAGCAACCGGCCTTACCGCGGCTTTTGTCGTCGCCGGCTTGTCGGCTTTCCGTCAGCTGCGCGGCGACAAGAGCAAAGCCAATCGCGTTGCGCTGCGGGTCTCGATCTGGATGGCCGCAATCCTGATTCCGATACAGATTTTTGCCGGCGACCTGCACGGCCTCAACACGCTCGAGCATCAGCCCGCCAAAGTCGCCGCGATGGAAGGGCTCTGGAAAGACACCGAGGGCGCCGACTTACTGCTGTTCGCCTGGCCCGACGAGGAGAAGCGCGAGAACCATTTCGAAATCGCCATTCCAAAAGGAGCGAGCCTGATCCTGACGCACGATCTGAACGGACTCGTGCAAGGCCTCGACAGTTTCGAGGGCGAACATCCCCCGGTGGCACCGGTGTTCTTTGGGTTCCGGGTGATGGTCGGCGTCGGCATGCTGATGCTGCTGGTGTCGTGGCTGAGTGTTTGGGCCATGCGCAAGGGCAGGGAGATGCCGACCTGGATGGCCCGCGTGCTGGTCGGCATGACGTTCTCGGGCTGGGTGGCTACGGTAGCCGGGTGGTACGTCACCGAAATCGGTCGCCAGCCCTGGCTCGTGCACGGTGTGCTGACAACGGCAGACGCGGTCGGGCCCGTGACCGCGACGCCAATTGGCATTTCGCTGACGACGTACCTGCTGCTTTACGTGGTGCTGCTCTTCTCCTACGTCTCGGTAGTCTTCTACCTGGCGTCACAGGCGGCGGCCGGCAACATCCCGCGTGAGCGCGAGCGGCTCGATAATCCCCTGCAGCCGGCAGGAGCTTGATAATGGATTATTGGCTGCCGGTTGTTTTCGCGGGCCTCATGGCGCTCGCTATGCTGATCTATGTCGTGCTCGATGGCTACGACCTTGGCGTCGGCGTGTTGCTCAACGGCGGCAACGACAGGGAAAAGGACCTGATGATTGCCTCGATCGGCCCCTTTTGGGACGCCAATGAAACCTGGCTGGTGCTGGGTGTCGGCATTCTTCTTATCGCGTTTCCGATGGCGCACGGGGTCATCCTGTCGTCGCTGTACCTGCCCGTGGCGGCTATGCTCGTCGGACTTATCCTGCGTGGCGTCGCGTTCGACTTTCGCGTTAAAGCACGCGAACCGCACCGGCCGCTGTGGAACGGGGCGTTCTTCGGCGGCTCGCTGCTGGCATCGTTTTCGCAGGGTTTCATGCTGGGGCATTACATCACCGGCTTCCAGGAAACCTTTGCGGCCTATGCGTTTTCCGTGCTGATCGGCATCAGTGTGGTGGCAGGCTACGGACTGCTCGGTGCGACCTGGCTGATCATGAAGAGTGAGCACGAGCTGCAGCAGAAAGCGGTTCGCTGGGCGCGCGTTGCGCTCTGGCTCACGGCGGGCGGCATCGCGGCCGTGTCTCTCGCAACGCCATTCGTCAGCGCGCGCGTGTTCGACAAGTGGTTTTCGATGCCGCAGTTCCTGCTGCTCTCGCAGATACCGGCGATATCGATTGCGCTGATACTCACGTGTCACTACCGCCTGCGAAAACTGGCAAAGAAGATGGATGATCGTCAATGGGTGCCGTTCGCACTGGCCGTGTCGATATTCATACTGGCGTTTGCGGGACTGGCCTACAGCCTGTTCCCGTACCTGGTGATAGACGAGATCACAATCTGGGATGCCGCCAGCGCCACCAACTCACTGCAGTTCGTGCTCTGGGGTGTGCTGATCACGTTACCGGCGATCCTTGGCTACACCGTGTTTGCCTACCGGGTGTTCTGGGGCAAGACGCGTGAACTGAGCTACGATTGATTGGCCACTGGCCGCGACCGTGCCCAGCACGGAATGGGGACTGTCCCTCCGGGACTGTCCCCGGCTACCCCAAAACTCAAACCCGGCGACAATCCATCGCCAGCAGCAGCTCGCCCAGGTCGTGAAAGGCGAGTGCATTCTTGCCCGTGATGTCCTGCACCTTGTTCAGGCGCGAATAGATGGTGTTCGGGTGCACATCGAGCAACTTGGCCGCCTGCAGCACGTTCATATTGGCCGTGGCATAAGCGTGCAATGTCGCATCAAGTGCGCCACGCATTTTCTGGTCAGCGATATATAAAGCATTTGCCCAACCCGGCAACGCCGCCTGCATTTCGTCGCGCGCGAGCCGCAGCATCATGCGTTGCATCGGTATGTCGGTGTACTGCACGACGCGATCGGCGACGCTTGCAAATTCCAGCGCCAGCGTCGCCTGTTCCAGCGCACCCGGAATGTGCGAGGTCGACGGCACATCGGCACTGACGCCGATGAGTGCGGCAATACCTACGTTAAGCAGCTGCGGCTGCAGCCTGCCTGCGAGCGCCGCTTGCGGCGCCGTCCATCCGGACTGCCGCCGCGTTGCCGAGAAGATTGCTACTGCGAGGTTTTCACGAATGCCGACGATGCAGCGTACGCTGCTCTCCCGGACACTGTCTTTGAGGCTATCGGCCAGGCGTTGTGCACGGGCGGGGTTCTGCATCTCGGACGGATCGACCGGCTGTGCGACGACAACGCAATACGCCTGTCGTTGTTGCAGGTAACCGCTTTTCCGCAGCAAGCGGGCAACGCGGCCATCGGCTTCGTCGAAACCGCTGAGCAGCAGGTTGAGCAACTCCGAGCGGCGGTCGCCCTCTGCTTCTGCCAGGCGACGTGTCTGTGCAACGTACTCCGAGGTCGCAATGGTGCTGATCGAGTCCGTGTACTCGAAGGCGAAGTCGGCAGCGGCAGCAACGACCCGGCGAACCTGCGCGTCGGCAGGTGCGGCGGCCAGAGCGGCGTCACGAACCCAGCGGGACAGGATCTTGTGGCTGCAGCGGTAGGCATGCAGGCTGGCTTCAAGCGGAAACTTCTGTGAGGCGCGGCGGCGGGCAAGCACCCGAACGAACTCGAAGTCGCCTGGCCGGCCACCATCCAGCAAGCGACGCATCTCCTCGATGTTCTCGGTGCCATGGCGCGCCTGTTCCGGCAGCACGTCCGGGTTGCCGGATGCCGAGAAGGCCGGGATTTCCTCGGGGATGGCGGTCTGCAGCTCGGCTTCGATGCCCCCGGCACTTCCCTCCAGAATGGCAGAGATCCCTGGAACGACGCCGAGACCACGCAGCGCGTCCAGCGTTGCGGCGAGCCGGGGTTCTCGGGAGCCTGGAATCACAATATTGTGCAGTTTACACAATTATATGGTCGGAAGAGGGCCATTCTCACCAATGTAAAGACCTGTCATTGGCGATAGTCTCTATCTCGTAGGCAAAACCAACGGGACAAAACAGGAGAAGCAAGATGGCGAAGTATCTATATGTGTATCACGGCGGCGGCAAGGCCGAGAGCGAAGAAGAACTGCAGGAGTCGATGGATGCCTGGGGACAGTGGTTTGGCGCCATGGGGGCAGCCGTCATAGACGGCGGCAACCCCGTCGGCACGTCGAGCACGGTGCTGGCGGACGGCTCGGTAAAGAACGACGGCGGCGCGAACCCGGCAAGCGGCTACAGCCTGATCGAGGCCGCGGACCTGGACGACGCGCTTGCCAAGGCAAAAGCTTGCCCGATCCTCACGGTCGGCGGCTCCGTCGAGGTGGCAGAAGCCTTCGATATGTAGGCGTAAACGGAACCAACCACCAACACGAGCCATGGCCCTTGACTGAGGGTGCGGGCGCCGGTCTAATACCCCGCTCGCTCGCACCCTGTGGGCCGATTTGTAGGAGCGCGCCCCAGCGCGCGACAGAGTAAGGCCAGTGTAGCGGGGTCGCGAAGCGACAAGGTAGGCAAGGACTGAAAATCGATTTTCAGTCGGTGATAAGTCAGCTAGCAAGTCAAAATTAGGCCAGGTAGCTCAGTTGGTAGAGCAGCGGACTGAAAATCCGCGTGTCGGTGGTTCGATTCCGCCCCTGGCCACCATCTTATTCAAGCACGGTCAGACACTTAGGGATTAGGTGTCTAACCGTTTCTTTTCCCGGTGTGCCAGATTTGTGCCAGTTGCAGAAATCCGAGAATCTTAGATATCGATGTCTCGCGAAATCTTGAGCGCATCGACAAGATCGAGCCCAAAGTATCTTACCGTGTTCTCGATCTTCTTATGTCCTAGCAAGAGTTGGCACGCACGCAGGTTCTGTGTTTGGCGGTAGATCAAAGTTACCTTGGTTCTCCTGATCGAG
>JBATHK010000043.1:0-4858 GCA_049666725.1 Woeseiaceae bacterium
GCATGAGTCATCGAAGAGGGATGGCACACCAGGCTTTCGACGCCGCCGAGCGATTCCGCCAGTGAGAAGTACTTCAGGGTTTCAACGAATGCCTTGACGGCCGGCTCGCCGCCATCGATTTCAAAACTGATCATGCCACCGAAGCCGCGCTGCTGACGTTTCGCGATCGCGTGTCCCGGATGCGATGGAAGACCCGGGTAATAGACGCGGTCCACGCCGTCGTGCTCGTCAAGCACATTGGCCAGCAGGCTGGCACTTTCTTCGTGCTGCCTGATTCGGGGGTGCAACGTGCGAATACCCCGCAACGTCAGGTAGCTGTCGAACGGTGCCCCGGTAATGCCGATACAGTTCGCCCAGTAGGCAATTTGCTCTGCCAGTTCCTCCGTCGCGGCGACGACGCAGCCGCCGACCACATCGCTATGTCCATTGATGTACTTGGTCGTCGAGTGAATGACGAGATCTGCGCCGAACTCGATAGGGTTTTGCAGCGCCGGCGATAGAAACGTGTTGTCGACAGCGAATAACGCACCGCTGTCTTTCGCTATGGCAGCGATTGCTTCGATGTCGACGATGCGCAGCAGCGGATTGGACGGCGTCTCGGCCAGGATGATCTTGGGACCGCGTTCACAGGCGGCTTGCAGGGCCTGCAGGTCCGTCTGGTCAACAAATACAACGTCAAAAAGCCCTTTCTTCGATTGCTGCTCAAACAGGCGAAAGGTGCCTCCGTAGCAATCGTGCGGCGCGACGATGAGGTCACCGGGTTCTAGCAGCTGCGTCAGCAGCGTCAATGCGGCCATGCCCGACGAAGTCACGACAGCTCCGGCACCGCCTTCAAGTTCGGCGAGTGCGTCTGCGAGCGCATCACGCGTCGGGTTACCTGAGCGCGTGTAGTCGTACTGCCGTTTCTCCCCGAAACCCGCAAACGCGAAATTCGAAGAAAGATGCAGTGGCGGCACGACGGCGCCGTGCTGCGTGTCCGATTCAATCGAGGCACGAACGGCGCCTGTGGCTTTGCTGGCTTGGGAACTCATGGTCGGTCTCCGCTAGACGATTCCAATTACTTCTCATCGGAACCCTGCGAAGCCCGCAAGGGAGAGGTGTCCTGCCCTTCATCCGTTTCGGTCCCGGAATGTTGCAGTAACCCTCATCTACCGATGCATCGCAAAACGCTAAGCATCGCAGGAGTTGGCACCTTTTCAGGATGGTTAGTCCTGAAGGTTGCCCCGGCGTCGTCGGGCCTATCCCTCGACCGGTCTCGATGAGTTTCAGCGAGTGTATGTCCAATCAGCTTTGAGGGTCAAGGCCCTCACCGGCATTTTATTAGTCTCACAAGTAACCGTTTTTCTTAGGTTTATTCCACGACGGCGCAACCATTCAAAAAACGCGCTGCCGCGGCTTGCTATTGTTGCTCCAATGTATTAGCGTACTAACACGTTAATACATTGGTTCAATATGAAGCCTAACCGCAACGAATCCGAGCGTCAGCAGCACGACGCCGAAGACGCACTTTTCGAGGCCGTCATCAGCCTGCGGAACCGCGAGGAGTGCCGGAATTTCTTCAAGGACCTGTGTACACCGGCCGAGCTGCAGGCGCTTGTGGACCGCTGGCAGGTGGTCGAATACCTCGAGCAAGACCTTCCCTATCGCAGAATTCATGATTTGACGGGCGTCAGCGTCACAACCATAGGCCGGGTTGCGCGCTTTCTATCGGATGGTTTCGGCGGCTATCGCACGGCTCTCGAGCGAACTCGCGTTCCTGAAGGTCACACCTCCCACTAAGGAAAAGCCAATGGACATCCCCGAGCAGCGCATAAAGATTGCGGTGCAAAAAACCGGCCGTTTGACCGAGCACTCCATCGATCTGCTGGAGCGCTGCGGTCTCAAGATCACGAAGAGCAAGGACCAGTTGATTTGCTACGGCGAGAACATGCCAATCGACCTGCTGCTGGTGCGTGACGACGACATCCCGGGCCTGGTTAGCGAGGACGTCTGTGATCTCGGGATCGTCGGGCTGAATATTGTCGAGGAGAAGCGCCTCAACCTGGAGTCCGAGGGGCGCGAGGGCTTGTTCAAGCAAATCTACGAACTCGATTTCGGCCATTGCCGGCTCGCGCTGGCGGCACCCGAGACAACCGAGTATGCCGGTCCTTCATCTCTTGAAAATAAAAGAATTGCAACAAGTTACGTCGGAATCGTAACAAATTACCTGAAGAACAATAACATCAATGCCGAGACCGTCTACTTCTCGGGCGCTGTTGAGATTGCACCCAAACTCGGCCGCGCCGACTACATCTGCGACCTGGTCTCGACAGGCTCCACGCTCAAGGCCAACGGCCTGACCGAAGTCGATGTGCTGATGGACAGCGAGGCTGTGGTCATACAGACGCTGGCTCCCCTCGGTGAGGAAAAGCAGGCGCTCGTCGACAAGATTCTGCAGCGCCTGGATGGCGTTCTGCAGGTGCGTGAGAGCAAGTACATCATGCTGCATGCGCCTCGCTCGGCCTTGCCGAAAATCAGGGACCTCCTGCCAGGCTCCGAAGCCCCCACTGTGCTGCCTCTGGACGGAACTGACGACAAGGTCGCCGTGCACGCGGTATGCCGGGAGAACGTGTTCTGGGAGACCCTCGAAAACCTGAAAGCCGCCGGTGCGAGCTCCCTGCTCGTATTGCCGGTCGAAAAAATGCTGGCCTGACAGATGGCCGTCGAACTTACAAGCTGGTCCGAGCTGAGCGACGCGCAGCGCAGCGCCTTGCTGCAACGGCCGGCCGTCGCCGACGATGCCGCCATTCGCACGGCCGCGGCAGAGATCATCGCAGAGGTTCGTGAGCGAGGGGATTCGGCGCTGCGCGCATTGACGCAGAAATACGATCGCGCCCGCGTTGACGATTTCCGCGTCACTGCCGCCGAAATCGCGGCCGCCACGGGACAACTGACGCAGGAACAAGTCGACGCAATTGACCTCGCAATAAGGAATGTGCGCCGTTTCCACGAGCAGCAACGTCCGCTTCCGCTCCTCGTTGAAACAATGCCAGGCGTCGTCTGTGAGCGCGTGAGTCACGCCCTCGACGCCGTCGGACTTTACGTGCCGGCCGGTACTGCGCCGCTGCCATCCGCGGCCATCATGCTGGCCGTGCCCGCCTCGATCGCGGGCTGTGCAACTAAAATCCTTTGCACCCCGCCTCGCCCCGACGGCAGCGCGGATCCCGCGGTACTGGTTGCGGCCACTCGCGCGGGTATTGAGGAGATCTACAAGATCGGCGGTGCACAAGCGATCGCGGCGATGGCTTATGGCACCGAGAGCGTGCCCAAGGTCTGCAAGGTATTCGGGCCTGGCAATGCCTGGGTCACGAGCGCCAAGTCGCTGGTCAGCGGCGACCCTGGCGGCGCGGCCATCGATATGCCGGCGGGCCCTTCGGAAGTTCTGGTCATCGCGGACTCCGAAGCGTCGGCCGAGTTTGTGGCCTCCGACTTGTTGTCGCAGGCTGAGCACGGCGTGGACTCACAGGTAGTTCTTGTCACGACCTCCCGGAGCCTTGCGGCGGAGGTGGTTGCGCAACTCGATCAACAGCTGGCCGGATTATCGCGCGCCAAAATCGCCAGGGCGTCACTCAATCATGCCCGCGTATTTGTTGTAGCGGATCTCGATACAGCAGTGTCCGTCAGCAACCGTTACGCACCCGAGCACCTGATCCTGCAGGTCGAAAACCCGCGACAGTTGCTGCCAGCGCTGCGTAACGCGGGTTCGATCTTTGTCGGTCCCTGGACACCGGAGTCAGTCGGCGATTACTGCAGTGGCACGAATCATGTCTTGCCAACCTACGGTTTCGCACGAACTTACAGCGGCCTCGGCCTCGACCAGTTCATGCGCCAGATGACCGTGCAGGAACTGAGCCGCGAGGGCCTTGCCAATCTCGGCGACGCCGTGGTCAGCCTGGCCGGACTTGAGGGTCTGGATGCGCATGCCGAGGCCGTGCGCCGCAGGTTGAGGTCACCCTCGTGAGCATCGCGAAACTCGCCCGTCCCGAGATTCAGGCCTTGCACGCTTACGAAGCGGCTGAGCAGGTTAACGATACCGTGCGTCTGAACGCCAATGAGTCGCCGATCGTAAGCGACGTCGATCATTTCCGACGCCCGTTGAACCGCTACCCTGAAGTCCGCCCACAGAGACTGCAGCGTGCGCTTGCGGCCCGATTCGGCTGCAGCCCGAAACAATTGCTGGTAACGCGTGGCTCCAGCGAGGCCATCGATCTGCTGGTCCGGACGTTTTGTCGCGCTGGCAAGGACAGCGTACTGACCACGTCGCCTTCATTTTCCATGTACCGACACTACGCCGAGGTACAGGGCGCCAATTTCCTGGAGGTCGCAACACAGGCCAGTGATAACTATGCCATCGACGTTGAAGCGCTGCTGGCTGCCTGTGATGCATCGACGCGGCTGATCTTCATTTGCTCGCCAAACAACCCAACCGGATCGACGTTGCCACGAGACCAGCTCGAAAAGCTCCTGCAGCGTCGCGGTGATAAATCAGCCATCGTCGTCGACGAGGCTTACGTTGAATTCGCCGATGTGCCCTCGGTTATTGAACTGCTCGACAAGTACCCCAATTTGCTGGTTCTTCGAACGCTCTCAAAAGCACTGGGCTTCGCAGGTGCGCGCTGCGGCGCCGTAATTGGTCCCGAAGCCGTCATTCGCATGCTTAGTGCCGTGCAGGCGCCCTACGCGCTTGCGACACCCGTCGTCGAATGCGTGGAAGACGCGTTGCAGGACGAACAACTGGTGTTCGCGGAACGCGCCGTCGCGCGGATTGTCGAGGAGCGTGAGCGGTTGATGCGCGCAGTCAGCGATTTCGATTTCGTCA
>JBATHK010000044.1:0-5030 GCA_049666725.1 Woeseiaceae bacterium
CTCGGCTGGTTCGGGGTCAACATCGACCTCTTCGGCGGCGCCTTGCTGCGGCTGTTGCAGGACACGATGGGCCTTACGGCGCCCGTCTGGATGGTCGAGATGTTTGCGGGTGTGGTGATGACGATCACGACGATTTACGGCTTCAAGGCGATCAACACGCTATCGATGTTGTTGGTGCCCGTGATGATGGTCGTGACTGCGGTGCTGGTAACGAAGGCACTGGGTATTCGACCCTTCGATGACACGTTTGCGGCGGTGCAGGTGTCGCAAATTTCTTTCGGTCACGCGATTTCCTCCGTGGTCGGTGGCGTAATTGTCGGCGCAGTCATCATGCCCGATATCACGCGGTTTATTCGTCATTGGCGCGGTGCGATGTACACGGCGCTCCTTTCCTATGGCCTGGTGCAAGGCATTGTCATGACCTCGGGCGGTCTCGCGTCGGACGTTCTCACGAATGACGATTTCCTGGATGTCCTGATTGTGATGGGTATCAGCTGGGGCGCATTCGTCATCGTCATTGCCGGTAGCTGGGTGCTTAATTCGCTGAATCTTTACAGCACGTCGCTTAGTATCGAAGCTACGTTTCCAAAAACCGAGAACAAGCTGCTGATCGTTGCGCTTGGTGCGCTCGGGACCATCGCTGCTTTCATGAATATCCTCGATTACTTCCTGACTTTCCTGTTCTACCTCGCGATCGTATTCGTGCCCGTTGCAGGCGTGATCGCCGTGGATCATTTCTTCGCCCGGCCGTCAGCCTACTTCGAGAATCTCAAGGTGGCCGAGCGCCTCATTTCGCCGATGGCGCTGATTGCCTGGGCGGCCGGCAGTGTCGTGGCGCTGCTCGGTGCGGAATCGATTATCACGCTGACAGGCATCGCCGCACTGGATGCAGCGCTCGTGTCCGCGCTGAGCTACGCGATCCTGAGCCGTTTCGATAACGCGCTGCAGAGCGTACGTTCCGGGGGATAGCCGATATGTTGAGAATCGGGATCGACGTTGGCGGCACGCATACCGATGCCGTACTGCTCGATGGAGATGAAGTTGTCGCATCGACCAAGGCATTGACGTCCGCCGACGTCATCACCGGCATCATGGACGCGCTCGAGACGATCCTCGCGGATCGCGCCAGCGCGGAGGACTCGATCGAAGCCGTGATGCTTGGAACAACCCAGTTCACGAATGCCGTTATCGAGCGCCGTGAGCTCGCGGAAGTGGCGGCGATCCGGATAGGGAAGCCATCAGGAGACGGCCTGCCGCCGAAGATCGGGTGGCCCGACGATATTGCACGTTGCCTCGGCGACAACGTGTATATGATTCGTGGCGGCTATCTTTATGACGGCTGGCCGCTTGCGGAGCTGGACGACCGGGAAATCGATGCGGTCGTCAAAGACCTGGTTAGCAAGAAGGTTGAGGCTGTCTCGATCTCGTCGGCATTCTCACCGATGAACGCGGAACCGGAACTGGAAGTGGGAAAGCGTATCCGCGCAGCTTTGCCGGACGCGAACATCACGTTGTCTCACAAGATCGGGCGACTCGGCTTACTCGAACGTGAGAATGCCGCGCTGCTGAATACCAGTTTGCTACGGTTTGCGGACAACGTCGTCTCGTCGTTTGTCGACGCGATTCGGCAACGCGGTCTTACCTGCCGTTTCTTCGTCAGCCAGAACGATGGCACCTTGATGGACGCAGAGTTTGCGCGCCAATTTCCGGCGCTGACATTTGCATCGGGTCCGACGAACTCGCTGAGGGGTGCCTGTAAACTGACCGGACTGAATGACGCCATCGTCGTGGATATCGGTGGCACTACGTCCGACATTGGCGTGTTGCAGGACGGGTTTCCGCGAGAGTCGAACGTGGTCATCGAGGTAGGTGGCGTACGAACCAATTTCCGCATGCCCGACATTCTCGCCATTGGGCTGGGCGGTGGTAGCCTGGTCGAGGACGGCGGCCAACAAGTCGGACCACGGTCGCTGGGTCACCGTCTGGTCAAAGACGGGTTGATCTTCGGCGGTGACACACTGACCGCGACGGATATCGTGGTGGCCGGCGGCGGTCCTGAGATTGGCGACACGTCGCTCGTCGCCGATCTCGACAAGAGCATCGTGGCGACGGCCAAAGCCCGGATAACAGAAATCCTGACTCTCGGCATCGAGAAGATGAAGCCGAGCAGTGATCCGATGCCCGTCATACTGGTTGGGGGAGGCGCAATCCTGGTGACCGAAAAACTGGCGGCCGCATCGGAGATGCTAAGTCCAGAGCATGCCGGTGTCGCAAATGCCATAGGCGCAGCTATCGCACAGATAGGTGGCGAAACGGAATGCCTGGTCTCGTATGAAAAAACTGGCCGCAACGACGCTATAAGGAAAGTAACCGCCGACGCGACAAAGTTGGCCGTGACTGCGGGCGCCGATAGCGCCACGATTCGCGTTGCCGACGTCGAAGAGACGGCGATGTCATACATGGCGGGCAATACAACGCGCCTGCGAGTGAAGGTAGTTGGAGATATCGCCGGATTATCGAATGCAGATGCAGCAACGGCGGCGACATGAAACTGGGACGTGAATCGCTTGACGATCTCTCTGCCGGTGCGGTGTTCCTTGCAACCGGTGGCGGCGGCGATCCCTATGTGTCCTATCTCGCCACGCAAAAGGTGCTGGATGAGTGTGGGCCTGTAGAGCTGCTTGCTGTTGACGATCTTGATGACGATGCGTACGTCGTGACGATAGGCGGCGTTGGCGCGCCATCCGTCAGCCTCGAACTGCTTCCGTCCGTTGGCGATTCGTTGCTGGCGCTGCGGGCCTTCGAGGAACATGTACAACGCGAGGTTGATGCGGTTGTTTCTTTCGAAGTCGGCGGCGGCAACTCGATGATCCCGATCATCGCGGCTGCCCAGCGAGGTATACCGGTCATAAATGGCGACGGTATGGGTCGTGCACTGCCGGAAGCGCAGATGATGACCTATCCGATCGCAGGCGTTGCGCCGACCCCTGCCATCGCACTCGACTACGCCGGCAATGTCGTCACCTTCTCCGCCGATTCAACCGCTACCTATGAGCGTCATGTGCGGAGCTTAGCGCAGGCGATGGGTGGCATGATCATGACGGTCGAGCATCCGATGACGGGTGCGCAACTCAAGAATTCGATCGTACCTGATACAATCTCATTCTCGATTGAAATCGGGCGCATACTTCGCGAATATCGTGGCAACGCGCAGCGCATTTTTCATCCGCTGGGTGAAGCGTTTGCGAAGTCCTTATACGGAAACCTGTTCCACCTCTACACAGGTAAGGTCGTCGATTACGCGAGTTCTGTTGTGGGCGGGTACGACATCGGGCAGGCGGTGATTGAGGCGTTCGACAGCGACGCACCACCGCTTACGATCAATGTGAAGAACGAATACCTGGTCGCCCGGATTGGAGACCAGGTCGTAGCTTCAGTCCCTGATCTGATAACGGTGCTCGATTACGAAACGTCGACACCCATCAACGCAGAGCGGTTACGGTACGGTCAGCGCGTCACGGTGTATGGCGTCGGTTGCCCCGAGTACTATCGCCAGGTCAATGCTCTGGCCGTGGTGGCGCCACGTTGCTTCGGCTTCGACTTTGACTTCGTCCCGATAGAAAAACTCGTGCATGCTCACCGCCCGCTGAATTCGGAATTTGCGTGAGAGTTGCGTGTGTCAGCTGTGCATCCTTATGCAAAGTGCTGCAACACAGCAACGGACGCCCCGGTAACTGGTTGATAAATAAAACAGAATCAATCGCCTAACGTTCTGAAAATCCACTTGTCGGCAGTTCAACCGAGGCTCGCAGGGCCGACAGACGCACGTAGTGCGAGCTGGCGTAGCCAGCGTTCCATTCCGCCCCTGGCCACCACTTTCCAGATCCCACCCTCAACCGACGTGCCCCTGTAATTTGCGCCACTTGCAAATCGGGTTGATTGGCGCAGAAATGCGCACGGTATTCTCACGGTGGGATCCTTGAGAATGGCCGCATGTCGAAGTCGCAGAATAAGCCCTGCATCGGAGAGCGGAGCGAGGCAACTACTCGGGACCATGAACGATTCATTGATTGCCATCGGTTGGTGCTGCTGCGCTATCTCGACGGAATGGCACCGGTGTCGGCAGAAGAGCCCGATGCTCTCGGCTATGTCGAAAGCGTGCTTACGGCTTGGCAAGAAATCTTCGGTAAGTCTGAACTAACAGATCCGAGCCCGGAGGAGAGGGCGTTCTGGTTTGCGTTGTACTTGCTAGAGGAGTTGGTCGAAAACTCCGGTCCTCACATTGATCCCTACGAAAAGCTCCTGATGGAGAATCTCATCGAAGTCCGGGAATTTCTGCGGCACCAGCGATCGCTTCCTGAGCATCGTTTCATGGCGACAAGACCCGATGGAGCGTGACGGACTCGCCGATGATCGTCACCCAGACAATTGAAACTGCACGGACGCGTGCAGTAATGGCAGACCTTTCACCCGATACTCGTGACAAAAGCGCTTGTCGGAAACAGGCTCCACTGCTGCAAGACCAAAAAAGCCGATAAAATTCACAAGCGTGCGCGAGGTATAGCAGCGGCGTACCTCTTCCTCCGAAGTAAAGACCTGGTGCTGCGGTAACTCGTCCGGCAGCATGGGAAAGGCGCGGGGTTTTCATGGTTGATTCTTGCTCCGCTTTACACTGTGCCACGGGCCGGGTGACACCCATTCCTGGTCGAGGACTTTGTTGCTCTTGACGGTCGAGAATATCGGCGAGAGAAAATCACCAATCAATGCCAAAACCTCGGGAAAAGCGTCAGGCCCACTGACAGCTGACTTAATCAGGAACGCAGTCCACTGTTTTTGAATATTTTCGTTATTTAGTAATTCGCCGACGAGTTCATCAAACTCAATAACTGCTGTATTACGATTTCCAAATGTACGCCTGATTGCTTCGCAAAGGTCTGTGCCCTCGAAATTGAATTGCTGTGACATGCGCCAAATGTCATAGAAGTCTTTCATACGACTGTTGAGACTACCGAGGTGCACCATTGCCTCAG
>JBATHK010000045.1:0-6612 GCA_049666725.1 Woeseiaceae bacterium
TCAAGACTTACGAACCGCTGCTCGAGCGAGCCAGGCGCGAGGCGCTGCTGCGCATGACAGAATCTGCCCGCGAGCAGGGCTACGACGCTATATTCAACGTTCGGCTGGAGACATCCCGTCTCGCAAATGCCACGCGTGATGGCAAGGGCACGGCGGGTGTGGAGATGCTGGCATTTGGAACCGCCGTCAAATTGGTAAGCCGATTCGGGTAACGTAGCATTGAGGTTTATTGCGAAAAGGCCGCGGGAAGGAATCAACGTTAGCGATGAGCATCCGCTGGTGGAAGCCGGCACGCTGATTGTCGGCCTTACGGCAATATTCATCATCATCGCGCTGGCGCTGATATTTATCATCGAGGTCGCTCTGTATTTCGTGTCTCCCGAGACGGAGGCAGAGCTGTTTTCGGGCTGGATACCGGACGATCTCGTGACCGTGGCGCCAGCCGACGAGCGCCTGGAGCAGACGCAGCTGCTGGTCGATCGTCTTGCCAGGCACTGGGCGGAAACACCGTACGAGTTTCGCGTCGAAATTGATGATTCGGAAGTGGCCAATGCCATGGCGCTGCCCGGCGGGCTAATCATCGTCACGCAGGGCCTGCTCGATCAGGTCGAGTCCGAGAATGAACTTGCGTTCGTACTCGGTCATGAACTCGGTCATTTCAGGAATCGCGATCACCTGCGTGCGCTGGGTCGCGGCATTGTGCTGTCGTTGTTCTTCGTGGTGATAACTGGCAATGACGTGGCAAACCTGGGAATCAATGCCACCGATATTGCGCTGCGTGGCTTCAGTCGTGAGCAGGAGTCCAGAGCCGACGAGTTCGGCCTGGCTATCGTGCATTCCGAGTACGGCCACGTAAACCAGGCTGCCCGTCTGTTTGAACGCTGGGATGCCGAAGGCGACACGACCCTTGCGATTGTTACCTACCTTGCCACGCATCCTCAGCCTGCGGACAGGGTCGAGCGTCTGCGGGCGATAGCCAGGCGAGACGGTTGGCGAACCGACGGGCCGGTTACATCGCTGGCCTGGCAGGGCCGCTAAGCCGCTGCGAATACGGGCAGCAAAAAAAAAGCCCCGCCACCTTGCGGTAGCGGGGCATAGCCAGTTGACAGGGCTTGCGGGGTGGATCAGGCCCTGTCGTCTGTTGGGGTCTATTTACTCTCCAGCAAATAGACGCCAATCTTGTATGCCGTAAACACGTTGGTATCTACGTCGTACTTGCCGCGGGCATGCATTGAGCGCGCCCTGTCGCCGCCAGTCAGGCTCGTGCCCAGATCGTTGGCAAAGTCATCGAAATGCGAATACATGCGCACGCTGTCGGCTGACTTGATGTAGAACGCCAGTCGACCAGTCTCGCGCGGAAGGATAGTCGTATTCGAATCGAGCGCCGTGAGATCAATCAGAACAGGACCCTGCTTGATGTAGTGGCGTTGATCGATGTCCGGGTTCTTGTTGAAGAGAACCAGGCCATCGGGACCGACGCTGCGGAACGGCTCCGCGGTGCCTTCCACGCCCCAGCCAACGCCAAGGGCACTTCGAACGTCCGTGTAGTCGACGATGGTACGACCCGTGAAATCAGGCGGTGCCCAGCCGAACGCTGTCGGGAAACCGCGTGCAACGATCGGTTTGCCGGTCGAAAAGTCGGCGAGAGTCAGGTTGCCTGTCGCAATTTCGTAGTTGTCGGGATCCGCATTTTCGCCGTCAGACTTGCCTGTGCCGCTGAAATCGAAGATCTGTACGCGACGACGGTCAATCGAGTGCAGCGTGATGTCCGTCTGGCCAGGCACGACCGAGTTTACGATGCCGGACAGGTGCGTTACATGCATGCGTACCGAGCCCTGGGTTGCGTCAAACAGGATTTGCGGCGCCAATGCGTCCGTAGTTGGCGTCGGTTGATTGCCGCGGATCGTAACTCGCTGACCGATCGAGATCGCGTCGATGCTAAGGTCAGACGCGCGGTAGCCGTCCTTGAATACCTTCGTTTCGGGCCCGATCTCGACAACAACGTCATTGTGGAAGTGCGTGGGTCGATCGGACGGAACAATAGTCGCGCCGCGAATGGTCAGGAAATTTCCGTTTCGCTTGATGACGTTTCCGATAACAGCATCCCTGTCTATACCCGGTACGCTAGAGCCGGCAAGCACGATATCTGCCGTAAACTCGCGCTGGGCAACGTTCAGCGTTCCTTTCGCGACGGTCGGTGTGCCCGTCCCCGCAGCGTCGAGCGCGCGCAGGCCATCAACGCCGACGTACATGACTTCGTCAACTTCGAATTCAGTCTCATCAGTGACATGAACGTTGATCCGGCCGAAATGGCCGACGCGGTCATGGAACGGGCGCAGCGCGACCGTATAGGTCATTTCATCGATGCTGACTTCGACAAGCGGGCCGCGTACACGAATTTCTTTTTCGTCGACCGGTACAACTTCTGCGAGGATGAACTGCTCCGAAAAGGCATCGGCCGGCGTCGGCACGATATCGACGGTGTGAGACGCGTCCAGGTCAAAGTCAAGCTGCAGGAGAGCAGGGCGACCTCGCGTCACCAGCAGCTGGTCGCGATTGGAGAGTCGGATTTTGAGCTCAGTCTGCGCCAGAACGTTGCCATCGATGTCCTTGACGACGGCTGCCTTTGACCCTCGTGTCGATTCCTCTTCAACGCTGCTGTCTTCAACGAAGACTTCAGCGTTGCTGTAGTCGAGGCTGATCGTACCGGATACGTAGACAGCTGGCGGAATAGTCGCGACGGTCACGAGTTCGGTCAGGTCCACATAGTCGGTGAAGTTAATGCGGGTCTTTCTCGGCATAGTCTCCACGATGCGGCCATTGGCTGTCTCGAGTTTCAGCGACAGCACGTCGACGGTGTAATTGACGAAATCGCCGTCGGCATCCGTGAGGGCGATCAGAACGGTGCCGCACTCCGCGAATGTGTCGGGATTGTTGGGATCACACTCGGCCGAGCCGGTGATCGGATTGGTCGAGGTGCCGGCCCCGCCGCCACAAGCCGCAAGAATGACAGCTGCCAGTAGCATCGTCATCCATCCGGCTAACTTCCTTGTGCCTGTGCGCTCTGCCAGGTCTTCATACGCGATTCTCATGGGGGTCTCCTTTCAGCCCTTGTTTCGTGGTTCAGGGCTATAACGGCGCTGGCCCTGATTGGTTGACCTGGCGGTGGCATTGGGGCTTATGTAAAACGCCGGCTGAGGCAAAGAAAGCAAAAAATACAGCGACTTATCTTGTATTCCTGCAGCATCGTGTCAAAATGTTTTCCCGTAATGACGAATCCGTCCAACACGACGCCAGCAACGGGCATCCGGCACCGCAAACCGCGGGCCGGTGAGCGTACCCGCGGCGCTGTTGATGCACTGCAGACCAAAATTGCCGTCGGCGTGCAGAATCTCGACCCCACGACCTATCTCGATCAGTTGCAGGCCAACGTCGATGAGCTGCCAGAGGCGACCGGTGCCGACTCGGCGTTTATCGCACTCATTAGCGATGACGGTGCCAAGATCGACGCCGTAATGGCTTCGTGCGATGGTTTCGCGCAGTGTCGCCCGGGCGTGCTCGCGGGTGAAAAACTCGACGACTGGCCCTGGCTGCGGCAGCGTCTCGGGCACCTGCGAGTCGTTGAAGTGGCCGACACGCTGGGTGGGCCGGGGGCTGCCAAAGATGAACTCGAACGCCTGAACGAAATGCATATCGGAGCGGCCCTGATCATCGGTTTTTCCGTACACGGTGAGCTTGCTGGATTCCTGGGCATCGTCAGCGAACGCCCGGTTGACGGTTGGGACGCAAACCTGCACCTGTTGATGAAGCTGTTTGGCTCTTCGCTGGCGGTTGGCCTCGAGCGCGTCAGCGACAAGGCAATTCTGGATGAGCTCCACGAGCGCAATTCGCTCGTCGCGATGACGGCAAATGACGGCATCTGGGATTTCAACGGCGAATCCAAACACATCAAGCTCTCGCGTCGATGGAAAACGATGCTCGGTTACGAGGCGGATGATGAGGACGTAAAGCTCGATTGGTATCGCCTTGTGCACCCGGACGACATCGCGCGAGTCCAGACACGAATGCGTGAACACCTGGAAGGCAAGTCACCGTTTTTCGAATCCATGCATCGCATGAAGCACCAAAATGGCGAATGGCGATGGATGAAGAGCCGCGCAAAGTGCGTGCTCGACAAGAACGGCCGCCTCCTGCGGCTGCTCGGTGTCGAAGTCGATATTACCGAGCGCAAGCTTTATGAGGATGCGTTGTTTCGCGAAAAAGAAAGTGCGCAGATTACGCTACGATCGATAGGTGACGGTGTCATCACGACGGATGCGAACAACATCGTCGAGTACGTAAACCCGGTGGCTGAAGAACTCACCGGCTGGAAAGTCGATGATGCGAGCGGTCGTCCAATTGACGAAATATTCCGCGGGTTCCACGAGGAGACTTGTGAGCCGCTGGAAAACCCTCTGGCCGTCTCGATTCGTCGTGATCGTGCAATCAAGTCTGTACGCCCGACGTTGCTGATCCGCAGGGACGGCAACGAGCTCTACATTGAAAGTACGGCGTCACCAATTCGTGACGGCAAAGGCAGTGTGACGGGTGGCGTACTGGTATTTCACGACGTCAGCGAGTCGCGTGATCTCAACCGACGCCTCAGCTATCACGCCAGCCATGACATCCTGACCGGTCTCGTTAACCGGCGTGAATTCGAGAATCGGGTTGAGCGTGCGTTGAAGAGCGCCAAGGCTCGCGAGACATCCTATGCGCTTTTGTACCTGGATCTCGATCAGTTCAAAATTGTCAACGATTCCTGCGGACACAGTGCCGGGGATGCTTTGCTCGGCCAGCTGGGTGCGCTGTTGAAATCAAAGATCCGCTGGCGGGACACTTTGGCGCGGCTCGGCGGCGATGAGTTCGGTGTTTTGCTCGAGAGCTGTAGCCTCGAGGAGGCCATGAATTCGGCCGAAACGCTGCGCATGGCAATTGGTGAGTACAAATTTGTTTGGGAGGAGCGCAACTTTCGACTCGGCGTCAGCGTCGGTGTGGTGCCGATCACTGCCGATAACGAAGACGTCGCCGCGCTGCTGACGGCCGCTGACAGTGCGTGCGCCGCAGCCAAAGAAGCGGGACGCAACCGCATACACAGCTTCCAGGAAAATGATATCGACCTGATGCGACGCCGTCGCGAGATGCAGTGGGCGGCGCGTATCAATAATGCGCTCGAAGAAAACCGCTTTGAGCTGTTCCGCCAGACGATTCAGCCGCTACAGGCTGAGGAAGATGGGGCGCATTACGAGATCCTCCTGCGCATGCGCGACGAAAACGGCGGGATCATTTCGCCGGGCCTGTTTATTGAAGCGGCTGAGCGCTATGGAATTACGCCGAATATCGATCGCTGGGTCATTCGCAGCGCATTCCGCTGGCTGGTATCCGAAGCCGATGAGCGCGAACGGCTGACACTGTGTTCGATAAACCTCTCGGGGCAGAGCCTCGGCGACGAGAAGTTCCTGCCTTTCGTCGTCGATCAGTTCCAGATGAGTGGCATCGATGCGACGAAAATCTGCTTCGAGATTACGGAGACCGCAGCAATAGCCAGCTATTCGCAGGCGAATCGCTTTATCAATGCGCTGAAGGAGCTCGGTTGCAAGTTTGCCCTCGACGATTTTGGTACCGGCCTGTCTTCATTTGGCTACCTCAAACACTTCCCGGTCGATTTTCTCAAAATCGATGGCAGCTTCGTCAAAGAGATTCTGCATGATCCGATCGATCGCGAAATGGTGCGTTCAATCAACGAAATCGGTCACCTGACGGGCAAACGAACCATCGCCGAGTTCGCCGAGAACGAGGAGATCATCACGATGCTTCGTGGCATGGGCGTTGACTACGCGCAGGGCTATGGCGTTTCCGAGCCGAAGCGGGTCACGCGAGCCGTCGCGTAACGGCAAGAGCAGCCAACTCGCTTTCATTCCACGGCGATGCGGTTGTAATTCGCTCTCATCAGCAGACTGAAGCCGTCAAACCGGAATTCGACGTTGTCGTCCGACACAGGAACTGGCGCGACCTTTCCGGCCAGCACGCGGTCGAGATTCACACGCAGTCGGGTAAGCAGGGCAGGGTCGGCGCGAGGTGTGTTATGCGCTGGAAAAATCGCTTTAAGGTCAGGCACCAGCGATGCCAGTTTCGCTACGGATTGTTGGTACGCCACGAGGTCCGTCTCCGGAAAGAACAGCCAAATCGGACCTTCGTAAAAGCTATCCCCTGACCACAGGTAGCCGCGGTCCCTGTCGAGCAGTGCAATTGAATCGTCGGTATGCCCGGGCACCTGCAGGACTTCAAGTTGTCGCCCGCCAATATCCAGCACGTCTCCGTCTGCTATTTTCTGACTGATCGAAAATGGTCTTGTCTGGTGATTTTCCTCTGTAACGCCCATCGGCAGGTTCGTGCAGCGGGCCTCCGGCGATACTTCCATTGACAGTTCGTCGTTTTTCAGGCCAGTTGTCCGGCTCAGGGAGAATCCTGTTGCAACAGACAGGATTTCATCAAACTGGTAGTTGCCGCCGATATGGTCGAAGTGACTGTGAGAGTTGAGTACGCGAACGTGTTTCTCGGTGAGCTGACCAACAA
>JBATHK010000046.1:0-6301 GCA_049666725.1 Woeseiaceae bacterium
AGCAGGCCATGTACGCTCGTCAGCAGAAAGACATAAAGCACATTCAAAGCTATGTGGATCGTTTTCGATACAAAGCGTCGAAAGCGCGCCAGGCACAGAGCCGGCTGAAGATGCTCGAGCGTATGCAGGTGATCGCTCCCGCACACGTCGATTCGCCGTTTCGATTTCATTTTTTCGAGCCCAACAAACAGCCACAGCATCTCCTTGGCCTGACGGACGCCGTGCTTGGCTATGCAGGCAGTGATAAGGGCGCGGTACTCAGAAACGTGAACGTGCATTTGTCGGCCGGTGATCGTTTCGGTCTGCTGGGCGTCAACGGCGCCGGCAAATCCACGCTGGTCAAAGCACTGGCCACCGGCAGCACGCTACTCGACGGTGAGCGGGTACTGAGCAAAGACACGAAGATCGGCTACTTCGCGCAGCACCAGCTGGAAATGCTAAAACCCGAGCAAAGCCCTATCGATCACCTGCGTGTCTACGCCCTCAACGACCGTGAGCAGGACCTTCGCAATTACCTGGGCCGCTTCGGCTTCGGCGGTGAACGCATATTCGAACCCGTAGCGCCATTTTCAGGCGGCGAGAAGGCACGGCTGGTACTGGCGCTGATGATTCGACAAAAACCGAACCTGCTGCTGCTCGATGAACCGACCAATCACCTGGATCTCGAGATGCGCCAGGCGCTGAGCGTGGCGCTCATCGAGTACACGGGCGCGCTGGTCGTCATCTCGCATGATCGCCACCTGCTCCGCAGCGTTTGCGACGAGCTGCTGATCGTGCACGACGGCATCGTCGATCGTTTCAAACGCAGCCTCGATGAATACCCGGCCTGGCTGAAAGAACGGGAACTCGAGCAAAGCATTGCAGATACCCCGAACAAAGAAGACCAGCCGAAGCAACTCAGCAAGAAAGAGCAGCGCCAGGAGCAGGCCCAACGCCGCAAACGCTTAAAGCCAATGCTCGACACGGTGCGCAAAATTGAAAAGCAGCTTGCTTCGAGTCGAACAGAACTCGAAAAACTTGAAGAACGACTTGCCGACGCGACAATTTATTCGGACCAGGATCGCGTAGCGGAAGTCACGCAGCTGGTCCAGGACCAGGCGGACAAGAAAGCCGAAATCCAGGCGCTGGAATGGAGCTGGCTCGAAGCGAGCGAAGCGCTGGAAAAAGCCGGATAGGCCTTAGCGACTGTTCGCGGGTTCAGCCGATTCTATTCGGCCTTGCAGCTCGTATTCTCGAGCGCGTATCGGGCGCTGTCGCGTTGGTCGATCAGGATGCAATCCGAGCCGTTGATAACGAGGCGAAACTGGATCGGCTTTTCGAGAATGCGTCCCTGCGGCACGGGGTTGTCCATCGTCCCGGCGGGCCAACGCTCGATCGTCAGCCGGCTGCGGTCGGTCAACGCCGTGTCCGCCAGCATGACCTCGGTGCCGAGCGCTTCGTTAACCGCCGCTTGTAACGCCGCGCGGCTGTCGTCATCCGGATCCACGATGCGCGCCGGGCGGTCATTATCGATGTTGACCGTCTGGCATCCGCTCAACGTGAACCATAACGCCATTGAGAGCAATACATTGCCAAGTCTCATATTACGGCCGCCCCAAAATACGATTGGAATCGAAGAATGAGCGATACACAACGCCGTCCCTGCCCTGCAGAGACGATGTGGGCTTGCCCGCCGCGTCGCCGGGAGCGACGGCTAGCGGCGCGATGCAGCCTTGCCCTGCCTGGTAGGCAAGGGCCACTTCCAGCCGATCCTCCGCGGGATTACCGAGCTGCTCCGAGAAATCGTCGCCAACAGCACAACCAAGAACCTGTGCCTCATCGTCGTCGACGGCCGCAGGCGAGAAGCCGTCCGTGTAATCGCCGTAATTAGCGTCGTTAACGCCGCGAAACTGGATCGTGAAGTAGGTCGTGCCGCAGTTTTCCTGCGCGTAGAAGCCGTAGGGCTTGCCGCAGGTCGTCGAGCCAATCTGGATCACCTCGACGCCGACGCCGCGCAGCCCGTTTATGACAGCTTCGCTGGCCGAACAGGTACCGGGCCCCGTCAGGACGAAGACCCTTGGAAGATCCAGCGCTGGAAGTGCCTGGCCAGCCGGGAGCGAGGAGAATCCGACGGTCTCGTCCAGGAACGGCACCGGCGTAATGGGCTGGCCCGTAATCGGGTCCGTGGTCGGGTACTTGTCGTTGAACTGCACGATCTCGAAGGTCCGGCCGGCTGTCGGTACCGGCCCGGCGATCATGTAGGCGAGCTGGCTCGCGATCCCGAGGAAACCGCCGCCGTTGTAGCGGATATCGAGCACAAGGTCGTCGATGGGCCCGTTCGCAATCAGCAGGTTGACTGCATCAATGAGCTCTTCTTCAGCCGGCGCGCGGTGGTAGTTAAACGTCATGTAGCCAACGTCGCCGGTCGGCGTGTTGATGACCTGCGTGTTCTGCACCATGGCGTTCGTGATTTGTTGCGACACCATCGTGATGATGCGCACGGTGCCGTCGGGATCGCGAATCGTGAAGTCGTGCGACTCGTTCAGGGCCGCGGGAAACAGGCCCGCATTCAAGACGCCGGCATCGCCGTTGCTGACAGCGACGCCGTCAACTTCGAGGACCTCGGCACCGCGCAACACGCCGTTGGCCGTGGCCGGCGAATTGGGTTCGGTGTACGCGACGAGAATTTCTCTATTCGGCGGTGACGCCTCGAGTATGGCCCAGGCGGCGCCGTAGCCTGCCGAGACGCCGCCCTGCGAGAGCTGGCAATAGGCTTGTGAGTCCTGGGTGAAATGGAATTTGTCCTTGGGTGCACCGGTCGGCGAAAGCGCCGTCGTCCGCAGCAGATCGAAATACGCGAGCGGGTCGTTGTAGAGGCCCGGGTCGCGGTCGACGATCTCGTCGTACCAGAGGTAGGTGCGGTTACTCCAGGAGCGCAGGAAGTTGTTCTCGTCAAGCACCGTGCCCTGGACGTCCTGTACGACCGGGCAGTTGACATCAAAGACATTGACACTGTTACCCGGCGTCGCACACCGGCGGGCATAGGTCGACTCATCCAGGAAGACGCCCTGCTGCCAGTCCGTAGTCGGTGGCGGTTGCGCGACTACTACCCCGCCACCACCGCCGCCGCCACACGCGGCCAGCAGCGCAAGGGTGAAAAATGACAGAAACAGGTAAGCGGTCTTCTTCATGAATGATTCCCAGAGCAAAGATCGTCTGACGGCGGCGCATTTTAGCTGAAATACGTCGCTATAAACACTGTCGCCATTTACCATCAGAACGCGAGATCGTGCTTTCGTTCCTGAGGAAATAAGAATCGATGAGAATCTGGGTGGACGCGGACGCCTGTCCCGTTGTTATCAAGGAAATCCTGTACCGGGCTGCTGAACGGACAGGCGTGCAAACGACGCTGGTGGCCAACCAGGCGCTGGCTACGCCCAACTCCAGTTATGTCAATACGCTGCAGGTACCGAGAGGGTTCGATGTTGCTGATGATGAGATTGTAAAGAGGCTCGATGCGGGCGACCTCGTGATCACGAGCGACATTCCCCTGGCCGCCGAGGTCATCGAGAAAGGTGGCCATGCCCTGAGTCCTCGCGGCGAGCTGCATACCACCGAGAACATTCGAGCACGCCTCAACATGCGGGATTTCCTCGACACGATGCGCGCCAGCGGCGTGGATACGGGCGGACCGCCCGCGCTCAGCCAGCGTGACAAGCAGGACTTCGCCAACAACCTGGACCGCTTCCTGACAAAGCACGCTAAAACCTGAGCGAATACTCCAGCCCAAACTGTCGCGGCTTGCTCGGCCAGGCAATATCGGCCGGCAGACCGATAAAACGCGCCGCAAAAAACCAGTCGATATATTCCTCGTCAAACAGGTTGTCGACATACAGCCGCGTCGACCAGCGTTCGTCTTCCAGGGCAAAGCTGAGGTTGGTGAGATCGTAAGCCGGCTGCGTGTCAACATTGTCGAGCGTCCAGTAAGTCTTGTCGCGGTGCTCGTAGTCGAGCCGGCTGACCAGATCCAGTGAAGCGGTCAGCGAATGCGTGTGCTGCAGCGCGAGGTTCAGGCTCCAGACCGGGGCGCCCGGCACCTTTCGGCCCACTATTGCGCTGGCCGGAACCAACACTCCAGGAATGTCTTCGTATTCCTTGATCTCGCTGTCGGTGAAGCCCAGGCCGAAATTGAGCTGCAGCGCATCCGTCGGTAGCGCTGTCAGTTCGAACTCACCGCCCGTGATCTCGCTCTTGCTCACGTTGATGTTCGCCTGCGTTCCGGTCTGGTCGAAGAGGAAGTACTGCTGGTCGTCGTAGTCGATAAAGAACAGTGACACGCCGCCACGCAAGCGACCGCCGGGCGACGTGCCCTTGAGGCCTGTTTCGTAGCTCACCAGCGATTCCGCGTCAAAGCCCGGCAGAAAATTGCTGCCCGGCGCGAGATTGTTGAACCCGCCGGCACGAAAGCCCTTGCCGATCGTCACGTAGCCCAGCAGACCTTCCCGGAAGCTGTAAGCCAGGCTCGCTTTCGGCTGCAGTTCGCTGAACGTCTCGCTGCGGCCCTGCGTCGTGTCCTTGGGCGTTTCCTCGTCATAGCGAAACGCGAGTGTCAGCTCGAGGTCTTCGGTGAGGTCGTAACTGAGATTGCCGAACGCAGCAAAGTCTTCGAGTTCGAGATCCTGTGCCGCCGGCGGCACGGGCGTGCCGAGGAACGTAGTTGCCAGCGAACGGAAGCGATTCTGGGAGAAATACTGCACGCCGGCCACCCAGCGAAGGGCCTTGTCCGAGTCGGAGACCAGGCGCAGTTCCTGCGCAACAGTCTCGGACTTGTCGATCACAATGATGTCGATCGCCTCGAACAGCGTTTGGTCCAGGTCCTGGTCGTTGCCGGAATCTACGTCAGTGTACGAAGTGATCGAGGTCAAGGTGCCCCACCCCAGGTCATAGTCGATCTTCGCCGAAGTCTCCCAAGACTTCACGAATGACCTGCCGATGCGGTTGGACTGTATTTCGTAGGTCGGGTTACCGAAAAGAATCGGTGCCGCCGGTGGCGGCAACGGCAGGAAACCCTCGCTGCCGGGCATGAAGTAGCCGGAGCCGCCGTCCTGGTCAAGGTACTGTCCCCGCAAATCAACGCTTAGTTTGTCGCTCGGCTTGAATAGCAGCCTCCCGCGGAATGCGGCGGACTGTTTGTAATCCACGTACTGGTTTTCGAGGTAGGCATTCTTGAGCTGGCCTTCACGATCCTGGATACGGAAGGATGCGCGGTACAGCAAGCCATCGTCGCCGATCGGACCCGTTGCACTACCTGCCATCGTGAAGTCCTGCCCCTGTGCCGCGGAAATGCGCAAACCATATTCGGGCTCGGCGCTTGGCTGTCGCGTCGATATCAGAATTGCTCCACCAATCGCATTGCGCCCATATAACGCACCCTGCGGCCCGCGCAGCACGTCGACGCTTTCGATGTCGAACAACTCCTGGGTCGTCAGCAGGTTATTGGTCGCACTGACGCCGTCAATGCGAAAGGACACAGGCGGCTGACCCGTGCCACGATTCTGACGCACGCCGCGAATGACCAGCGTGCTCACACCGACTTCCTGATCGTCGGAGAAACGCAGGTTCGGGGTCAACGATGCAACCCGGTTTATACGCTCAATACGATACCGCTCGATGTCGCCGAGCGTAAAAGGCGCGATCGAGTCTGGTACATCAGAAAGCCTTTCTGCGCGATAGCGCGACGAAACAACGATTTCCTCGATACTCGTGCTGTCCTGCGAGTCTGCGTGGACTCGGCCGGCAGGCACCAGCATTGCACAGACGATCAGGGCCAAGGCTGCACGCGGCGTGCAGACCGAATAGTTCGACAAGGTCTTGTCCTTTAGTTTTTTAGTTTTGCGCAAATGACACGATCTGGCCGGATACGACCAGCTGGGTCGCGATTATGCCAACTTAACTCTCAAAGGCCAACGTCCTCATGGCCATTCGCAGTAAAACTACGTATCGCGTGCGGATTCCGAGGCGATTAACGTGTTTTGAATGGACACACAGACAAGCAAGAACCACACCTGGGCCGAGCCATACAAAATCAAGATGGTCGAGCTGCTGAGGATGACTACGCGAGAGGAACGCCTGGCGGCGATTCGTGAGGCGGGCTACAACACCTTCCTGACGCGAAGCAGGGACGTCTACATTGATCTCCTGACAGACTCCGGCACGTCCGCCATGAGTGACCGGCAGTGGGCCGGCATGATGCTAGGCGACGAGGCTTACTCAGGCAGCGAAAATTTCTACCACCTCGAGTCCACCGTGCGCGAGTTCTACG
>JBATHK010000047.1:0-4242 GCA_049666725.1 Woeseiaceae bacterium
TGGACCCCTACTCCATGCTGGTTCCGTTCCTCGTGTTTGCGATCGGCATCAGCCACGGCGTGCAGATCATCAACAACGTCGCGGTGCGTTTCTTTTTTGGCGCTGGTTCCTTCTGGTCCGCAAGGCGCGCATTCCGGGCGCTCTATATTCCGGGGTTTGTTGCCCTGGTGAGCGACGGCATCGGTTTTCTCACATTAATGGTCATTGAAATACCGGTTATCCAGGAACTGGCGCTGACGGCCAGCATCGGTGTTGCGGTATTGATATTCACCAACCTGGTGTTGATGCCGGTATTGATGTCCTACACCGGCCTGTCCGATTCCTGTGTTCGCTTTCTGCATCGCAAACAGGTCAAGCCATCGAAGCTCTGGCCGTTCATCGCGAACTTTGCGAAACCGCCGTTTGCGCCTGTTGTGATTGTTGTCGCGATTGCGTTGTTCGGTCTTGGTTTTTACGGCAGCAAGGACCTTCGGATCGGAGACCTGGATCCGGGCGCCCCCGAGCTACGGGCCGACTCCCGTTACAATCTCGACAATGCCTTCCTGACAGAGAACTTCTCAACCAGCACCGATGTGTTTGTGGCAATGATGGAGACACCGCCACAGCAATGTGGCGAGTACGCTACCGTGTCTGCGATCGACCGATTCCAGGAAGTGATGCAGGAAACGCCCGGCGTCCAGTCCGTGGTGTCGCTAGTCAATATTTCCAAGCGCGCGATCATGGCGATGAACGAGGGTAATCCAAAATGGCATACCCTGAGTCGCAATCGGTATATCCTGAACAATTCGCTCCAGTCGGTGCCGAGCAATCTGATCAACACCGATTGCAGCATGGCGCCCATTCTTATCTTCCTGAACGATCACAAAGCTGAAACCCTGCAGGGAGTTATCCGTGTCGCCGAGGAGTTTGCCGCCGATTACAACAGCGTTGGCGTGGACATGGAACTTGCTGCGAGCGACAGTGGTTATATCCGGTTCGTTCTCGCCGCGGGCAATGCCGGTATCGAATCGGTCACCAATATTGTTATCAGCACGGCGCAATACCAGATGCTGGCACTGGTGTACGGGGTGGTCAGCTTCCTCGTGTTCCTGACGTTCCGGTCATGGCGCGCCGTTGTCTGCATCATCGTGCCGCTGGCGTTGACCTCAGTGCTCGGCCAGGCGTTGATGGCATTCCTCGGCATCGGCGTGAAAGTTGCTACGCTGCCTGTAATTGCCCTGGGCGTCGGCATCGGCGTCGACTATGGCATCTATATCTACAGCAAGATGGATGACTACCTGAAGCGAGGCATGACGGTGTACGAGGCGTACTTCAAAACGCTGCACACGACGGGCATGGCGGTGGCTTTCACCGGGTTCACTTTGGCAATCGGTGTCGGCACCTGGATTTTCTCTGCCATCAAGTTCCAGGCGGACATGGGCCTGATGCTGACATTCATGTTCCTGTGGAACATGCTTGGCGCACTCCTGCTGTTACCGGCCATAGCGCATTACCTGATCCGGCCAATGGCGGCCGAGCAGGACGTAAGCACCGAAACGGCGAATTAGAACGAAACCCCGGTTCGACCCCGGTTTCCGGTTTGTTCAGGGAATGATTCGGCTTCCGACAAGCCCGAGGAATAGCTTGCCTGGCGTAAGCTGCGGCAGCAGCAGCTGACGCGCAGCCATTGCGGCCCGGCCCACTACATCTGCCGAATAGCGGAGCGGTTCGTTGGGCGATTCAAGGCGCGCCATCGTGACCTCGTACACGCCCTCCTTGGCGGCCGCCAGCACGGGGCTGGCAACGACGCTTTCGCCGGCAACCAGCCAGGTCGTGATGTCGCCGAAGGAAATCAGCATGGGCATGGGTGCCGCGCGGAAGCGCCGCAATCGTCGATCCCTGAGGAAGCGACTGATGTTGTCGCCCGCGACCTCGCCCATGTCCATCGCATAATAGGCCTGCTTGCGAACCGGCACGGGCAGCGCCGCGCAATCTCCCGCGATGAAAATGTTGTCGGCGTAAGGACTCTGCAGCGTATCGTCCACGGGCAACCACTCATCCCCGGTTTCATTCAATCCGGCGTCGCGCAGAAAATCGGGAAGCGCCATGCCAGCCGACCAGATGCATAGATCCGCCGTCAGTTTCTTGCCGCTCGCAAGCGTGACGCTTCGCGCGTCTACCTGCGCAACGGCCGCATTCGTATGCAGCGTCACGGGATAAGGAGTGAGGCGCATCTCAGCGTCGCCGGCCAGCCCCCTGGGTTGCTGTTCGAGGATGCGCGACTCGCGCTCGACGATGTGAATATTAAATTCGTCGCCCCGGGCACGGCGGCGCAGGATTTCTCCCAGCGCTTCGATCCCCGAGACGCCGCCACCAACGATGACTATCGACGCCCGGCGCTGGCGTGCCGCGAGCTTGTCGAGCCGGCTTGCGATATGCACAGCATCGTCGACGAGACGAAATCCCAGGGCGTGTTTGTCCGCACCTTCGACCCCGAAGGTTGTTCTCTGGCTGCCCGCAGCGATCAGGCAGGCGTCATACGGCAGCACCAGCCCGCCTTCGGTAACCACCGAACTGCTGTCGCGATCGATCCGAGTCACGACATCGTGCACAAAGCTGTGGCCGTAACGACTAACGCACTCCGCGCGCGGCAGCACAACACCCTCGCGGTTTTTCACGCCCGACAAAATTTCGTGGATGTTAGGCGTCCATTCGAAGTCGGCGCGCGCGTCGATTACGGTCACGTCGTAGCCGCAGGGCAAACGTGACGCAGCAACGAGGCCGGCGAAGTTGCCGCCGATAATGACGACGCGTGGTTTGGCTTCAGACATGGCTCGCTAACCTGGAGTGGGTGATTCTACTGTCAACGCGCGCGAGTATAGCTAGCTCCGGGCCCGGCCACTAGGTTTCGACCATTCGCCGGACACGGCGCTGCAACCAGGGGCGGACCCGCAAAAACCCGCGGTACAACCGCTCAAGTAGCCAGAGCACCGGCCTGAATCGGGCCAGTAATCCCAGCGGACGAAGCACGGGAATCGCGCGCCACATGGCGGCGAATGCCGCGGCGCCGGTGACGATTGGCTGGTCGCGCTCCTGTGCATGAAATCGTTGCAGCAATGTGTTCGTATCGATCGGGCAGCCCACGGCACTCTGGATTTCTACAAAGTCGATCGCTCCGCGGCGGTCGAGGCGGCGCATCAGAGCAATCTCACGAATGCACATCGGGCAGTCGCTGTCGTACCAGACTGTTACCGCGGCGGGCTTTTGTTCAGGTGTATTTGTCATAGCTGTCGATCGTAACTCAGTTTGCGCGCTTCACGGCCGAATGCCCATATAGGTTTGGCTTCGAAATTTACCGCCCCAAGCTTGCCCTTTTTCGGCCCCGCTGCGCGTAACAAGTTGTATCCCCGGAGCCTGATTGCTGTATTTCCCGCGGACATTGACGTTAACCTAGGCGCTCTACAGAGGCATCGGTCATACCTGAAAGACATGGGTGAGCTGAAACAATACAAATCCGGCAACTTCGCCATCGCGCGCAAGACAGACGGCAACCCGGAAGGCAAGGGCCTCAACGGGTTTCTGCTCGACTGGTACGGGAGTGAGCCGCGGGGCGTCGTGGCGAAGCCGCGGCGCCAGGTACTGGCAGAGTTTTTTACGTCAATGCTCGTCCTGTCCGCGGCGTTCAAGTTTCGCCCGGCGGTCGGCGGAGCGAATTATCTTTACTGGATCAACGGCGAATGGTCCTTGAGCCTCGTCGCACCTGACGAGTGGTCACGGGAAAGACGCGCCGGTTTTGCCGGAACCTGTGTACTGCAGCGCGACATGACCTGGACGATCGCTCCGTCCGAACGGCTGGCCGAAGACAACCCGGTGTCCGACGCGATTGCACGATTTTATGACGCGTTTGCCGAGATGCTGGATACCGATCTTACGCTTGAAGAAATACTGCCGTTTTATGTGCGCAAGGCCCCGTACTACCAGCGCCTGTATGCCAGCGCCCTGAGCCGCTCGATGCGTGCCGCGGTGACGCTGGGCGACCAGGCTGCAACCAGCTGCCGGCAGTGGTACATGCTGCTTCCCCGGCAGAAGAACGCATTGCTGGCGTGCGGAGGCTAAGCGCGATGCCGGCCAACGTGATACCTTTTTCGCTGATCTTCGGACTACTGCTGATGACGCTTCCCGGCACAACGCTCAACGCTTCCGATTCTGATTCTAACGAACCCCTCCTGCTCACCGACTTCACAACGAGCAGCGCTGACCTGG
>JBATHK010000048.1:0-24395 GCA_049666725.1 Woeseiaceae bacterium
GAAAAATGGCGTGAGCTGAACATTGCGACTCGTTGCCGACGAGGTACCCGTGACGGTATTACTGGCAATGTCGGTGACGAAAAACTCGTCGGTACCGGCCTTGATTACGGCTTTCTGATTGTTCAGGATTGAAACACGCGGGCTGGACAGGACACGCGTGTCGCCCTGCGACTCCAGCAGCTCGATAAACGAATTGAAGTCACCGATGTCGAAGGCCATCGTGAATGCGCCGCCGAGCGTGGAGTTTATGAAGCCGGTCGTCGCCGTTCCCGGCGAAACGGTGACCGGTGCGCCGCCGATCGTGTCCGGGCTGACCGGGAATCCGCCAGGAGGCGCCAGCTGACCAACGGTATAGGTATCACCGCTGCTGTTCTGTGCAACTGAAACCCAGTTGATGCCGGCCTGGAACCCGTCGCTGAGTTGCACTTCGATGATCTTGGCTTCAATGATCACCTGTCGCTGGGCGATTGCCTGGATGGTGTTCAGATAGTCTTCGACGTCACGCAGCTGCTGCGGCATGGCGCGAACTACGATCACGCCGGTTTGCGCATTGACTACGACCGGCTGATCTTCGTGGTCGCCGATGATCGCCTCGAGCGTCGAACGTAATTCGGCCCAGAAATCGGCCTCGTAGTTGGTTTCGATTCGTGAACCGCTGAGCTGCTGGGCGCCGCCCTGTGATGAATCCGAAAATGCAGAAGAATAGGCGTCCTGGCCAGACTGGAAAGAGCCGCCGCGATTTCCGTCCGATCTTGATTCGCTGACCTGCCCGGAACTGACGCGCGTGCTGGAGATGCCCGATCGCTGCAGGTTCAGGTAGTCAATCTGGAAAATTCGACTCTGCAGGGTAGCCGGCAGCACGACGAAGCCGGTGCGGTTCTCCCGGTAGGCATAGCCGTAAATCTCACTGATGACGTCGAGGACTTCCGAGACCGTCACGCTTTTCATTGACAAAGAGATGTTTCCGGAGACGTCCGGATGCACAACCATGTTGTAAGGAGTGCCTTCCACGAGCGCCATAAAGAATGCTTTGGCGGGCGTCTCATCCGTGTTCACGTCGAAACGATCTTCGCTTTCCGACAGGCTCGGCAACTCGAGCTCAGCGGCTGGTGCAGTTGCCGTTTCAGCTACAGCCGGTGCTTCGTAGGGGAGGCTGGCTTCTTTCAGAGCGTCATCAATGACGGATTGCGTCTCCTCGCCACGCAGCATGGGCGTTGCACATCCCGCGAGGAATGTAGCGAACGTGAATGCCATAATCATTTTCCTGATCATTGATCTATTGCTCCAATTTTCATTACTTGCGCAATCCGGCCGGCAGGAGCCGGGTAGTGAGCTCTTTGCCATTGAGATTGAGTCGTAAAGCATCTTTGTTAATCTCGACGACGACTGCGCCGTTGATCGAGTCTCCTTCCGTGACGCGTTGCCCGTTTACAATGGCAACGCGGCGTGCCTTCGAAACAAAAATGGCTGACACATTAAAAGGTGATGTGCTTTTGCCAGGCGACACGACCGAAGGCGCCGAATAAGGACGCGTTGGGTCACGATCCGAGTCGGCACTGGCAGTTGGCACAACGCCGAGTAGCAACGCGGCGGTAGCAATGAGGATGAAGAAGCGGTTACGCACCGATCCACTCCTCGTCCAGGCTGAGTGTGCTGACTTCGAGTCGGACCCGGTTGCGCGGGTATTCGAGGACCTCGAGTTCCAGGACCTGCCAGTAGAAACGCCACGGCAGGTTTTCGATTTCCTGCAGGTAGTTGAGGCAAGCGCTGTAGCTGCCCTCGAACTCGATCTCGAGACCGTGTTTGTAGAAAGTCGCGGTTCGAGAGTCGGCCGAAGCCGACAACGCCTCGGGGCTGAGGTTGCGTAGGCGGATCAGCCTTAGCTTCGATTGCTGTTTCAGGACACCTTCCATGACGCGTGCCATTTCTGCCGGGTCGATCAGTTCGGAGGCATAGTCACCAAGGCTTTCGTTGATTGTGTCGATTCGTCGTTGAACGCTCGTGAAACGATCCTGGTACTCGGTGCCGGAGCCCGAGATCTGCAGCACCTGGTCTTCGAGGCTTCGATTGGCGGTTTCGATCCGTGCCTGCAAGGCCTCGATTTCGGTGCGACTGTTTGCCGCGCGCTGCGTCAGCGGTTCCATAAAGCCGAGGTACCACACCGAAGCGAACAGCATTAATACCGTTGAAAACACGAGCAAACGTTCTCGCAAACTCAGTTTGTCAACACTCGCCCGCAGCGAAGTCAGTTTAGCTGTTATCTGTGATTGCATAGTCATCGCGAATCAACCAGGCTGGCGATCAGTTCTGCTTCGCTGTCAACCGAAAAGGTCACGATGTCGCTGCCGGGTTCTTCGGCGCCATTGATCTGAAACCGGTTAAACCGCTGCTCCGCGAAGGGCGGTTCGTCAGCGAGATTTTGCAGATAGACTGGCACCAGCTCTCCGCGCAGCGCCTTTCCTTCCAGCCGGGTCCTGTCGCCCAGGGCGGACAGGTTGATGTGCGTCAGCCACAGGCCATCCATGTTCTGTCGGGCCAGTGACCTCAAGTAACGTGAGAATCCCTTGGTGTCGCCGAGCGTTGATCCCTGTAGCAGGCTGAGCACGAGCTGCTTCTCTTCGAGTGAGCGGGTCGCGTCATCCAGGCGCTCTGACCATGTCTTTTGGCCACCAGCGTTTGCAATGACCGGCCGGATCTTGACAAGGCGTTCGACGGCAGCGGTTTCCTGCCGTGCAACAATCTGCGACTCACTCTCGATGCTGCCCACTTTCTGCACGGCGAACGCGTAGCTCAGTAGCATGGCGAGTGCGACTGCGGCGCAGGCCTTGAGTAGCGTCATAGCAGAGAAGATCTGTTCCTCGCTGCGGAATTCGGCCTGGTAGAAGTTAATCTGCTGCTGCATCGTGTAGGTTCCTATGCCGCCTGTGGCCCGGTTCTGAGCGCTGCGCCGATCGCAAGCAGACAATCCGACTGCTCGGCCGTCGACATCGTCGTTTTGGTTTCGAACATTCCATTCAGATCGAGGCTGCTGATCGTCAGGCCGAGTTCTTCGTGCAGGGAATCGGCCAAACCGCCTATATTCGTGCCGGGAGCCAGTACAAGTTCTGTCACCGGTCGGTGGTCGAAATGACTTTCGTAGTAGTCGAGCGATCGTTGCGTTTCCAGCACGACCTTGGAGACCATCTCCGCTCGCGCAAAATCATCTCCCGCAGCCGCATTCATCGCTGCAAGGCCCTTTTCGATTGGCCGAATCAGGTACAGCACGCCCTGTCGCGTGATAGTCAGGGTTCCGTGATTCTCGGAAAAATGCAGAAAGGCGACACCGTCCGCGTCCTGCGGCAGCAGTGTCGCAATATTGCGCGTACACAGTTCCGGTATGTCGATGACATCGAGTGACAATCCCGCGTCATGAAGCAACTCGATATGTTCCTGAACGTTACTTCGCCGTGTGGCCACGGCATAGGCCATGGATTTATCTTTTTTCGTCGACAGTTCCGGCATTTCGAACAATTCAACTACGGCTTCGTCGACCGGAAAATCGAGAAGGTCCTTTATTTGCCAGCGAATGGCCGACTTGACCTCGTTGGCAGGCACATCGGGAACTTCTACCAGGACCAACTGATAGCTGCCGTTCGGCAATACTGATGTGAGCCGTGTGCGCCCGAGCCGGATTCCACGGGCGTGCTGCTCGAGTCGATTTGGCCAGCTGTCGTCGTTCGCGCGCCGATCGACCGCTGTAGCGACAAGTCGCATAGCGCCGTTGTTGTCGCGCTGTACATGAGCCAGCGCGATGCGCGAAACGCCGATCGACAGCCCGCAACGGCCACCGTTCACAACAACTTTTCTAAACCCCTGCCACATACTTCGGGTCCTGTGAGTTATTTAACAGAATGCGGCAATATTATGGAGACTCATGCCCGGAAGCCGTGAGGGGAGTCACATTTCGGGGTTTCAGCGATATCTGGCGGAACTCGTCCGGGCCGCATCGTTGCTGGGCTCGGGCGGTCAAACGTCATAATTTGGGCAACGATGGCACTGGCCAGACGCACTGCAGCAAGGTGTGAATCGCATAGTAGTGGACATCCGCATATGTGCGGATCAGCCCATTTTCGGCAGGAATGGAGAAAAAAGCGACCTGCATGCATGAATAGTCAGCGTTTGCTGACTATACTTTCGCGCCAGAGATTCGCGATCTTGCGAATCTCATCAGGACCGACGGTATGGTGACACACGACGATCCAACCGCGCTAAGCGAATCGCTCGCCAGCAAGGCCACGATGCGTATCGCCGGGATCCGTAAACTCACTGGCTTTTACACACCGCTTGAAGAACGCTTCGAGCGTATCAGTCGACTCGGTAAAAAAGCCCTTGGCGTTCGCGCGGCCGGCGTCGCCCTGATTACCGATGAAACACTGTGGTTCAAGTCGATCGTCGGTTGGCGCATCAGTGAGCTGCTGTTAAAAGACAGCCTGGAGCAGCCCATGCTGGATAGCGGCGAGCCCTTGATTGTACTCGACACGCACAAAGACCTTCGATTTGCGAAATTACCGCTGGTGTTAAGTGGACCGAAGTTTCGATTCTATGCGGGCTACCCGATACGCGACGTCGACGGCGAGGTCGTCGGCACGTTCTCTGCCTTCGATACTCAACCCAAGCAAGCCGACGAAACGCTGATCGAAGCGCTATTGGACCTTGGACACCTCGCCGAACGCGAATTGCTGACCAAGGAATTGTGGGATGCGCAGAACCAGCTGGTGAGCAAGCTGGGTTCTGCGCGACGCCAGGCACTTCTGGACACGCTAACCCGGGTCTGGAATCGCAGAGGCGGGGTGGAGCTGCTCGATTCTCTGCTTCAGGAATCCGAATCCAGCGGCGAACGGATCGCGGTTTGCATGATTGATATCGATCTATTCAAAGAAATAAATGACAAGTACGGACATCCGGTTGGTGACCAGGCATTGAGAAAAATTGCCGCCGGTATTGTCGCGTCGGTGCGTCCCGACGATATCGTGTCGCGGCACGGTGGCGATGAATTTCTCTTGATAATGCGCGATGCCGCGCCTGATCTTTGCAGGTCGGTAGCGGAACGTATCAGCGCCAATATGCAGAAAATGCGTCTGCGGACCCCAAAGGGCTGCGTGTCCGTGACACTTAGCATCGGCATGGCAGTCACGGATGCTGGCAAGCCGATGACGGCCAAGAAGATTATCGAACAGGCCGATCAGGCCTTGTACCACACCAAGCAGAGCGGACGTTCCGGGGCGACCCTGTATCCGGACGACATTCGTTAGCATTGATGCCGTAAATGGGTTCGAACCGGGGTTTTCGGTAACGGGGATCCTCGGCGGATACTTCGGATTCATGCCGCTTACGTGGTTACAATAAGAAACTTTTTTTGGCACCGACTCTCGCTTCACTATGATAAATACTGATGTTGTTATTGTCGGAGCAGGTCCTTGCGGCTTGTTCCAGGTCTTCGAATTGGGTCTTCTCGGCATTAAAGCGGAAATCGTCGACTCGATTCGTCAGCCCGGCGGACAGTGCACGGAGCTGTATCCAGACAAGCCGATCTACGATATCCCCGCGATCCCGATATGTACAGGCGAGGAGCTGACCCATGCGCTCCTCAAGCAGATCGAACCTTTCGACTGCGGCATGCACCTGGGGGAAGAGGTCACCACAGTCAAACGGCAGGACGATGACAGCTTTGTCGTCGGTACCAGTGCGGGCAAACAGTTTCATGCGAAGGCCGTGGTGATTGCCGGCGGCGTCGGGTCGTTTCAGCCGCGGCCCATGCGGGCGACAGGCATCGAGAGCTATGAAGAGACAGCGTTGCACTATCACGTCAAGAACCCGGCGATTTTCGCGGATAAGAAGATCGTGATATTCGGTGGCGGCGACTCGGCGCTGGACTGGGTGCTCGAGCTTCACGGCAAGGCCAAGCATAGTTCCCTGGTGCATCGCCGCGATGAATACCGTGCGGTCGACGCGTCAGTGAACCAGATGCGTGCGTTGGCGGAAAAAGGCGAGATCGATGTCTACGAGAATTCAAAGGTAGAGGAGTTCATCGGCAACGACGGCGAGCTCAAGGCCGTCAGGATACAGAACAAGGAAGGGGTGTCGACAGAGATTCTTGCCGATCATGTCCTGGTCTTTTTTGGCCTGGCGCCGAAGCTCGGGCCGATTGCCGAATGGGGCCTTGATATGAATCGCAAGACGATCAACGTCAATACAGAAACGTTTGAAACGAACGAGCCAGGTATTTACGCGGTCGGCGATATCAATTACTACCCCGGCAAGAAGAAACTGATTCTGTGTGGTTTTCATGAAGCGGCGCTCGCGGCGTTTGCAATCAAGCAGCGCATCGAACCCGGCAAGAAAGTGCACGTGCAGTACACGACGACGAGCCCCATCATGCATGAGCGCCTCGGCCTGGACGAATAACTGGGGTCGAACCGAGTTTATTGCTAGAGCCAGCGCGCGCATAACCGTGTAATCTTCTGGCCGTGACGAATCTGACCGAATTTTTTGGCGAAAAAAGCCCGCTGAAAGAGCATTTGCCCGGTTTCCAGCCGCGCGCCGGCCAGGCCTGGATGGCCGAAGCCGTCGCCGAAGCCATCGCCAATTCGGACAAGCTCGTCGTCGAGGCCGGTACCGGTACCGGCAAGACGTTTGCGTACCTGCTGCCGGCCTTGTTGAGTGGCCGCAAAACGATCATCAGCACGGGCACCAAGGCGCTGCAGGATCAGCTGTATCACCGCGACCTGCCATTGATCAGCAAAGCCGTCGGCCGGCCCGTTACTACGGCATTGCTTAAAGGCCGCGCCAACTACCTGTGCCTGCATCGACTCGATCAAGTAACCGAAGCTGCCAACGCGCTCGCTGGCGACCTGAAGGAAGTGCGTGAATGGCGCCACCGCACTGACAGCGGCGATCGCGCCGAACTCATAGACGTTGCCGAGGATTCTCCGGTCTGGCCGCTGGTGACTTCGACGGCGGAGAACTGTCTTGGTCAGAAGTGTCCCGAATACTCGAAATGTCATGTCGTCAAAGCGCGGCGGGCTGCCCAAGAGGCCGATCTGGTCGTGGTCAACCATCACCTGCTGCTTGCTGACCTCGCGATGAAAGAGGAGGGCTTCGTCGAGTTTCTGCCCGGCGCCGAGGCCATCATTATCGACGAAGCCCACCAGCTGCCGGACCTCGCCGTGCAGTTTTTTGGTGTGTCGTTGGGCAGCCGCGAACTCGAAAGACTCGTCGACGAAGCGCGCGCGGCAACGCTGCCGTTGTCACAGCCTGATCTGAATCGCCGCATCGACACGCTGCAAACAGCGCTGCGAGAACTGCGTGCTTCGGCACCGCGCAAGGAAGGCCGGCATGAGCTCAGTGAGGTGATGCCGGAAATTCGGGAACCGCTCGACAACCTCGCTCATGCTATTCACGACGTGCAGGTTGCGGTCGTGGAGCTCGGCGGCACGACGGTCGATCTCGAGAAGATTCATGAGCAGCTTGCCGGCGTCGCCGAACGGCTTGCTATTCTGTCGAGCGACGACGCGTGGGACGGCTTGCGCTGGCTCGAGATAAATCCTCGCAGCTTGCGATTGAACCTGACTCCGCTCGACGTCTCGACGAAACTCAACGGGATCATTGATAACGGTTTTCAGGCCTGGATTTTTACCTCGGCCACGCTCGCCGTTGGCGAGGACTTTTCGCACTTCGGATCGCGCATGGGTCTGGGCGGCGTCACTGGCCTGACGTTTCCGAGTCCCTACAGCCTGCAGCAAAACGGCCTCGTCTATTTGCCGCCGGACATGCCGCAGCCATCGGATCCGGGCCACACGGACGCGATGCTCGAAGCGGTTACACCGCTGCTCGACATGACGTCGGGAGGCATGTTCTGCCTGTTTACTAGCCACCGCGCACTGAACAACGCGAAAAAGTGGTTCAAGAGCCATAAGTCGAGCCTGGGTGGCCGGCATTTACTGGCCCAGGGCGATGCGCCGCGTGATGATCTGCTGCGACGATTCCGTAAGCACGGCGACGCCGTTTTGCTGGGCACCGGCAGTTTCTGGGAAGGTGTGGATGTCAGGGGCCAGGCGCTGAGTGTCGTCGCGATCGACAAACTGCCGTTCGCATCACCGGCCGATCCGTTGATCATGGCAAGGCTGGAGTTCATTCGTCGCGAGGGCGGCAACGGCTTCATGGACCACCAGCTACCGCTAGCGGCACTGTCGCTCAAGCAGGGCGCTGGTCGCCTGCTGCGTGACGAGCAAGACTTCGGCGTTATCGTTTTGTGCGATCCGCGAATTTTAAGCAAACGCTACGGCAAGATGTTCCTGCAGTGCCTCGAGCCCATGTCTTCGACGTCCGCACTCAATGAAGTATCGAGTTTTCTGGCGGCACACCAGCGCAAAGGCGCCGTAGCATGAAACTGCTGGCAATCGATACCTCGTCGGTAGCGTGCAGTGTTGCTCTGCATCTTGGTTCCGCGGTCTTCGAGCGGCATGAAGAAGAGCCGCGTGCACACACGCGAATATTGACGCCGATGATCCGAAGCGTGTTGCAGGAAGGGCGCGCAGAATTAGGCGACCTCGACGCAATCGTACTCGGTAACGGACCCGGTTCTTTTATCGGCATGCGCATTGCGGCGTCGGTTGCACAGGGATTAGCGCACGGCGCCGGCCTGAAAATTGTGCCCGTCTCGTCGCTTGCCGCCGTTGCGGCCCAGGTGTTTGCCGAGACCGATGCCAACGCCGTCATCGTCGCCCAGGACGCGCACATGAACGAGGTCTACCTCGGTGCTTATTGTCGCGGCGATGCAAATTGTCCGGACCCGATTTTTCCGGAGCGGCTGCACGGCCAGGTGCCGATTGACGAACTGGACCCCGCCGATGCCCATGGTCGTGTTGCGGCGGGCTTTGGCTGGCAGCGTTATCCGCAGCTCGCCGCCATCAACGAGGCGCTGTTCGAGTCACGCGCGGAGATATTGCATCCACACGCGCGATACCTGTTGCCACTGGGAGCGGTCGCGTTGCAAAACGGGCAGGTTGTCGATCCGCAGGACATCATCCCGGCTTACCTGCGTCACCAGGTGGCCGAAAAACCTTTGTCAGCGAGGCCGTAACAGTCCTGTAATATACGGCTGTTCAAATGCCCGGGCTGCATCAGGACCCCGTCCACAAAGCAACATGGCCGCACACAAGATACTCATTGTTGAAGACGAGCAAGCGATTCGAGAGATGATCGCATTTCATCTGTCGCGGGCCGGCTACCAGACGCTGGAGGCCGCCGACGGTCGGGTTGCGCGACAATTACTGGCGGACAAACGGCCGGATCTCGCGCTGATCGACTGGATGTTGCCGGATATAAGTGGCCTGGAACTGACGCGAATGCTGAACCGTGATAAGGACTATGAGGATCTCGCTATTATCATGCTGACGGCCCGTGCCGAGGAGCACGACAAGATTGCGGGACTGGACGGTGGTGCTGACGACTACATCACCAAGCCGTTTGCCCCTCGCGAACTGCTGGCGCGCATTCAGGCTGTATTACGCAGGGGCGGCAAGTCGCGTGACGAGCCGGTCAGTGCCGGAGTCCTCGAACTGGACAAGGCGGGACACCGCGTCCTGGCGTCGGGCAATGAAATCAGGCTCGGTCCAACCGAGTTTCGTTTACTGCAGTTTTTGATGACGCATCCCGACCGCGTATACAGCCGGGCGCAACTGCTCGATCGCGTCTGGGGCGCCAATGTTTATGTAGAAGAACGTACCGTGGATGTGCATGTGCGGCGCCTGCGCAAGGCCCTGTCGCCGGGAAGTGCCGATGACTACATACAAACCGTGCGCGGTGCGGGCTATCGATTTTCAACGCGCGAAGACTCGAGTATCTAGCCGGTGTCTGTTGCAGCACGAAAGTTTCTGATCGGCTTGTTTCTTCTGCTCGCAGCAGGAGCGGGAATCGGTTGGATCTACGGTCACACGGACTGGGGCCTGCTGGCGGCCGCGCTGCTCGCATTGATCTGGCAGGTTCGGCATTTGCTGAGTTTCGAGCGCGCCCTTCGAACCGGCAATTTTGACGATTTCCGCTACGGCGAAGGCATCTGGGAGCAGATATTCTCGCGCTTTCGTTTCGAACACGAACGCGGCGTGCGTCGCAAACACAATTACCGAACGCTGCTGCGTGAAATTCGGAAATCAACGAACGCCATGCCGGATGGCGCGGTCATTCTCGACGCAGATTATGAAATCGTTGTCTGCAATCGCGCTGCGAAAGAGCTGGCCGGTATCAAACGCAAGAAGGACCGCGGTCAGCGCATCGATAATATTCTGCGCAATCCTGAGCTGTCGAAACTGCTTCGTTCCGATGATCACAAGTCGACCATTGAGATAATGTCACCGGTCATGGACGGGAACTGGCTGAATTGCCGCGTTGTACCGTATGGCGCCGATCAGAAGCTTCTCTTGCTGCGAGACGTTACCGAGCGCATGCGCCTCGCCAAGATACGTCGCGATTTCGTCGCCAACGCCTCGCACGAGTTGCGCTCGCCGCTGACCGTAATCGGCGGATACCTCGATGCCCTCGCCGACGATAACGACATTCCTGAGACCTGGCAAAAACCGGTTGTGCAAATGCGGGGCCAGGCGGCTCGCATGCGGCAGATTTTGAGCGAGCTGCTCGAATTGTCGCGGCTGGAGAGCGCAGGACCGCCGCAATCGGAACAGCCTTTGGATGTGCTGGCCCTTCTCGAGACGTCGCGGGAGGCGTTGGCGGGACATGCCGGCGCCGCGGTTATGACGATCAACGCTGAATCCGCGGCCCGGCTGCGCGGCAATTCGGCGGAAATCGAGACTGTGATAGTCAACCTGTTGTCGAACGCGATTCGCCATACGCCGCCCGATGGCGAGATCACGATGACCTGGCGCAGCGGAGATGACGGTGCCGATCTGATCGTCGCGGATAGCGGCGAAGGTATTGACCCTGAGCACATCCCGCGCCTGACTGAGCGTTTTTTTCGCGTTGATCGGGGACGCAGTCGCGACGATGGTGGCATCGGGCTGGGCCTCGCCATTGTCAAGCACGTCCTCGCACGCCACGACGCGGAGCTGATCGTGACGAGCGAAGCCGGTGTTGGCAGCGAGTTCCGCTGCCATTTCCCTCCCGAGCGCATCGTCGTAACACCGGCAATTCCGCTGTCATAAAACTGCAATACGCCTGTCACATGATCGACATCAAGCGTCGCTAATGTTGCGCTGAATCATTCGTCATGTGTCAGAAATAAAGCGCCTCACGGCGTTAAAAAGGGAAAGAAATGAAACCTCTGTCTTTATTGATCGCAGCAGCGACTGTCGCTCTCATTCTCACAACAGCACCCGCAAACGCTCAGGAAGAAAGCTGGGTCGAGCGGATAAAATTCAAGGGCGATGTTCGTCTCCGTCATGAACGTATCGACGAAGACGGTGAAGAGGATCGCGCTCGCATGCGTTTTCGTTCGCGGTTTGGTTTGTCGGCGAAAGTCAGCGATGACGTCAAGTTTGTGTTTCAGCTTGCGACCGGTGGGGACAGCCCGGTATCCACCAACCAGACCTTCGACGATGGTTTTTCGACCAAGGACATCGGTGTTGATCTCGCCTACCTGGACTGGAAGATTAATGACAATCTGAATTTCTACGGCGGCAAGATGAAGAATCCGCTGTACAAGGCCGGCGGTGTGCCGCTGATCTGGGATGGTGACCTGAACCCCGAGGGATTCGCCGTGAAATACACTTCTGGCAACTTCTTCGGCACCGTTGGTGGATTTTCAGCCGAGGAGCGCAGCAGCAGCGATGACTCGCTACTGTACGTTGCGCAGGCAGGAATGAAGTTTCCATTGGGCGACGCTGCAAGCCTTACGGCGGGCGTTGGCTATTTTGCGTACACGGATACCATCGGCAACGAGCCGTTCTATGACGGTAGTGCAAACGGTAACTCTGTTGATCTCGGCGGCGACTATATTTATGACTACAAGAATACCGAGCTGTTTGCAGAGCTGAGTACCAAGGTAGGGGACTGGCCACTCAAGATCTATGCGCACGCTACGCAGAACAGCGACGCGCCCACGGAGGACACCGGATTCGCGGTCGGTGCGAAGCTTGGTTCCGCCAAGCAGGACGGCGAGATGGAATTCAGCTGGACGTACATGGACATCGAGGCCGATGCAGTTATTGGCACTTTCAATGACTCCGACTTCGGTGGTGGTGGTACCGACTCCGACGGGCATATGCTCAAGGCCAAGTACGCGGTTTCCAAAAAGATTTTCCTGGGCGGCACACTGTTCCTGAATAACGTCGATCGCTTTCAGGGCACGGAGCATGATTACAACCGGCTGCAGCTTGACGTAGAATTCAAGTTCGATTGACTAAAAGCGGATGGGCCATGGAAGCTTCTGAATTGAACGACCACATTTCACGTCGCTACAACAAGGACATAGAAAACCTGCGAAATAACGTCCTCTCGATGGGCGGACTGGTAGAATCGCAGCTGTCGCAGGCTATTGCCGCAATCGTCAGTGGCGACAGCGAGCTCGGATTGCAGGTCGCAAGAGATGACTACAAGGTCAATAATCTCGAGGTGAGTATCGACGAAGAGTGTGGCCGAATTCTCGCGACCCGGGCACCTGCTGCCGGTGATTTGCGGCTGATTGTTGCGATTATCAAGACCATCACCGATCTTGAACGTATCGGGGATGAAGCGGAGAAAATCGGCTTTCTTGCATCGAAACTGGCGGCCATGGACAGGCCGCCCGATTCCTATCGTGAACTAAAGACGCTGGGCAACCACGTGCTGCACATGGTGCGCGACGCAATGAACGCGTTTGCCCGCCTCGACGTCAAGGAAGCCCTGGAAACCGTAGCAGAGGATGAGCTCGTCGACGAAGAGTACGAGGCGATCACACGTCAGTGCATCACCTTCATGATGGAGGATCCGCGCTCGATCAAGCGCGTCATGAATGTGACCTGGGCAGCGCGTTCACTCGAGCGAATCGGCGATCACGCGAAGAACATCTGCGAATATGTAATCTATATGGCGCAGGGAAGGGATGTTCGCCATACTCTCGGACCCCACGACGCCGACCAAGGTCTGGACTGACACACGATGGTATTGCCGAACAAGCGACTGCTAAACCTGGCAGGGTTTCTTGCCTGTGCCGGCATGATGGGCTTTGCGCTCTACGCCCAGTACGGATTGATGCTGGAGCCTTGTCCGCTCTGCGTTTTTCAACGCATCGCTACAATCTCGCTGGGTTTGGTCTTCCTGATCGCGGCCTTGCACAATCCGGGCAAGCTGGGTTCTCGAGTCTATGCCGCCCTGGTTTTTCTGACGGGCGGTTTCGGTGCAGGTGTCGCCGGCTGGCAGGTCTACATGCAAAACTTGCCGGCCGACAAGGTGCCGTCGTGTGGTCCCGGTTTTGAGTACATCATGGAGAACTTTGCGATCTTCGATGCGCTTAGTCTGATTTTCCAGGGCTCAGGTGAATGCGCCGAAGTCCAATGGCGCCTGCTAGGCCTGTCGATGCCGACGTGGGTGATCATCGGACTCGGTGGGCTCGGCATCGCGGGCATCTGGAATAACCTCCGAAAAGCCTGATTCACCACCCACCACCCTTCTCCGACAATCGAACACCCACCATTCTGACTGCGGCGGCGATCGCCGGGGAATCTCAGTCGCTCGAACAGCTGTTTCACAAACTCGCTTTATGAGACACCCCGGCGCTCACCGCCGCAAGCACCGTGGCAAGGGGCGCCGCGTAGTGAGTTCCTCGACGCCCCTGTCAATATGAGGTCGGGTGGTGGGTGTTACTGCGTTACAGCAGCATCAACTCCATGATGCGCCTGTACATCCGCGTCAACGTCACGACATCGGAGGCGCTCACGTGCTCATCGATCTTGTGAATCGACGCATTAACGGGCCCGAGTTCCACAACGTCGGTTCCGGCTGGTGAAATGAAGCGACCATCCGAGGTTCCGCCGCCCGTGGACAGCTCTGGAGCGTTGCCGGTTTCTTCGCTTACCGCTGCGGAGACTGCATCGATGAGCTTGCCCGGCTTGGTCAGGAAGGGTTCTCCCGACAGGTGCCAGTTCAGTTCATAGTCGATGTTGTGCGCGTCAAAGACGCTTTCGACTTTCTTCTGCAGCGACTCGTGTGTCCATTCGGTTGAGTAGCGGAAGTTGAAGCGGGCGGATAGTTCGCCGGGCGTAACATTCGGTGCTCCGATGCCTGCTCTGACATCGACAACCTGGAAACTGGTCGCCGGAAAGTAGTCGTTGCCCTTGTCCCACTCGATCTGGTGTAACTCGGCCAGGACCGGGGCAAAACGGCGAATCGGGTTATCGGACAGCTGTGGGTAGGCGACGTGCCCCTGCACGCCGCGGACCGTCAGCATACCGCTCAACGAGCCGCGTCGGCCGATTCGCACTATGTCACCAAGTTCCTGCTCGCTGGACGGCTCACCAAGAACGCACCAGTCGATGTGTTCGCCACGTTGTTGCAACGCTTCCATGACTTTGAGCGTGCCATCGCGTGCGCGTCCTTCTTCATCACTGGTTATCAATAGCGCGATGCTTCCGTCATGGTCCGGGTGCGCGGCCAGGAAATCCTCGAGCGCTACTATCATCGCAGCGAGCCCGCTCTTCATGTCGGCTGAGCCGCGTCCATAGATGAGATCGCCGATAAAGGTCGGCTCGAATGGGCCGCTGCTCCATGCGTTCTCGTCGCCGGGAGGAACGACGTCGGTGTGGCCGGCAAAACACAGCAGCTGCGATGCCGTTCCGCGCCGCGCCCACAGGTTCGTAACGTCGTTGAACTGCAAGGTTTCGCAATCGAAGCCGAGTCGCGTCAGACGCTCGGCCAGTACCAGCTGACAGCCGGCATCATCCGGTGTGACCGATGGGCGCCGGATCAGGTCGCACAAGAGGTCGATAACGGGCTCGTTCAACAGGTAAGGCATTGCTTCAATAAGTCAATTTAACATTCTGAAAAATATAAGAAAACAACAGAAGTTGCTCCTCTGTGCAGGCAAGCTCTTTGCCACGCGTTGCAACAAATCGGTAACAAACAGTCGCTACCATTCGCGCCAGTTATTTAGCCAATCGGAGAACTCACAGTGAGCATCCATCGAAGATCTATTGTCCTTTCATTACTGACACTTTTGGCCCTTCAGGCATGTGGTAAAGCCGGCACCGACAATGAGGCTACTGCCAGGGATACAGCGAAACCAGCCGCCAAAGCGCTGGCTCAGTCGGGCCGCGATTACGTTTATATCGTCGGTTCTTCGACAGTCTATCCGTTTGCCACGGTCGTTGCCGAACGTTTCGGCCGCGGCGGTGAGTTCAAAACGCCGAAGGTGGAGTCGACCGGATCGGGCGGCGGGCTAAAATTATTCTGCGCCGGCGTCGGCGTAGACCATCCTGACATAGCGAACTCGTCCCGTGCGATCAAGAATTCGGAGGTCGAGAGCTGTGCCAAGAATGGCGTCACCGAAATTGTGGCAGTGAAAATAGGCTACGACGGAATTGTCATTGCCAACGCGATTGGTGGCCCGGCGGTCGAACTCAGTCGTGCCGATATCTTCATGGCCCTGGCCAAGGAAGTGCCGGGCAAGGTTGATGGTGAGTTGGTCGAGAATCCTTACACGACCTGGGCTGAGGTCAATTCGGCGCTGCCCGCGGTCAATATTGAAGTGCTCGGACCGCCGCCGACATCCGGCACGCGCGACGCATTTGTGGAGCTGGCAATGGAGGGTGGCTGCAGCTCCGTGCCGTGGATCAAGGCGCTCAAGAGTTCCGATAAAAATCGCTACCAAGCTGTGTGTCACACGATTCGCGAGGACGGCGCATTTGTCGAGGCCGGCGAGAATGACAACCTGATCGTGCAGAAACTCGAAGCCAATCCGAACGCCTACGGCATATTCGGTTTCAGCTTCCTCGACCAGAACAAGGAAAAAGTCAAAGGCGCCAAGGTCGACGGCGTAGCGCCGACATTTGACGCGATCGCCGACGGTGAATACCCCGTGTCACGGCCGCTGTACTTCTACGCGAAAAAAGCCCATGTCGATGTCATTCCGGGGCTCCGCGGATACCTCCGCGAATTTACGAGTGAGAGGGCCTGGGGCGAAGAGGGCTACCTGTCGGATCGCGGCCTGATTCCAATGCCGGACGCAGAGCGAGCCGAGGTTGCTGCCAATGTGCGCGACCTGACGCCATTGTCACGTACAAGCCAGTGACCCAGTTCACCTAAATGCAAAGTACGACCCTAATACTGCTGCTCATCTTCCTGTCGGTTGCCGCGTTCTACTTCGGGCGCCGGCGCTCGTTGGCGACAGTCGGTGGGCCGGGGCACGGTACGGCGCTGCATTCATTGCCGGGCTACTACGGCTATTACGTCGCAATCTGGTGCGCCCTGCCGTCGATGCTGCTACTGCTGATCTGGCTCATGATCGAGCCTCGCTTGGTAACTGCGCTGGTTGTCGACAGCTTGCCTGAGTCTTATCGAGCGCTGTCCCCCGGTGAACTGAATCTGCTGGTAAACAACATCCAGAACCTCGCAGCGGGGGATGTTGTAAGCGTAGCAGTTGACGCATCGCTGCAGGATGCTGCCGCAGTTTTCAATGACTACATGGTAAGAAGCCGGCAGTTGCTGGCCGTTTTCGCCCTTGGCATTGCCGGTCTCGGTGGCGCCATAGCTTGGCGCCGCATTAAACCGGATTTGCGGGCGCGCAACCGTGTCGAAAGCGTCGTTCGCCTGGCGTTGATTGCGGCATCGAGCATTGCGATATTCACAACGATCGGGATCGTGTTGTCGGTGCTCTTCGAGGCGATCCGGTTCTTCCAGAAAGTGCCATTAACGGAATTCCTGTTCGGACTGAACTGGAGTCCGCAGACGGCAATCAGGGCCGATCAGGTGGGTTCATCGGGGAGCTTTGGGGCCGTCCCCCTGTTTACGGGAACATTGCTCATCACGGGCATTGCAATGTTCGTGGCTGTGCCTGTTGGCCTGATGACGGCGATTTATCTCGCCGAGTATTCCACGATGCGAATTCGCGGAATTGCCAAGCCGCTGCTGGAAATTCTCGCCGGTATTCCGACCGTCGTTTATGGATTTTTTGCTGCGTTGACTGTTGCGCCCTGGGTCAGGCGCGCGGGCGAAGCCGTTGGCCTGGAGGTGGCCTCGGAGAGTGCGCTTGCCGCCGGTCTCGTAATGGGCATCATGATAATTCCGCTTGTTTCATCACTGTCGGATGACGCGATCAATGCAGTGCCCGCTTCGATGCGTGACGGTGCACTGGCTCTCGGATCGACGCGCTCCGAGACCATGACCAAGGTCATCCTGCCTGCGGCACTGCCCGGCATTGTCGGCGGTATCCTGCTCGCCGTTTCGAGGGCGATCGGCGAGACGATGATTGTCGTAATGGCTGCAGGTCTGTCGGCCAATTTGACGGCTAATCCGCTGCAGGCCGTGACGACTGTAACCGTCCAGATCGTGACGCTGCTTGTCGGCGATCAGGAATTCGATAGCGCGAAGACGCTAGCTGCGTTTGCGCTCGGGCTAATGCTGTTTGTTGTAACGTTGTGCCTCAATATTCTGGGCCTGGGCGTTGTCCGCAAGTACCGTGAACAGTACGAATAGGTAATCAGGCATGGCAACTGAAAAGACAACGCGCGAGAGAGTTGCAGCGGGCCTGGCTCGCCGCAACCGTAAAGAAAGCCTCTTTCGCGCGACCGGCATTCTGGCAACGGCAGTGGGCGTGCTCTTCCTGGGCGTTTTCTTTGCGACCCTCGTTGTGAAAGGGTCGACGGCCTTCAAGCAGACCTTCCTGCAACTGGACATCACTCTGGACAGCGACGTTATTGCGCCGAGCGGCAAGCTCGACCTCAATTACGCTGACTTCGATGGGCTTGTTCGAAGTGGATTGAGGAAGGAGTTTCCCGAAGTGACCAGCCGTGACGACCGGCGCAAACTAAATCGCCTGGTCAGCCTGGGCGCGTCCTATCAGCTGAGAAGCCTGGTAGAAAAGAACCCGGAGCTCATTGGCACGACGCAGACACTTTGGGTACCAGCGTCATCCGAGGTCGATATGTTGATTAAAGGCAATATCGATGCGAACGTGGATGAGGCATTACGTACACTGTCTGACGATCAGATTGCATGGGTGAGCCGGCTTCAGGAGAGCGGGCGAGTGGAGTCGCGATTCAACAGCGCGCTGTTTACGAACGGTGACTCGCGTGAACCCGAACTGGCGGGCATCAAGGGTGCGGTCATGGGCTCATTCTATATGCTGCTCGTGACGATCACGCTGTCGTTTCCGATAGGTGTGGCTGCCGCCATCTATCTCGAGGAGTTCGCGCCACGAAGTCGCTTGTCGGACCTGATCGAGGTCAACATCAACAACCTCGCTGCGGTTCCGTCGATCGTTTTCGGCCTGCTGGGGCTCGCCGTATTCATCAACTGGATGGCACTGCCGCGCTCGGCGCCACTGGTCGGTGGGCTCGTGCTGACGCTATTGACGCTGCCGGTTATCATCATTGCATCAAGGGCTGCGATCCAGGCCGTGCCGCCATCGATTCGTGAGGCGGCATTGGGCCTCGGCGCCTCCGAGACGCAGGTCGTCTTTCATCATGTCCTGCCCCTGGCTATGCCTGGTATGCTGACCGGCGCGATTATCGGCATGAGCCGCGCACTGGGCGAATCGGCGCCGCTTCTCATGATTGGCATGGTTGCGTTCATAGTCGACGTACCCGGCAGCTTTACGGATCCTGCGACGGCATTGCCTGTGCAAATCTATCTCTGGGCGGATAGCCCGGAACGTGCCTTCGCCGAGCGCACGTCGGCGGCAATCATCGTTCTGCTCGGCTTTCTGCTGTTGATGAACCTTGCCGCCGTAATAATGAGAAAACGTATGGAGCGCAAATGGTAAAAGCAGCAGAAAGCAGTTTGGTACTGCCGGAATTCCCCGGGCAAGAAACTGAGCTCGGTGGAAAGACGATTGGCACCATCACCTGTAAAAATCCGTTCATGGTTGCCGAAGATGTCAACGTTTACTACGGTGACAATCACGCTATCCAGCACGTAAGTCTCGAAATCGCCAAGAAAGAGGTAATCGCTCTGATTGGGCCATCGGGCTGCGGCAAGTCGACGTTCCTCAGATGCCTTAATCGAATGAATGACTCGATTGAGACCGCTCGTGTTACCGGGAAAATTACGCTCGACGGCCAGGACATTTATCGCAAGGAACAAGATCCGGTTGTCTTGCGTGCCCGTGTCGGCATGGTCTTTCAGAAGCCCAACCCGTTCCCGAAGAGCATTTACGACAATGTCGCGTACGGGCCGCGAATTCACGGGCTGGCGGGCGACCGAGCGGAACTGGATAGTATCGTCCACTCAAGCCTGGAACGAGCCGGCCTGTTGAAAGAGGTTAAGGATCGCCTCGATGAGCCTGGCACGAGTCTTTCCGGAGGGCAGCAACAGCGCCTTTGTATCGCTCGCACGATTGCCGTGAATCCGGAAATAATCCTCATGGATGAGCCGTGCTCGGCGCTTGACCCTATAGCGACCGCGCGTATCGAAGACCTCATGGATGAGTTATGCGAAGACTATGCGATCGTGATTGTTACTCACTCGATGCAGCAGGCCGCACGTGTTTCGAAACGTGTCGCGTATTTTCACCTTGGGCTGTTGGTAGAAGTCGATGAGACCAACAGGATATTTACCAATCCTCAGCACAAGCTGACCGAGGACTACATTACGGGCCGAATCGGGTAGCCATTAATGCGGTCAATGGCTACTGGTTGCGTTTCCAGAAATCTGCGAAGCGTTTTTCCGAAAAGCCGACGGCCAGGAATTTCTCGGATTCGAGCACCGGCCGCTTTAGCAGCGTTGGCTGATCGAGGATCAGTGCAAACGCGCGGTCGCGATGCAAATCACTGCGATCCACTTCCGCAATCTTGCGCCACGTCAAACTCTGCTTGTTGACCAGCTTGGTCCAGTCGATTCGCCCCGACCACCTTTCCAGCATCTGAATGTCGAGTCCGTCGTCGCGAATATCATGAAATCGAAACTCGATGTCATGCTCGGCGAGGTACTTGCGCGCGTTCCTGCAGGTGTCGCAACTCATGATTCCGTATACGGTCAACATTGCTTGTTAGTCCAGGTTTCTCAAGAGGTCGTTCAAGCCCGTTTTTGCACGCGTCTTTGCATCAACCTGCTTCACAATTACCGCACAATACAGTGAATATTTTCCGTCCGTCGAGGGCAGGTTGCCGGCAACGACGACAGAACCCGGCGGAATCCGGCCGTAGCTGATATCACCGGTCGCCCGATTGTAGATGCGGGTGCTCTGGCCCAGGTAGACGCCCATCGAGATTACCGAGCCTTTTTCAACGACGACGCCTTCGACAACCTCCGAGCGAGCGCCGATGAAACAGTCGTCTTCGATAATCGTCGGACCCGCCTGGATCGGTTCGAGTACGCCGCCGATACCGACGCCACCGGAGAGGTGAACATTCTTGCCGATTTGCGCACAGCTGCCGACAGTTGCCCAGGTATCGACCATTGTGCCACTGTCGACGTAGGCGCCGATGTTGACATAGCTCGGCATGAGTACCACGTCCGGAGCGACGTACGCGCCGCGTCGAACGATGGCATCCGGTACTACGCGCACGCCGTCGGCCGCGAATTGCTCTGCCGTGTAGTCCGCGTACTTCATCGGTACCTTGTCATAGAAGCGGCTGTGTCCGCTCTCGATTACCTTGTTGTCGGCCAGGCCGAAACTCAGAAGTACGGCTTTCTTCAGCCACTGGTTGACATGCCACCCGTCGCCTCGTGGCTCGGCCACGCGTGCTTTTCCCGAGTCGAGCAGGGCGATTGCTTCAGCAACGGCCGCTTCCACTTTGGGCCGGTCTTCAAAGCCCTGGGCGCGGTTGTCAAAAGCCTGTTCAATTGTCTTTTCCAGTTGTTGCATGCGGGTTTCCGTCAGTTTAGGTCGCTGTCCAGCCTGCTCAGCAACGCTTTTCGTAAATCTTCCTGTGAAGCCTCGTCGAGCGCATTGCCCGACTCGTCGCTGATATAGAAGACGTCCTCGGCGCGTTCGCCGATGGTCATGATTTTCGCAGCCTCGATGTCGACCTCTCGTTCTATGAAAACCCGGCCGATCTGGCTCAGAAGCCCCGGCCGGTCAGCGGCTACAATTTCGAGCACGGTATTGTGGCTCGACGTACTCGGGCTGAAATCGACAGTCGTGCGCGTAGTAAACATGCGTGCCTGGCGCGGGATGGAGCGCGTCACGGTTACGGTGGTGTCTTCATAATCCGTCAGAACCTTTGTCAGCGCGCGCCGTATCTTGTTGAGGCGCGAATCGTCGAGCTCAACACGGTCATCAAGCTCCATGAAAACGAATGAATCGATGCTGTAGCCTTTTTCCAGCGGCACAATACGCGCGTCCATAATCGTCATGCCGAGCTCATCCAGCACGGCAGACGCGTGTGCAAACGTTCTCTTGGCACGCGGCGTATACAGAACGGCTTCGACGCCGTCACCGGTTTCCCGACGTTTTACATCGACCAGCCCTACTTCCGAGGACGTGTTGGAGTCGGCCAGCCATTGTGTGTGCCAGGCAATCTCGGCGCTGCGGTGGCGCAGGAAGTAATTGGGGTTCATCAGTTGCCAGACGTTGTCGATGTGCTTGTCGGCCAGTCCATTGCCATGGAGTAATTCACGCGCTTTGGTTTGCTTCTCGAGTATCAGCTGTTCGCGGTCGATGGGGTTTTCCAGCCCGCGCCGCATGGCTCGCTTCGTCAACTCGTATAGATCGTGAAAAAGCTGAGCTTTCCATGAGTTCCAGAGTTTCGGATTTGTGCCACGAACGTCGGCGACGGTCAGCAGATACAGGTAGTCGAGGTGCAGCGGATCGCCGACGATCGTTGCAAACTCGCTGATTACCTCGGGATCTCCGATGTCTTTCTTTTGCGCCGTGGTTGACAGGATGAGGTGATGCTTTACGAGCCAGGCGACAATACCGGCTTGATACTTGCTTAGCCCATGCTCGAGACAAAAAGCCCTGGCATCAACAGCCCCGAGTTCAGAATGATCACCGCCGCGACCTTTCGCGATGTCATGGAACAGTCCGCCGAGGTACGCAATCTCGGGCTGCTCCAGTGCCTGCATGATCTCGCTGCACTGTGGAAACTCATGGTTGTATCGTGGCAGTGAGAAGCGCCTGAGGTTGCTGACGACGAAGAGCGTGTGTTCGTCGACCGTATACGCGTGGAATAGATCGTACTGCATGCGGCCGACGATACGGCCGAAAGACGGGATATAGAGGCCCAGCACCCCGTACAGGTTCATACGCCGCAGTTCGTGCGTAACGCCTTCCGGTGCACGAACAATGTTTAGAAACAGGCGGTGGTTGCGCGGGTTCTGGCGAAACTCATCGTCAATCAGGTGCAGATTGCGCTTGATGAGTCCGATTGTGTAGGCGCTGACGCCCTGAATTTCGGGATTCTGCTGCAACACCAGGAAGAGTTCGAGCAGCGCGGATGGGTCGTCCTTGAAGACGCGTTCATGGACGGTTTGCAGAAAACCGTTCTTGATCTGGAACCTCTCATTCAACGGTTCAGGCGCCGCGTCCGGGTCCATGAGGATGGCTTCTTCGAACAGCTGCAACAGCATTTCGTTGAGACGGCTCAGCTCCATGACCGTGCGGTAGTAGCGCTGCATGAATTGTTCTACGGCCAGCGTGTAGCTCGCGTCTTCGTAGCCCAGAAGGTGCGCGAGCTTGATCTGGTGATCAAACAAGAGGCGATCCTCACGACGGCCGGTCAGGATGTGCAGTCCAAAGCGAATGCGCCAAAGAAACGTCTGGCCGTCTTCGAGCCTTGCGAGCTGACCCCGCGTGAGGAACCTGTGTTCCACGAGTTCCGCCAGCGTGGCCGTACCAAAATGGCGCTTGGCGACCCAACCAATCATCTGGATGTCGCGAAGTCCGCCCGGGCTGCCTTTTACGTTCGGCTCCAGGTTATAGGCCGTGTCGTAGTAGCGATGGTGGCGAGCGATTTGTTCCTTGCGCTTTTCCTGAAAAAACTCTTTAGACGGCCAAATCTCGTCGGGCGCCGTTACTCTCTGCATGGCCTCGAAGAGCGAGGCGGGCCCAGCCAGCAATCGTGCTTCCATCAGCGTAGTGGCAACGGTCAGGTCGGCCTTTGCCTCCTCGAGACACTGCGCGATCGTTCGTACGCTGTGCCCGATTTCCAGCCCGATGTCCCACAAGGCGGTAATGAATGCCGACAACGCGTTTTCCGCGCCCGGCGGAAGATCGTCGGGAAGCAATACCATCACGTCGACGTCAGAATACGGGTGTAGTTCGCCGCGGCCGTAGCCACCGACCGCCAGCAGGGCGGCGCCTGAAGCATCGAGTTCGTGCCGCCACAAACTGATCAGATGCTCGTCGATGACCGCAGCGCGCGCATGCACGAGATCGATGACCGATTCACCGGCTTCGAATCGCGACTTCAGGTCATCGCCGGAGGCCGCCAGCGCCGCCCGGATATCAGCGTAAGCTATTGAATTATCAACGATCGTTTGCGCCAAGTGTGAGAACCTCGTAGCCATCGGCTGTAATTAGCACAGTGTGTTCCCACTGCGCCGACAGGCTGTGGTCCTTTGTTACCACGGTCCAGCCGTCTGGCAGTAGTTTTACGTTCGCTTTGCCCGCGTTGACCATGGGTTCGACCGTCAGCGTCATGCCCTCGCGCAGCTCCATACCCGTGCCAGCCTTGCCGTAGTGCAGCACCTGCGGGTCCTCGTGAAAAGACTGGCCGATACCGTGACCACAATACTCGCGCACGACCGAGAAGTGATGCTTCTCGACGTGCTGTTGCACGGCGGCGCCAACGTCGCCAAGATGCTTCCCCGGAGCCAGTTCTTTTATACCTAACCACATGCTTTGAAAAGCAATTTCTGAGAGTCGCTGCGCCTGGACGGCGGGTTTTCCGACAAAAAACATACGGCTGGTGTCGCCATGAAAGCCGTCCTTGATAACCGTCACATCGATGTTCAGGGCATCGCCGGATTTCAGCGTCTTGTCGCCGGGAATACCGTGACAGACCACGTGGTTGACCGATGTGCAGATCGATTTTGGAAATCCCCGGTAGTTGAGCGGGGCAGGGATCGCCTTCTGCTCATCCGTAATGTACTCATGGCAGATGCGGTCGAGCTCGCCGGTTGTGACCCCTGGTTTAACATAATCCCCGATCATGTCCAGAACCTCGGACGCCAGCCGCCCCGCAACACGCATCTTCTCGCGCTGCTCCTCATTTTTGATCGTAACGGTCATAGGCTTCCAGCTAAAAAGGGGTCGAACCGCTAAAAGG
>JBATHK010000049.1:0-10974 GCA_049666725.1 Woeseiaceae bacterium
TCGCTAAGCTATGTCGCTTGAAAAAATCATCCAACCCGACAATGTTCTCTGCAACGCCACGGCACGCAGCAAAAAACACTGCCTGGAAATACTCAGCGAGTTGCTGGTTCGGTCCAGTCCCGATATCGCCAACGAGTTGATTTTTGAGTGTCTTTTCGAGCGGGAGCGACTCGGTTGCACTGGCCTCGATAAGGGCGCGGCATTTCCGCATTGTCGTGTAAAAGGCATCGAAGCGAGCAATGCTGCGTTCATCAAGCTCTCCGAACCTGTGGACTTCGACTCTGCGGACGGTGAACCGGTTGATCTTGTCTTCGGCATGATGGTGCCGATAGAGCTCGACGACGAGCACCTTGCCGACATCGAACTGGTGACCCGGGTGTTGTCGGATCAGGGGCTGCGCGCGCGCCTTCGCGGCATGAACAGCAGTAACGACCTGTACAAAGCTTTGATTGACGGCGCATCTCTCTCAGTGCCCGACACTCCATGTCGAACGAACTTCGCCTGATCATTGTCAGTGGCCTGTCCGGGTCCGGAAAAACCGTAGCACTGCACGTACTCGAGGATCTCGGCTACAACTGCATCGATAATCTCCCGGCAACGCTTTTGAAGGCGGCTGTCGAGGAAGTGCACGCTCGTGATGGTGATTCCGCCAAGTTGCTGGCCGTTGGTATTGACGCGCGCGCCCGTGCCCAGGACCTGCAATCACTGCCGATGTTGTTGCGCGAACTACGTGGCCAGAACATACAGGCGGAGATTATATTTCTGCACGCAAGCGACGATATTCTGCTGCAGCGCTACAGCGAATCCCGACGCCGCCATCCGCTTGCTGAACTCGGCACCGAACTTCAAGCCGCCATTGCATCGGATCGTGAAATTCTCGCCGAGATTCACAATTGCGCCGACCTTGTCATCGATACCTCGCGGATAAGTATCTACGAACTGGCGGATGTTATTCGCGGGCGTGTTGACCGGCGGAGATCCGACACTCTATCAGTTTTGATTCAATCTTTCGGATTCAAGTATGGTATTCCGGCCGACGCCGATTTCGTATTCGATTTACGAAGTCTGCCGAATCCGTACTGGACGCTAGAGCTGCGTGGCCTGACCGGGCTGGATAAGGAAGTGTCTGATTTTCTGAACCGGCAGGAGAACTTTACTGCCATGTTCGCGGACATCATCGGATTTCTCGAGCGCTGGATTCCCCGCTACCAGGAGTCCCGCCGCGGCTATCTTACGGTGGCAATTGGTTGCACCGGCGGCCAGCACCGATCTGTCTGTATGACCGAAAAGCTCGTGTCCAGGCTGCGTGAGAAACACGATTCGGTGCTGATCCGACACAACAGTCTGACCGGACGTCATCTCGATCCGGACTAAGCTGTTAAACTCCGCCGGCATGGAAGCGAGAGAGCATACAAAGGCCAACCTGGAGCTGCTGCAAGAGCGCCTCAACAGCGGCCGAATGCGCTCGGCCAGGATCATGGTCAACAGCTTGCATCCGTCTGAGGTCGCGCGCCTGCTCGAATCCCTGCCACGGAAAGATCGCGCGATGCTGTGGGAGATCGTCAATGCCGAAATTGAGGGCGATGTCCTTGTAGAGCTTGCCGAGGAAGTTCGTGATGGCCTGATCGAGCGCATGGCAACCGAGGACCTGATTGCCGCCGCTGACGGCATGGAGATAGACGACCTCGCCGACCTGCTTGCGGATCTGCCTGAAGCCGTTACCCAGGAAGTTCTGCAGTCGCTCGACAAACAGGACCATGAGCGCCTGAAACAGGTGCTTGCTTACGACGAGGAAAGTGCCGGTGGCCTGATGAACGTCGACATCGTGACCGTTCGCCCCGACGTCACGCTCGAAGTCGTAACGCGCTATCTGCGTGCGGTGGGTAAAATTACCGACGGCACGGACTCGATTTTCGTCGTTAGCCGCGACAACAGCTACATCGGCTCCCTATTTCTGTCGCGCCTCGTGACCAAGGACCCCGACGAAATGGTCGCGAACGTGATGTCGACCGACGTCACGCCGATTCCGGCACACACACCGTCGACGCAGGTTGTCTGGGAATTCGAGAATCGCGACCTGCTGTCGGCACCGGTTGTCGACGACGATTTTCGTGTCCTCGGCCGCATCACGGTGGACGACGTTGTCGACGTAATCCGCGATGAGGCCGAACACTCCCTGATGAGCGCCGCCGGCCTTGACGAAGAAGACGACATGTTTGCACCTGTGGTAAAGAGCGCCACGCGACGAGCCCTTTGGCTTGGCGTAAATCTGGCTACGGCTTTCCTGGCAGCAGCGGTTGTCGATTTATTTCAGACGACGCTCGACAAGATCGTGTTGCTCGCCGTCCTGATGCCCGTCGTGCCGAGCATGGGAGGCGTCGCCGGAAGTCAGTCACTTACAATCATCACGCGGGCGATTGCACTCGGCCAGATCAACCGCGCAAACGCGAGTCGTATTTTTCGCAAGGAAGTCCTGGTTGGCATTCTGAATGGCTGCGGCTGGGCGATCGTCGTCGCCTTCTTTACCTACCTGTGGTTTGGCGACTGGCGCATCGGTGGCATCATCGGCGCCGCAATGATCATCAACCTGATCATCGCCGCGGCCGCCGGTTTCAGCATTCCGCTCATCCTGAGGCGACTGCGGGTTGATCCTGCGCTGGCTGGCGGCGTGGTACTGACGACGGTGACGGACGTCGTCGGTTACATGGCGTTCCTTGGGCTGGGCGCAATATTCCTGTTATAGGGAAAAAATTAAGGGGACAGTTTACTTAATTCGGAATTAAGTAAACTGTCCCCTCAATTTCAGGGCCGCTCCTGCAGCTCGGAATGAAATGCGCTCAGATCTTTCTTGATCCAGTTCGGTGCGAACAGTCTCGGCACATCGGCACCAGTGACGAAGTCGAGCAATTCGTCTTTAACGGTCATTGCATCGTGATACCCGAGTTTGATCAGTTCGCGCGTGTACGCTTTCTCAAACAGCAGAAAACTCAACAGTCGATTCTCGCCAGGATTACTACCGCCGACCCCGCGTAACAGTGCGCGTATGGCAAACGGCAATGCCTTGCGATGCCGGTGTGCGATAACCCGCAGATCCTCGCTCGGCACGATCAGCATCGTATCGATAGGACGCATATTTGCGACGGACTCCGGCCTTGTCTTTATAGGTATCGAATCGATCAGCTGATTGATCCGAGTAATTCTCTCCAGGTCAGAATACAGGCCGTCCATGAAAAGCGTGTCCAGCATATAGCCGGCAATTTGCGCAAAGCTCGGCAGCTCGGCGCCGCTGTCAGGCGACTGATCGCCCGTTTCATCGCGAATGCCGACAACCAGTATTCTGTCCGCACCGAGGTGCACGGCCGGACTAAGCGGCGTTGCCTGGCGCATCGCGCCATCGCCAAAGTACTCGTTGCCAATTCTGACTGGCGGAAAGATCATGGGCACAGCGATGCTTGCCATGATGTGATCGAGATTCAGGCGCGTCCGCTGGCCAAGACGCCGCGTTCGCTGCCAGCTTTGCTGATCCTCGGTGGCCTCGAAAAACGAGGTTGATCGCGCTGATGCGTAGCCGGCTGCCGTAATGGCGAGCGCGTCTAGGTAACCGCCGTCGATCGCATCCTGAATACGAGGAAAGTGAACATTTCGACTCAGAAGTGATCGCAACGGTGCGTTGTCGAGCAACGATTTCGGCGCACCGACAAGCCAGCCACCCAGCACAATCGAGGCGAGCCAGTGCAGGCTGCTTTTGAGCATGGTGAGATGATCAGTCCTGTAGACATGATGACAGCGAAAATGTCCCCAGACCTGCTCCAGTTCGGCGACAGCCGAGCGCAGGTGCTGTGCCCGCGATGCCAGGACGACCGAATTGACGGCACCGGCAGACGTGCCGCTGATGATACTGAAGGGATTGGCACTTTTGCGCGGCAGCAGCTCGGCCACCGCTTTGAGCACGCCAACCTGGAATGCGCCGCGGGCGCCACCGCCCGGCAATACGATGGCTGTTTTGATGTCATTTGTTCTCGGTGTCATCGGGTCAATGCAGCTGGCTACGGCGCGCCTGCGCGCAGGGTAAAAATACAGCGTATAATATAGCCCCCGCCGCAGCTAAGACCTGTGGCTCATTATTGCGAATCAGGAAGTGCAAATTGAGGTTTTGGAACATGAAATCGGCTTTGATCGCCGTTCTCGCGGCTGCGGCAGCTTCAGGCGCCCTCGCATTGGCGGCCACGGAGTCGGCCACGGAAGCGCTGCTGCTTGGCGGCCCCGCGCCGGAGTTTGAACTGGCCGATCAGACCGGACAGCTGCACTCGCTGGAGGACTATCGCGAACAATGGGTTGTGCTCTATTTCTACCCGAAGGATGAGACCCCGGGCTGCACGACCGAAGCCTGCGAGTTTCGTGACAATATCTTCGCGTATCGTGATTTGAATACACAAATCCTCGGCGTCAGTCTCGACGACGTTGATTCACACCGCGAGTTCGCTGAACATCACTCCCTGCCGTTTCCACTGCTGGCGGATGTGGATGGACATGTTGCCGACGCCTACCGTGTGAAGACTCGAATGCTGGGCATGACTGTTGCCAAGCGGCAGACTTTTATTATCGATCCCGACGGCAACCTCGCGAAGCATTACGAGCAAGTTGAACCAGCGGAGCATGCGGCACAGGTAATTGCCGACCTGAAGACGCTGGTCAAATCGAGATCTCTTGCTGACCTGCAATCGCAGAACAACGCTACCTCAGAATAGATCAATCAGTGCAGGGCTTTGATCGCGTCGTCGAGTCCGGCGATCGTTAACGGATACATGCGATCTTCCATTAACTCCTGCACGAGCTTCGTCGACGGCGTGTAGTCCCAGCGTTGCTTCGGCTCCGGGTTCAGCCAGACTGCTTTCGGGTAGGTATTGAGCAAGCGCTTGATCCATACAGCGCCCGGTTCTTCATTCCAATGCTCAACGCTTCCGCCAGCGTAGACGATTTCGTAGGGACTCATCGTCGCATCGCCAACAAATATCAGCTTGTAGTCGGAACCGTATTTGTGCGCTATGTCCAGGGTCGGCGTCTTTTCCGAGTGCCGGCGCCGATTGTCTTTCCACAAACTCTCGTAGATGAAATTGTGGAAATAGAAGTATTCGAGGTGTTTGAATTCGCTGCGCGCAGCGGAGAACATCTCCTCACAAATACGCACGTGGTCATCCATTGAGCCACCGATATCGAGACATAACAGCACTTTGACGGCATTGTGTCGCTCGGGAACCATGCGAATATCGAGCAGCCCCGCATTGCGCGCCGTTTTGTCGATGGTGTCATCGAGATCAAGCTGGTCGGCCGCGCCTTCGCGCGCAAATTTTCTTAGCCTGCGCAGCGCAACCTTGATGTTGCGCGTGCCCAGTTCGATGGAGTCATCCAGGTTACGATAATTGCGTTTGTCCCACACTTTTACCGCGCTGCGGTTGCGAGAGCCCTGCTGGCCGATACGCACGCCTTCGGGATTGTAGCCGTAGGCGCCAAATGGCGAGGTGCCTGCCGTACCGATCCACCGGTTGCCTCCTTCGTGCCGTTCTTTCTGCTCGTCGAGGCGCTCCTGCAGCGCTTTCATCAGCGCATCAAAACCGCCCATTGCCTCGATCTGCTTGCGCTCTTCTTCGGACAGCATCAGTTCGGCCTGGTGGCGCAACCAATCGGCGGGGATCTCCTGCATGAGGTCTGCCAGGGAGTCTTCGACGCCCTTGAAGTAGGCCCCGAATATTCGGTCAAAGCGATCAAGCTGCGCTTCATCCTTCACGAGGCTGGTTCGCGCCAGGTAATAGAAATCGTCAACGCTCTGACCGGCAAGGCCCTTCTTCATGGCCTCAAGCAACGTCAACAATTCGGTTATTGACGTCTTCATTCCGCCTTCGCGGAGCATGTAGAAGAACGGAATCAGCATATTGCTTACTGCGGATTCGTACGCCTGTCGAGAAACACAAGCTGCTCGAACAGGTGCACGTCCTGTTCATTCTTCAGTAGCGCACCGTAAAGCGGTGGAATCGCATTGCGTGATCCTTCGCCTCGCAGAACCTCTGGCTCGATGTCTTCGGCGAGCAACAGCTTGATCCAGTCGAGCAGCTCGGATGTCGACGGTTTCTTTTTCAGGCCGCGTACGTCGCGCACCTTGTAGAAAGCCTCCAGCGCTTCCTTCAGCAGGTCTTTTTTCAGGCCAGGAAAGTGTACATCAACAATCTCTGCCATCGTTTCCTGGTCCGGAAACTTGATGTAGTGGAAAAAGCAGCGCCGCAGAAATGCATCGGGAAGTTCTTTTTCGTTGTTGCTGGTGATGACAATGATCGGCCGATGCCGCGCTGTGATCAGCTTCTTCGTTTCGTAAACGTAAAACTCCATGCGATCGAGCTCACGCAGCAAATCGTTTGGAAATTCGATGTCGGCTTTGTCGATTTCATCGATGAGCAGTACCGGCTGCTGTTCAGACTCAAAGGCTTCCCACACCTTTCCGCGCACGATGTAGTTGCCGATATCGTGCACACGATCATCGCCGAGTTGAGAATCACGCAGGCGCGCAACCGCATCGTATTCGTAAAGGCCCTGCTGCGCCTTGGTTGTCGACTTGATATGCCACTCGTGCAACGGCCTGCCGAGGGATTTCGCCACCTCGATGGCAAGCTGCGTCTTGCCCGTGCCGGGCTCGCCTTTAATCAGTATCGGCCGCTCGAGTGTTACCGCGGCGTTGACCGCCATCGTCAGGTCGTCGGTCGCTATGTAGGAACTGGTGCCTGTAAATCTCTTGTCTGCCATTTGCATATCCGTGATTGTCTGTCACGGACTATCTTACAGCCCCGCCGGGGTCAGCGTCAGCCTGTGGGATGCTGGTCCCGGCAGAAACGGGCTCGGTATGCCCCTTACCCAGTCTTCGTGTCCGCGGCTATAAAAGCCGGACAGTGGATGGCCACTTTGTCCGGTCGGCATGTTCAGGATGCTGTTAGCCTCATCGCCCGGAGAAACCGAGAAACGCTCCGACGCGCCGAAGGCCGGACCCTGTGCCTTGGGCATATCGAGGTCACCACTCAGCGCGTCTGCCGGCATATCGAGGAGGTGACCAAACAGCGGAATGCCGCGACTCAGGGGGTGACGTATTGCCGCCGTATTGCGTTCACCCCAGGTCCGCCTTGACAGCGGGCCTTCGTAGTTCTGGTTGAAATAGTCGATGTTCTGCCTGACTGCACCAAGCATGAGTTCACGCCAGCTTCCGTAGTTGCTGGGCAGCATGTGCTGGGGCTCAGTCGTCACGAGCGCCCACAGCGGCGCTTCGAACTGGTTGCTACGGCGCAATTTGACATCCTCACCATAGGCCTTGCGTGCGGGCGCCATCAGCGCGTGGAATACGCGTTCTTCGACTTCGAGCCGGAATGCGCGGACGAGGCGATAGCCAACCGACTCGGGATCGGCGCGTGGTATCCACTCCTCGACCAGCCGCCGATACTCGGCAATATCAGCATCATCACCGACGCTCGCGTCATCCAGTACCTTGAGCAGCAGTTCACGCCAGCGTGCCAGGAACAACGCACGATCATCGAATTGAATCGCCAGCATATCCTCGGGCGTGAACGTTTCGGCAGCGAACAGGCGGTCGCGGATCTGCCGGGCCCGTGCACCCAGGTCGTAACCGCCGTCCCCGACGACGCGCAATGCGTCCGCATCGGTTACGCGCGCATTCGCTGTCCAGATACGCCCACTCTGCGGATTGTTCACGCGTGGATACTCGTCGCCGTCCAGCCATCCCTGCCAGCCGTGCTCTTCGCTCCAGTCCGCTGGCAGCATGGCATCGAAGCCCGACTTTCTCGGAATCTTGCCGGCAATCGTCCAGCCGATATTTCCATCGGCGTCGCCGCTGACGAAGTTCTGCGGCGGCATTGACATCGTGTTCGCTATGTCGAGTGCCTCGCTGACAGAAGCGGCCTTTTCGAGGTCGATCAGGCGCAGGTTCACGCCTTCCGGTCGGTGTGCAATCCAGCTCACCGCAATTTCGCCGTCCGGGTATTCGACATCATCGAGCACGGGGCCCCAAATCGTTTCACGAACGATGTAGGTGACGGGGTCGCTGTCTTTAACGGCTATGGTCTCGCGATGCTCCGTGAATTCCCGCTCCCCTTCCGGCGTCTTGTACGTGCCTGGTTCTGAACCCGGCTTTAGAACCACCGCATCGGTCCAGTCGCCGTAACTGTTTGTATATCCCCATGCGACTTGCGTGTTGCTGCCGGCAATCACGAACGGCGCACCGGGCAGGGTCACACCCGTTATTTCGTAACCCTCGTCACCGTCAACAACGAGCCGCGCCTGGTAGTAGATGTTCGGCGTGCGCAGACCAAGATGCATGTCATTCGACACGATTGCCCGGCCATTGGCCGTCAGTGCGCCTGACACCGCCCAGTTATTGCTGCCACGCAGCGGGTATCGGCCTGTTTCATTGGCGGGCGACGCGATGTCGGGCCTGTCGCTCACGGAATACACATCAGCGTCCGGTATTGCCACAACAGCCCTCGGCTCACCCATGATCGGCGCATCCCAGGGCGTGCCTTGAGGATACAGCCACTCGTAGACCTCTTCGGGCAACACACGATGTGCAAGCCCTCTCTGGAGCTCCTTCGTTGCACGCGAATCATTGAGCTCCAGGTACATCGAATAGACCACCAACACCGAGTCCGAAGGCTGCCACGGTTCGGGATCGGTCCCGAGCACGAAATACTCGAACGGCCTGGCGCCCAGCGAATCAAGACCGGCGTTTACGCCATCCGTGTAGGCCTCCAGGAGCGCGCGATCCATTGCCGTTGCCGCGTCAACGACCGCCTCGGCCTTGTTGCGAAAACGGTGGAAGCGATTTCGCCTGTCGACTCCGATCGCGGCCGCGCCAAAAAGCTCCGACAGCTCTCCCGCCGCCTGCCGGCGAATCATGTCCATCTGGAAATAGCGATCCTGGCCGTGTGCAAAACCCGTTGCGAACGCCAGGTCGGGACGATTGGATCCTGTTATGACAGGAATACCATTGCTGTCACGTGCGATGCTCGCGCTGGCGCCGAGACCTGCAACCGCAATCTCGCCGTCGAGGTCCGGCAGACTGGCACGCAAAATGAGGATCGCGACGATGCCAACGGCAACCACGAGCAGAAACGCGCCTGCAACGGCCCGCAACAATAGCCGTTTCATGTTTCTCTCTTTACCGTGAGCACCTTCATTGCGTTGGTGCCGCCTCTGAGGCCCTCGGTGTCGCCCTTGGTGAAAATCACGAGATCATCTACCTCGACGAGTTTGTAATGTAACAAGGTATTGAATATGTCCTGATAGAGTCGCCGCGGGTTCTCGGTATTTGTCACGAAGGAAATCGGATAAACGCCTCGATACAAAGCGACGCGCCTGTTAGTAGCTTCATGCGGCGTAAAGGCATAAATGGGAATGTCCGATCGAATCCGCGACATCCAGCGCGTCGTCGTACCGGACTCGGTTAGCGCGATGATCGCTTTGACCGACATGTGATTCGCCATGTACATGGTCGCCATAGCGATCGCTTCATCAACCTGTTCGAAACGGTCGTGCATGCGATGCGTTGTCGTACCAGCGACGAGCGGGTATTTCTCTGCGCCGACACAAACCTCGGCCATTGCTTGAATCGCTTCGACAGGATACTTGCCGACCGCGGTTTCGCCGGACAACATTACTGCGTCGGTACCGTCGATCACGGCATTAGCGACGTCCGAAACTTCGGCGCGTGTCGGGATCGGATTCTGGATCATCGACTCCATCATTTGCGTCGCCGTGATCACGATCTTGTGTTGCTTGCGGGTCTTGCGAATGAGCTTCTTTTGAATGCCGGTAAGCTCGGCGTAGCCCATTTCGACACCGAGGTCACCGCGCGCCACCATGATGACGTCGGTGGCATCAATGATCGAGTCGATATCGTCAACCGCTTCCACGCGCTCGATCTTGGCAACTATCAGGCCGTGTCCGCCGGCCGCTTGGAACAATGCGCGTGCTTCGCGTACGTCTTTGGCGCTGCGCACGAACGAGACGGCGAGAAAATCCGCCTCCAGTTCGGCCGCAAGCTTGATGTTCTGCTTGTCGACATCCGTTAACGCCGCTGCCGACAAACCACCACCTTTGAGGTTTATGCCTTTGTGGTCCGAGAGAATGCCGCCGTTAACAACGGTCGTATGAATCCGGGTTCCCTCGATGCGATCAACCTTGAGCGTAATCATGCCGTCGTTGAGCAACAACACGTCATCGACTTTGAGGTCTTCGTGCAAGGTGTCGAGCGCCACGCCCACGCCGCCCTGGTTACCGTCCATCAGTCCGAGCGTGCTATCGAGGAAAAAAGAGTCCCCGTCAGCCAGCGAAACGCTGTGGTTCTCAAAGCGCTGCACACGAATCTTCGGGCCCTGCAAATCACCCAGCAGCCCGACATCGCGGCCACAGGATTTCGCCGCCGCACGCAGCGTTGCCGCACGCTTTCGATGATCATCGGGATCGCCGTGCGAGAAATTAAGCCGCGCGACATCGAGGCCTGCATTGATCATCGCGCAGAGCGTGTCGGCATCATCCGAGGCGGGCCCCAGCGTCGCCACTATCTTGGTTCGTCTTCGCATGGCGGCGATTATTGCACAGCTGGTTCAGAATCGGTGTCGCGAAATACCGGCAGCGCCTTTCGAAGTGCTCGATACCGCGCTATGCTGCTGGCTCGAATCAAGCGCTCGTACCCCCCCTATGCTGAACCGCAGACGATTCATCCAGAGTATTGCCGCCGCAGCCGCAGCGCCCTCATTAACCCAGTCCTGCGCTGCCGCCAGCATGACCCGGTTCGGCGACCTGCGTCCCGACGCCGACAGGATTATCGACCTGCCGAACGGCTTCAGCTACCGCGTCGTATCGCGTGTCGGCGATGTCATGAGCGACGGCCTGCGGGTGCCGGGCGCGCATGACGGCATGGCC
>JBATHK010000050.1:0-4129 GCA_049666725.1 Woeseiaceae bacterium
CTCAAGTCGTCACGGGAACGGGCGTTGGCGGCCTTCAAGTCGCTGACCCCTGCCTCTTCCTAGGCAGCTTGCAGTCGCGATCCCAGCGGGGCGTGCCGGAAAAGCGCTCAGCCAGAAAGTCGATGAAGGCGCGTACCCGGTACGAAAGATGCCGCGTTGGCGGATAGATTGCGTAGGCCGGCGTCACCGGCCATTCGTACTCCGTCAGAATGGGCACAAGATTGCCGCGTCGAATGGATTCGGACGCAATAAACGTGGGTTGCATGACCAGACCCATGCCATGCGCCGCAGCGTTTGCGAGGAAATCGCCGCTGCTCGCCGACATAATCGGTTTCACTTCGATCGTGTGCTTTTTGTTTTCCGGGTCGAGATACGTCCATTTGTCAGGGTCTGCCAGGTTCGAGTAGACAAGACAGCGATGATGGCGCAGGTCGCCTGGCGTCTGTGGCTCACCGTTGACGCTCAAATAGTGAGGTGATGCGCAGATAACCGAACGCACATCGAACAGCCGCCTGGCGATATACGATGAATCCTGCAGGCGCCCGATGCGAACCGCGACGTCAACACCCTCTTCGATCAAATCGATGCGGCGGTCGTTGAGATCCAGGTCAAACTCGACTTTCGGATGCAGATTGCTGAACGCCGTGATGGGCGTGCACATGTGGCGCACGCCGAACGACAGGGGCAAGGCAACTCTCAGGTTGCCGCGGAGTTCTCCGTGCTCCTGCTGGACCGCGGCTTCGGCCTCGTTCAGATCGGCCAGGATCCGGGCACTGTGTTCGTAAAAGCTGCTGCCGGTCTCTGTCAGGTTGAGAACCCGTGTCGTACGGCGCAAAAGCTGCACACCGAGGCGTTCCTCCAGTGCCGATACGCGCCGGCTGATGGCTGATTTCGCCGAATTCAGTCGTTCCGCCGCCGCGGTGAAGCTCCCGGCCTCCACGACGGCCACAAACGCCTGTAAATCCTCGAATTTATCCATATTGTTGCAATATACAGAACAACCTTATCTTCAGAGTAGCCTTTATCTCGTTATTGTCAACATCGATACTTCGGTCATTCGAATCGGGCAAGGCCCAGACAGGAGCGCATGAAATGCAGGAGAAGATAACCCGGGTTCTGGAAGTTAGTGCCAGCGGACGGACCGCAGGATCGGCCAGCCGCAAGCTGACGCAGGATTTGATTGCCGCACTGGAAGACCGCAACGACAACGTGCAAACGATTCAACGCGACCTGGCGAAAGGCATGCCATTCGTTGACGCCGCGTGGATCGAAGCGAACTTTACGCCCGAAGAGTCTCGCACGGACGAGCATCGCGAAGCCCTGGCGCTTTCCGATGCCCTGGTGGCCGAGCTCAAAGATGCTGACATCCTTGTCATCGGCACGCCGGTATACAATTTCTCGATCCCGGCAGCGCTGAAAGCCTGGATTGATATGGTCGCACGTGCGCGACTGACGTTTCGGTACACGGAAAATGGTCCCGAAGGACTGCTCGAGGGCAAGAAAGCGTATCTTGTCGTTGCGACCGGCGGTGTTCCCGTAGGCAGCGCCGTAGACTTCGCTACACCGTATCTCAAACATGTTCTCGCATTCATCGGCATCAACGATGTTGAAGTCATCGCTGCCGACAAACTTAACAGCCAGGCGGAAGAGTCTATGGATGCGGCGCGTGCACGAATTGCAGACGTTGTACACCTTACGCCGCAGGCCGCGTAAGGCTGAGGAGTAAACGAATCGTGTTGAACGTTATTGAATCCGAATCGAGAGGCAGTGCCGATCATGGCTGGCTGCGCGCGAAACACACGTTTTCGTTTGCCGAGTACCACAACCCGGAGCGCGTTGAGTTTGGCAAGGTCCGCGTGATCAACGAAGACCGCATTGCACCGGGAAAGGGTTTTCCAACGCATCCGCACAGGGACATGGAAATCGTCACCTACGTCATCGAGGGTGCGATTGCGCATAAAGACAGCATGGGTAACGGCACGGTAATCACGGCCGGAGAAATACAGCGTATGACGGCCGGCACCGGCGTACAGCACAGCGAGTTCAACCATTCCCAGGACGAAGAGCTGCACCTGCTGCAAATCTGGATCTACCCCGAAAAGAATGGTCTCGAGCCCGGCTATGAGCAAACACGTTTTTCGCGCGACGAAAAGCTCAATCGGCTGCGGTTGGTCGGTTCGCGCGACGGCCGTGACGGCTCGATAACGATTCATCAGGACGTCGACCTCTATTCGAGTGTTCTCGAGGCCGGTAACGAGCTGTCGCTGGAGTTGCGGCCAAACCGCAAAGTATTCCTACAGGTTGTCGACGGAGATATTGCGGTTAACGGGCAGCGACTTTCAGCCGGCGATGGCGCGCAAATGGAAGACGAGCGTGAGCTGCGGGTTGCGGCTCTAACCGAAGCAGAGCTCCTTGTGTTCGATATGACCTGACAGCTGGTCCTGAAAACCAATCTGCGTCACTTTCGTGGCTTACACGGTTAGGCCGCAACTCGTCGATACCGGGCGGCCGATAAAGGCCAACACTTATCGCACGAGCTCACTGGTCGATTCCCGAAACTTGCCGCTCACGAATGGCCGCTTTCGCCGCATGGCGCAGTCCGCTATACGCCCCATACCAGCCGCTCGAACGGCTGCTTTCGGGGTACCATTGAGTTCCGCTAGTGACCCTTTGCAGACATTCACCTCAGCACTTCTTAGACTCTCTCCAATTTACGTACAACCCAGAATTGACTCCTTTCGCCGTCATGAGAACATGGTTCTGACAAAGGCAAACCCAGCAAAAGCTGGTGACGCAACGCCACGGGTCCTCGCTTCCTCCGAGTAGCCTCCGTCCACTCCCCGAAGGACCCAAGATCGCCGGGCTGCAGGTCGTTTCCAAGTTGCGCCGGGAACCATCAGTTAAACGGAGTAGAGCAATGACCAGAGCAATGAATATTGGTATTGGCACGATGCTCCTCGCCCTACTGTTCATGTGGACGACGAGCTATGCGGGTGATGTGCCGCTAAAAATCAAGTGGTCCGGGACGGTAGTAGAAACAGCCATTGACGTTGTTGATGATGGATTTGGCTTGTCTGCGAATCTTATCGATGCTCAGGCATCGGGCTCATTCGGAGCGTCCAATGTGAGCGTTCTGTCGGAATTCACACCGGGTATGTTTCTTTGCGACGAAAATGGAGACGGACTCCCGGATGAAGGGGTATTGCCCTTAATTTTCGCGTACTCGAAGCCGGTCGCAACGTTTGCCAACGGCGACCAGCTGTGGGGACACGTCACAGAAGGTTCAGGGTGCCTGAGCCAGATTACCGGGTACTTTACGGGAGAAGCCGAGGGTGTGTTTGACGGCGGAACCGGGCGCTTTAGCGACGCGACAGGTTCGTTTATCGTCTCATTTTCGGGTAACAACATTACGCTACCGGACCTGGGTGTCGGATTCGGTGCCATACGGGGAGAAATCAAAGGCAGAATCGAGAAATAGCAAGCTGATTTAACTGACTCAGAAAAGGGTTGCCCCGCCCTCGTGGCTGGGTTTTCTATGTCTTTCAGTAGCTTATTCTTGTACTCAGGATTAGAGCGATTGACGCGAAAAACTTCCTTCGCAGCGTATGCTAGCGAAAGAGCGACCAGCGTCCAGAAGACCTTGAGCCCGTGAGGATGGTTCCAGCCGAAGTTAACGTCGAAGATCGCTCGAACGATCCACGCAAGGATAAGCCAGATTGCAACAACAGCAAACGCAAGCATCCCGCCCACGGAAACAAACATTCCGCCTACTTCTTTCATCTCAGAGAAGCTGTACGAAAGCGGCGAGACTCGGCGACCTAGATCGCGCTTTTCATCCGCAGTCATTTGCCGAGTAGCCAAGACTAGTTCGCCTCCATGCAACGAGTATCAAGCCAATATTCTGTTTTCAACGAACATCTGCTTCCGGTCACAAGCCGTCATATTACCTCAGATTTTTCGACCGGCTGCTATGCGAGGTAAAGCAGCCCATCATTTTCTTGCCTGGCGAACTTCTGCAGTCGGCCAGGAGCGGCCATAGGTAATTTCCGAAATCGCAGCACTGATCGCCCGGACTCGCGCTGTTTATGTTCTAAACTCGGAAGTCCTGCGTCTTCTCGCCAAGCAGAGG
>JBATHK010000051.1:0-94121 GCA_049666725.1 Woeseiaceae bacterium
TTCTGGATGTTGCCGATGACTTCCCGGTTGACTGGACGACGGTAGGTCCGCAGGACATCACCATCGGAGCTGGTGATGATGTAAGCGGTGGCGTGACGCTGCAGTTCAACGCTATCTGCGGGGGATCTTCCGAGTGCATATCGGACGTATTCATCGACAACGTTTCCATCGTGGTTAACTAGGGGAGGTCGAAGACGACAATGCAATCAATCGACTTTCACCAAGAAACTAAATTACAAAAAAGAGTGTTCGCTATGGCGGGATTAAGCTTCTTCAAGTACTTCAACAAAGTCTGCAGCCTGCTGGCTGTCTTGCTGGTGCTGAGTGTTCCGGCAGTGACCCATGCACAGGCAGACAAAATCGAGGTCGTCAAGGGTGCCGATGGCTGGAAGCTGCTGGTCAACGGCGAGGACTCTTACGTCAAGGGTGTTGTCTGGGGTTACACGCCGCGCGGCCAGAACTACACCTATAACCTGTTCGGGCAATCCGACGATCAGATCCGCAAGATCCTCGACTACGACTTCGGCCTCATGGCGAAGATGGGCGTGAACACCATTCGCAGCTTTACGATGATTCCGCCGAAGTGGGTGACCTACATTTACCGCGAGCACGGGATCATGTCGGTCATCAACCCGCTGATGGGTCGCTACGGCTACAACATCGACGGCAAGTGGGTTCCGTTCACTGACTATTCCGATCCCCGCACGCGTGAGATTCTGAAACGCGACATGCAGGAATACGTCCGGCAGTACAAGGACACGCCCGGCGTCCTGATGTTCGCATTCGGTAACGAGTCTAACTACGGACTGTCATGGTCGAGTTTCGAGATCGAGAACCTGCCCGAAGGCGAGCAGAACACGGCCAAGGCACGCTACCTGTACAGCCTGTGGAACGAGGTCGTTGCTGCAGGCAAGTCTATCGCTCCGAACCATCCGTTCACGATCGTTAACGGTGACATCCAGTACATTGACCTGATCGCTGAGCTCTGCCCGGATATCGATATGCTGGGCACCAATGCCTACCGCGGCAAGAGCTTCACGGGTCTGTGGCGAGACGTCGATGCAAAGCTCGATCTTCCCGTCATCTTCTTCGAGTTCGGCAGCGACGCATTTAACGCCCGGGACTTCGCGGAAGACCAGGTCTCGCAGGCGCTGATTCTGAAAGACCAGTGGCAGGAGATGTACAACAAAGCCTATGGCAATGGCGAGGAGGGCAACTCGATCGGCGCATTTATCTTCGAATGGCGCGACGAGTGGTGGAAGTACCTGCAAATCGAGAACCTCGATATCCAGGACAACAACGCGTCCTGGTCCAACCAGGCGTACCTGTTCGACTGGGCCGAGGGCAAGAACAACATGAACGAGGAGTGGTTCGGTATCACGGCTCTCGGACCGGCTAACTCTGATGGCGTTTCCACTGCGCGTCCGAGGATGGCATACGACGTGATGACCGAAGTGTTCAGCCTGGACCCATACACCGCAAGCAAGGCCGACATCAACCAGGTGTTCGCAAACATGAATTTGGACCTGTTTGAGCTTCGAGGCGACGTCCGGCTCGTCAAGGCTGATGCCGAAGAAAATAAGAGGAAGATCCAGTTCACGGGTGGTCGCCTGCAGGGAGAGATGGTCGTCAGGGGCAACGACCTGGGGCTTACTGAAGATGGTGAAAACTCGCTCGAATTCTCCAACGGCGAGATGGTCTTCCTGGACTTCGGTTTTCAGCCGACTGACAAGGTCAGCGGCCAAATGACGCTCAATGTTCTTGGCAACGTCGCCGACAAAAGAGACCTCGAGTTTACGTATGGGGATCGGGGTTTGCCTGTCATTCTCGAAACGGAGACGATCTTTTTAGAGGACGGCGTGGAAGTTCCTTCGTCTCCTGTGTCTATCGAAAGTGGCAACAGGGTGGCGATCTATGACTTCAATGCGAAGTACGAGGGTGAAAATGCCGACGTCGAGGCCTTCTATCACACGCCGCGCTTCCACTGGGGGTATAAAGGCGATCAATTCGGTCTGATTACTGAAACAACCGATCTCGCCGGTATCGATATCTGGGATCAGAGCGCACCTTCGGGTGTCGAGATCACGGGCAAGGGAAAATGGGACGGTGTCACATTGCTGTTCGGTCCGGAGGTGTACTGGGGAGCAAACCCGAAAGTCGTTTTTAAATACGACTTCAAACTCGCCAAGTTCGATTGGACCTTTATTCACTCGGAGGACCTGGCTCGCAGGACTGATCCCGCAGGGCTCAACACGCAGACGGAAAGACAGACCCGGCAGACGACGCTGACCGCTGAGCGGGAGTTCGCCGGCGGCTGGAAGCTCGAGCTTGGCGGCATTATCTCGCATCCCGAGAGGATCGACGATGTCTACGATCGGGTGGGCGAAAACGGTGATATTTACCTTGATAAGATCGAGGACGAGGACGCGCTGGGGTTCCGGGCGAAACTGACGCTGCCGTGGTATGAAACGTACCTGCAGGTTCATCACGCCGGGCTCGTCGCCGATGGCGGCAACCCCCACAAGACATGGGGCGTGTTTGATCCAAGCCGTCTGCCGTATTCCGGCCTGGGTAACAAGCAGGAGTACGAGGCCGGCATGATCCTGCGTTTCGGGGACTGGATGCTCTACCCGCGGGCGATGTATCGTGACAACCTCGTGCACGCGAATCCGTTCCGTGACCCATCCACGTTCGGCGGGCTCTTCTCTCCGGGCATCAACCCGCGAAATACCGAGACCGACCCGTTCGCCGTACTGGGCAACCGCGAGGCGCGCTCGGCAGAAATGTACCTGACCTACGATCCGACCGGCGCTACGCAGTTTTACGACTGGGACAACGACTGGCGAGAGGATGCGAAGTTCGCGTTCAATATCGGTGGTACCTATACCGAGTACCCGACGCCGACTGACTCCTACTTGTTCTTCTTCCGTCCGTTGAAAATTAACGCGCCGTTCGGCCAGGGCTTACCGGCAGAGGACGTCTGGGGCGTGTCAAGTCGAATGGTGTTCAACCCCAATCCCAGGCAGAAACACATCATCAAGCTGGTCCGCGCCTACGAGCAATCGACCGGCAAGTCCGAGGGTGGCACGCGCAAGTACTGGCAGTTCCACTGGAAGAGCGAGTTCAATCGCAAGCACGTGTTTGAGGGCTTCTTCCTGAAAGACTCGTTCGGGCCGTATGATTTTTACCGCGATTTCAACCTCACGTTCCCCGAGCAGTTCAAGCTCGACTATTCGGTGCGACTCGGCACGACCGGACAGTTGGGCTCCGTTGAGGACGAGAGACGGGCAACCAGGGTCGGCATCCGGGCGCTGTATCGGTCATACGGCGCGGAAAATTCCGAGCTTGAAACACTCGGCGACTACGAATTCTCGACCAATCTTTACTTCACGTACCAGTTTTAGGATAAGGCACGCAAAGCCTAAGGATTTATTAAAATGAGAAACCTTAATCGACAAAAGGCTCAGCCGGCTTTGTTCAGAGGTGTTTGGATACTCCTGACGGGCCTGGCTGCCATGATGGCAGCAGGTTGCGGTAGCGAGCGTGATGCTGGCGATGGCCAGTTGTTCAATACCGTAGCGCTGCCGACCGACCCGGTGCTCAGCCTGTTCTGTGCGGATGTCGGGCTCGCTGGTGAGGACTGCGTCCTGGACGATCCCGAGAACCCGTTCGCATCCACGACAATACTCGAATTCAGCGGACCAGAAGAACCAGGCAACAAGTTCGAATTGGCTGACGGAATTCCAGACGGGCCGACCGGTGCGAAAGCCCGGTTCTATTTCTGGGCGACGGCGCTTGCACGCCGGCAGTCGGGGGAGAACCAGTACTATACGGCGCTGGCACTTCATGAGGTATTTAACGCCAACAGTAACGCGGTCGAGCAGGATGAGCTCATTCGCGAGCACGCTCTGAGAGCCTATCGTTCCATGCTCGATAATTTCTTCGGGAGTGTTACCATTTTCCTGTGCTTCGAGTGCGCACCGATCGGGCCGGGCCCGCTTGATTATCCCGCAATTGCCGTACCGCTAAACGAGCGGGTTGCAGATCACCTGTTCCGCAAGGAGTCTACGGCCAGCTCGATTTACCCCACTGGACTCAGGCAGCTTGTTCCGGGCCCGAACGTCCTGGTGTTGGACCTGTTTGTGGAATGGGGTTATACCTACCAGCCGTGCACCGACCTTCCCGCGTGCACCAATGGCGTCGTTGGGGTAGGCGAGTTCTGAGGAACCGCGCGAGAGTCCTGACGCGCAAACTCGTACGATCAAGAGCCCCGCTTCTCGCGGGGCTTTTGTCATTTCAATCTGCTGCGGTCTGCTCTCGCGTTATTCTCCGACATAAAACGGCAGGTTATGCGCCACGGCTCCGCCTTGTCCGTCGTAAGCCGTCACGAACACGCGATAAGCGCCAGGTAGGTTCGGGGCCTTGAATTCTATTCGAGGGGTTCCTTGCCCTTTTTCTATCGCATCCGGAAAGGATGGCGGGGCGGCTTCGGCATCGCCGCCAATTCTTCGGTCAGAACTCTCCGCGCGAATGTCCCAAATGTAACGCAGCTCGTCACCTTCACGATCGATACAGTCAACCTCGGCATACGAACCTGAACCCGGTTTGACTTTCTTGAAGGAGACGGGCGTGTCCAAAGACCGCAGTTTGGGCGCACGATTATCGGGCCATTTACCGGACCAGGCATACGCCATGGCATCAACGCGCGGCAGCTTCTCACCGGACGGCAAAAACATGCCAAACCAGGTGGCCGTTGCTTCCTGCTTATGTCCCCAGATAAATACATAGGACCCCAGGGAACGTCCCTCGTTGTTGTCACGATTCATCGTGTAAGCGGTGTAGGTTTCGGCTGCCTTGGTGCTGGGATCGGGTTCGATGGGTGCGTCCCATGGTGTAGCAGGAACCTCCCATGTTCCGGCCACGCCAAATTCGGTGAGCAGGTAGGGACCGTTCCAACCCATAGCGACCAGATTCTGACCGACAACGGGTGCGCCGCTGTAGGCATTGACGCCCAGAATATCGAGGTTTGGATAGTGCTTCCGGATGCCAGTAATTTTCGATGGGTTGGCTCCGGCGATCACCGTCACTACCGGATGATGATCCAGATCCTTGATAATGCCGGCGAGATGATTCAACTCCTGCCAAATCCGAACATCCGTTTCTCCGGGTTCAAAACCCTCCATCTCATTGCCGAGCCCCCAGGCCAGCACAGCAGGATGATCCTTGAATTTCAGCACCGCACTACGAATTTTTGCTCGTTGCTTCTCAATGCTCGCGGAATCTGAATAATCGAATCCGTGGCGAACGTGTTGCACCCAGAATCCGACTGTGACGGAAATTCCCAGTTCATGCGCACGATCCAGCAACGGTTTTCCGTCAACAAGACGCTCAGTCTGGTCTATCGACCAGGTACGAATCGAATTGCCGCCGGATGCTGCCAGCAGTTGCAGGTCGCCGCTTCCCATCCCCGCACCTTTTACGAGGTAAGGCTCGCCATTACGCAACAAGGTGAAGGTGCCATCAGGCTGTTTGACCACTTGTACTGTGGAGCCAGGCGCCGTGTCTCGATCGACCGGCGCGTTTGCCGCGCACGCACTGAGCACGAGTGCGGTGAGAATTGCGCTTGTTGTGCGAACCATTCGTGCAAACCATCCGCTGTTCTAAAAATCGTTTTTCGTCTTCGCTTCTAACATCTCAATTCTTGGGTAAGCCGCATCGGCGGGCGCCCAAAACCAGCCTTTCGGATCCCAGGCCTGTGAATAGTAGAGTTCGTCCCTGACGACTTTGAAGGCAGCGATGGCTTCGGTATTTCTTCTCAATTTCGCCAAGGCTTCGCCCCTGATGAAATAGCAGGTGCCTACGTCATTCAGTGCCCAGTAGTCGTGCACGTCATCGGTTGCCGGTTTCGCGCTTAACGACGCCTGCATCTCTCTCGCCTTTTCTTCGTAAAGCTCCGTACACTTTTCGGTGTATTTCACGGCTTCTTCATATTTGCCTTCACCCAGGGCGTCCCAGGATTTGACCTGGAGCGTGACTGACGTGTAGTCGCCATAATCCAAACCGTCTTCGGTCGGCTCCTCGGCTAGCGAAAGCGGTACGAACATGAGCAAGGCCAGAAGCGCTGCGAGTTTTTTCATTTTGAGATTCCTCTGGGCGCGGGCCCTGTGGATTCACGTATCTTTATCGTTGCCGGAATGACTTCATGGCCATTGCCTTCCAGGTCGTCATCGTTACTTTTGGCCAACATCATCACCGCCCGTTCGGCCATGCGAACCAACGGCTGTCGTATGGTGGTCAATGCAGGTTCCAGCAGTCGGGCGAGTGCAATATCGTCAAAGCCCGCCAAAGACAGCTGCCCTGGTACATCAATTTTCAGGCGATTGGCGACGCGCAGAACGCCGGCAGCCATGTCGTCGTTGGCAGCAAAGATCGCAGTTGGCGGCTTCTTGCTCTTTAGCAGTATCTCGGCACAAGCCTCACCAGAGCCAAAGGAATTGTCGCCGGTTGCGACGAGCGATTCAGAGAATCCCAGGCCACTCTCTTTCAAACCGTCCTTGTAGCCCAGAAAACGGTTGGCGACTGCTTTGTGGGCCGGATCACCCCTGATGAATGCGATTCGCCCATGTCCGAGCCCTGCAAGGTAGCGCGTCATTTCAGCGCAGACCTCACGATCGTTTGTTGACACGGAATGCTCCTTGCCACCGCCATTGCCTGGAGACAGTTGCACGCACGGCGTGCCTGTTGCTTCGATAGCGCCTACTATCGTCGACATGTTGGACAATGGTGCGGCGACAATGATGCCGGCAGGGCGGGTCTGTTCGATCAACTCTTTAAGTTCAATCCCGACTTTTTTCTTGCGAAAGTCGCAGGGATGAATCAACAACTCTGAGAAGGCCGAGCGGCAGCCCTTGAGAGCGCCTTGCTGCAGTTCGAGGATATAGCCGCCACTGGGCATGTCGTACGCCGCGGGATCATCGTAGACGAGACTAATCAGGTGTGAACGGCGGCTCGCCAGGTTCCGCGCGGACTGGTCAGGCCGGTACTTGAGCACGGCGATTGCGTTTTCGACCCGCTCTCTTGTTGATGGCCGCACATTCGGTTCGTTATTGACCACGCGCGAGACGGTCTTGATTGATACGGCTGCAACCTTGGCGACGTCGAAGATTGTTGGCTTAGACATTGGCGAGGCGCGCCATTCTTTGAATTATTCTTATTCGCATTCTAAACCAATTACAACCCGATCTGACAGCGCTGTCAAATCGATTCCCGTTGCAAACCAGCCACTTGGCTGGTTCAGATCAGAAAAAGATCAGGGAATGAGCTCGGCGTACAGCTCGCGCATCACCAGTTTGGGTGTCCGCTGGACGTCGAACAGGCCCCAGTGTTTTTCGGGTTCCAGATCGTCGGGGGAGCCTTTCCAGGGTTCGTCAAACGCTTCGAAAACGAAGGTGAGAATTCTCTCTTTGGTCGTCCACTCGAGCAATTGTTCATAGTAACTGGCCTGCAGTTCCTCGGACGCGTTCCAGGGCTCGATGCCGCGGCCATTGGAGGCGGTCGTCCAGCCTGCTTCGGTAATCACGACGGGTTTGCCCGGGTAGTGATTCACGACCGAGTGGTAGTTGTGCTTGGTGTATTCCAGCGCATCTTCCATTGTCCGGTATTCCCAGGCGGGGTAGGTGTGTACTGAAATAAAATCGAGTTCGGCGGCCAGCGGCTCCAGTTTGTAGGTCCAGGGCACGTAATTTTCGCAAAACGTCACGGGTTGCTTGATGGCACTTTTGACCTTGCGCACATAGGCGATGAGATTGTCCACGGGAACCATGTGGTCGCTCCATTCGACGCTGGCTTCGTTACCTATCGACAAAGAAAACACGATCTCGGGATAGCGGTTCGATAAGGCAATCGCTTTCTCGACCTGGTCATTGTTGGCTTGTCGATTGGCCGCAAGGGTTTCGTCGCTAAACTCGGCGCCCCAGGGGCAATGCGGATTGCTCATCTCGGCGCCCATGTCCACGCCGAGCATCACCTTGAAGTCCAGCGCTTCGTCGGCGATGACCTGGAGCACCGTTTCGGCGTGCGGGCTGCTATCGTAAAGCCTCAAGTACTTCCAGTTTTTTGCGAGTATCAGCAGGTCTTCCCTGACCTCATCGTACGACGGGTAAACCTGGCCCGGACATTGACCTTCGCGGTAGCCGGAGTAACAGATGGCGTTACCGTGCTCGAGAACCGTGCCACTACCATTGCTGATATGGGCATTGAGTTTATCAATCATACTTGCAGTTACCGTCCTTGTCCCAAATGCCCCAGTACGCACCAACGTCGCCTTCGGCATCCACTTTCCAGGTTTCGTCAAACGACGAGAAGTAAAAAATCTCGATGCCTTCTTCCTCGGCCCACTGGTAGGTGTTGATGAAATACTTGATGGCATTCTCGAAAGAGGGCACCGCGCCCTTCTCAGGGGTTCCGACATTCGGCCAGCCGGTCTCGCTGATGATGACCTTCTTGCCGTTCGCAGCATGTACCGCGCGACGGTACATCTCTTTCATGTACAGCAGCGAGTGCTCGGCCGGGCAGCCCTCCCAGAAGGGATAGCAGTTGGCGAGGATGACATCGCAGGCCTCTGTCACACGGGGATGATTGACAAACAGGAAGTACGCGTCGACGTAGCCGACTTCAACGCCCGGTGCCGCCTGCTTGGCGCGATTGATGTAGTCAATCAACTCGTCTTCGGTCATTTCCCCGCGGAGGAGGACCTCATTACCAACGGCGAGAATATTTGCATGGCCGGCTTTGGCGATTTCGATGGCGTTGGCCAGCTCCACCTCGTTTTGCTCTCGATCCTCATCCAGCCAGACACCAACCATTGTCTTCAGGCCGTTCTCGACAGCGATTCGGGGAATCAGTTCTTGCCCTTCCTTGCAGGAGAAAGAGCGTATCCAGTGAACGTAGGGTTGCACGAACGCCAGTCGCTCACGGATTTGCGCTTCAACGATCTCGGTACCCGGGCCCTGGCCCTCGACGTAGGGGCTGAAACAAATCCCGTGAATTTTGGCGTCCAGAATCTGCCGCACAAGGGCGCGCAGGTCATCGACGGTATGTTTTGAGAAATCCATGCCGGCGAGCGACATGGTTTTTTTGTAATAGTTCGACATCAGTATTCCTGTTGATCTACTCGGCAAACAGTTTGTTTGCTCCTAGGTTTAAGTTCAGTTGGCGAAAACGACCGCTACGCTGGAACAGTTCGGCGCTCATTTCCGGCGGCAGCGCCATATCGGCAAGGGTCTGTTTGTCACCGTTGTTCCACAAGACGGTCAGGCCAGGTTCGAGCTTGTCGTCAAGCCTGTAAATCACAGGCACCTGGCACCAGGTGAAGGCGAGGCCGCCGGCCGGCACGTCAATTTCCTGCCAGTTGCCATCGACCGTGAGAAAACGGAATTTTCGGGCTTCACGCACGAATTCACGCGCCCTTAGCAAACTCGGTTGAAAACGTACCGCACCGTCGTGGACTCGCACGCCGAGTTCGCCAAAACGGGACAACACTTCTTCCTTGACCTGTCCTGTCATGCCGGGCTGCTTCGCGCCGGAGTGCTTCGGCGTGTGCGAATAGGGGTCGGTCGGGAATGCCCCGTATTCTTCAGGGGTCTTGTTGAAACCGATGCCGTTGCGCACTTGATAATACAGTTCGCCGAGCCGGTGGCATAAGGCCTCATCGGCTCCTTGCTCGAGCGCCGCGAAGTAGTTTTCTTGTACCGCCAGCAGCAGCTTGGACACCATGTGCCAGTAAATGCTGCCGAGGCCCTCGAATCCGAACATGCCGCCGGAACGCCCGGTGAACGCACGGTGGTTGAAGACTTCTTCGTAAAGCGCCTGCAATGGACTGCGCGCTGCGTCAATCTCGTTGCCGAATTCGGCCGAGAGGGAATCGAGTTCGACGTTGAGTTCGCCGACGTTGGTGAAGCCGGCATTGAAGCGATAGCAACCGTCGGCGTCACGGGCGACAATACGGTGATCGCCATCGGCCAGCATTTTTTGCAGTAACGGAATGGCTACCACCCGTTCCGCCGGAACTCGATTCTTCTGCAGGAATGTCGGCAACTCCCGATCCGGATACAGCATAAATGAGTGTTGATCGGACCGGTACACATCGCTGTCGAACAGGACTTCCACCACCTCAACGACCTCTTGCGGTGTGATGGCGCCGGCGCTGAGTACCGCTACCTGGCCTTCGAGCATCGGGTAAAGCGTGTGGTACTCCACGGCGTTCTGTTGCAGGTCGAGAAGGTTGTAGGCGTGATACATACCCTCAGCTCGCTTGTTTGTGCCAATGCTGTGGTCGATCGCGGCCAGGGCGTCATCGAGCAGGCTCATTACTCGATCCGGCTGTTGCGTTACCTTTCCTGAAAGCGACTCCTGCTTGTAAACACGCTCTCGATAACGGCTGGCGGCCTGGCCAAGCTGAGCAAGCGACTCGTAGCGTTGCGCTGCGCTGATCGGGTCTGCACCCAGCAGAGGCCTGACGTCGCTGAGGGCGGCCGCCGTTTCGTCCAACCATTGGCTCACTTCGCTGGACAGCTCGATCGTTTTCGCGTCTTCTGCCATGAGTTGCTGCAGGAACCGGACATAGCGACGCATGTAGTAAAGCGTGACCATCGACAAACCCTGGCCGACCAGGGCGTTGTTCGCGTCATTCCACTCCGGGCGCTGGGTGTTCATCCAGATGCCGCCATCGATCACGAGGTTGCCGAGCTTGCTGAGCAAGGGCACCAGCAGTTTCTCGAGCAGATTGACCTGGTAGACCTCGCCATTGGCATCGAGAACCAACTTGCCGTCGGCGCCCATGCTGGCGACGCGGTGTTCTATGCGTTCAGCAAGACTCTCGTCGTAGTCCACCGTGTTCTTGGGGTTTTCAAGCAGGGCATCAAACGGCCGAATTCGGTAGGGCACGTTGGCATAGCAAAAGATCGGCTCATGCATCAGGTTGACAAGACGGCTTGGGTGAAATGACCGGGAGAGCTCCAGTAACTTCTGCAAATAGATAATCTGGTGATCACCCCAGTAGCCGATATAGCTCCACGGGTCATCTGGCTCTTCGACTTCCCAGTCGATACCTTGCTTTGTGATGCGGTAAGGGTTGTAGCCATCCATCGTGGATGCATTAACGAACTTGGCGATGATGTTTTCTATAAATTCGGGATAGCTGAATGCCAGCGCCTCCCAGTTCTGGAAAATGTCGCGCCAGTTGCCCTCGTAGGACAACAGCCGATTACCGTCTTCGTCTTTCAGGCGGATGGCGAACTGGTTCCAGGGACGACTCGGGTCGCCGTGGCGCCGACCAAACGTGATCGGCAGGTATTCGTAGCTCAGGCGCACTAATTGCGGGTCGCCCTGGTCCCACACCATCGAGAGAAGCTCCGTGAGTCTCAGTGTGTCCGGCAATCCGTCCAGAAATTCACTATTGCGTCGATAGGCATCGCCATTAAAGCTCCTGATCGTTCCGATGAAATCCCAGGAGGAAACATTATGTTGGTCATCGAAGATGCCGCCACGCAGCACGTTGAACAGCACATTGGCATAGTGGTGAACAGCAACATTCACTTCGGCGGTCGCCTGGAAGCCGTCTGCGCTCGCCATTATTCGCGCCAACCCATCGGAACCCCGTTCGACGGATCGGTCGATTGCCTCGGCAACTTCATCCGGTTGGGCAAGCTGCTTTTGCAGTTCGATCACCTGGCCCTGGCTGCGCTCGATGTCGGCCACAATCTGCCAATGCTGAGATGCGTTTGCCGAGAGTTTCAGTGAGGTGCTGACCAGGTAAGCACCGCGGATGCCGCGCCTCTGCAGCTCCTGTTCGGGCGTCGCACCCTGGCGAAAGCCGCTGAGTTGCTCGGAGGAGATCAGCACTTTCTGCGCATCGAGGCCCAGGCAAAAAACCGTGTTCGCCCGCAGTGATTCAGAGGGCTCGGCGCGGTCGGTAATGCCCGAGTAAAGCGTGAACAGTGCCAGCCCGGTTTGTTCGTCGAGCTCCGTCCATTTATACGCATCAACCAGGTTGCTGGTATTGGTCTGGGCGAACCGTGGTGTCCCGGCTGGCAGGATGTTCTGCAGGCCATCAACGAGGTCAACGTCAATTCGTTTATTGCTCAGATTCTTCAGTTCGCATTGCCGCGTGAAACCGTAGCTGTCGCTGGTCGCCCAGGTGTAGCGAAACGCGAGCTTGAGGTCGTGGTTGATTTCCTCGAAGCACAGCTTGCTGCCGAGGCGGTTCTTGTAGAGGTTGCGGCTGACCGTAAAACGTCCATCCTGCTCCCGGTTGAAGGGCTCCCAGTTAAATCGCTCGCCTTTCATGTGCACGCGCAGGATGGTTTTGCTACCGGTGTGGGTGGTGCTTTCGTGGACCTTGTCGACCGTGATGTAAGGAAACAATGCCGTTTCAGGCGAGACTCGGCCGGCCGTCAGCCCGCCGGTCGATGAAATGAACAGCCAGTGGTCAGTCGCAGAAATAACACTGACCAGAAACGGTTCCATCTTGTCAACGTTGCGGATGGCGTAATAACGTTCCCCGGCTATGTCCATGAACTCACCAGACACGGCATCATCTTTTTTGTTTACAGTTTTCAAGAGCTGTTCCATATTTTTATTCTTTATTGTTTAGTCGGTCAGAACCAGCGAGCCGAACAATCCGGCGTCGATCCAGCCGCGGTCCTTTGGGCCCTCGGCAACCAGCTCGGAGCCGATGAAATTCTCGCGTAGCTCGCTGCCATCGTTGTCGCAATAGGCGACCATGAGGCCCATCACTTTGCCGGCGGATAGAGTTACTGGTTTGTTGTCGTCGGAGTCATCCACGTAAGCGTCGGTGTAAATATCGATCGCGAGTTCCCAGATGATCTTGTTGCCTTGCTGTTTCCAGCGGCTTTCCACGTGATGCGAGTAATTACGCGCCTGTTTGTCAGTGCCGATGTCGATCGCCTGGTTGTCGAGCGACATATGGTAGGCAAACGCGTTGTGATTGAACTGATGATCGCCGCCCGAGAAGTCCTCATCGAGAAAAATTTCCCAGCAATCATCGTCCCAATACTGCACTAACGGATCGCGATGAGTGTCAATCAGGATGTCGTCGGTGAACTCGCCGAGGATGTAGATCTTGTCCGCCGTCCACACGACTTTGTAGCGGCCCTCAAAGTCTTCCTTTGTGTACTCGGGTCCCAGCCAGCGATGCGCGAGTTCCTGCCAGCGCGCTTCCTGCCAGATGGCTTCGCCTGCCTCGCCGTCTATGATCGGCGCGACATCTGCTTTGGGGGCGCGGTATTCAGTGCGGTCAGCGTAGTGGGCGGGGTCCGCGCAGGCAGGTGCTGACGCTGTCGCCAGCACGACGACAGACCATAGGCAAATAATCCTGACACTCTTTTGCATTACTCGGTTTCCTGCGCTGCGATCGCTAGTCTGTTGACCAGGTATCGGGATACGTGACTCGGATGCGTTGGTTTGATGCAATTGCGTTGCGCTCCGTTTCCGTTCGGTCCGGCCAAATGACACGTATGGAGTCAACGGTCTCAGTGTTGTTCAGCCCGAAATGCTGCTCTGTCGGGTTTTGTGAAACGTAGTTGCTGCCGCTGCTGATTTCACGCATCTGGGTTACGCCTTCGGATGCAACGTAAACGCGTGCGCCAATTGCTGCGGTGTTTGGAGCAATACCCTCGAGTTTAATGTTCAGGTAGTCGAGACTGTTGCCGCCGTCGTTCCTGAACAACGAAGGCGTGTCACCATTATTCGCGACGAAGATATCAATATCGCCGTCCTGATCCCCGTCGAAACAAACAACACCACGGCCCTGCTTATTATCAACAAGGCCTAGCGGTTCCGAATACTCCGTGAAACTGCCATCGCCATTGGCAATGAAGAGCCTGGATGGATCATCCAGGTATATATTGCTCGCTCCCTGGCCGATGCCATTTACGTGAAAAATATCGAGATGGCCGTCGTTGTTGAAGTCTGCTGCGCAACTTGCCCATCCCCAGAAGCCTGTTCTGACGCCGGCGCTCGTCGTGCTGTCGGCGAAAATTCCATTGCCGATGTTTTCGTAATAGCGATTTCCGGTCCGAAAATCGGATCCCTCTTCAGAGATGCTGGATACGAACCAGTCCAGGTCGCCGTCGTGGTCGAAATCGGCAACGGCCGCACCCATGCCGGCTTCGTCGGTAATCACACTCTCATCGGTAATGTTGCTGAATGTGTATAAGCCGCCGCCCTGGTCGCCATTATTTACAAGCACCTGGCTAGTGCCATTATCGGCAACAACCAGCAAGTCGAGATCGCCGTCGTTATCGATATCAGCGAAATTTGGTGTAAACGTGAAATCGCCTTGCGCCTCTATCACTGCGCTGCCAACGAGCGATCCGGCGCTGACATCGCTGAAAGTGCCGTCCCCATTATTTCGCCACAGGTGCTGCGTATCACCTGTTGGCAACTCGCCGACGCTGAACGTCCAGTGGCCGATGAACAAATCGAGATCGCCGTCCTGGTCGTAGTCGCCGAAAGCCTGGGAAACGTTGTTCTCCCGAATGAGAGTCGACAAACCCGACGCTACAGTCACGTCAGTAAACGTGCCGTCGCCGTTGTTGCTGTAAAGCCTCGGCGGGCTGTAAAGGACGCCTCCGACGAACAAGTCATCGTCGCCATCGCCGTCATAATCAACGAACGCGGGCCCGCAGCTCCTGTCATCGAGAGCCATAGTGACACCCGCACTACTGGCATCATTTACGAATTCATAGTCGCCGCCCTGGCTGAGATTTCGATACAAGTAGTTGTTGCCCGTATCACCCTGCGTGAGATAGAGGTCAAGCCACCCGTCGCCATCGTAGTCGCCGACGGCAACACCGGCGACGGATTCTTCAGACGAGCTTCTGCCCTTGAAACCGTGCACGAAATCCACGCCGGCCGCTATTGAAATTTCCGAAAACGCGACATGATTGACAGGCGCGGCGGGCGCTTCGGTGGTCGAGGGTGGCGGAGGCGGTGGAGGCGGCGGGCCCGGTTGCGATGGTGCCGAGGGCGAGCCGGACGAGCCGCCACAGGCGGCGAGCGATAGAACCAAAATGAGCCAGACCGGCTTTCTCAAGGCGCCGACGTTGTGCAGCAGACTAGTATGACTGTTCATATCGATTGAGCGACCCGCACTGTTCGTTCCACGACCTCATCGACCTGCAGCTCGGTGTAACCAGCGAGACTGAGGCCAATGCGACCCGACCACGGGTTTGTCCAGCATTCCGGTATTGGCGAACCCGTCAACCCAAATAACCCACCGACCGTTGCACCGTTGCAGTCCGTGTCCCAGCCGGCCGCTACGGCCTCGCCGATCGCAACGCCAAAATCGCCGTTTGCTGAACACAATGCCCAAACAACGAGGGCGAGATTGTTGACCGCGTGGACAGGAGGCAGACCACTGTATGTCTCGTGCATGCGCTCGACCGCGTCAGCCTTACCGACCAGCTCGCGACCCAGTTGCACTGCCGCAGCGATCTTGCTGCTGTCAGGAATCTGTTCGAGCGCGATGTCGAGAGCGTCGTCGAGGTTCTCGGTTGCCGGAATTGCGGCGCCAAGCGCCGCAATGAACTCCGCGCCATGTACGCCTTCGCCACGATGGGAAAATGACGCATCCCTGCGCGCGAGTTCCGCGGCAAGGGCAGGGCGACCGGGACACACCCAGCCGTAGAGGTCGGCACGGATCTGGGCGCCGATCCAGTCGTTGTATTCGTTGTCAGAACATTCAGAGAGGTCGAAGCCCGGCTCGTCGCCGTTCACGAACTCGTCCGCCATTTTGCAGAGCAGGGTCCGATACGCCGCACGCTCGGCGGTCCAGGTTGCGCCCGCTGGCAGCCGCCGCAGCCAGCCACGAGCAACGTCCGCGGTTGCGAAGTCGACGCCAACCTCCTCGAGAAGTATTAGCGCGAGTACCGTGTAATTAATGTCGTCATCCGGCTCAGCTCGCACGATTTGCCCGCGGCAGCATGCACGACCCAGGCGATCGACGATGGTCCCTTCGGCGAGAGGGACGTAGTCGCGCAGCGGTAGCGCACCGCATTCTTCCAGGTAGGCGTTGAGGCCTTCTCGCCCTTGCTGAAAGGAGAGCACCTCGACCGGTTTGCCGAGCACACATCCGGAAACCCGCCCTTGCCAAGCAGCGCGTATACGTGATGGTTCGACAGCTATGGCCTGCAAAATCAGCTCCTTGGTGCGTCAGTCAGCGCCTGGGACCAGCAGAGGAGTGTATGCGTTATTGACAGCGCTGTCATCAAAAATCATGACAAGGGCTGATGGCGGTTGTCGCAACGCGAACATTGATGTTGACAGCGCTGTCAGGATAACGTAAAAACCCTCTTATGACAGCCTTGTCATTGAGCCGAAAGAAGCTCAGGTTGCCAGGCGCTTAAAATAACCAGCCGACAAACGGCCAATACTCGATAGCAAGCTAGGGGGCTTGAAGCATGCAAAAATCATCGTTTAGTAAGAAACCACTGGCCATGGGCGTCGCACTTGCGCTGGGCGCTACGGCGTTGACGCCAGCGGTTGCGCAGGATGACGAGGTAATTGAGGAAATCGTCACTGTCGGCATTCGCAGCAGCCTGATTTCTTCGATGAACACCAAGCGGGCGGCCAAGGGCGTTGTCGACGCAATCACGGCCGAGGACATCGGCAAGTTCCCTGATACCAACCTCGCGGAATCCATGCAGCGCATTCCGGGCGTGTCCATTGACCGCGCGAACAACGAGGGCAGCAAGGTAACGGTTCGTGGCTTCGGCCCGGAGTTCAACCTCGTATTGCTGAATGGTCGCCAGATGCCGACCACGCAGTTGTCGGGTGATTCGACGCGCTCCTGGGATTTCGCCAATATCGCCTCAGAAGGTGTCAGCGCCGTCAACGTCTATAAGACATTTACAGCGAGCAAGCCCAGCGGCGGTATCGGTTCGACGATCGACGTGATGACAGCAAAACCGTTTGACAAGCCTGGCCTTGTTGCGAGCTTCGGCGTCAAGGCGATGATGGACACCACCAACGAAAAAGGTGATGACGTCACGCCAGAGTTTTCCGGAATATTCAGTAATACCTTCGCCGACGACACTTTAGGCGTCGGTGTGTTTTTCTCTCGCCAGGAGCGTGACAGCCGCATTTCTGGCGCCGAGGTTGCTTTGTGGCGCGAGAATGTCGATAACATCCCGGCATCCACGGTGATAACCGACAATCGCTCCAGCACCGATATCAACACGTTCTATCCACGCAACTATGGCTGGGGCAGCGAGGACATCAGTCGCACACGAACCAATGGATCGCTGACCTTCCAATATGCGCCGTCTGACGCGCTGACAGCGACCCTCGACTATAAATACGCGGAATTCGACAACACTGGCGAGCGTATTGGTGTTGGCATCTGGTTTGGTGACGCACCGAACACGCTGGAAGCCGAGATTGATCAAAACGGTACTTATGTGTATGTCGTCGACCAGCTCGAGGACTACGCGTCCAACAAACGCCTGAATACATCGAACAACGAGATCAATTCCATTGGTTTCAACCTTGACTGGCAGGTGAATGACGATCTTAACCTGACGTTCGACTTTCACGACTCCGATTCCGACTCGCGCGGCACAGGGCGTGGCAACGATGTGTTCCTTATCCTCGCGGCCGCCTGCATAAACACGAAGAGCGCGGACTTCCGGACCGGCAACGACATACCCGACATGGACGTGACCTGGATTAATTGCGTCGATGCAGAGCCCGACGGAACGCCGACGGGCGGCTCGTATGACTCGCTGTTCGGGCAGGCAGGTCTGAATATCAATGAATCCGAGGTTACCCAGTTTCAAATAGACGGAGAGTGGGCGAATGCCGATGACGGGGGGCTGACCAGTATTCAGTTTGGTTTAGCCATGACCGAGAACGACTACCGCACGCGTGCATTTAACTCTGGCCAGATAGCAGCCGGCTGGTACGGCGGTAACCAGGACGTTTTCGACAATTCCATATTCACTCGGGTCAGCACTGACAATATTGCAACAGAGTTTTCTGGTGGAGGTAGTAGCAATTCGCCGGATTTCTATTATGACTGGGATTTCGAGCGCGGCGTGGCGGCGTTCGAGCAGGTTTACAACGGTGGATCCAGACTCGAAGCTACAACGGCCAGCCCGGTGATTTTCGACCACAAGATCAATGAGGAAACTACCTCCGTCTATCTGCAGGCGAACGCTGAAAGTGACTTCAACGGCTTCCCGGTGACAATGGTCGCTGGCATCCGCTACGAAGACACCGACATCAAGGCGAGCAGTCTGCAAATTGAGACCGAGGAGATCGTTTGGTTCAGTCCCACAGAGTGGGCCGTGAATCGTGCCTCTGGCGCGACGCCTTCCAATGAGCAGGGAGACTACAGCCTGTGGCTGCCCAATCTCGATATCAGCGTGGACGTGCGGGACGACATGATCGCCAGGTTCTCATACAGCAAGTCGGTAACGCGACCGAGTTTGACGAGTATGCGTGGCACGACATCACTGACGGACCGGCCGAAGCCCAGCGAACGATTTGGCGACGCTGGCAACCCGAATCTCGTACCGTTTACATCGGATAACTTCGATCTGTCTTTCGAATGGTATTACGACGAAGGCAGCTACGCCTCGATCGGCTATTATCGCAAGCAGGTGGAAAACTTTATCGTGACGGAGCAGATCGACACGCAGTTTGCTAACCTGCGCGACCCGTCTCTCGGACCGCGCGCCCAACAGGCTATTGCGGATGTCATCGCTGCAGGTGGCGATGCGAACGATCCGCAGCAGGTGCACGATCAAATCAATATTAACGCTGGTAATCCATTGAATACGCCGATCGTGCAGGCGGCTGACGATCCGATCGCAACATGGAAAATCACGTCTCCACGCAACCTCGAAACCGCGACGCTTTATGGCTGGGAGTTTGCAGTCCAGCACCTGTTCGGCGACTCAGGCTTTGGTATCGGCGCCAACTACACGCTTGTGAAAGGCGACATCGACGTGGATGTGGCGCGAACGGGCTTCCAGTTCGTACTGCCGGGCCTGAGCGACTCGGCCAACCTCGTAGGCTTCTACGAAAACGACAAGTGGCAGGCACGAGTCGCCTATAACTGGCGCGACGAATTCCTGAACGGCACGCCGAACAACAGCCCGTCGTTTACGGAAGAGTTTGCCCAGTGGGATGCGAACGCGAGTTACCTGGTAACCGATAATCTGACCGTGTTCGTCGAGGGGCTCAACCTCACCAACGAGTCGCAGCGGACCTTTAACCGTTATCAGAACCAGCTGCTTGCAGCAAACCAGTTCGAGGCCCGCTACAACATCGGTGCTCGCTATACGTTTGAGTAATGCCTAAGCAATCGTGCTGTCCCCCGGCACCGGGAAAGCCGCCTTTTCAGGCGGCTTTTTTTGTTAAAGTACATGGGCTAACGAGCTGATGGCAGACTGCACATGAGCAAGACGGTAAAAAGGATTGTAATTGTTGGCGGAGGCGCTGCTGGCTGGCTGACAGCGGGTACGATAGCAGCCGAACACGATGCCAAGAGCGCTGCCGGCATCGAAGTGTTCGTCGTCGAATCCCCCGATGTCGCGACGATCGGGGTCGGCGAGGGCACCTGGCCAACAATGCGCAAGACGCTGGGTCGGCTGGGTATTTCGGAGAATGACTTCATCCGCGAATGCGATGCCTCTTTCAAACAGGGGACGCGGTTTGACGGCTGGCACACCGGAAGGCACGACGATCGTTACTATCATCCCTTCTCATTGCCACAGGGCTACCTGGAATCCAGCCTCGTCCCGAGCTGGCAAGAGCGCCGCAAGCAGATGTCGTTCGCTGACGCAGTCTGCACGCAAAGCCAGATCTGCGAACGTGGACTGGCGCCAAAACAAAGCTCGACACCCGAGTACGCTTTTGTCGTGAACTACGGTTACCATCTCGACGCAGGAAAATTCGGACAGATGCTGCAAACGCACTGTACGAAGGTGCTTGGAGTGCGGCATATCCTGGATCATGTTACCGGAATAAATCCGGCCGACAATGGTGACATTCAGTCGCTCATTACGAAACAGCACGGCAATGTCGAGGGCGACCTGTTTGTCGATTGCACCGGGTTCTCTTCTCTGCTTCTCGGAAAGCACTACGGCGTGCCCTTCGTCAGCAGAGGAGACAGTCTCTTCATCGACAGCGCGTTGGCCGTACAAGTGCCCTACGAGTTGTCGAATAGCCCAATTGAGTCACAGACAATTTCGACGGCGCAAAGCGCGGGCTGGATATGGGATATCGGCCTGTCGTCCCGACGTGGAGTTGGCTACGTCTATTCCGGCGCACACATAACGGACGCGCAGGCCGATGCAGAGCTGCGTGCATACATCAAACCGGCGATGGGCAATCAAGCCGAATCGGTGTCGTTGCGGAAGATCGATATCAAGCCCGGCCACCGTGAGAAATTCTGGCACAGGAACTGTGTGGCAGTAGGCATGTCGGCAGGCTTTCTCGAGCCGCTGGAGGCGTCGGCATTGGTTCTCGTTGAATTGTCTGCAGCCATGATCAGCGAGCAATTACCGGTTACGCGCGAGACAATGGATATTGTCGCGCGTCGCTTTAATCAAAAATTCATTTATCGTTGGGATCGAGTCATCGATTTTCTCAAGCTGCACTATGTGCTAAGCGCGCGCAATGACTCGGACTTTTGGAACGATAACCGGAATGAAAAGTCGATATCGGACAGCCTCCAGGAGTTGTTGCTTCTATGGCGGCGGCATTATCCAGTTAACGCCGATTTCGACCAGATCGACGAGGTTTTTTCAGCCGCCAGCTATCAATATGTGCTGTATGGTATGGGCTTCGAAACCGAGCCCGGGCCAGCGACACGTCGTTCGCTGTCGGCCGATCAGGCTGAAAAAATGTTCAAAGAAAACAACGAGATGACGAAAAAAATGATTTCCGGATTGCCGACTAATCGCGACCTGGTTAACGCGATCAAGGAATCCGGACTGCATGCCGCGTAGAGTGTTTGCGGATCTTGTACTAGAACTTGAAACGGCAGATTGCGAGTACCCATGGCAAATCACCAAATGCTGGACAACGTTGCTCACAAGGATCTCAGGATCATTACCACTCGCTCCGCGAAATACGGCGACAATATTGCGAGTACGGGTATTTTTCCGATCGAATTCCGGCGCGTACAGGCGGAATATCCTATCGTTTTTAGAAAAAGTCCCTCCGTGGATCATTTTGAGGCTGTAGCCATGATGGGCCTTGCGGATGGCGAGAACCTGTTTCTCGACGACGAGGGTTGGCATGCTCGTTACTTACCAATGACCATCGAACGGCAGCCGTTTTTGATTGGCTTCCAAAACCGTACGGAGGGCGGGGTGCCGACCGAGGAGCCGGTCGTGAATGTCGATATGGACCATCCCCGAGTCAGCGAATCGGAGGGCGAAGCGGTCTTCCTGGAACACGGAGGTATCAGTCCTTACCTCGAGCACATTAACGCCGTTCTCAGGGCGATACATGATGGGCACGCTCAGATGAAGGCTTTTTCAGCCGCCCTGGTGGAGCATGAACTGCTCGAACCGTTCACCCTTGAAATCGAACTAAACGACCATTCGAAACACAAACTCGCCGGTTTCCACACGGTCAACGAGGAGAAGCTCGTTTCGCTGGGCGCGGAGGCGTTGGCGAGTCTCCATGCTCAAGGCTATCTCGAACATCTTTACATGACGATGGCGTCGATCGCTAATTTCTCAGCGCTCATCGAGAAGAAGAACGCACTGCTGTAATAAAGATCGTGAATAAGCCAGATCATGTCCAACATTGAGCAACAGGTTAGGGAAATCAAGGGCTGTGAGCCCGGTTGTCTGCCCGAGGAGGCCCTCGATTCTGATCAACCACTTTTGCTGAGAGACCTGGTTGCGAGCTGGCCGTTGGTCGAAGCTGCCAAAAAATCGGCCGATGCTGCCGATACCTATTTGCGGCAGTTCTACAACGGAATGCCGGTTACTGAATCGATCGGGCCGCCCGAAATTAAGGGGCGAATTTTTTACGATGACGATCTGTCGGATTTCAATTTTAGGATGCAGCGCACGCAGCTCGATACATTTCTCGATAATTTGAGGCAGTATCGCGATGATGAAGAGCCACCGGTTCACTACGTGGGATCCACAACCGTCGATTACATACTGCCGGGCTTTCGTGCTGATAACGATCTGGTCATTGTGGATGCAACGCCGCTGGTCAGCATCTGGCTCGGCAACCAGACGCGCATTGCCGCGCATTATGATGTTCCGGACAATATAGCCTGTGTGGTTGCGGGAACGAGACGATTTACGCTGTTCCCGCCGAACCAGCTCGAGAACCTGTACGTGGGGCCGCTTGACTATGCGCCGGCGGGACAGGCCATCAGTATGGTCGATTTTCATGAGCCTGATTTTGAAAAATACCCGAAATTCCGCACGGCCTTGCGGCATGCTCAGGTGGCAGATATGCGACCGGGCGACGCCCTGTTTATTCCAAGCATGTGGTGGCACCACGTCGAGGGGCTGGACTCCTTCAACATTCTAATTAACTACTGGTGGCGAACTGTTCCGGCCTGGATGGGAAACCCGATGGACGTCCTGAATCATGCGCTGCTTAGTATTCGCGACCTGCCGGCAGCGCAGCGCGCGGCCTGGCAAAACATCTTTGCGCATTATATTTTCGAGGCCGACAATGAACTCACGTCGCATATTCCTGAAGCCAGGCACGGTGTATTGTCACCAATTGACGAGTTATCTGCGAGAAGATTGCGGGCACTGCTGCTAAAGCAGTTGAATCGATAGGCAGTGACAACGCCCTTAAAGGTCATGTTTTGAATAGCGAAAATATCAGACGAGTGGTGATAGTAGGCGGTGGTACAGCTGGCTGGATGGCGGCAGCTGCGCTCAGTAAGCTGCTGGGCAAGAACCTCGACATCTCCCTTGTCGAGTCGGACCAAATTGGCACGGTGGGCGTTGGCGAAGCCACGATTCCGCTGCTCGGCGCTTTTCACCAGTTGCTCGGAATCAAAGAGCAGGACTTCATGCGCGCGACCCAGGCAACGTTCAAACTGGGCATTCAATTTGAGAACTGGGGTGCCGTCGGCGACAAGTACATCCATGGATTCGGTATTGTCGGCCAGGACTGCTGGGCATGCAGCTTTCATCATTTTTGGGCCAAGTCGCGTCAGCAAGGCAACAAGGCGACGCTTGTCGATTATTCCCTGCACAAACATGCTGCAAAAGCGGACCGGTTCAAACGGGATCTGGAGGGCGGACTCGCTTATGCGTATCACCTCGATGCCACACGCTACGCGGTGTTTTTGCGGCAGTTTAGTGAACAGCATGGCGTCAAGCGCATAGAAGGCAAAATCGTCGACGTCGCAACACACGCTGAGAGCGGTGCGATCGAATCGGTGACGCTTGAGTCAGGCCAGACCGTTGCCGGGGATCTCTATATTGACTGCAGCGGATTCCGAGCGCTGCTGATTGAGGGTGCGCTGCAAACCGGCTATGAAGACTGGACGCACTGGTTACCCTGTGATCGCGCTTATGCGGTGCAGACTAAATCGGTCGGCCCACCAATTCCCTATACGCGATCGATTGCGCGCGAGGCCGGCTGGCAGTGGCGGATTCCTTTGCAGCACCGCGTCGGTAACGGCCTTGTGTACAGTAGTCGATACCTGTCGGACGAAGACGCGAAACAGACGCTGCTGGACAACATCGAGGGCGAGACGATAACAGAGCCGCGCTTGATTCGTTTCACGACCGGTCGGCGCATGAAGCAATGGAACAAGAACTGCGTATCACTGGGGCTGGCCAGCGGATTCCTCGAGCCGCTCGAGTCTACGAGTATTCACCTGGTGCAGTCGGGCATCATTCGTCTAATGCAGCTGTTCCCGACTTCCGGAATCGATCAGGCGGAGGTTGATGAATACAACTCGCAGTCGCAACTGGAGTTCGAATATGTCCGGGATTTCATCATCCTGCACTACCACGTGACTGAACGAGATGACAGCGCCTTCTGGACGTACTGCAGAACGATGGAAGTGCCTGAGACCCTGGCGCACCGACTGGAGTTGTTCCGCAGTAATGGCAGAATATTCAGGGAAAACAGTCTTGAGTTATTTTTCGACGGTTCCTGGTCGCAGGTCATGACGGGTCAGCGTCTTATCCCCGAAGGCTACCATCCGATCGTCGACGTGATGTCAGCCGATGAGCTCAGGAATTTTCTCAATAACATCGCATCGACACATGTAAAGACGGTTGCAAACTACCCAAGCCACCAGGCGTTCATCGACGAGTATTGCAGAGCTCCAAGTCCCGACTAGGAACATTTCCTAGCGAACCGCCATGTCCGCTGGACCGTTTGGTTATGATGCCGTACGTTTTCGATACGGCCGGCTCTACTGCGTGCCGTTGAAATAAGATTCAGCGAGACTGAAAGCGTCGATGCCTATTTGCTCTCCAATGATCCTGCCGGGAATATCGTCGGCGGGCGGGTGAATTCCTCCCCAAATCCGCGACAGGCTGCACTGATCCGATGCGTCGCGATACGTCGCCCATTGCAGCGTCATGTCGACGCTGGGCCCATTCTCGAAAACCAGGAAGTCATTTGCGGCTATTTCGAAGCTGCTCATACCGCCCGGAAAGTACGCGCTGCCTGTCAGCGCAGTCAAAACCTCGGCCGCAGCGCGAGAATACGTCGAGTGCCCGGAGACATAACCCGCGAACGGAGGCGTAACGAATGAAGGCCGCTGATACGGCCACCAGTTCTCTGCCAGTATCCAATCGACTCCGGCTTCGTCGACGTTCGGATTGTTGATGTAGTCAGGTCCACGCCAGGTATACAGTTTTATCTTGCCAACGTTCTCGTTAGCAGGGCCGGCCAGCACATCGCCGCTTTCCACTAACTCGATAAAGCCCGGCACCAGCGGGACGCCGTCTGGTGAATAGGACGCAGCCAGGGTATCGGAACTTTGCCCGCGATCCGCCATGGCTCGAATCGCGGAAAGGGGGCGCAGGTAGTCGTACCAGCCCTTGATACCCCAGGCTGCGATGGCAGAGTCATGCATCGCGCCACCGAGCGTGAAATAACTCTTAATGTCCCATTCCAGAGGGCCGAGCACTTCGCCCTGGCCGCCAAATGCCTTGAGGAGATCGGGGTCGTCGCTGACCTCGTTTAGGATGACGAACCAGTGTCCGGGGGGTGTCTCCGAATCGGGCCCGTCCGCCCAAAACTCCGCAAGCACCCGCGCATAATCGCCTCGCGGCACGACTTGTTGTGCGTACGGCAGGCCCGTTACCGGGTTGGTCGCATAACCCTGGCTGGCGTCTCCGCCGTCGAGGTAATCATAAAACTGCGGGTAATCGGTGACGTTCGTCGGTAGCTGCTGATTATTACCGATACTGGCCGGTGAAATATCGATCAAGACACCGTCACTGGAATCAAGATGTGATCCCCAGATTGCGACAAGAGAAAATCCCCACTTGTAATCATCAGCCGAGGTGCCCGCATAACTCGGTGGCGGACCCGGATCAAAATAAACTTCGTAATCGAAACCGTCGCGCTGATACACGGTCTTGTCCGCGTCGCTTAGCGAGAAAGCCGTCACCTGGCCCCACTCGGGACCCAGGAACTCCGGCTCCTCGGAAATTATATTGCCGGATTGATCGATAAAAAGCGCCAGCGAAATGGGCTGCCAACGATCAAGGTCAACGATATTCGGATTGCCGGGTTGCTCGGGCTCGATGGCCGGATTGATTGGTGCGTAAGATGCATTGGCGTAGTCATTTGACTCGTTAGCGCCGTCCTGCAATCCAAAATTTATATAGCAGTCAGCAATGTAATTGCCAAGCGCCGCCGGCGAGCCGCTTTGGTAGGCAAGCGATGTCTGGGCAGTACTGAAACCGAGTTGCTGCATCAGGGAATCTGCGGCGCTGATTGTATCGACGGCTCCGGGCGATGCGGCGAATCGGTGTAGAACCAGACGGTAGGCAGCATAAGCAACAGCCTCCTCACGAGCAGGATGAATGTTCGCGGGAGCCGAAAATGTGCCGAGGTTGCAGCTGAAGTTATCGAGATCTTTACCGAGCAGATAGGTGTCAGCCGTACTTGAGTAAGCGGCCCAGGCGTCATACATCGCGGCAGAGATGTGGAATAGATTACGGGCATGTACGGTTGGCCGCGCAAAATCATTACGGATTGCGTCAAGCGTTAGTTCGTTCCATAACCGGCTTACCGACGGACTTCGCGCGTCGGGCGTCTGAATGACTGGCGGCGGAAGACTAGTTGCGGCGTTATTGCCGCCGGATCCTCCGCAGCCTGCTGCAATAAGAACTAGCGCGACTAAAAAACTTCGATAAAACATTAACGGGTAACCCAACGAATTGATTTTCATTCTGAGAGAATTTCGCAGCCGGCATCAATATGGCCGGTACCTCGATTATGCCAGCCCCTAGTGTGCTTTCAACCGCGAGTTGGTACAGTATACGTCCTTTCTCAAGCTATCGGATGCCATCAAAACAAAACGCTTGACCCACCAAGGTATCGAACAAATGAGCAGAATTGACTACCTCTTTGAGGGGCCCGCTGCCGTGGTATCGGCAAATCTCTTTGGCGCACTGGCTGTTGGCCTGCTGCTTGTCAGCTGTGACTCGGCTCAACAGGAAGATGTCATTGTCCAACCGGACATCCCAGAAACCGAGGCGGTCGCAACCGATCTCGTCTGGGCCATCAACGTGGGCGGTCCGGCGTATACGGGCATCGACGGCACGCCTTACGCGGCCGAGGAGTCGGTAACCGGCGGCGAGGTCGGGACGATGGAGACCGTCAAGGGCTCGCAGGATGCGTTTCTTTACAGGACCTATCGCGAAGGCGATATCAAAATCGCTCATGCCGTCAAAAATGGCACTTACGACATCACGTTTCATTTTGCTGAGCCCAAGAGCGCTGAGAGCTACGCGGCAGGTGACCGCGTTTTCGACGCGTTTGCCGAAGACGAGCGTGTGATTGACGATCTTGACGTAATGCTCTTCAGAGACGGCAAAGTTGAGTCGGCACTGACCGTTACTGCGCCCAACGTCGTGGTTGCCGATGGCGAACTCAATATACGTTTTGAAGCCTCCGCGGACCAGCCGACACTTAGTGCACTGGTGGTGCGAGATAAGAATCGGCCGGCGGAGAATTGGGAGCTTGTGTGGAGCGACGAGTTCGACGGCGAGGCGCTCGACGAGGAGAAATGGAGTCCCAACATTTGGCCGGCGCGTAAGGTCAACGACGAGGACCAGGCGTACACACCGCGAGAAAAGAACCTCCGCGTCGAGGATGGCAAGCTGATCATCGAGGCGCACAAGGAAGATTACGAGGGTGCAAATTACACCTCCGGACGCGCGCATAGCGACGGCAAGGGCGACTTCCTGTACGGCCGTTTCGAAATACGTGCCAAGCTACCAAGAGGCCAGGGCTCATGGCCGGCAATCTGGATGTTGCCAAGCGACCCCTACCGATATTCCACCACGTGCGAGGACGGGGAGGACTGGCAGGGCAGTTCCACCTGCAATGCCTGGCCCAATTCCGGTGAGATCGACATCATGGAGCATGTCGGCTACCAGATGGGCCACGTACACGGCACGGTTCATAACGAGGCGTACTACTGGCTCAAATGGGAACAGCGTAAAGGCCGTATTCTCCTGGATAACGTAGACACGGCATATCACGTCTACGCCCTGGAATGGACGCCGGAGAGGATCGACGCCTACGTGGACGATTCACATTACTTCACTTACGTTAACGAGAACACGGGCTGGCAGGCTTGGCCCTACGACCAGCCGTTTCACCTCATACTGAACATCGCCGTCGGCGGTGCCTGGGGACGCGCGGGCGGACCTATCGACGACACAATATTTCCACAGCAGATGCTGGTGGACTACGTCAGGGTGTACCAGCGCGCGTCGACTAACTGAGTGCTTTCGGCGCGACCAATACGCCGTTGCCGTCGCAGTAAATCCAGTGACCAGGTTCGAATCGGGCGCCGCCAAAATGTAACATGACGTCGACAGCGCCCTGGCCCTTCTTAATGCTTTTTGCAGGATTAACGCCCAAGGCTTTGATTCCAATAGGTATTCCGGAGAGTTCCTCGACGTCTCTGACCGCGCCGTTGATTACCACGCCCGCCCAGCCGTTCTTCGCCGCTTTCGCCGCGATGATGTCACCAATCAGGGCGACCTCGGTCGAGCCACCACCGTCGACCACGGCGACGGCGCCTTCGCCGGATTCGTCCATGAGCGCCCGAAATAGCTGGTTGTCGTTGCGGCACTTTACGGTGCGGATCTTTCCCGAGAACTGCTTGTTGCCACCGAAGTCCCGAAACTGGACGGAGCAGGTCGTCGCAATGTCCTCAAAGTCGTCGTAGAGATCCGGTGTTGATCGCATTGTTTTTGCCTCGTTACTTTTGTTATCGCCAGGAACGGGAGTCTACAACGAATTGCCAATCGAGCCTTGTTTTGAGGGACACGCCGGATGCGCCCCCGCCAGAGCCGGGGTAGTATGTTGCCTCGAAACACGGTGGGTGGCGGGCCATGGCAATGAGCAACGACGAAGTGGCGAAAACAGGTACGCCTGCGCCGATTCGTACGGGCGACGAATACATCGAAAGCCTGCGCGACCGCAACCTCAAGGTTTACCTGTTCGGTGAGCTCGTCGACGAGCCGGTCGATCATCCCGTGATTCGGCCGTCGATCAATGCCGTCGCCGAGACCTACGACCTGGCCGTGCGCAGCCCCGAACTGGGAACGGCCGTGTCGCCGTACACCGGCGAGCGCATCAACCGCTTTCTGCATATCGCGCAAAGCCCGGAAGACCTCGTCATGCAGAACAAGATGCAGCGGCGGCTCGGGCAGCTCACAGGCACCTGTTTTCAGCGCTGCGTGGGCATGGACGCGTTCAATTCGCTGCATTCGGTGACGTTCGAGATTGACGAGGCCCACGGCACGGCTTATCACGAGCGCTTCGTTGAGTTTGTCACGATGGCGCAGCAGCAGGGCTACGTCATCGGCGGCGCCATGACCGACGTCAAAGGCGATCGCAGCAAAGCGCCGCATGAACAGGATGATCCCGACATGTTCGTGCGGGTTACAAAACGGACGGACGAGGGCGTCTACATTCGTGGGGCAAAAGCGCATCAGACAGGGTGCATCAACTCGCACTGGCTGATCGTCATGCCGACCTTGCGACTCGGCCCCAAAGACAAGCAATTCGCGATCATCGGCGCACTGCCCGTGGACGCCGAGGGCATCACTTATATCTACGGCCGGCAGTCCTGCGACACGCGGGCCATGGAAGGCGGTGACATCGACCTGGGCAACGCCAAGTTCTCGGGCCAGGAAGCCATGGTTATTTTCGACGACGTCTTCATTCCGTGGGACAAGGTCTTCATGGAGGGTGAGCATGAGTTCGCCGCCCTGCTGGTCGAGCGCTTCACCTGCTATCACCGTCGCAGCTACGTTTGCAAATCGGGTGTCGGCGATGCGCTGATTGGCGCCGCGGCGATGATCGCGGATTACAACGGCGTCGAAAAAGCCTCGCACATCCGCGACAAGCTCGTTGAAATGACGCATCTCAACGAGACCATCTACAGCACTGGCATCGCCTCCAGCTACCAGGCGTCGAAGATGAAATCGGGCGTTTTCATGAACGACGACATGATCGCGAACGTCTGCAAACATCATGTAACGAAGATGCCGTATGAAATCGGACGACTCGCACAGGACCTCGCGGGCGGCATCATGGTGACGGCGCCATCGCAGAGAGAACTGGATCATCCCGAGATCGGTGACATTGTCAGGAAGTACCTCAAAGGGCGGAAAGAGATTGCCGCCGAGGATCGCCTGCGCATCGTCAGGCTCATCGAGAACATGACGATGGGCCGCAATGCCGTCGGCTACCTGACCGAATCGATGCACGGTGCAGGCTCGCCGCAGGCGCAGCGCATCCAGATTGGCCGGCAGATGCAGTTGGAGTTCAAGAAGCAGCTCGCGAAAAATCTCGCCGGTATAGCGCCGGAGTCGGCAGAAGAAGTGTCGGCAGAGCTTGCCGGCTACATGGAAAAGGTATTCGCCTCAGCGGATCGCTCAAACGACGAATAGTGAACGGGGGTGTTCGAATGGAGAGTAGTGCCCTGGCGAGCCGCCTGATCTTGCCCTGTGGCGCCAGCGTCAAGAATCGATTGTGCAAAGCCGCCATGACGGAGGGTGTCGCGGACGCCAGCAACCGGGCGACCGAACGCCATGCCACGCTGTACCGGCGCTGGGCCGACGGCGGAGCAGGCACGCTGCTGACGGGCAATGTGCAGGTCGATCGGCGCTACCTCGAGCGGGCCGGCAACATCGTCATCGATGGCGACCAGGATACAGTACAGTTGCGCGCCCTCGAGGCGATGGCCGAGGCTGGCACTGGCAATGATGCGCATTTGTGGATGCAAATCAGTCACGCGGGCCGGCAGACGCCCAAGCTTATTGCCGCGGAGCCCGTTGGCCCGTCGGACATTGCGCTCGCGCTCCCCGGCGGGCGTTTTGGCAAGCCGCGCGCACTGACCGGCAACGAGATTCGCGATGTCATCACGCGCTTCGCGTTTGCAGCCGGTATCGCCAAACAGACGGGCTTCACCGGTATCCAGGTGCACAGCGCTCACGGTTACCTGTTGTCCGAGTTTCTGTCGCCGCGCGTGAATGTCCGCGAAGACGAGTGGGGCGGTTCTCTCGAAAACAGGGCTCGCCTGTTGTTGGATACCGTGCGTGCAGTTCGCGCTACAGTCGGCGCGGATTTTCCGGTCACAGTGAAATTGAATTCCGCCGATTTTCAGAAAGGTGGCTTCTCGTTCGATGACTGCCTGCACGTGATTGAAATGTTGAACGAAGAAGGTCTCGATCTGTTGGAGATATCGGGTGGCAATTACGAGCAGCCGAAATTGATGGGCATCGCCGGACTGGAACCGGTGTTCGAGGAAAAGGTGCAAGAGAGCACCCGAGCGCGGGAAGCCTATTTTTTCGATTACGCGGTTGCAGCAAGCCACGTCGCGAAAATGCCGCTCATGGTCACGGGTGGTTTTCGCTCGGCAGAGGGTATGAACGAAGCCTTGTCGGGCGGCGATGTGGACATGATTGGTCTCGCACGGCCGTTGTGCGTGGACGCGCATTTTCCGGCGAAAATCATATCGGGCGAACTGAAGGAGGCCTCCAACGTCGAGGCGGGCTTGCGTATCGGGCCGGGCATCCTCGGTCCGAATTCGTCGATCGCCATCATCAAGGCGATGAACGCGTTCGCCCGTATCGGCTGGTACTACGAACAGATTTACCGACTCGCCGATGGGTTGGAGCCTGATCCAGGGATGAGCGCATTGCGAGCTTTGCTGGCCTACGAGAAGACCGAGAAGAGCAAAGCCCGTGAGCTTCTACGCTAGCGCTTAGTCGCCCTTGCTCTCGACATGGGCGGCGATGTTTCCGGCCTGAATATTCCATCCTTCGCGGTCGCTTCCCGAATCGCTTTCGCCTGCTTCGACTATGGCCCTCTCGTTTCAGTCAGCCAGTCTTTCGGCCACATATTCACGATCGTAAGTGGTTATTTCGTGGTTGTTTTGCCAGGGGTCGCTGAAGTACATCGAGAACGCCATCTTGTGATCCGTGACCCGCAGCGTCAGTCCCTGGTCTTCGAGGTGCCTTTTCCATTCTAGAAACTCCGCACCGCTGGCGCCGAAAGCAATGACATTGGTCGGTTTCGGATTTTCTGATTCGAATAGTGCGAGGTGAATCGTCCCTTCCGGGTTTTCTATGGTCAGTGGACCATTCTTGACGGCCCAGCCCATCAGCGCGTCGACACGTGTGAAATTCAGTACGGATTCGTACCACTGCTCGGCGTCATTCCAGCTGCTAACGTTTACGTGGAGGTGATCCACGCCGCTTAATTTTGGCGCCACGGCGACTGTCCTCTTGACAATGATTGTCTTCTGCCTGCGAGCAAAGCAGATGGTCTACAGACAAGTATAGACGCACATTGTGCATGCTGCGCGTATCGTCGAAATGCCGCTCGATGAGGACGCAGGCATTCGCCTGGGGCCGCCAGGACTAGCTCGATTCTGTCAAGCGAAGCGTACGGGACGGATATAATAGGGAACTTCATTCTGCGCTGGCGGACAGCGTCTGGGCGAGCGGCTGTATAAGCTGGTACATCGGCGACAGGAGAGCATCGAACGTATGAGAAACTGGTCGGGAAAAGTCGCCGTTGTTACCGGCGCCGCATCCGGTATCGGGCGAGCGCTTGCCGTGCTCCTCGCCGAACGCGGGGCCATCGTTGCGCTGGTGGATATCGACGAGGAAGGCCTTTCGAACACCGGCGATCAGATCACGGCGGGCGGTGGAGTTTGCAGCAGGCATGTCGTCGATGTCGCCGATCAAGGGGCTGTCGAGGCACTTGCCACCGAGGTAGTTCGCCAGCACGGCGCTGTCCACCTGCTTGTCAACAACGCCGGCGTCAGCGTGGTGCAACGCGCGGAAGCCATCACATACGATGACTTCGAGTGGCTGATGAAAATCAATTTCTGGGGCGTCGTATACGGCACCAAGTCGTTTCTGCCCCACCTTCGGCTCTCGGACGAAGCGCACATCGTCAACGTCTCCAGCCTGTTCGGCATCATGTCGATGCCGTTGCAGTCAGCCTATAACGCCTCCAAGTTTGCGGTTCGGGGCTTTACCGAGGCCCTCAAGATGGAGCTTGCCGATTCAACGGTAGGCGTAAGCTGTGTTCATCCGGGCGGCATCAAGACCGAAATAACCAGGAACTCCAGGATCGGGGAGGGTGCGCTGGAAATGAGCCATGAAGAGCTGCATTCGGCCTTTGAACGGGCTGCACCGACGAAACCCGCGAAAGCTGCCGCCGTTATTTTGCGCGGCATCGAAAAGAACAAGCGCCGTATTCTGATTGGATTGGATGCCCGAATCGCGGACTGGATCGTGCGACATTTTCCGGGCACCTACGAGAGGATCCTCGGCCTCGAAAAAGAAGTCGTGCGCGGAGTGCGATGGCGCGGTCGTAAAAGGAGCTAGGCGACGCTAGCTCATCGTCAGGATGACTTTACCAAGCGCACGGCGCTCGGTGATCGCCCTGAACGCATTGGCGTAGTCGTCGAGTGCGTACGTTTCCGTGACGCGCGGTGTCAGTACGCCATCCGCGATCAGTTTCGCCATTTCCATCATGTTCTGCATCTGCAGCTTCGGGTTTTTCGAAGCCCAGGTACCCCACCAGACGCCGATGATGCTGGCTTCCTTCAGTAGCGCAATGTTGGCCGGGAATTTGGGTATTTCGCCGCAGGCAAAGCCAATAACGAGGTAGCGGCCGTGCCAGGCTGTGGCGCGGAACGCCTGGTCGGCGAGTTCACCGCCGACCGGATCGTAGACGACGTCGGCGCCTTTGCCACCCGTGAGTTCCTTGACGGTTTCTTTCAGCGGCGCTTCGGAATAATTGATGGTGTCGTCCGCGCCTGCCGAGACCGCGAAGTCGAGTTTCTCCTTGCTGCTTGCCGCCGCAATGACGCGCGCACCCATGGCCTTGGCGATTTCGACGGCCGTGATGCCGACGCCACCGGCGGCGCCCAGCACCAGGACAGTCTCGCCAGGCTGCAGCTTGGCGCTCTGTTTCAACGCGTGGTAGCTCGTGCCATAGGTCACCGAAAACCCGGCGCCCTGCTCGAAGCCGAGATCGTCAGGCAGGGGCATGGTCATCTGAACGTTGGCCACGCACTTCTCGGCGAACGCACCGCCCATCGTATTCACTATCACCCGGTCGCCGACGGCATACCGGTCTACACCGCTACCGATCGCGGACACTACGCCCGCGGCTTCATTTCCCGGCACGAACGGTGTCGGTGTTTTCACCTGGTATTTGCCGGCTATCGACAGCACGTCCGGGAAGTTGATGCCTGCCGCTGCGACGTCGACGAGAATTTCGCTGCTGCCGGGAACAGGATCGTCGTGCTCTTCGATTACGAGCGACTCGGGTGGGCCGTATTCTTTACAGACGAGCGCGCGCATCACGCGACCTCGAACAGGGAAGCTGCACCCTGGCCACCGCCGACACACATCGTGCACACAACGTATTTGGCGCCGCGGCGTTTGCCTTCGATCAGCGCATGGCCAACCATTCGAGCACCCGACATGCCGTAGGGGTGGCCGATCGAAATGGCGCCGCCATCGACGTTGAGAATGTCGTTGGCAATACCAAGCCGATCGCGACAATAGATGACCTGCACAGCGAACGCTTCGTTGAGTTCCCAGAGGCCGATGTCGTCCATTTTCAGTCCGTTGCGCTTCAGCAGCTTAGGTACGGCAAACACGGGACCAATACCCATCTCGTCAGGCTCGCAGCCGGCAACGGCCGTGCCGCGGTAAATGCCGAGCGGCTCGAGACCCCGTTTTTCTGCGACGCCGGCTTCCATGACAACGGCTGCCGATGCGCCGTCCGACAGCTGGCTGGCGTTACCGGCCGTGATGAAGCCGTTCTCGCGCACGGGTTTCAAGCCGGCAAGTCCCTCGAGGGTCGTCGTTGGCCGGTTGCCTTCGTCTTTTTCCAGGACAACGTCTTCGAACGTGATCTCCTTCGTTTCCTTGTTCATCACACCCTTGTTCGATGGCAGCGGCACAATCTCGGCATCGAAACGTCCAGCTTCCTGGCCTGCTGCCGTGCGTTGCTGACTCTGCAACGCGTATTCGTCCTGAGCTTCACGACTTACCTTGTAACGCCTGGCCACAACCTCCGCCGTATCAATCATCGGTATGAGAACGTCAGCATGAACGGCGAGTAGTCGCGGATCCGCGGCACGGTAGGTGTTCTGATGCTCGTTTTGAACGAGGCTGATGGATTCGAGACCGCCACCCACCATGATGTCGACGTTGTCCACGATGACCGTCTTGGCAGCCAGGGCGATGGCCATCATGCCGGAAGAACATTGCCGGTCCACCGTCATGCCGGCCGTGGTGACCGAGAGTCCCGCTGCGAGAGCGATTTGCCGACCGACGTTCTGGCCCTGCGTGCCCTGCGGCATCGCGCAACCCATCATGACGTCCTCAACCTCGGCCGGGTCGAGTCCGGCACGTTCAACCGCGTGTTTGACCGCGTGCCCGCCGAGCGTCGGCGCTTCGGTGTTATTGAATGCGCCGCGATAGGCCTTGCCGATCGGCGTGCGCGCTGTAGATACGATGACTGCTTCTCTCATGATGCTTCCTTTTGTCGACCGGTCAGCTGAGGTCGAGGCCGAGCTTCGCGGCGCCTTGTTTCGCGAATTTGCCGGTTTGCTCGAAACCGCCCGTGAATTCCTTCATGCCGGATTCGTCGTCAATGCTACTCCATGCCGCGGCGATTCCCTCGGGAGTGACGTTATCCGGCAGCAGGTTCACGCCAACGGTTTCGAAGCCCTTGAACACAGCGAAACTGCCGCCGCCCGCACCCAGCACCTTGCGGCTGGGGGCGTCCGGGCCTGCCAGAAATACGATGGCAGGGCTGACCGCTTCCGGCGACAGGAGTTTGAATACGGGTTCGGGCAGCAGACCTTCGGTCATCGCCGTACCGGCGGTCGGCGCCAGGCAGTTCACGTGGATATTGTTCTTGGCGCCCTCGAGGTGCAGCGTGTTCATGAGCCCCACCATTGCCATCTTGGCTGCACCGTAGTTGGACTGCCCGAAATTGCCGTACAGGCCCGAGCTCGAGCTTGTGAACACGATGCGTCCGTAGTCTTGCTCGCGCATGATCTCCCATACGGCCTTCGTGCAGTTGGCGGTTCCCATCAGGTGGACTTCGATTACGAGCCGAAAATCGTCGAGCGGCATTTTGGCAAAAGTTTTGTCGCGCAGGATACCGGCGTTGTTGATCAGTATGTCCACACGGCCCCAGGCGTCCATCGCCTGCTTCACCATGTCTTCAACTTGTTCGAAGTTCGCTACGTTTGCGCCGTGCGGCATTGCTTCACCGCCAGCGGCTTTGATTTCGGCGACCACGGCATCGGCATTGGCCGATTGCCCTTTGTCATCACCAAGATCGTTGACGAGGACTTTGGCGCCGCGCTCAGCCAGTGCAAGGGCATGACAGCGCCCGAGTCCCTGGCCAGCGCCCGTGACGACGGCCACCTGGCCGTCAAGTCTGATACTCATTTTCTGGTCCCTCTTTCTCGATGGACTACTTGGTTATCATCATTGATAAAATTTCTGCGACAAGTGCCGGCGTGTCCTCGTCCTCGATATCGACGGTCACGGCGCATTTCATCAACCAGTGACCGGGCTTCTTTTCGTTCATCTCCATCACCGTCTGCCGCGAGCGTATGCGCTTACCAACGCGCACGGGCGCGAGATAGCGCACCTTGTCAGAGCCGTAGTTGATCACGATGGCGAGATTCTCCGGGAACACGGCCGACTGTTCGTTGAGGTAGGAAAGCAATGACAGGCTCAGGAAGCCGTGTGCAATCGGGCCGCCAAACGGCGTTTGCGCAGCTTTCTCGGGATCGACGTGAATGAACTGGTGGTCGTTGGTAGCGTCCGCAAACTGGTTGACGCGTTCCTGCGTGATCTCGATCCAGGGCGACGGTTCGAGTTCTATACCGACAAGGCTTGCAAGGTCGTCGGCTTTGATGGTCTTTTTCATTCAGGCTCGCTTTGTAAAAACCGGGGTCGAACCGAGGTTTTTGAATGTGCCGATAGCATAATGCAAAGCGGGCCCCGTATGGGGCCCGCTCTGGATCAACAGTAAAGAAAGATGATCAGTCGAAGTACTTGCGTAGTGTCAGACCGTAGGTGCGCGGCTGGTTCGGGTAGCCGGAGTAGCTGCCGGCCTGTGCCACAGACGGAAACGCGCTCAGCAGGTACTCATCATTGTTGATATTACGACCCCAGAGCATAGCCTCGAAGCCGTTGTCCCATGCAAGGCCAAAACTCGCGTTGATGGTGCTGACTTCGCGAGATGCGACGCTCGCAGGCACGTTCTCGATCACCTGCACTTCGTCTTCGTAGATGTACTCAACGCGCGCATAGCCGGCCGCATTGCCAATGTTGAAGCTGTAACGCCCGGTGGCAGTCAGGCTGAGCTCGTGAATACCCGGCGGCTGCGTGCCACTCAGGTCCTCTGGCCCACTGACACCCACTCCGCCTGGGAAGGAATCGTACTTCGGATCGAGAATGGTAGCCGCCAGCGTTGCTTCGAACGCTTCCATCGGCAACCAGCGAATGTCGATCTCGGCGCCGGTGGTCGACTGCTTGCCGGCGTTGGCGAGGCTGAATCCTGTTCCGGTAAAGATATTGCTCTGGAAGCCCTCGATTTCCTGATCGAACAGGGCGAGGTTCAGGGAAACGACATCCCAGCTGGCCTTCAGCCCAATCTCGTAGACAGTGGACTCCTCGGGAGACGCATAACGTGTGCCAGCCACGATGTTCGGCACCAGCAGTCCCGCGCTGCCAAGCGCTGGCAAATCGCTGGCAAACGGGCGCGAGTCGCGCGACAGGTTCCAGGAGCTGGCCTTGAAGCCCGTGCCAGCACCCACGTAAACGTTGACGTCGTCGGTCATGTCAAATGCCAGGCGAACGGTCCATGTGGTGTCGTCATCTTTCGTATTGCCGTTCTCGACAGAGTTCGGAAAGTTGATATTGGGCCGCTGAAATTGCAGGGGTTGCAGGGCAAGCGACGGGTTGCAGGCCGGCGGTGGATTGGTGGCCGAGCAAGGGATAGGCGCCAGTGCTGCGGAGGTTGCTGACGCAACTGCATTTGCAGCTACAGGATCGCCGCCGTTAGACGCGAATTCTGATTGGAATACTGCTCCGTATATCAGCAGGCCGCCGACTTCCACCAGGTCGAGGCCGGAAAACACATCGGTAGCGGTTTGGTTGAACGTGACGTCTTTCTCATCCTCGGTGTAGTTGGCGCCGAGGGTCAGAGTGGTGCGATCACCCAGGTCGATGTCAATCTGTCCAAAAAGCGAAAACGCCTTGTTGTCCATTGTTGAGATTTCGATGTTGCCCTGACCTTCGCCAAAAAACGTCCCGCCCGGAACGACGCTGCCCAATGAGGGCAGCCCGCCCAAGAACAATCCGGTGAGACCGTTCTCAATATCCCATAGCGGCGACGTTCCAGGTATGCCGCCCGTGAGAATGTCGGCATAAGCGCGGAAAGCGGTCCCATAAATCAGACCTGTTTCCTGTGTCACGTCCTCATCGAAGAAGTAAGCGCCAACCATCCAGCTCGCTGTATCTGTGGCACCGGAGAGGCGAAATTCCTGTGTGAATGTGTCGATATCGACGTCTGTGCGGTTACCCGTGGAAGGATCCAGCAATGGCGCGCTGGTGAAGTCTACGTCGCCATTTTCAAATCGCTCCAGCTTGCGGAGCGAAGTGATCGACGTCAGCATCATCATATCGTTGATGTCCCAGTCGAACTCGGCGGAAACGCCGCTGCTTTCGAACTCATTGACCGGCGTGAAGTCGTAATAGCCCTGGTAAGCAAATGGTGCGTTAGGCACCAGGTTGCCGCCAAGCGCCACAATGGCGGCGCCGGTTGGGCCATTTAGCAGGTTGGCAACGCCGCAGCAGGCTTCATCCAGCTTGGAATAATCCGCGATGATGCGTACGTTCACTTCGTCAGACGGCTCGAAATACAGCTGCCCGCGAACGCCGAAGCGATCGAGCTCGCCGAGCGCATCGCCGCCTGCAAGGTTGTCATAGTAGCCGTCACGCTGGTTGAAGCTGCCTGACAGGCTGAAACCGACGGTATCCGAGAGGGGGCCGTTAACGTCGGCTTTCACCAGGACCTGGCTGTATTCGCCGACCGTCAGTGAAGCGGAGCCGCTGGTTTCGTCAAGGCTGGGCTTGGCCGTGACAACGCTGATGACGCCGGCCGAGGCGTTTTTGCCGAACAGCGTGCTCTGCGGTCCACGCAGGACCTCGATGCGCTCGAGGTTAGGCAGATCGTTGAGTGCTGCCGCCGAACGCGAACGATACACGCCGTCGATGAATACACCGACCGATGGCTCGATGCCGGCGTTATTGGCACCGTTGCCGAAGCCGCGGATGATGAAGTTGGTGTTGCCTGAAGACTGCAGCTGGGTAATACGTAGCGAGGGCACCAGGAACTGCAGGTCCTTGACGTCCAATATCTGCGACTCTTTCAGATCGGCGGCCTGTAGCACCGAAACCGCAACCGGTATCTCCTGCAGCGTCGATTGGCGCTTGGTCGACGTAACGGTGATTTCGTCGAGGAAAGTCGGCTCTTGCTCTTGCGCCATGACTGGCGTCATGAATGTTGCCGCGACTAGGCCAAGAATACCCCGGCATGTGGTCGAGTTTGTCATCTGTGTTCCCCCTGGGAATGTAAGAATGTCTGGCGTATATATCACGTCAGCGTAAGCCACTTTACAGGCGTTGGCAACCTGCAATACGCATTTAAGAAGGCGACATAACGGCCTGAGTCCGCTCGATTTCTTGCTGTCGTATTTTTGCCACATGGCGGGGTGAGTTTGACGTCGGTCCGGCGTCAATGCTGCAATGGTGTTATGGCGCTGAATACCAAGGAGTTGGCCGATTTCCTGGCCCGAAACAAATCACTTGCCGTGCTGAGCGGCGCCGGCGTCAGCACGGCATCGGGCATTCCGGACTATCGTGATCGTAACGGCGACTGGAAGCACGCGGAGCCCATCCAGTTTCCGGACTTTGTCAAAAAACCGGATGCGCGACAGCGCTACTGGGCGCGGAGTTATGTCGGGTGGCGGCGTTTCTCCCGGGCGCGCCCCAACGCCGCCCATTACACCCTGGCGGGTCTCGAGGCGACCGGCATCGTAGATACGCTGATTACGCAAAACGTGGACCGCCTGCACAGCGCGGCGGGCAGTCGCCGGGTGATCGATTTGCACGGCGACCTGGGCATTGTGCGGTGTCTCGACTGCAACGCCACGCAAACGCGTTTTGACTACCAGCGGGCGCTGCAGGCCGCGAATTGCGGCTGGCATGCTGACGTTTTTCGCTACAAGCCCGATGGTGATGCCGAGCTGGCGGCCAGCAGCCTTGACGAGTTTCGCGTGCCGGGCTGCGCTGCCTGTGGCGGCGTTGTCAAACCGGATGTCGTGATGTTTGGAGAATCCGTGCCGAAACAGCGTGTGCAAAATGCGGCCGATGCCATCGATCGGGCGGACGCGTTGCTCGTCGTCGGTTCATCGCTCATGCTGTTTTCCGGATTTCGATTCGCGCGGCAGGCGCGAGAACAAGGAAAGCCAATAGCTATTATTAATAACGGACGGACCCGTGCCGACGACATTGCTGAGATCAAGGTTGAGGCGGACTGTGGCGATGCCCTGTCGGCCGCCGCCGCGCTGCTGGCTTCATGAGCGGATGAAGGGCCTATGAACGAACACTGGCTGGAGCGTTGGCAGGAGGGCCGCATCGGCTGGCACGAGGCAGAGGGCAATGCGAGCCTGCAGAAGCACTGGGCAGCGTCGGGGAAGCGGGTGCTGGTGCCGCTCTGTGGCAAAACCCGCGACCTGATCTGGCTGGAGCGCCAGGGCAACGCGGTCGTCGGCGTCGAGCTGTCCGACATTGCCGCGAAAGCCTTCTTTGATGAAAACGAAATCGCATACACTCGTATCGAGGGGAGCTTCACCTCTTACATCGCCGAAGGCCGCTCGATCACGGTCCATTGCGGTGACTATTTCGAATTCTCCGACGGCCCGTTCGACGCCTACTACGATCGCGGCGCACTCGTTGCGATCCCGCCCGACAGGCGCGCCAGATACGTGGAGCACACGCGCTCGTTGCTCGCCGCGAATGCCAGCCGACTCATCATCTGCCTTGAATACGACGATTCGATTGCGACCGGACCGCCGTTTCCGGTGCCAGCCAAAGAATTGCTTTCATACTGGCCTGATCTTGCGCGTGTCGATGCCTACGACGATATCGAGAATGGTCCACCGAAGTTTCGCGAGGCGGGTCTCAATGAGATGATAGAAGTTGTTTGGCAGTATCCCTGATGGGCCCGCTGGCAGGAATCAAGATCATCGAGATGAAGGGCATCGGCCCCGGTCCGTATGCGGGCATGCTGCTCGCGGACATGGGCGCCGATGTGATTGTGGTCGAGCGGTCGTCGGAGACCATTGGCATCGCCGTTCCGGCAGAGAAGGATGTGACCTCGCGTGGCAAGCGGTCCATTGCGATCGATATCAAGAAGCCTGAAGGCCTGAAAGCGCTGTTGAAACTGGTCGAGACAGCCGATGTGCTGTTTGAGAGTTTCCGTCCCGGTGTCGCCGAGCGCCTGGGTGTCGGTCCGGAGCAGTGCCACGCGATTAACCCCGGGCTGGTCTACGGCCGCCTGACCGGCTGGGGTCAGGACGGTCCGCTGGCGAACGCGGCCGGGCATGACATCAACTACATTTCCCTGACCGGTGCACTCGCCGCAATCGGTGGCAACGAGAAACCCGTGCCGCCATTGAACGTGCTCGGCGACTACGCCGGCGGCAGCCTGTTCCTCGTCACCGGCATTCTCGCGGCGCTATTGGAATCGCGACAGTCGGGCAAAGGCCAGGTGATCGATGCCGCGATTACCGATGGCTCCGCAAGCCTGATGTCGGTATTTCATGGTTTTAAGGCTCTGGGTTTCTGGAGCGAAAAACGCCATTCAAATCTCCTTGACGGCGCCGCCTACCACTACGGTGTTTACGAGACGGCGGACGGCAAGTTCGTATCCATCGGAGCGCTGGAGCCGCAGTTCTACGCGCTGCTGGTTGAGAAAGCGGGGCTTGATGAAGAGCTGTTCGGCGAACAGGCGGGCCCGGAACAATGGCCGGCATTAAAAGAGCAGCTCGCCACCGTTTTCAAACAGCGAACACGCCAAGAGTGGTGCGAGCTGCTGGAGGGCAGCGACGCCTGTTTTGCGCCGGTCCTGGATTTCACGGAGGCACCGGCGCATCCGCACAACCATGCCCGGGGCACATACGTTACAATTGGGGGTGTTGATCAGCCGGGGCCGGCGCCGAGATTCAGCCGCAGCGAATGCCAATTGCCCGGCAAGCCGCGGGCGGAAGGCGCCGACACGGAAGCCGTGCTTCGTGAATCGGGATTCAGCGATACCGAGATCGCGGCATTGCGTGATGCGGGCGCACTGACCTGAATTTATACAGATAATATGCATGAAGTAAGCTAAATAACTAATTGAAATAAAACAACATAATTAAGTCGCAGGAAGCACTCTCGAGACAGTCGCTTCCTGAACCATGCGTCAGACAAACTACCAGGACGAAGCCATTGAGTAAGAAAAAATCGAAAATAATTTATACGCTCACGGACGAAGCGCCGCTGCTCGCGACCTGCTCGCTGCTGCCGATCATTCGCAAGTTTACGGCGCCGGCCGGTATCGAGGTCGCTGAAAGCGACATCTCGGTAGCCGCGCGAATTCTGGCCGAGTTTCCGGATAAGCTCAGCGATGAGCAGAAGGTGCCGGATAACCTCGGCGAACTTGGCCGGCTGACGCAGTTTCCGGACACCAACATCATCAAGCTGCCGAACATCAGCGCCTCGGTGTCGCAGCTCAAGGCGGCCATTGCCGAGCTGCAGTCGAAGGGCTACAAGATTCCGGACTTCCCCGACGATCCAAAGACCGACGAGGAAAAAGAAATCCGGCAACGCTATGGCAAGGCGCTTGGCAGCGCCGTGAACCCGGTCCTGCGCGAGGGCAACTCCGACCGCCGCGCACCCCCCGCGGTCAAGCGCTACGCCCAGAAGCACCCGCACCCGATGGAGAAATGGAGCCAGGCTTCGCGTACCCATGTATCGCACATGCACAAGGGTGATTTCTACGATGGCGAAAAGTCGATCACCATGGACAGGGCCTGCAATGTCTCGATGGTTTTGGAAACCAAGAGCGGCAAAACAGTCGTACTCAAAGAAAAGGTCGAGCTGGAGAAAGACGAAGTTGTCGACAGCATGTTCATGAGCAAGAAAGCGCTGTGCGACTTCTATGAAGAAGAGATGCAGGACGCTTACGAGACGGGGGTGATGTTCTCACTGCACGTCAAGGCGACCATGATGAAGGTGTCGCACCCAATCGTTTTCGGCCATGCGGTCAAGGTCTTTTACAAGGATGCCTTTGCCAAGCACGGCAAGTTGTTCGACGAACTCGGCGTCAACGTCAACAATGGGCTGGCAAGCATTTACGACAAGATTACGACGTTGCCCGGTACTCAGCTCGAGGAAATCGTCAACGACTTGCATGCCTGTCATGCACACCGTCCAGAGGTGGCGATGGTGGATTCGGCCAAGGGCATTTCCAATTTTCATGTACCCAGCGATGTCATCGTCGATGCTTCCATGCCGGCGATGATCCGCAGCGGCGGCAAGATGTGGGGCCCGGACGGCCGTCTCAAAGACACCAAGGCGGTGATGCCGGAGAGTACCTTCGCGCGCATCTACCAGGAGATAATCAACTTCTGTAAAACCCATGGCGCCTTCGACCCGGCAACGATGGGTACGGTGCCGAATGTCGGCCTGATGGCCAAGAAAGCGGAGGAGTACGGCTCGCACGACAAGACCTTCGAGATTCCCGAAGACGGCGTCGCGTGTATTGTCGATGACCAGGGCAAGGTGTTGATGGAGCACCAGGTCGAAAAGGGCGACATCTGGCGCATGTGCCAGGTCAAGGACGAGGCGATTCGCGATTGGGTCAAGCTGGCCGTGACGCGCGCGCGCCTGTCCGGCATGCCCGTCGTTTTCTGGCTCGACGAGTATCGTCCGCACGAGGCGCAGCTGATCAAAAAAGTGAGGACCTACCTCAAGGATCACGACACCAGCGGACTCGATATCCAGATCATGTCGCAGACTCGCGCCATGCGTTACACGCTGGAGCGGGTGATCCGCGGCAAGGATACGATCTCGGCAACCGGCAACATCCTGCGCGACTACCTCACCGATCTTTTCCCGATCATGGAGCTCGGTACCAGCGCCAAGATGCTGTCGATCGTGCCCCTGATGGCCGGCGGCAGCCTGTTCGAAACCGGCGCCGGCGGCTCCGCTCCCAAGCACGTGCACCAGCTGCTTGAGGAGAATCACCTGCGCTGGGATTCGCTCGGCGAATTCCTTGCCCTCGCGGTGTCGCTCGAGGACCTTGCACGCAAGAATGACAACGATAAGGCGAGGATACTCGCCACGACGCTCGATGCGGCCACCGGCAAACTGCTCGATGAAGGCAAGTCACCGTCGCGCCGCACGGGCGAGCTCGACAACCGCGGCAGTCACTTCTATCTCGCCATGTACTGGGCGCAGGCACTCGCCGAACAGACAGAGGACGCCGAATTGCAGGCGCATTTCGCGCCGCTCGCGAAGGTACTGGCAGACAACGAAGTGAAAATCGTCGACGAGTTGAACTCGGTACAGGGAAAGAGTGTCGATATCGGTGGTTACTACATGGCCGATGCGGAGAAAACCAGGGCAGTGATGCGACCATGCGCGACTTTGAATACGATACTGGATACCGAACAGGGCTGAATCTCTGCTGATGGCTGAAACCACAGAGACTACGCGCGTCCTGTTTGTCTGCATGGGCAATATATGCCGCTCTCCGACGGCGGAAGGCGTATTTCGACATCACGTTGCCGAGGCCGGGCTGGCGGAGAAGATCCTCGTTGATTCAGCGGGGACGCATGCCTATCACGTCGGCGACCCGCCGGATCGCCGCGCATATGCGGCCGCCGAGCGCAGGGGAATATCACTGGTCGATATTCGCGCCCGACGTGTCAGCGACGAGGACTTCGAGCGCTTCGACTACATCATCGCGATGGACGAAGACAACGCTTCGCGCCTGAAAGATCAGTCACCGCCCGAATATCACTCCAAGGTGCGACTATTCCTCGAATTCTCATCGAGTCGTGAGCGTGAAGTACCCGATCCCTACTACGGCGGGGCAGCGGGTTTCGAACGCGTTTTGGACCTTGTTGAAGACGCGTCCCGAGGCCTGCTCGAGACGCTCTCCAGAAATAAGCGCTAATCCTGCGGCGGCTCGGGGGGCTTGCTATCGGGTTTCGGTGCCGGTTTTGGCGCTGCGGTTTTTGGCGGCGGCTTGATTTCAGCGGCTGCCTGGGGTTCCCAGGGCAGCAGTCGCGTCGTTGGTTGCGCTTGTCCGCCGTTATCGCCAGCAGGTTTCGGCGACGCTTCAGGCTTGGGTTTCGGAGCGCTTTCGGCGGCCTTCGGTGCCGGCTCGGGGGGCTTGCTATCCGGTTTCGGTGCCGGTCTTGCGTCCGTCGCGTGAACAGCTTCGGGCTTCGGCGCGCTTTCGGCGGCCTTCGGTGCCGGTTCAGGTTTGGATTTTGGCGGGCTGTCAGCGGCTTTTTCCGCAACGGGGGGTTTGCGCGACGCGGCATCGTCACGCCTGGCTGCGTCGCGCGAGCGTTCCTCATCGGTGCGCGCACGAGGCGGACCGGCATCCTGGTTTGTCTTGGCAGGTGCCGGCGCCTTTTCGGCCGGCTTCGATTCCTGCTTATTCGTTGCCTGCGAATCCGCTACCTGCGAATCCGCTACCTGCGCGGGCTTGTCTGCTGTGCGACGGCGTCTGCGGCCACCGCGGCTGCGACGATTGCGCGAGCTTCGAACCTGATCAGTGCGTGACTCATCCGACGATTCCTGTTGCGCGCGCGCCTCCGCGGGCTGCTGTTGATCGTCTGTGCTCGCTTGCTTTTTTGCAGGCGCTTTTTTTGCAGGCGTCTTCTTGGTCGATGTCTTCTTGGTTGACGTTTTCTTGCTCGCTGACTTCTTGCTCGCTTTCTTGCGTGGCGGCCGCCGGTTGTCCGATGCTTTCCGAGAGTCGCTGCCACTGCGCCGACGTGGTTGCTGTGAGCGGCGTCCGCGACTTTTCTGAGCGCCTTTAGCGCGTCGCGGCTGAGCCTTCGTTTTCGTATCTTCGTCGCCTGCAAAAAAGGACACCAATTTCGACCAGAGGCTTTTCTGCGGCGGCTGCTGCGGCTTCGGTGCCGTCGTCGTCGGTTTCATCGTGCCGACCACGGGCTGCTCAATAGCTTTCCGCGCGAGTATTGCCTGCGGCGTTTCGGGTTCCGAGGGCGTATGCATGAGTTCGTAACTCACGCCTGAATTCTCGGCCAGTTCTACCTGGTCGTCCCGCACTCGGCGGACTTCGTAGTGCGGCGTCTCGAGCGCAGAATTCGCGACCAGGACTACCTGGGTGTCGTGACGTGATTCCAGGCTTTGTACCCAGTCACGTTTTTCGTTCAGCAAATAGGTTGCAACTTCAACCGGCAGCTGTGCGATGACCTTGGAAGTTCGTTCTTTGCGGGCTTCCTCACCGATGATACGCAGGATAGCGAGAGCCAGTGATTCGACGCTGCGAATCGTGCCGAAGCCGGAGCAGCGCGGACAGGTGTGATAGGCCGACTCGCCGATCGACGGGCGCAGGCGCTGGCGCGACATTTCGAGCAGACCGAAGCGACTGATCTTGCCGATCTGCACGCGAGCGCGGTCCTGGCGCACAGCTTCACGCAGCCGGTTTTCGACGTCGCGCTGGTTCTTCTGCGGGCCCATGTCTATAAAGTCGATGACGACGAGGCCGCCAAGGTCGCGAATGCGCAGCTGGCGGGCAATTTCTTCAGCCGCCTCGAGGTTGGTGTTTACTGCGGTGGCCTCGATGTCGCCGCCTTTGGTTGCGCGCGCTGAGTTGATGTCGATCGATACCAACGCTTCGGTATGGTCGATAACAATGCTGCCACCCGATGGCAACGTGACCGCATGCGCAAACGCGGACTCGATCTGCGTTTCGATCTGGAAGCGCGTGAAAAGCGGCACCGGGTCCACGTAGTGCTTCAGCTTCTTCAGATTGTGCGGCATCACCTGCTCGACGAACTCGTGCGCATCCTTGTAGGTCGCTTCGTCGTCAATCAGGATCTCGCCGATATCGTTGGTCAGGTAATCGCGCAGGGCGCGCACGACTGAATCGCTTTCACGATAAATCAGGAACGGAGAGGGGCGCTCGAGTACGACATTGAGAATCGCCGTCCAGACGGTCAGCAGGTTTTCGAGGTCCCAGGCGAGTTCTTCTGCGCTACGGTCGATGCCGGCCGTACGCAGGATTACGCTCATGCCGTCTGGCACGACAATCTCGTTGAGTGATTTTCTAGCCAGGTCGCGGTCGTCGCCCGTAATGCGGCGCGACACGCCACCCGAGCGGTCCTTGTTAGGCTTGAGGACGATGAAACGACCGGCAAGGCTGACGAAAGTCGTCAGTGCGGCGCCCTTGTTGCCACGTTCTTCCTTGTCGACCTGGACAACAATGTCCTGACCTTCCTTGAGGACGTCCTTGATACTGGGTTTGCCGCCGGACTTGTTTTCCTTGACGAAGTACTCGCTGGAAATTTCTTTCAGCGGGAGAAAACCGTGGCGATCGGCGCCGTATTCGACGAACGCGGCTTCGAGACTGGGCTCGATGCGCGTAATTTTGCCTTTGTAAATATTGGCTTTTTTGCGTTCGCTAGCCGGTGCTTCGATATTCAGGTCGTAAAGGCGTTGGCCATCGACCATCGCCATGCGCAACTCTTCTTGTTGAGTTGCGTTTATTAGCATTCTTTTCATAGTGCCCTACTTGAAGTTTGTTGGAGGGCAGCAAAACGGGGCGTAGCGCCGCTGAGCGGGCGCAGGGAATGTCACGCATAGAAATCCGGCGCGGGATTGCACCGTCGAAGTTTCTCGCAAATTCGTATCGGGTCTGGCCAAGAAAGACCAGTACCCATGAAAAAATCAGCATGATTTCCCTACGGCGATGCCGCTCTGGCGCCAGCCGGAATCCGAGCTTGCTGCCATCTGAAATCAGGTTCCGCAACGCGGGACCAATATTTGTCGCAGTAGCTAAATGTCCCAAGAGGCAAGTTACTGCGGGTGAAAATCGTAGGTGGCGAATCCGCGATCGGGCGCCACCTGGGTCTCGTGGTCTGGCCGGGCTGGTATGCCCAGAGGCCACAGGGCGGTAATATAGCACACCACAACGCCACTTCAAGTTATTGATCATGCAAGAAAAGTCCCCCAAGTCAGGTGAATCGCGGGTAACCGGCGTTCGCAAAGTCAGCGTCGATGCGAATCGGGCAGGGCAGCGTATCGACAATTTTTTGCGCGGCGAGCTGCCGGGCGTTCCGAAAGGGCGTGTCTACCGTCTGCTACGGCGCGGAGAGGTTCGTGTCAATGGCGGCCGCGTGCGGGCCGAATACAAGCTGCAGGAGGGCGATGTGGTGCGAGTACCGCCGGCTCTCATTCGCACCGGCGCGCCACCGCCGCCGGACAAGCTGGCCGCCGGCATGCTGGAGCGGGTGCTTTACGAGGACAAGCGCTTGCTCGTCATCGACAAGCCGACCGGCGTCGCGGTCCATGGTGGCAGCGGCATTAGCCACGGGGTCATTGAGCTGGTGCGCCATGCCAGGCCGGATCTGACAGACCTTTCGCTTGTGCACCGCATCGACCGTGAGACATCGGGTTGCCTGGTCATGGCCAAACGGCGCAGTGCTTTGCGCGAGCTGCATATGCGATTTCGGGAGGGGCAGGTTGAAAAGAATTACCTGGCCCTTGTTGTCGGCGATTGGCAGTACGGCGAGCAGCTCATTGACGTGCCGCTACTGGTGCAAAACCGCAAGGGCGGTGAGCGCCACGTCATCGTCAGTGAGAAGGGCAAGGCGGCGCAGACCCTCGTCAACCTGTCGCGCACATACGGGATATATAGCCTGATGCAGTGTTCGCCGGTCACAGGTCGGACGCACCAGATTCGCGTGCACCTTGCACACACCGGGCATCCCATCGCAGGCGATGAACGTTACGGTGATGAGGAAGCTAACGCTGAGGCCAGGAAGTTCGGGCTGCCGAGGCTGTTCCTGCACGCCCAGTCAATCGCGTTCGTCGACGACAGTGGCAACGATCTGCATTTCACGGCGCCGTTGCCGGATGACCTTGAGCAGTTTCTGACGGCTGGAATAAGCAAGGCGCGGCGGGCACGCACGGCGTAATCTAGTGAGTGGGGACATTCTTAATTTAATGTATTAGTGCGTTAAATTAAGAATGTCCCCGTTTCCGTTTCCCTACATTTTTTGCGGCGCGAGGTACCCAAGCTGCAGCAGTCGGTCGGCCACCCAGATCATCGGCAGCCCGATTAGCGCTGTCGGGTCATCGGTCGTAACCGACTCGAACAACACGAAGCCGGCACCCTCGATTTTGAAACTGCCAGCGCAGTCATAGGGTTTATCGTGGCGCAGGTAGGTATCGGCGAGACGTCGATCGAACTCCCTGAAACGGACCGTTGTCTTGTCAGTGTGTTCGTGACGCGTACGCCCGATCGGATCGAGTATGCAGACGGCCGTCAGGAACGTAACAACATGACCGGATGCGGCGAGCAGCTGCTCGACCGCCGCCTGGTGATTTCCGGGTTTTCCCAGAATCGTATTGTTGAGGACGGCCAGTTGGTCGGCCCCGATGATGAGGGAGTCGCGCGCGTTGACGGCCACAGCCTCTGCCTTTTTTCGCGCCAGGTGACGAGCAAGGTCACCGGGATCGAGGCCGAGGTCGTTTGCTTCGTCCACGTTTGGCGACACCGTTTCGAACTGCTCCAGGAAGCGCTCCAGCAGGTTGCGACGGTACTGCGATGAGGAGGCGAGCACGATCGCCGGGGCCGACGGATTTTGCATAGACAAATCAGAATGTTAAGGGAATCGCCGCAAATATTACCGGGTTTGTCGGCAACTGCTAGCATTTATCGTGCACGCCCCGGCCAACATGCTTTGACAGTGGCTCCCGGGGTCCTTATCATGCGCGCGCCATGGCTAATCCGCTGCGAGATCGCCGTACCGCGGCCGAATGGGCAGCGGATGGGCAAGTTATTGATTTTGCTGAGAAACTTTGTTTTTTCGGGCGCCTGGCATCCATTGTCGAAGAGGACCTTGCAGCGCTCGAACCTGCTAAGATGCCGGCCAACTGGCGCGATTCGGTCGTCACCGGGAAGCTGGAATTCGGCTTTGCGGACGCGCAGCGGCGCGTGCCGGCAGTGGCTTGCGAGATGACAGCGACCGTGGATGCCGTTTGTCAACGATGTCTTGAGGCGTTCCGGCTGCCGCTGGAGACCGAAGCAGAATTGCTGCTCCTGGCATTCGAGGAAACGGCGGAAGGTTACGAGGACCATGAGGTTTGGGAACTCGACGAGGACACTCTTCGACCCCAGGACGTCGTGGAAGAAATGCTGATCATGGCACTGCCGTTTTCAGCGATGCACAGGGATACGAAATCGTGCAGGGCGTTGTCAGCTTCGGCTGATGACGAGGAAAACAGGACAAAACCGTTTGCCGCACTGCGTGCGCAAATAACTCAGGATCAATAGAGCCCGGCTAAGCAATCAGGGCAGGAGAAGATTATGGCTGTTCAAAAAAGTCGCAGGACCCCCTCAACGCGCGGCATGCGTCGCTCGCACGACAAGGCGAAGAAGCCGACGTTGTCGGTGGATCCGACCTCAGGTGAAACCCACCTGCGGCATCGCGTAACGCCGGACGGTTTCTACCGCGGCACCCAGGTTGTCACGCAGCCTGAGTCTGACGAAGGCGAGTAAGCTCATCCCTTGATCGGTCGGCGCTCGTCCGGCCTGTCTTACGGTGGGATCACACTCAACTATTTCCCTTGATGCGATGAGCGGCGACTTAGGCGCCGAGATCGTTGTACGCGCGGCTGCCGCGACGCTGCAGAAATATACCAATCTTGATCTGATACTTGTTGGTGACGAAGTCGAGCTGAAAGACCTTGTCACTCGCATCGTTGGCCTTGAGCCGCGATTGCGTATTCATCATGCGAGCGAAGTCGTGGCGATGTCGGAACCGCCGGCCGATGCACTGCGGAAAAAGAAAGATTCCTCGATGCGTGTCGCGATCAACCTCGTCAAGTCAGGCGAGGCCGATGCGTGTGTCAGCGCGGGTAATACCGGGGCGTTGATGGCCACCGCCCGATTCGTACTGAAGATGCTGCCCGGTATCGATCGCCCGGCGATTATTACGGAACTGCCCGCCAAGGGCGGCTCGCTGCACATGCTGGACCTCGGCGCGAACGCGCAGGGTAGTGCAGAACATTTGTTTCAATACGCCGTCATGGGGTCGATTGTAGCCGCGGATATCTCGCGCATCGAAAAACCGAAAGTCGCACTGCTCAATATCGGCGCTGAAGACAACAAAGGTGATGACACGGTCAGGGATGCAGCAGCAATGCTCAATGCGAGCACGCTGAATTACATCGGATTCATCGAGGGAAGCGATCTTTTTTCCGGCAAGGCCGACGTTGTGGTCACGGACGGTTTCACAGGGAATGTTGCGCTGAAGACCATGGAGGGGACGGTCGGGCTCTGCGTGCACTATCTGAAGCGCGCTTTCACTCGCGGCTGGCTGGCAAAACTACAGGCCCTGCTGGCGCGCCAGGTCCTCAAGCGTCTTGCTACGGAGATGGATCCGCGAAATTACAATGGTGCGACTCTGGTCGGGCTAAATGGTATCGTGATCAAAAGCCACGGCAGCGCGGACAGCTACGCATTTCAACATGCTATTGATACCGCCGTCGTTGAGGTTCGCAATCAGTTGCCGCAACAGATCGGCAAGCTGCTGCAGAAGGAAATGGCATGACGTATTCGCGCATCGTTGGAACAGGGCGTTATTTGCCAGAACGCATCATGACGAACTTCGATCTGGAGAAGATCGTTGATACGACCGATGAGTGGATACGAACGCGAACCGGTGTCGAGCGTCGTCATGTCGTTGCCGAAGATCAAACCACGTCGGACATGTGTGTCGAGGCGGCGAAGGTCGCAATTGAAGACGCCGGCGTCGACGTTTCCGAGATTGATCTCGTCATTACGGGCACCACCTCGCCCGATCTCATATTTCCGAATATCTCCACGCTGATTCAGCATCGGCTTGGTATTCCCGCGTGTCCTGCGTTCAGCCTCGAAGCTGCATGCACTGGCTTTATTTACGCGCTCACGATGGCCGACAAGTTCATCCGTTTGGGCGATGCCAAGTGTGCGCTGATCATGGGGGCCGAGTGCATCACCAAATTTGTGGACTGGACCGACCGCAATACCTGCGTGCTGTTCGGTGACGGCGCAGGCGCGGTCATCGTGAAACCGTCAGAAGAACCGGGCATCATCTCCTGTCACCTCGGTGCCGACGGTCAGTACCGGGACCTGCTGTATTACCCGGTCGGTCCGTCGAAGCACCTCGAGAAAGCCGGTACGGATGAGGCCGCTATACAGATGGTCGGTAGCGAGGTCTTCAAAGTCGCGGTAAAAACGCTGGGCGGCATTGCCGCGGAGACACTCGAGAAAGCCGGCGTCAAACAAAGCGAGCTCGACTGGCTGATTCCGCACCAGGCCAATATCCGCATCATCCAGGCGACCGCCAAGCGCCTGGACCTGCCGATGGAGAAAGTCATTCTGACCGTACAGGATCACGGCAACACGTCCGCTGCGTCGGTACCCATGGCGCTTGATGTCGGTATTCGTGACGGTCGCGTGAAAAAAGGCCAGCTGATCCTGATGGAAGCCTTCGGCGGTGGATTCACCTGGGGCTCGGTCCTGATGCGACTCTAGGGGAAGAGTGTCCGCATTATGGTCGGCAATGCTGGATGGTTTACCATAGGGGCATGCAGATTGGTCCAGGACTATGAAACCCAAACTTATAATCGGCAATAAGAACTACTCATCGTGGTCGCTACGCTCATGGCTGCTGCTCAGGGAAGCGGGCATTGAGTTCGATGAGCACAGAATCGTTCTCGATACTGAAACCACGGCGCAGGAGATTGAATCGTTCTCCCATGCGGGCCTGGTTCCAATATTGCAACTGGGCGACCTTGCGGTGTGGGACACGCTGGCAATTGCCGAGACCGTCGCCGAACGCTGGCCGGAAAAGCAGCTGTGGCCAGCGGACCCCGACGAACGCGCGATTGCAAGGTCAATCTCGGCCGAAATGCACTCCGGTTTTCCGCACCTGCGAAAGTGCATGCCGATGAACTGCCGCGCGATGGGGCGCATCGTACCGCTGCCGGATGAACTGGGTCGCGATATTGATCGCGTCATTGCTATCTGGGCGGATTGCCATCACAGGTTCGGTGACCGCGGTGGCTGGTTGTTCGGTGATTTCTCGATAGCTGACGCGATGTACGCACCGGTCGTGCTGCGGCTGCGCACCTATGGCATCAACCTGCCCGAATCCGCCTGGTTTTATCCGCACCGCCTGCTACAAAGTAAAGCGATGCAAGCATGGCTTGCCGCGGCGGAATGTGAGACCGAAGTCATAGAAGCGGACGAGAAAGGGCAGTGATACGTAGCCTTGTTTCCCTTGTTGCCGCTTGTTGGCTGGCAGCATTACCATCGCGTGCCGAAGTTTACGAGTTGCCGCCGGAGGGCTTTGACGTCATCGGCGCAGTTGCCACCGTGACGGCACGCTACGACGATACGCTCGTCGATATTGCGCGACATCATGGTCTCGGCTATCAGGATATCGTACGTGCAAACCCCGATGTTGGCGTCTGGCTGCCGGGCGAGGGAACTGAAGTCGTATTGCCAATGCGCTTCGTGTTACCACCCGGACCGCGCGAGGGGCTGGTGCTGAACCTTGCCGAATATCGCATGTATTACTTCCCAAGGCCCCGCAATGGTGAGCCGGCCTATGTCTACACCTATCCGATGAGTATCGGGCGCATGGACTGGGAGACACCGCTCGGCGAGACCCGGATTGTCGCGATGGCGAAGAACCCGGCATGGTATCCACCACAATCGGTACGGGACGAGCACGCGGCGGATGGTGATCCCCTGCCACGCGTTGTACCGGCGGGCCCGGAAAATCCATTGGGTACGAGAGCACTGCGTCTCGGACTTCCGGGGTACCTGATTCATGGCACTAATCGGCCGGCCGGTGTCGGTATGCGTGTGTCGCACGGCTGTATCCGGATGTTTCCCGAAGACATCGAATTCCTGTTCCAGCACATCACGGTCAACACCGTTGTACGCATCATCAATGCCCCGGTGAAAATTGGTTGGGATGGCGAGGATCTCGTGGCGGAGGTTCACCCGGTGCTTGAATCTCCGCAGCTTCTCGCCGCCGCGTCGCTGCAACGAATTGAGAAACTGGATGCGGATATCGAATTGCCGGAGGTTGCTGCAGAGAGCAAGAATCCGCTGACGCAGGTTACCGAGCAATTCATAACGGTAACGGCCGAGCGTGCCGGACAACTGGACTGGGGTCTTGTCGAGCTACTGGTCGATCGCTCAGACGGTATCCCGGAAACGGTTGGGACAAGCATAAAAAACGCCGCGACAAGCGCGGCGTTCGAATAACTGAAGTCGTAGTCTTACGCTACTTGTCCAATTTTTATTTGGACATTGATTTCTGGAACATGCGTTCCATGCTTGCGCGATTAGCTTCACAGCAGGCCTGTGATTTTGTTGCAGCGGCGAGTGCCTGATCAGCAGTTCTCTGTGCAGCAGCAGCTGCCTGAGATGCGCGATCAGCAGCTGCGCGAGCGGCTTCGGCGGCAGAGGCTGCAGCAGCAGCGTCGGAAGCAGCACGGTCAGCCGTTGCTGTTACATCATTGAGCCCTGTAGAGGCGCAACCAGCGGCCATTGCGACGAAAAGCACAAGTGCGCTTGCTCTGAGTGCGGTCTTTTTCATTGTGGAAGGTTCCTTTGTGGGTAAAACTGCAGGCGCATTATTTATCAATCTGCCCCAAGCTGCAATCAAAACTCCTGTTTTTATTGTCTTTTGTCGTTAGCTGGCGACAACGTAGGGGGAGCGGCCGCAGATATCTTGAAGCGGCCTGACGGCCGCCGCTATCGCTTCGCGCGCTGTGGCACGCGCCACTTGCATTGAGCAAAGTACTGTATATAATCCCAGATACTGTGAATCTATACAGGAACTGTTCAAATGCGCGAACTAACCCCCAGGCAACGACAAATTCTTGAGATGATTCAAGAGTTTATCAGCGAAACCGGCATGCCACCGACGCGTGCCGAGATCGCCGGCGAGCTCGGCTTCAAGTCGGCAAACGCCGCCGAAGAACATCTGCGGGCGCTGCAGCGTAAGGGAGTGCTCGATTTGTTGCCGGGCGCCTCGCGCGGTATTCAGCTCAAGGATTCCCTGCGCGACCAGATGGGCTTGCCGCTTGTCGGTCGGGTCGCAGCCGGCAGTCCCATCCTGGCGGAGGAACATATCGAGGCGCATTACAAAATCGATCCGCAGATATTTAACCCCAAGCCGCACTACCTGCTGCGCGTACAGGGCATGAGCATGAAGAATGCCGGCATTCTCGATGGCGACCTTGTGGCCGTGCATCGCACACCCGAAGTTCGCAGCCGCCAGATCATAGTTGCCCGTCTCGATGATGAAGTGACCGTCAAGCGCTATCGGCAGACGGGTTCGGTCGTCTCGCTGTTGCCTGAAAACGAAGACTTCGAAACCATAGTCGTTGACCTCAAGCATCAGACGCTGGTCATCGAAGGCGTCGTTGTTGGCGTCATTCGCAACGGCCTGCCGCTGCATTGACCCGGGCTAATTGACCGGGCTAATTGACTGGGCTAATTGAAAATTGTCATCGTCACTCGACAAACTGCTGGAGAACCCGCGCGTCTGGCGGGGGCACAATCAGGCGCAGCGCAAAGCAGGGCTGGCGAGCGGTTACCCGGAACTGGATCGATACCTGCCCGGGGGAGGCTGGCCAACTGGGGCGCTGACTGAAATCCTGACTGAACAATATGGCATCGGCGAGTTACGTTTGCTGATGCCGGCATTGGCCCGACTGAGTGCCGAAGACCCACGGTCCGATTGCAGTGAGCCCGGCTGGATTGCCTGGGTAGCGCCACCCTTCCAACCTTATCCGCCGGCACTGCAGCAAAGCGGCATCGATTTGTCGCGCATGCTCGTCGTGCGGCCCAGGGACGCCAGCGAAATACTCTGGTCGACCGAGCAGGCGCTGTCCTCCGGGACGTGCGCCGCCGTGCTGTTCTGGACCGAGATGCTTGATGATCAGGCCAGCCGGCGTTTGCAGCTGGCAGCCGAGAAAGGCCATAGCTGGGCTATCGCTTTTCGCCCCATGACTGCGCGTCAGCAACCGTCGGCTGCTGCACTGCGCCTGGAGCTGCATTCAAGCGCACAAGGCACTCGTGTTCATATCCTGAAAAGTCGCGGCGGACGCCCGACCGTTCTGAATAATCTGCTGAACCTATAGCCATGTCTCGCGCATGGAAATCGCCCGTCACGGCGCGGGACGCTGCCCCGACTCCCCCGGCCGTACAGCAGGCATTGCCGTTCGTTGAGCCAGCACCGCTCATTAAACCGCTATTTTTGACAGCAACGTCGGTTCAGCGGCTCTGGTTTTGCATCTGGCTACCTGATCTGCCGCTTGAAGCCAGCCGCTCATCGGATGGGGCCACGGCGGTTATTGAAGAACAGCAGGGTATTCATCGCGTGCTGTTGGCGGACAGACAGGCACAGGCCGTGGGCGTCATGGCGGGGCAGTCGGCGAATGCGGCCCTCGCGTTGCTACCTGCTTTGCAACTTGAAGAACGCAGCCTGCTGCGGGAGCAACAGGCGCTCGAGGCGCTGGCAAGCTGGCTGGAGCGCTTTTCGTCATTCGTCTGTATTGGCGATCGTGACATGTTGTTGCTTGAGATTGCAGGCAGCCTGCGTTTGTTTGGCGGCTTGCGTCCGTTGCGGGAAAAAATTTCGAAAGGCTTGCGGCAGCATGGCTTTGATGCATCGCTGGCTATTGCGCCAACACCGCTGGGTGCAACATGGCTCGCAAGATCCGGTCGCCGTGCATGTATTCGCGACGAGCAGAATCTTAAACGGGAGTTACGCCATCTGCCCCTGGCCAGTCTCAGCTGGCCCGAGGGGATTTGTGCGTCTTTAACCGCTATGGGTGTCACAAACATTGCTGATTGCCTGCGTTTGCCGCGGGAAGGATTTGTCAGGCGTTTTGGCGCGCAGCCTATGCTCGAACTGGATCGTGCGCTTGGACACTTGCCGGACCCACGAAACGCCTGGCGTGCACCCGAGCGCTTCTGTACCGATTATGAGATGACAGAAGAAACCTCGAATCGCGAGCTGTTACTCAATGTTTGCCGCGAGCTTTTGTTGTTGCATGAGCAGTTTCTGCTGGCGCGGCAGCTCGGTACGCAGCGTTTGAGTTTCAGTTTTTTTCATCTCAAGGGATCAGCGACCGAGCTGCGGCTGGGTTGTGCGCGTGCGGATCGTTCGGCTGAGCGCTGGCTGGAGTTGTTACGTATTCGCTTCGATCAACTGGTATTGCCCGAGCCGGTGATCGCCATTCGCTTGCGGAGTGGTATGACCCAGGCGTTGCAGGCCGAGTCAGCACGTTTGAACTTTCACACGGCCGACACCAGGGAGGTACGACGTTATTCGATTGCGCAACTTGCTGAACGCCTCATTGCACGTATTGGCGACCAGTCAGTGCACTCAACGAACCTGGTGGCGGAACACCGCCCACAGTATGCCTGGCGTACACAAAGCCTGTTGTCGGACTGGACGAGCAGTACATTGTCAGAGGTCAGGCGACATCTGCGGCGTCCACTCTGGATGCTGCCTGAGCCGGTTTTACTGCCGGCAGATAGCGGTTACCCGCTGCATCAGGGGAACCGCATAAGGCTGCTTGATGGTCCGGAACGCCTGGAGACCGGCTGGTGGGATGAGGAGGGCATCTCTCGTGACTATTACATGGCGGTAAATCCGGCGGGGATACGGTTGTGGATTTTTCGTAATCGCAAGCGATCGTCTTCCTGGTACCTGCACGGCTACTTTGGGTAAGTAGCCGTGTCGAGCCAGTACGCTGAGTTACACGTACTCAGTAACTTTACGTTTTTACGCGGTGCGTCCCACCCCGAAGAACTCGTCGAGACAGCGGCGAAGCTAGGCTATGCGGCGCTTGCCATTACCGATGAATGTTCGATGTCGGGTATTGTTCGCGCGCACTCGGCGGCGAAGGCGTTCGGTCTCAGGAAGCTGATCATCGGTTCAGAGTTCGGCTTACCCAGTGGCCGCAAGCTTGTTGCGCTGGCACAGAATCGGAACGGTTATGCCGCGCTGTGTCAGCTGATTTCGACTGCACGCCGCGCGGCTGAAAAGGGCTGCTATGAGTTGACACGGGCGGCGTTTGAAGACGGTTTGCCCGATTGCCTGGTGCTGTGGGTGCCGGACCAGGCGTTCACGCTTGATGTCGAAGACCACTGGTTACGCGAGACGTTTCGCGATCGTCTCTGGATTGCCGTTGAGTTGCTCGCCGACGGTCGTCAGCGGGAACAACTGGCTAAACTTCGTGAAGAAGGACGCCGCCTCAAATTGCCTTTAGTGGCATGTGGCGATGTACACATGCACTGTCGGTCGCGACGCATTTTACAAGATGCCGTAACGGCAATACGCCATGGTACGACGATCGACAATGCCGGTTTTACCTTGTATCCGAATGGTGAACGTCATCTGCGATCGCTCGAAATACTGCAGCGCATTTATCCGGCCGAGCTGCTTGCTGAAACAGTGAATATTGCCAATGCCATCGACTTTTCACTCGATGAATTACGCTACGAATATCCGGACGAACTGGTCCCTGATGACGAAACGCCGGCAACGTATCTCCGCAAACTGACCGAGGAGGGCATGCGGCATCGCTGGCCCGCTGGCGTGCCGCACAAAGTGACGTCGCTCGTTGAGCACGAGTTGGCATTGATTGCCGATCTTGAATACGAACCCTTCTTTTTGACCGTGTATGACATCGTCAGCTTTGCGCGTTCGCAGGGCATTCTGTGCCAGGGACGTGGTTCGGCGGCAAACTCGGCCGTTTGTTTTTGCTTGGGGATAACCGAAGTCGATCCGGGACGCATGGAAACCCTGGTTGAGCGCTTCATCTCCAAAGAACGTAATGAACCTCCCGACATCGATGTCGACTTCGAGCATGAGCGTCGTGAAGAGGTTATCCAGTACATCTACGGTAAGTACGGTCGTGAGCGGGCAGCGCTGGCGGCGACCGTCATTACCTACCGGCCACGCAGCGCGTTACGCGATGTGGGCAAGGTGCTGGGCCTGAGCGATCTGCAGGTCAGCCGCTTGTCGAGAACAATGCAGTGGTGGGACGGGCACAAAGTCGACGACAGCCGCATTCTCGAGGCCGGCCTTGACCCGGACAGCCCGGTTATGAGGCGACTTTTGTATCTCGTACGGGAGTTGATCGGCTTTCCCCGGCATCTTTCTCAACACGTTGGCGGGTTCGTGATTTCCGACGCGCCGTTGCACGAACTCGTGCCGATCGAGAACGCCGCGATGCCGGATCGAACGGTTATCCAGTGGGAAAAGAATGACCTTGAAGAGCTGGGTTTGCTGAAAGTGGATGTACTCGGTCTCGGCATGCTGACGGCGATACGCCGCAGTTTCGACCTGATCCGTGACTTCGACGGCCGACAGTACACGCTCGCAAATGTACCCGCTGAAGATCCGCGGGTTTATGACATGATCTGCGACGGCGACACGATGGGCGTTTTCCAGATTGAGTCCCGGGCACAGATGGCGATGTTGCCCAGGCTTAAACCACGCTGCTACTACGACCTGGTGATCGAGGTAGCGATCATCCGGCCTGGCCCCATCCAGGGTGACATGGTGCATCCGTATCTGCGTCGGCGTAATGGCGAGGAGGCCGTCGACTATCCAAGCGATGACGTCAAAGGTGTGCTGCAACGCACGCTGGGTGTGCCAATTTTCCAGGAGCAGGTCATGCAACTCGCTGTCGTAGCCGCGGGTTTTACGCCCGGTGAGGCGGATCAGTTACGGCGTGCCATGGCTGCATGGAAGCGCCGGGGCGGCCTCGGCGGATTTGAAGACAAGCTGGTTTCGGGTATGCGTGAGCGTGGCTATGAGGAGGAGTTTGCGCGGCAGATATTTCGTCAGATTGAAGGTTTTGGCGAATACGGATTCCCCGAATCGCATTCTGCGAGCTTCGCGCTGCTCGTGTACATCTCGTCGTGGCTGAAATGTCATGAACCTGCTGCGTTCGTCTGCGCGCTTTTGAACAGCCAGCCGATGGGCTTCTATTCGGCGTCGCAACTGGTGCAGGATGTGCAAAGGCACGCTGTGGCCGTCCGGCCCGTCGACATCAACTTCAGCCAGTGGGACTGTTCGCTGGAGGCGAATGACACGGGTGCCGCGACACTGCGTCTGGGCTTCCGAATGGTCAAGGGACTGTCCGAGGAGACAGGGCAGAGAATCGTTGCAGAGCGCCGATCAGGAGTCTACAGGCAGGTGCAGCAGTTGCTCGAGCGTGCAGGGCTCGATCAGCGTGAGCTCGGCGTGCTGGCATCGTCAGGCGCGTTACGACCGCTCTACGGCGATCGGCACAAAGCGCGTTGGGCTGTTTCCGGAACCGAAAAACCCATGCCGTTGTTTCCATCAATGGATCGGTATGAAGCGACGCCGCTCTTAAGAAAGCCCACGGAAGGGCAGAATGTTGTTGCGGATTATCAGAGTACCGGCCTGAGCCTTGAGCGGCATCCGATTTGCCTGCTCAGGAGCCATCTCGACCGCTACCGCTATGTGTCTGCGCAGCAGCTACCCGGCATGGACAATGGGCAAAAGATCAACGTGGCAGGGCTTGTCATTACCAAGCAACGGCCGGGTACGGCCAGTGGCGTCACGTTCGTCACGCTCGAAGACGAGACAGGGCAGATCAATCTCATCCTCTGGAAAAAGATTGCCGAGCAGTATCGTGCAGCGCTACTGAACGCGCGGTTGCTCGGTGTGGCGGGGGAACTGCAGATTGAGGGAAAAGTAATACATGTGATCGCAAATCGACTAATGGATCACAGTAATATGCTTGGCAACCTGTCGGTACGGTCGCGGGATTTTCATTAATCGGAGCGATCAGTCGTCGTCATCATCGAGGTTGAAGTTGAAGGTACTGTCGAGCTCCTGCTGACGCTGCTCACGCAGGTCCTCGAGCCGGCGCCGAATCTCAGCCCTGCGATGAACGTCTTCACTATCGCTTGCGTCGAGCTTAGCTACCAGTCTCTCAATATCCATTTCGATGGTCGTGTCGCTACCGACATCGTCGTCATCGTCGTCGTCATCGTCATCGGCATGAGCAAGAATAACGGTCGCAGATAGCGTTTCATCGGACGAGTCATCGTCCACATCATCATCGATGTCGTCGTTTTCACCGTTCATCGCATCAATCTCCAGCAACAAGCAGGTCAGTCAATATTATTAGCGAATGAGGTTATTAATTTCAAAGATCGGGAGCAAAATTGCAAGCACTATCGTCAGCACGATGGCCCCCATGAAGATTATAAGCAGGGGCTGCAGAATGCCGAGCAGGGCCGCAATGAGACCATCTACCTCACGTTCCTGCCCGGCCGCAGCACGCGACAACATTTCCTCCAGGCGCCCGCCGGCCTCGCCGCTGGAAATAAGGTGGATCATCATCGGCGGGAAAAGCTTGCTCGTAGCCAATGATTTGCTTATGGATCCGCCTTCCCTGACCCGGAGCGTGGCCTCCATGACAGCATCTCGCATCGGCAGGTTTTCGATGACCTCTGCCGAAATATTCATGGCTTCCAGAATCGGAACGCCACTTCCGGCGAGAATGCTCAACGTGCGCGTAAAACGGGCCGTATTGACGCCTCGTGTCAGACGGCCCGCGACTGGCAAGCGTAACAGCAGTGCGTGGTAACGCCGCCGCGGTACATCCCGCTGCAGCACCCACCATGTCGCGTAGCCGACAATTCCAAGACCGATAATGACCAGCAGCCAGTAGGCGCGCAGGAAGTCGCTGGTTGCGATCAGGCCGGTGGTCAGCCCGGGCAACTCGGCTGATGTGTTCTCGAACACGCTGACTATCTTCGGCACCACCGTTGCGAGCATGAAACTGATGATCGCGACAGCCATCACGACCAGGGCAATGGGATAGACAAGCGCATTGGTTATTCGCTGCTTGAGTTCCTGGCGTGCTTCGGTGTAGTCGGCCAGCCGCTCCAGCACCACGTCGAGATGACCGGACTGCTCTCCGGCGGCAACCGTTGCCCGATACAGCTCCGGAAAAGCCTGCGGGAATTCGCTAAAGCCGTCGGCCAGCGTATGGCCTTCCATGACCTTGGCGCGAACACCGAGGAGCATACTCTTGGTTCGGGGCTGATCGTTTTGCTGCGAAACAGCGAGCAACGCTTCTTCGAGTGGTAGACCCGATTGCGATAGTGACGCCAGTTGGCGAGTGATCAGTGCCAGTTCGCCCGAAGACATGCCGCGTCGCAGAGAAAAACTGCGCTGCCTGCGCGCTTCCCGTTGCGCAACCTCCGTGACGCTTACCGGAAGAAGATTGCGATCTCGTAGCAGTTGGCGGACGTGTTTGGGTGTGTCGCCTTCAAGCAGGCCTTTCGCCTGCTTGCCCGACTTGTCCAGCGCTACGTATTCAAACGCGCCCATCTGCAACCCCACCGAAGTGATTTTGAGCCGACTCAGTCCTCGCGCGTGACACGCAGTACCTCTTCCAGGGTCGTCGTGCCGTTCAGCACCTGTCGGCGTCCGTCGGCACGAATGCTCGGGCTGGCCTTGCGCGCATGCCGATCGAGTTCCTGCTCGCTCACGCCGCCATGAATCATCTCTCGCATCTCGTCATCAAGGCTGATGAGTTCGTAAATGCCGGTACGACCGGAAAATCCGCCGTTCGCGCCTTCGCCCGGGTGATACAAAGTTGGCGGGTTGGCCGGATCTACTTCGAGCAGCTTGCATTCGTATTCGCGCGCGGTGTATGGAATCCTTGAAGTAGAGTCAAGCACGCGAACCAGACGCTGGGCCAGGACGCCAAGCAGGCTCGACGAGAGCAGGAACGGCTCCACACCCATGTCGCGCAGCCGCGTGACGGCGCCCGCTGCTGTATTGGTGTGCAAGGTCGAGAGCACAAGGTGGCCGGTCAGGCTCGCCTGCACAGCGATTTCGGCCGTTTCGAGATCGCGAATCTCACCGACCATCACGACATCCGGATCCTGGCGCAGAATGGCACGGAGACCACGCGCAAACGTCATCTCGACTTTCGTATTGACCTGCGACTGGCCAATGCCGTCAATAAAATACTCGATAGGATCTTCGACCGTCATGATGTTTCGGGTGTGGTCGTTGATTCTTTCGAGGGCAGCATAAAGCGTTGTCGTTTTACCGGACCCGGTCGGACCCGTGACCAGGATAATGCCGTGCGGCTTGTGGATCAGTTTGTCCATGGTCTTCTGGGTGTCCATATCCATACCCAGCGACGTCAGCTCCAGCCGACCGGCCTGTTTGTCGAGTAATCGCAGGACCACGCGTTCGCCGTGACCGGATGGCATGGTCGAAACACGAACGTCAACGGCGCGGCCGGCGATGCGCAGGGAGATACGGCCATCCTGGGGCAGGCGCTTCTCGGCAATATCGAGTTTAGACATGACCTTGATACGCGAGACGACCAGTGGCGCCAGGGCACGCCGGGTCTGCAAAATGTCCTTGAGCACGCCGTCCACGCGGAAACGGACACCGAGGCGGTTTTCGTAGGGCTCAATATGTATGTCCGACGCATTTTCCTTGATCGCTTCGGTCAAAACGGCGTTGATAAACCGAATGATCGGCGCGTCGTCATCACTCTCGAGCAAGTCGGACGGCCCCTGCAGTTCCTGCGCCACCTGCGTGAGGTTGAAGTCTTCATCAAGTCCATCGACCATCTGTGACGCTTTGGTGCGGTCCTGCTCGTAAACATCCTGCAGTATCGTGTCAAACACTTCGGCGGAAACGCGGGACAGTTTCAGCGGGATTCCGGCGAATCGGCGGGCCTCGGCCAGGCTCATCGGAGAAACGCCACTGCGACATACCGTGTCGGCCTCATTGTCATCGACGCTCCGAATCAATATGCCGTGCCGTTTTGCAAACGAATAGGGCAGGCTGCGGCGATGCGCCTCAGTCGCTTCACCGGTTGCTGTCTCGAGAACGATTTCGCTGTTGGCTTCCATGACGATTACGGTTCGTCTTCCCCGGCGGGTTCCTGTGACGAGTATTCGTCGATCGGCGGCAACATCGGGCGCTGCTCGCCCGGCATCAATTGTATGTCGTTACCCTGCTGACCCTTTTGAACTTCGCGAATCATGTTGTATTTCTGGTTGGTCTCAAATGCGGTTTGTCTCGCATCACGCAGTATCGTCGGCCGAATGAAGATCATCAGGTTGGTTTTAATCTTTTCGGTTTTGCGAGAGCGAAAAAGATTGCCGAGCAACGGTATTCTGCCCAGCACCGGCACACGCTGATCGCTTTCGCGAAGCTGGTCCTCAATCAGGCCGCCGAGAACCAGGATTTCGCCATCATCGACGATGACCGTCGTTTCTACGATTCGTTGATTCGTAATCAGGTCGACGGCGCCTCCGGCGGACTGAGCGATACTCGAGATTTCCTGCGAAATCTGCAGAACCATCGAATCGCCTTCGTTAATCTGCGGCGTGATTTTGAGCTTTACGCCAATCTGCTCGCGATTGATGGTCTGAAACGGATTGACCGACCCGGAGGTACCGCCGGTATTCGTGAACGAGCCCGTTACGAATGGCACTTCTTGCCCTACATTCAGACTGGCTTCTTCATTGTCGGTCGTAACAATGGAAGGTGTCGAAATGATGTTGGTATCGGCATCGCCTTGCGCGGCTTTCAAAATAGCCGCAAAACTCACTCCGGAATCACTGATACGACCGACGCCGATCGTAATGCCGTCGCCAATCAGGCCCGACGGATCCGTCACGACGCCACTTCCTGCCGCGCTTCCGAGTTGCACTACGCCGCTGAGAAAATCCGGGAAATTCGTGACCGCAATTGGCGCGTTTGAACCGCTGCCTTCGACAGCCCAGGAGGTGCCCAGCTCGTTCCTGTTGTCGGCGATGACTTCCACAATGATTGCTTCGACCAGCACCTGTGCACGGCGGATATCGAGTTTGTCGACAATCTGCGTCAGAGATCGCATCATTTTCGGCGGCGCATTAACAACGATCGCGTTGGTCTGCGTGTCTGCCCAGACGCTGATTTTGTCGGCGGATGCCGCACCTGCGGCACCGGCTACCGCCTGCCCGCTGGCCTGTGTCGTGAAGTGTTGCTGCAACTTGGTCGCCAGTTCCTCGGCATCGGCGTAACGCAGGTAGCGAACCTGGGTATCGCCACCGTCTTCGAGCGGTGTATCGAGGTGCGCGATCAGCGTCCGCAGTCGCAGGCGATCCGACTTGTCGCCGCCAATCAACACGCTGTTGGTGCGCGCATCGGCGACAAGGCTGGTGGTAAGCGGTGCGCCGTCGCCGCGCGGCGTTTGCGACAACGCGGTCATGATGCGCACAATCTCGGCAGCGGATGCGTGCTGCAGCGTAACGACCTCGATATCTTCGTCACTCGCCTGGTCAATGCGGCGAATGATGTTGACCATGCGGGCGACGTTCGCTGCACGATCCGAGATGATCAGCATATTGGACCCGGCATGCGCGACCATGTGGCCGTACTGCGGAATCAATGGCCTAAGGATCGGAACGAGCTGAGTGGCACCGACATTGCGAACCTGTATGACCTGGGTTGCCAGGTCGTCGGGTCCTGCAAGGCCGGTCGTTCCAATGGGCCCTGCAAATTGTCGCGCCGTGGCGTCCGGAATGATCTTGATCAGGTCGCCGCTGGGAATCGCGACGTAGCCGTGCACCTGCAGAATCGAGAGAAAAGCCTCGTAAAACGCATCAGGTGACATCGGCGTAGACGACAACAGGGTGACCTTGCCGGTGACACGCGGATCGAGTATGAAGTTCTTCCCCGTAACTTCACTGACCGCTTCCACCACTTTGCGTATGTCGGCGTCTTTCCAGTTGAGCGTCACATCCGCCTGTTGGGCCCATGCGATAGATGCGATGGACAACACCGCAGTTGTCAGCAACAGGCGGACAGATCCGCGCTTCAGGGTTATTGTTTTTCGATTCATTTGGTTTGCTCGCCGCCCAGGTCGAGTTGACTGGTCTTCAGAACAATGGTTTCGGGCTGTCCATTGCGTTCTACGGTAACGGTCACTTGTTCTGAAGTGCCGAGTGCTTGAAAAATTTCCATCGCCTGGGTCGGGTCGGTCAGCGACTGCCCATCGATATCCTTGATCAGGTCACCGGGCCTAAGCCCGAGCGCCGTGAATTGTTGCCGGTCGCGACCGGGATAAACGCGATACCCACTTTGTTGGCCATTGACGAAATAGGGTGTCGGACGAATGATATCCGAAAGCTTCGTCAGGTTTTGCGACACGACGGCCTGGATGCTCTGCGCATTTGCTGCCGTCTGACGAGTAGTTCTGGTCGTACGACGTGCTGTTGCCGCCTGATTCGCGGTAAACTCCTTTGGCAGTTTGAGGTTCGTGAGAACACCGTTTTCGTTCAGCACCACGCGGTCCGCGTATACCGCGTGCAGTTTCGCGCTGGAACCGATTGGGTCGCCGACGGCATAGACTTTTTCTTCGTTGTTACCATCGGAGATGATGGCAACGGAGAATTCTGCAATTTCCGAGGCAACCGTGCCCTTGAGTGACAGGTTGGTCAGCCGCGTATCACTTAGATTTTCGTCTGCTATCGGCGCGACGATTGCGTCGACGGCGTCAACATCCGCGACGCCAAACATGTGAGCACCGGCGATTGCCTGGACGTCCCCGGATGTCGTCGTCTGCACGCTGGCAATGGGCATGGATGCTGGCACCGGCACGCTCACGCCGGCGGCGGGCGCAGGCACAAGCATCCAGATAATCTTCGCGATCTGCCAGGCAATGGCCACGACCAGCAGCAGGCTGATCCACGGGGGCAGCAGCCGGTTCATGGCCGACAGCGCATTGCTGCGATCCATGCTGGAAAGATCCGACCAATTGGCTTTAGTTATCATGTTTCGCCCGGCTAATTTCCGTACCTTGATCTATTTAATAACGCAGCGGCCCGATGATACGGGTTGTTGCTCCGCGACGACAAGTCGCAAAAGGCGAAAAATACTATATTTGGCAAGGGTATACCCGCATTTCCCAAAATTACGATAAGCTCTTGAATAGACGGCCTGCCCGTAATCAAGTGCCCCAATTGTGCCCGAATACAGGGATGCAGCGACAGGCCTCTATATAATAACGTTCTTGCGGCCGGCATATTGATTTTCTCGTATCTGGCCGCATTTTCGAACATTAACTGACGACCTGGCATGACGTGTTAGAGATGAGTGAGAACCCGACAGACAATGAGTTTAATGACAGCCACGATCTTGCTGTCGCAGAGGCGCGTCCGAAACTCAAGCAGCCGCCGCTGTACCGCGTGTTCCTCGTGAACGACGACTTTACGCCCATGGCGTTCGTTGTGGATATACTGGAAACCATATTCAGCATGGAACGTACGCGAGCGACGCAGGTCATGTTAGAGGTACATACGAAAGGAAGGGGTGTTTGCGGGGTCTTCAATTTCGAAATCGCAGAGACCAAGGTGGCGCAGGTAATGGGTATCGCCAGGCAGCATCAGCATCCCTTACTTTGTACTATGGAAGAGACCTGAGGCGACAGTGAGGCAGCACTATGCTCAGCAGTGAGCTTGAATTTTGTTTGAATGAGGCATTTCAACGTGCGCGGGATCGCCGTCATGAATTCATGACGGTAGAACATCTGCTGTTGGCGCTGCTGGATATTCCAAAAGTGCATGAGATCCTCAAGGCCTGCGACGCGAATATTCCTGAATTGCGCCGCCAGCTGGCTGAATGCGTCGATGAACAGACGCCGCGGCTGGCTGACGACGATGATACCGACGTACAGCCGACGCTGGGCTTTCAGCGGGTGCTGCAGCGCGCGGTATTCCACGTGCAGTCGAGCGGCAAGAAAGAGGTTACCGGAAGCAATGTCCTGGTGGCGATCTTCAGCGAAAAGCAGTCGCAGGCGGTCTATTACCTCAATTTGCAGGACATCACGCGCCTCGACGTCGTCAACTACATATCTCACGGATTGCCGCAGGTCCCGGGAGACGGTGGCGAGGAAGTGCCTGACGCGCAGCTCGAGTCGGATGCGGAAGTCGAAAAATCGCCACTCGACCTGTATGCGACAAATCTGAATGAGCAGGCGATGCAGGGGAAAATCGATCCGTTGATCGGCCGCGAGCTGGAAATCGAGCGCACCGTGCAGATCCTGTGCCGCCGCCGCAAGAACAACCCGCTGTATGTGGGCGAGGCCGGCGTCGGCAAGACCGCGCTCGCCGAGGGTCTGGCGCGCATGATTACGGAAGAGCGGGTTCCGGAAGTCCTTCGTGACAGTACGATTTACGCACTGGACATGGGTACGCTGATCGCCGGCACCAAGTACCGTGGAGATTTCGAAAAGCGCCTGAAAGGCGTGATCGCCGAAATCAGCGAAGATCCCGGTGCAATACTCTTTATCGACGAAATCCATACAGTTATCGGTGCAGGAGCCGCCTCGGGCGGCGTCATGGATGCGAGCAACCTGATCAAACCCGTGCTTGCCAATGGTGAAATCCGCTGCATCGGTTCCACGACCTACGCCGAATACCGCGGTATTTTCGAGAAAGACCATGCTTTGGCGCGGCGATTTCAGAAAATCGATGTTCCCGAGCCGAGCATTGAGGAAACCGTCGCCATTCTGAAGGGGCTGAAGTCCCGATTTGAAGAGCACCACGGCATTCGTTACGAAAACGCGGCGCTGGAATCGGCCGCGGAATTGTCCGCACGCCACATCAATGACCGGCATCTTCCCGACAAAGCGATCGACGTCATGGATGAAGCCGGCGCGAATCTGCGGCTGAAACCGGTCGCCGAGCGCAGCGAGCTAGTCACCGTCGAGATGGTCGAAAATATCGTGGCAAAAATGGCACGCATTCCTGCGAAGAGCGTATCTGCTTCCGACCGCGATGTGCTGCGCACACTCGAGAGGGATCTGAAGCTGACGATTTTCGGCCAGGATCGCGCAATTGAAGCGTTGAGCGGTGCGATCAAGATGTCGCGTTCGGGACTGCGCGAAGAAGAAAAGCCGATCGGCGCATTTCTGTTTGCCGGCCCCACGGGCGTGGGTAAGACCGAGGTAACCCGGCAATTGGCGATGTCGATGGGCGTCGAACTGTTGCGTTTCGATATGTCGGAGTACATGGAACGACATACGGTCTCTCGCCTGATCGGTGCCCCACCGGGCTACGTGGGCTTCGACCAGGGTGGTCTTTTGACCGAGGCAGTCAGCAAAAACCCGCACGCGGTTGTCCTGCTCGATGAGATCGAAAAGGCACATCCCGAGGTATTCAACCTGCTGCTGCAGGTTATGGATCATGGCACGCTGACGGACAACAACGGCCGCAAAGCCGATTTCCGAAATATCATTCTCGTCATGACAACAAATGCCGGCGCCGGTGAGATGAGTCGCGCGTCGATCGGATTTACTCAGCAGGATCACAGCAGTGATGGCATGACGGTCATCAAGAAGTCGTTTTCGCCAGAGTTCCGCAACAGGCTGGACATGATTATTCAGTTCGCTTCACTCGATATTGATTCAATCAAACGCGTTGTGGACAAGCTCGTGGTCGAGCTGGAAGCCAGGCTCGGCAACAACAACGTCACGCTGGAACTTGATGACGAAGCCAGGGAGTGGATCGCGGAACGCGGCTACGATCCCAAGATGGGCGCGCGACCGATGGCGCGCGTTATCCAGGAGCAGATCAAGCGACCGCTGGCAGAGGAGCTGCTGTTCGGTAGTCTCGCGGACGGCGGGCACGTGAAGATAACGGTCGGTGAGGACGGCAATCTGCAGTTGAACGCGGAACCGGTACTCAAGGAACTCGAGCACCTGCCTGAGAGTTAGTCAGGGGCGGTTATTAACGCCCGCGGTAGACGATACGACCTTTGCTCAGATCGTACGGGGTGAGTTCCACCGTGACCTTGTCGCCGGTGAGTATGCGGATGTAGTTCTTGCGCATTTTTCCTGAAATATGCGCAGTCACAATGTGACCGTTTTCCAGTTCTACCCGGAAGGTCGTATTGGGCAGCGTCTCGCTTACGACGCCTTCCATTTGAATGGCTTCTTCTTTCGCCAAGGGTCTCGTTTCTCTCTAGTGCTAAAAGGCCGGCGAATTGTGCAGAAATGGAGTACGTATTGCAATGCAATACGGGGCTATCCCTGCCACAACTCCCGGATTAGCATGGGGGCAGATGGCCAGTTTTCAAATCGTTTTCCCGGTTCGCACAGCGCTTTCAGCATTTCAACGAACTCATGGCGGGGAATCAGCGTTGCTCCGAGACTGACAAGGTGGCTGGAGGGAACCTGGCAGTCGAAAACGCCGAATTCGTCGGTGTCGATCATTTTCGAGAGCATCAGCAACGCGATTTTGGATGCATTATCTTCGGCGCTGTACATGGATTCACCGAAAAAAGCCCGACCGATCGCCAGTCCGTAAAGGCCGCCGACGAGCGATCCGTCGCGCCATACCTCGATCGAATGCGCCCAGCCTTCGCGGTGCAGGCGCTCATAGGCCGTGATCATATCCGGGGTAATCCAGGTTTCCTGTTCGGACACTCTCGGCGCCGCGCAGGCGCGGATGACCTCCGGAAACGCTGTATTGAATCGCACTTCCGAAATCGATTGTCGCAGGTGACGACGCAAACTCCGTGACAGGTGAAAGTCGCCTTTTTGGAAAACACAGCGAGGATCCGGCGACCACCACAGAATCGGTTGCCCTTCGCCGGACCAAGGAAAAATGCCGCTGCGGTAAGCTCTCAGCAGTCGCTCGGTACCGAGGTCACCACCGGCGGCCAAAAGACCGTTCGGTTCGCGCAATGCTGTCTCCACGGACGGGAAGGCTTCGCACGGATCAGTCGGGCTCAGCCATATCACGCGGCTATTGCTCATCGTCCGCCTTGTAAGGACTGCGCGAATCTACGGCATCCATATAACGATCGACGTGGCGCGCTTCCTCATCCAGGTACTTGCTGATTGCATCGGCAAATTCGGGATGCGCCAGCCAGTGTGCGGACCAGGTCGTTTCCGGCGAGAAGCCGCGGCTTATCTTGTGTTCGCCCTGCGTGCCGGGCTCAAAGACCTGTTTGCCGGTGTCGATACAGTAGTCGATTCCCTGGTAATAGCAGGTCTCGAAATGCAGTGCGTCGTAGTGACCGTCGCTTCCCCAGTAACGCCCGTAAAGTACGCGATCGCTTTCAAAGAAAACCGCCGCCGCCACGGGAATGGAGTCCTTTTCCGCAATAATGACAAGAATGTTCTCGGGTAACTGCTCGCTGATTGATTTGAAAAACGCCTCGTTGAAGTAGGGCAGGGAACCTCTTTGCATGAACGTGCGGCTGATCAATGTGTATACAAACGCCCACGCCGCGTCATCCATCTCGCTGCCTTTTACACGACGAAAGCTTATGCCGTTTTCTGCGACCCGGCGCCGGTCGCGTTTTGCTTTTTTTCGTTTTGCCGCGGTAAAGGTCGCCAGGAAATCGTCGAAGTTCCCGTAATCACGATTGTGCCAGTGAAACTGACAGTCCTTGCGAATGAGCAAGCCGGCGGATTCAAGCAGCGGAACTTCCTCCGCTGTTGGAAACAGAATATGAAATGAGGAACACCCTGACTCGCCTGCAAGGGCGATCGCTGCCGCGATGAGCGCATGTGCGGCTTCGGTATCATCAGGGTCGGCGAGGAGCAGGCGACGGCTGGGTGCAGGCGTAAACGGGGCCGCCGAGACCAGTTTCGGGTAATAGCTAAGACCCGCCTGCTCGTAGGCGCGTGCCCAGGCCCAGTCGAACACGAACTCTCCCCACGAATGGCTTTTCTCGTACAGTGGCATCGCCGCGCGAAGCTGACCTTTCTTGCCGATCGTCAGGTGTCGAGGAGCCCAGCCCTGGGCAGGCGCTACACAGCGAGTTTCTTCGGCGAGGTTGAGAAACTCGTGACGCAGGAACGGGTAATCTTCACCGGCGAGGTTATTCCAGTCACTGGCCGTAATATCGGCGATGCTGTCGTGGACGGTGACCTTCATTGGGCACCGCGACCTTACGCGGCGGCGTCGTCCGTCGCGGCATCCTGACTTGCAAGTGCATCGACGTACTTCTCTGCATCGAGAGCGGCCATGCATCCGGCACCAGCGGACGTGACGGCCTGTCGATACACCTGGTCAGCAACGTCACCGGCCGCAAAAACCCCGGGCACACTGGTAGCCGTAGCGTCTCCCGCAATGCCGGATTTCACGATGATGTAACCATTCTTCATATCGAGCTGGTTCTCGAACAAGCTCGTGTTCGGTTTATGTCCGATGGCTATGAACACGCCATCAACGTCGAGATCAGTGGTCTGCGACTTAACCTTGGTGCTGCGGATGCGAAGTCCCGTCACACCCGACTCGTCGCCGAGAATCTCATCTGCGACGTGGTCCCACTGAATTTCGACGTTGCCGCTACGCTCTTTCTCAAACAACTGTTCCTGCAGGATCTTCTCGGCACGCAGCGCGTCGCGTCGATGTACCACCGTGACCTTCGACGCGATGTTGCTCAGGTAGAGCGCTTCTTCGACGGCCGTATTGCCGCCTCCGACAACGGCAACGGGTTTGCCCCGATAGAAGAAACCGTCACAGGTCGCGCAGGCAGAAACGCCACGGCCCTTGTAGGCTTCCTCCGAGGGCAGGCCCAGGTACATTGCGGTTGCGCCGGTGGCAATAATCAGTGCGTCACAGGTGTAGCTGCCATAATCGCCGTCCAGGCGAAACGGTCGCTGCGCCAGGTCGGCGGTGTGAATATGGTCGTTAATGATCTCGGTATCGTAGCGCTGAGCGTGACGAAGCATGCGGTCCATCAGCTCCGGGCCCTGCAGGCCCTCAACATCACCAGGCCAGTTATCGACATCGGTCGTGGTCATGAGCTGGCCGCCCTGTTCGACGCCAGTGATGATCACCGGGTCGAGATTGGCCCTGGCAGCGTAGACTGCCGCGGCATAGCCGGCCGGCCCGGACCCCAGGATCAGAACCCGGCAATGTTTCAAGTCACTCATGTATAATTTATCCGTAAATTTTGCGATGCATTGATCTGCCCGCGCAGAGCCCGGAAATGCGGTTCCAATGACGACTTTCAAGGGCGATGATGCGGGCAAGCTATATGCGGAATAGCGCGTCCTTCGGCTAGTGTAGGGAAAATAGTTTCTTAATGGCAAGAGTCTCAAAAGCGAAACAACCGGAAACGCGACTGTCATCCCAGGTTCACCGGGCGCTGCGCGAAGGCGCATTGTACGTGTTCGGCGCGCTGGCGCTGATTCTCTGGTATGCGTTGTTCACCTATGATCCGGCTGATCCGAGCTGGAGCCAGGCGACGACCGACACGACGGTTAGCAATGGCATAGGGCTATTCGGTGCGAAGGTCGCCGGCTTGCTGTTCACTTTCTTCGGCCGCCCGGCCTATCTCTTTACGGTCATGATTTTCTATCTCGGCTGGATGCTGTATCGGGAACAGAAGACCCAGATCGAACTCACCGGGCTCGACTTCGGCCTGCGTTTTACCGGGTTTCTGGCGACGCTCATCACGAGTTGTGCGTTGTCATCGTTGCATTTCGCGCCGGCCGGCTTTCCGAATTCGGCCGGCGGCATTATCGGCAAAAGTGTCGGCGAGCTTCTCGTCGGCGTAATGAAACTGCTGGGCGCGAGCACGCTGTTGTTCTGCCTGTGGGTTGCGGCGATCTCCTTGTTCCTGGGTATTTCGTGGATTGACGTCATGGACCGAATTGGTCGATGGTCTCTGTCCGCATACGAGCAAGCCAGGATCAGGATCGGCGAGCTGCGTGACAGGGCGGAAGGCCGGCGGCAGGCAGCGGCCCGGCAGGACATCGTCAAGGTGCAGAAAGAACTCACGGCAAGACGGGCGAAGCCGCGTATCGAACCGGTACTGCCTGCGCTGGAGACTAGCGTCAGGGCGGAAAAAGAACGACAGGTGCCCTTGTTCGACCCGCCGGAGGCCGGTGAGCTGCCGCCCCTGTCGCTGCTCGATGACCCGCCCGATCAGAAGCAAGGCTACTCCGAGGAATCACTCGAAGCGATGTCGCGGCTCGTCGAGCTCAAGCTCAAGGACTTCAATATTGACGTCGAGGTGCGATCGGTATCGCCCGGGCCTGTCATCACGCGATTCGAGCTGGATCCGGCCCCCGGGGTGAAAGTCAGCCAGATTGCCAACCTGTCGAAGGACCTTGCGCGATCCCTGTCCGTTGTCAGTGTGCGCATCGTCGAAGTCATTCCGGGCAAGTCGTTTGTCGGTCTCGAGATACCGAACGAGAGGCGCCAGCTGGTGACGCTCGGGGAGATCCTCAAATCCCGCGTATATGACGACATGGCGTCACCGTTGACGCTTGCGCTGGGCAAGGACATCGGCGGCAATTCGGTGGTCGCCGACCTCGCGCGCATGCCGCATCTGCTGATCGCAGGCACGACGGGTTCCGGTAAATCGGTCGGCATTAACGCGATGGTGCTCAGCATTCTGTACAAGTCGCAGCCGGAACAGGTGCGGATGATCATGATCGATCCGAAGATGCTTGAGCTCTCGGTGTATGAAGGCATCCCGCATTTGCTGGCGCCGGTCGTCACGGACATGAAAGAAGCCTCTAACTCGCTGCGCTGGTGCGTCGCCGAGATGGATCGGCGCTATCGCCTCATGTCGGGGCTCGGAGTACGCAATATCGGCGGCTACAACCGCAAGGTAAAAGAGGCTATCGCTGCCGGCGAGCCGCTCAAGGATCCTACGTTCCGCCCGCCGGAAATTTTTGACGAAGACAAGCCCATTGTTCACCCGACCCTGACGCCGCTGCCGTATATCGTCGTCATAATCGATGAACTTGCGGACATGATGATGATCGTCGGCAAGAAAGTCGAAGAGCTGATTGCGCGACTGGCGCAAAAGGCGCGGGCGTCCGGCATACACATGATCCTCGCAACGCAGCGCCCGTCGGTCGATGTGATTACGGGGCTGATCAAGGCGAATGTGCCAACTCGCATCGCTTTCCAGGTTTCGGCCAGGGTCGATTCGCGGACCATTCTCGATCAGCAAGGTGCCGAAAACCTGCTCGGGCACGGTGACATGCTCTACCTGCCGCCCGGTACCTCGCTGCCGGTGCGCGTGCACGGCGCATTTGTCGCCGACCATGAGGTCCACGCGGTGGTTCGCCAGCTGAAAAAAAGTGGCAGACCGCGATATGTCGATGAAATTCTCGAGGGTCCTTCGAGTCCAACACCAGGACTGATAGGAATTGACAAGATGCCGGCTGACAGCGCCGACGCGGAGCAGGATCCGCTGTACGACCAGGCTGTGCAGGTTGTCATGGATACACGGAAAGCATCGATATCGGGCGTTCAGCGGCGTCTCAAGATCGGCTACAATCGCGCCGCGAGGATGGTCGACTCGATGGAGGCAGCAGGTCTTGTCGGCCCGCTGCAGCCGAACGGGAGCCGCGAAATCCTGGTACCGAATGTGGCTGCCGAGGAATAACCGAAGGATTGGTCAGGGGCGCAGGCGCCTGGCGAGGGACCAAAAAGTGAGCAGACAATTTTTCATTTTGGCGCTTTGCGTCGTAGCGGCGCAGAATGCCCTGGCGCAGGCGAGTGTGGATGAAATCGGCGAAAAGCTCGTCAATGATTTCCTCACTGATGTTATTACCATGCAGGGCCGCTTCGAGCAGTCGCTGATCGACGCCGAGGGCGCGGTCAGCGAGGTCTCCAGCGGCACGCTGGAGATCGAGCGTCCCAGGCGGTTTCGCTGGATTTATTCCGATCCCTATGAGCAATGGCTGGTTGCCGATGGCCTGAATATCTGGAGCTACGATGTTGACCTGGAACAGGTCACGGTCAAGCCGCAGGCAAAGGCCTTGAGCAATACGCCGGCGCTGTTGCTGGGTGGTGCGAAGGACGCACTCGAGCAATTCCGCTTCGAAGGCAGCAGGGCGGAAGGCGATGCGATCTGGGTTCGCATGCATCCCATCGACGAGGGCAGTGGTTTCAATCGCGTCGAGCTGGGGTTCCTGAACGGTGAGCTCTATCGAATGGTGTTCTTTGACAACCTCGAACAAACGACACTCGTAGCGCTCTACGATGTGGTTATCAATGAACCTGTTGATGCCGATCACTTCGACTTCATCGTACCGACTGATGCGGACCTGGTCGGTGTACCGTTGGCTGCTGGCGATGCCGTTCCCTGATGTTGCCGCTGCGGCATGCTCGTTTCTGGCGAATCGCGGATGTTGTCTTGCTTTGCCTGGTGTTTCTTTCCGCGTTGATGCCCGCCGTCTGGTTCTGGGATGACAAGTTAAAAGTCCTGTCCTGGCTTGATAACTCGGACAAGTTCTTGCATGCGGCGACCTTTCTGGTGCTTGCCCTGTGGTTTACCGGGCAATATCGACGCCCCTCGTACTGGCGCATTGCGGCCGGGTTGATGCTGTTCGGTTGCCTCATCGAGCTCTGCCAGCTAATGATCAGTTACCGCATGGCCGACTGGGCCGATATCGCGGCGAATACTGCCGGTATAATTATCGGCATGACAATTGCGATGGCGGGCCTCGGTGGTTGGAGCCTGCGCGTCGAAGACTGGTATTCAGTGCGACAGACTGGCACGGGCATTGACTGACCTTTTCATCTCTGAACCCCGGAACGATACTGAGCGACCCCTCGCTGACCGGATGCGACCCGTAACGCTGGCCGAATTCTCGGGACAACGACACCTGTTGGAAGCCGGCAAGCCGTTGCTGCGAGCCATTGAGCAGGGGCGCGCGCATTCCATGGTCTTCTGGGGGCCGCCGGGTACAGGAAAGACGACGCTGGCGAGACTCATCGCGGGCACCACCGACTCACACTTCATTGCACTCTCGGCTGTCATGGCCGGCGTGAAGGATATTCGCAGCGCCGTTGCGGAAGCCGAGCAGCATCGCCAGATGCGGAATCGCGGCACCGTCCTTTTTCTCGACGAGGTTCATCGTTTCAACAAGTCACAGCAGGATGCCTTCCTGCCGTTCGTCGAAGATGGCACGCTGACGTTTATCGGGGCAACGACCGAAAACCCGTCCTTCGAGCTGAATAATGCGTTGTTGTCGCGTGCGCGCGTCTACGTCCTCAAGTCGCTGACCGAAGATGACCTGCTGGCCGTTTTGCAACGGGCGCTGTCCGATGAAATGCGGGGGCTGTCCGGAAAATTCGAGATAAGCGGCGATTCGCTGCAACTCATTGCTGCGGCCGCCGACGGTGACGCGCGCCGGGCATTGAACCTGCTCGAGCTGGCGGCAGATCTCGCCGAGGACGGCGAGATTACGGCCGACACGGTAAGAGAAGTCGCGTCGGGAAGTCGTCGACGTTTCGACAAGCAGGGCGAGTATTTCTATGACCAGATTTCGGCGCTGCACAAATCGGTGCGCGGCACCGACCCGGACGCCGCGCTCTACTGGCTCATGCGCATGCTGGACGGTGGCTGCGATCCGCTGTACATCGCGCGACGGATGATCCGGGTCGCATCCGAGGATATTGGCAATGCCGATCCGCGCAGCCTGCAATTAGCGCTCAATGCCTGGGAAGTGCTCGAACGGCTTGGCAGTCCCGAGGGCGAGCTGGCACTGGCGCAGGCAGTTGTTTACCTTGCCTGTGCGGCGAAAAGCAATGCGGTTTATACGGCATCAAAAGCGGCGATGGACGATGCCAGGGAGCACGGCTCACTCGAGGTGCCAATGCACTTGCGAAACGCGCCAACGCGACTGATGAAGGACCTCGGCTACGGTGATGAATACCGCTACGCGCATGATGAAGAGGACGCCGTCGCCATCGGCGAAAACTACTTTCCCGACGACATGAGCCCGGTTAAGTATTATCATCCCGTGCCTCGTGGCCTGGAGATCCGGATTCGCGAAAAGCTTGAAGAAATCGAGCGCCGAAGGCACGACCAACCTCACAAAAAGCAAGACAAATGATCGATCCAAAACTACTGCGTCAATCTACAGCCGAAGTCGCTGCCAACCTGGCACGGCGCGGATTCGAATTTGATATCGAGGCTTATCTCGCGCTTGAAGAGCGCCGCAAAGCGCTGCAGGTCGAAACCGAGACCTTACGCAGCGAACGCAATAACAGCGCCAGGAACATCGGTAAAGCCAAAGCGCAGGGTGACGACATCGAGCCCTTGCTGGCAGCGGTCAAGGACCTGGGCGACAGGCTGGAGAATAACGAGTCTGCACTGCATGAGGTGCAGGCAGCCCTGAACGACATCGAGCTTGGTCTGCCGAACCTGCTCTCCGACGATGTACCCGTCGGCAGCTCGGAGTCCGATAACACCGAAGTGCGGCGCTGGGGAGTACCGGCGGTGCTGGACTTTCCGGCAAAAGACCACATCGATCTTGGCGAGAATCTCGGTCTGCTGGACTTCGAGTCTGCCAGCCGTATCTCGGGCGCGCGGTTCACCGTGATGCGGGGACCGCTGGCGCGCCTGCAGCGTGCGCTTATCCAGTTCATGCTTGATACGCACACCAGCGAGCATGGCTATGAAGAGGCCTACGTGCCATACCTCGTACAGGCGCAGGCGCTTGTCGGCACAGGACAATTGCCGAAATTCGAGGAAGACCTGTTTCAAACCAGGACGGAGACGCCGTTTTACCTGATACCCACGGCCGAAGTGCCGGTCACCAATCTTGCACGCGACGCCATTATCGAGGCGGACAGACTGCCCGTGCGATTCGTTGCACACACGCCCTGTTTTCGATCGGAAGCGGGCTCCTACGGGCAGGATACGCGCGGCATGATTCGCCAACACCAGTTCGAGAAGGTCGAGTTGGTGCAGTTTGTCGAGCCAGGCAAGTCGGCTGCGGCGCTGGAGGAGTTAACCGGGCACGCCGAAGTCATACTGCAGAGGCTCGAGCTGCCGTACCGGGTAGTTACCTTGTGTTCGGGCGACATCGGATTCGGCTCGACCAAGACCTACGACATCGAAGTCTGGTTGCCGGGCCAGCAGAAATACCGCGAGATTTCTTCCTGCAGTAATTACAACGACTACCAGGCGCGACGAATGCAGGCTCGCTGGCGCAATCCCGAATCCGGTAAGCCCGAACTCATTCACACGCTGAACGGATCCGGCGTCGCGGCTGGCCGGGCACTCATCGCGGTCATGGAGAACTACCAGGACGCGGACGGCAGTATCCGGGTTCCCGCGGTACTACAGCCGTACATGGGCGGTCTGACGAAGCTCAGTCGCGGCTGATAAACAGTCGCAGCACGTACCAGAACATCATTGCTATCGAGGCAAACAGTGCCATCGATGCGGCGACGTACTTGTCCTGTGGGTAGTGGTGCATGATGTTCGAAGTATCGTAGAGCACGGCAACGCCCGCGAATCCGATCATCCCGACAGAGAACCAGGTGCCGAGATTCCAGCCGAACAGGAACGAAGCGCCAATAAGCCCCAGCGCAATAAAGAAGCCCCATACCAGGATGCCGCGCAGGAAAGAGAAGTCCTTGCGCGTGATCATGGCGGTGGCGATTAGTGCGACGCAGCCAAAGATCGTAACGGTTGCCGCACTTTCGATAATATTCGAGCCGGCTGCGGCCGATTTCATCATCGCAATTGCCAGCAGGGGTACGAACATGATCGACCAGACGAAAACAAAAGCACCGAATGCCGCGTATTGCGCCATCTTCGACTCGAGCCGATGAGCGAGGTGGCCCGCACCCCAGCTGAGGGCAATGAACCCCATCAGCACGAGCATCGGGCTTTGCATCATCGGTCCGGCGATCGCCTGGGCGATGCCGGACTGAAATAGATAGGTCTCGATTGCAGCAAACGCGAGGATCGCACCGACTACGTGCGCATAGCACTTCCAGATAAATTCAGAACGATCACTTACCGCAAGGCTCGCAACCGGGGCCATTGAATTCATATTATTCTGCATTCGTGCAACTCCTCAATTTGTCAGTCAGCCAGTTTAACATCAATAGACCAGAGGTCAGGGCGCTTCACTCGTTTTCAAGCCCGGCTACCAGGGAAGAACATAGCCTTCGGCATGCCAGAAGCTGCCCGAATTCTCCATGTTCAGCTCGTCTATTCGCCCGATCAGACCGCGGGCCGACTGCGAAGTTTCAATCCCGTGACCGCCCGTCATCCCGGTGGCAACCAGCCCGGGATGCAGTAGCGCGACGGCAATTCCGCGCGGTCTCAGTTCGTGCATCAGGTTTTTGCCGATCATGTTCACGGCGGCTTTCGAGGTTCGGTATCCCCAGTTGCCGCCTGAGCCGTTGTCCTCGATGGAGCCAACCCGGCTTGTCACGATCGCAACCTTCGCACCTTCCTGCAGATTGTCGCTTAGCGCTTCGGTGACGCGCAGCGGTCCAAGGGCATTCACCCGGAATTGCAACACCATGTCGTCGTAATCGAGCTCGCCAAAAGCGTCGCTGCGGAGAATTCCGGCGTTGTTGATCAGTATGTCTATCGGCAGGTCTGCGAGTTCGGCAACCAGTTTCCTGATGCCATCTGCAGCAGCGACGTCGATGCCGTCGATAACCCGTACACCAAGGCCGTCGAGCTCGGGGCTCCTCCTCCTGCAGACGCCGATGACGTTTTCGCCTCGTTCCTGCAGCTGTTTCGCAAGCTCCAGGCCGATGCCGCGATTGCAGCCGGTAATCAGGATGTTGGACATCGCTGGTTCCCTTAAAAAAAACCCCGGTGACGGGGAGGGGCTTCAAATTGGCGGAGAGGGTGGGATTTGAACCCACGAAGGGCTACTAACCCTTGCTGGTTTTCAAGACCAGTGCATTCAACCGCTCTGCCACCTCTCCGGTGTCTGGTCGAACGACGGCGAATTGTGCTTGCAGTCTACGGAGGATTCAACCTGCTGGCCGCGACCGCGTTGAAATACGCGCTCGCCCACCCCATATTCTGTCCTTCGCGTAGCTATCTGATTTCGAACGTCGCGCGCCGACGGTGGTCTGATTACCCCGGGATGTTCTGGATTACACTTAATGCAAAGTATACAAAACATTAATAAACTATTGTTATTTATCGTATTGTCTATGCCATTCGCCGTGCTGGCGGAGCAGGACGCGGACAGTCTTTTTGCAGCGGGTGACTGGAGTGCTGCCGCTGATGCCTATGCGTCCCGGACGGTCGATGACCCCGAAGATGCGGTGGCCTGGTTTCAGCTGGCCGTCAGTTCGAGGCAGGCTGAGCGCTATGATGCCGCGTTCGCTGCGCTGGCCCGGGCAGAAGCGCTGGCATTTTCGCCCGTGCGCGTCAGTTTTGAACGGGCGAGGCTCAGCGTGCTCAAGGATGACGTCGACGCCGCCGTCGCGGCACTGCAGGCTGTGGCATCGGGCGGCTTTACGGCGGTCAGTTTCATAACGGGTGACCCGCTGCTGGCGACGCTTGCAGGTGACGCAGCCTATGATGCGCTTGTCGCCAGGATGTCGAAGCAGGCCTACCCCTGCGAACATGACCCACTGTTTTCTGCCTTCGATTTCTGGGTCGGTGAATGGGATGTTCATGTCGCCGGTGGAGCTCTGGCCGGCAGCAACGTCATAGAGCGCGCCGAGCGTGGCTGCGTCCTGATCGAGAACTGGAGCAGCGCCAGTGGCGGCACCGGCATGAGCATTAACTATGTCGACAAGATCAGCAACGAATGGGTCCAGATCTGGAATGCGGCCGGTGGCAGCCAGATCAATATTCGCGGTGGCATGACCGATAAGGGTATGCTGTTGACCGGGACTATTCATTACGTTGCCAATGACACGACAGCGCCATTTCGGGGTCTGTGGACACCCCTGGCTGACGGTCGTGTCAGGCAGTTTTTTGAGCAGTCGCCCGATGCCGGTGAGTCATGGACGCCCTGGTTTGAAGGTTTTTACACTCGGAAACCGGCCAAATAGGCGGGTTTGAGGGAAGTAACTTGAAATATTCAACGGCCAAGCCTGGATTTCCGGTCGGAAATCCGATTGCAAATATCTTCGTCATAATCATCGGTGCGCTGGCCATCGGCGTTTCGGTGGTGCTGGGCTTCGTTGCTTTCGTCGTTTTGGGCAGCGTCGTTGCAGTGCTCGCGGCTGTCGTTGGTCTGCGTCTCTGGTGGTTCAGCCGTAAACTGCAGGGCCAGGCGCGGCGTAGCAAAAGCGACAGCGAGTCGCCGCCGGGTGGTGTCATCGAAGGCGAATATCAGGTCATCGAAGATGATCGAGACGGCTGAGCGGCCATAGTCAAAGCAGCAAAAAACTCGTAAAGTCCTGCTTCATGCCGAAACCGACAACAAGAACAAAAGCTGAAATCGATCGCCGTCGCCGCAGGCGCCGGCGCCGGCTCCAGGTCATCGTTATTTATACGGCAATCGCCGTTTGTCTCGCGTGGTTTTTCGAGTCCCAGGCAACGACGACAGTTATCTTCGTGCGTCATGCGGAGAAAGTGGCGTCACCGGCTGAGGATCCGGAACTCAGTGAAGCAGGCCGGCTGCGTGCCGCTGAACTTGCGCGTCAGCTGGTCGATGCGGATGTCGTACCCGGGGTCGGCGTTGACGCGGTTTATGCAACCTCCTACCGCCGGTCTGTCGAAACGGCAAAACCGGTTGCCGATGCGCTGAACCTGCCCGTTCTGATTTACGAGGCATCAGACACAGAAGCGATCATTGAAACTATAGTCAAAGAACACAAGGGAAAAATTATCCTCGTGGTCGGGCACAGCAATACGGTGCCAGAGATGATTGCGAACATGGGTGCCAGCAAGAATGTCCCGGAGATAGCCGAAAACGAGTACGACAATATCTACCTCGTGACGATTCCCTGGTTCGGCAAGACCAAGACGATCCGCTTGAGATACGGCGAGCCCTACCTCCCTTGATTGCTCAAGAAGACCTCGAAATAAGGACCCAGGGTCGGGGAACGTACGACCTCAGCCGCGAAGTGCAGCGCGCGGTGCGTGATTCCGGTATCCAGTCCGGGCTGTGCCATGTATTTATTCGGCACACGAGTGCCTCGCTGATAGTCTGCGAAAACGCCGATCCGAGTGTGATGACCGACCTCGAGACGTTCATGTCGCGGTACGTCCCCGACGGCGATCCGATGTTCACTCATACCGCAGAAGGGCCGGACGACATGCCGGCGCATATACGCAGCATTCTGACGCAGTCAGATCTGAATATACCGGTCCGCGACGGCCGCTGCGCCCTGGGTACCTGGCAGGGTATTTATTTGTGGGAGCATCGCAACGCGCCGCACACGCGCCGCGTGATCCTGACCGTTCAAGGGGATTGACTAGCCCTTGGATCGCAGCCCCGCGGTTTCTCGGAGAATAACGGCCTTTTCAATGAACTCCTTGTGGCGCCCGATCATGACATCCGCAAGGATTACGTCCTGAATCGTCCTGTCCTGGTTGATCAGAAACGTCGCGCGTCGCACGCCGACGCCGAACGGCCCGTCGACGTCGTACATCCGGATCGCCACTTTGTCCGGATCGCTCAACAGGACAAACGGCAGATCGTATTCGTCACGAAAACGTTTGTGGCTGTCGATATCCTGCGGACTGATACCGGCGACCTGCAGCCCGACAGATTGAATATCATCATGAATATCGCGGATCGAGCAGGCCTCCTTGGTACAGCCAGGCGTGAAGTCTGCGGGGTAGAAATACAGGATCAGCGGACCGGTCTGCAACAGGTCGGACAAGGTGGTTTCCCCGCCCCGATCATCAGGCAGGACGAACTCGGGTGCCTTTGCGCCAGGCTGTAACATGCGTTTTCTCCTTTCGGCGTCTGTGCCGGGACCGCTCACTATGCATGGATTCGAAACATGACTGCAAATACCGCGGTATTACCGTATACCAATAGCGGTCTTTTTCTGTATAACCATCGAGCTATGAAGCAAATAATTACAGGATTGATGCTGTTCGCGCTCGCTATACCGGGGGGTGCTCACGCCGCAGAAAAAAAGGCGCTCTTTCAGGACGACTCGGTGATCAAGGCGGTTCTGACGGCGCCAATAGCCCAGGCCTATGCGCAGCGTGGCCAGGATGTTCGCATCTACTTACCGGGACAGTGGACCTATACGAACGCGGAGGGGGCGACCCAGCGGCTCGACGTTTCGATTCGCACGCGCGGGCTTTTTCGGCGCGAGTATTGTCAGTTGCCACCGTTACAGTTGAACTTCAAGAAAGGGCAGGTAAAAAAGACACTGTTTGCCGGCCAGAACAAGGTAAAAGTCGTTTCGCCCTGTCAGGATGGGGCGAAATCGCAGCAGCATGTTGTCCTTGAATACCTTGCATACCGGACCTTTGAAATCCTGACGGACAAGAGTTTTGGCACCCGGCTTGTTCGACTGAGCTATGTCGATAGCGACGACAAGATGCCGCCATGGACCGATCTGGTTTTTGTCATAGAAGACGATAATGACCTGGCGAAGCGCCTCGATCTCGTGCGCCTGAAAGTCGTAGCCAATCGATTTGATCAAATGGATCATTCCACAACGGCATTGGCAGAACTGTTTCAGCTGCTTATCGCAAATAATGACTATTCGGTACTCCAGTCGGCGGAAGGCAGGGAGTGTTGCCACAACTCTGAAATTCTCGCGCTCAAGGACAACGCCGATGTGCGTATTCCGGTTCCGTACGATTTCGATTTATCCGGCCTTGTCGATACACGGTACGCGGCGCCCCCGTCATTTCTGGAGACACGATTCGTAACCACGCGTTACTACCGCGGCCTTTGTCAGCCACCGGGAGTTCTTGAGGATGCGATTGCGCACGTGCAGTCGAAGCGCGAGGAAATTTTCGATCTTTTTACAAACTCGAAAGAGCTCGAGCCGAAGACCAAGAAGAAAACGCTAAAGTTCATCCGGGACTACTTTGAAATTCTCGACAATCCCGGAAAATTAAAAAGGGAGATCGTCGGTCGCTGCCGGGGTCAGGAAGAACTCGAAGCGATGCTGTCTATAGATTAGACATCGGGCCGCTGGGATCGGAGCGCGCCTGTTTTTCCTGTGCTTTTGCAGCCTTGGCAATCTTGCGACGAATTTTCTTCTGCACGACGTATTGTGATTCCAAACCATCCCCAAAGGCACAAACGCCGATCGCCGCGTAGTTAAAAAAGACGGTCAGCACGATGGCGATTTCGATTGATCGCACTCCTGCAGCGATGCCTACGCCAATCGACGAGAGAATGAACAGGGTATCGAACGTATCGTTGAGCGCTCGGCGAAACCGCACGCCAGCGACAATTCCGGCGAGGCTGAATGCCAGAGCCAGGCTGTGCTGAACGACAGTCACGATGCCGGCAACGACGGCCGGCAGGACGAGCGTGGTTGTGTCGATCGAGTGGTCGTAGATGCTGTCTGTATGAATGGCCCTGTATACCCAGGAGACCGGCAGCATCAACAGCAGCGTCGCCGTCATTACATACATCAGCGATATCGCGCCATTCAGCCAGGCCGGGCCTCTGGCCAGGCGAGCCCGGGTCGTCGCTGTCGCAATTTCCTCGAGTTCCTCGTCGTCGGCGCTTAGCAGTGCCTCCTCGAGCTCATACACGCTGTAGTTTCCATGATTCGCAATTTCGCCGACGCCGCCCAGAGGCAGTTGATCGACCATGCTCGGAAAGACTGCGAGGGCGATTGCAATAGCAGCCGCCAGTACGAGATAGTAAGTACTTATTCTAGCGGCCATCCTCAGAAGGATGTTTCGATGTCTCGCCAGAGTTGCGGACATTCTTTCTTGCTCATTCATTTTGCAACCTTAGAGCCAATATTGAGTAAAGGCAATCGCAGGCTGTTAAAATGACCACGACCGAGGGAGAGGCCCGCAAATGAAAGGTAAGCAGGTGCACCTGGCGACAAGCAGCGCCGAGCTCAAGGAGCGCGCGCAAGAGGCTGTCAGAGAGTCCGGTGGGGCCATTATCCTGGTGCCGGTGGACTTCTCAGACCACTCCGAGGCCGCGCTTTTGCAGGCCTCGGAATTTGCGAACCTCATGCAGGCGACGCTGGTAGTTCTGCATGTCGTTCATGATCCCGGCGAGATGCCCGGCTATTACTCGAAACTTATCAAGAAGAAACGGGCGACTCGCATGCCGGACGTCGCGGCGGAGGCGTTCCAGGCGTTCATGACCGGCATGATCAAGGCAAATCCTGAATCGGATGCCCTGCAAAAGGCAACACAGTTGATGGTTGTTGGGCTTCCCGTGACTCGCATTCTGGAGGTCGTTGAACATGTGAAGCCGATAATGGTGGTGATGGGCAGCCAGGGACGCACAGGATTGAAACACTTCGTTATCGGGTCGAAAGCAGCCCAGGTCGTGCAGCTTTGTCCTGTTCCGGTGACGATAGTCAAGAAAAGAAACGCGGAACAGTGACCAAAGACGCGACGTACCGCTTGTTGGTGATCACTGCCGCGCTCTGTGTATCTCTACCGGTTTTTGCAGCCGATAGTACCGGCTCGTCGATTGCCGTCGGCCAAATGACGATGCAACTGTTGGGCGGTCTTGCTCTGTTCCTTTTCGGCATCGACCAGATGACGAACGCATTGAAGGCCGTCGCGGGCGAGCGCATGCGAACCGTGCTGGCCCGGCTGACGTCGAACCGCTACCTGGGCGCGCTGACCGGCGCGTTCGTCACAGCGATCATACAGTCGTCATCGGTCACAACCGTGCTCGTTGTCGGATTTACGACCGCCGGGCTGATGTCTTTTGCGCAGTCGATTGGCGTGATTATGGGGGCCAACATCGGCACCACGATAACGGCGCAAATCGTCGCATTCAAAGTTACGAAAGCCGCATTCCTGATGATCGCCGTCGGCTTCGGGTTCCTGTTCTTTTCGAAAAAAGACACGCTCCGCTATTACGGCGAAATCCTGATGGGGCTCGGGCTCGTGTTTTTCGGCATGACCGTAATGAGTGATGCGATGCAGCCGCTGCGGAGCTATCAACCATTTCTGGATCTGATGATAACGATGGAGAACCCGTTCATCGGGATTCTCATTGCTGCGGCGTTCACGGCGCTCATACAATCCTCGTCGGCTACGACGGCCATCGTCATCGTCATGGCAGGCCAGGGGTTCATTTCGCTCCCGGTCGGTATTGCGCTCGCGTTCGGGGCCAACATAGGTACCTGCGTCACGGCAATGCTCGCCGCTATAGGCAAGCCTCGCGAAGCATTGCGAGCCGCGTTTACCCACGTTCTTTTCAATGTTGCAGGGGTGCTGCTGTGGCTGGGCTTCGTTGATCAGCTTGCGACTCTCGTTACGATGCTGTCGCCTTCGCACGTTGAATTGTCGGGTGCGCAAAGGCTGGCTGCCGAAGCGCCACGTCAGATCGCGAACGCGCATACGATATTCAACGTTGCAAACACGCTGATCTTCATCTGGTTTACAACGCTGATTGCGCGTCTCGTCGAATGGTTGATTCCCGACAAGCCTCTGGATGAGGAAAGTATTATCAAGGCCAAGTACCTGGACGAAGACATGCTCTCGACGCCATCCCTCGCGCTGGACCTGGTGCGCCGGGAAATCAAACACATGGGTGAGCAGGTGCAGGGGATGGTGGCCGGGATAATGCCCGCGATTCTCCGAGGCAGCGCTTCTGAGCTGGATGCGATAGAACATATGGACGAACGCGTCGATGTATTGCACGCGGAAATCGTGGTCTATCTCGGCCGGATCAGCCGTCGCGAGCTGACCGAGAAACAAACGGACGATCTCATGCGGCTCATGGATGCGGTCAACGACCTCGAAAATATCGGCGATGTGATCGAGATGAATCTCGTTGAACAGGGCCGCCGCCGCATTGAAAAAGGCGTGTCCGTAAGTCAGCCGACGCAGGTGGTACTTAGCGACTTCCACCAGGTTGTCACGGACGCGGTTGAGGCCGCCATCCATGCTGTTGCCGACGACAACTACGACGCTGCGAAATCTGTCACCCGTATGAAAAAAGAGATCACGCGCATCACGAATTCTGCGGCTGCGCATGAAGCGCAACGGCTGGTTGCGAATGAACCGCATCGTATAGAGGCTTACACGATCGAGATGGACATCGCTGAAAAATTACAGCGCATCTTCTACTTCGCGAGGCGCATGGCGCGAACGGTCAAGGCCGACGCGGGCGATGAGGAGCTGGCCGTGCCGGCTGATGGAGTCACCTGACTGGCGGAACCCGCCAGTCGTCGGGCAACGCCCCCTGGTCCATGATGATCTCGCGGTGCCCGCTCCAGGTGCTCACTATCGCCTCAGGCGTTCCTATACCTGCGGCCCTTGGATCCCCGCATGGCCCGAACCAGTGATTTTGCGGTGCACCTGTCGTACGGGCGCGCATGCCGCAGTAGGTCGTGCCGTTAACCGTGGATGAGAGCACCCGGTTCTGGAATACGGGATCTGCGCTGACGACGGCAGCCGTGAGGTGGTGTGACATGCGTTCGAGCAAACCCAGCAGTCTTGGAATGTCGCCGTCGCCGTAGGTGCTGACAATCTGGAAGGGGCCGAAGAGTTCAGTCGTCAATAGATCAAAATGCTGCTCGCAGACAGCAGAGAGTGGCACTCGGATCGCCGTCGGCTCGTAGGCGCCGTAGCACTCCGGTATGCCATTTCTTGCCATCGGTGATCCGCCGAACAATAGCTCGGCCCCGGGTACCTCGAGTACGGCATCAATGTGCTTCTTGATCCTTGCGTCGTCCCACGAAAGCACCGGACCGATAGACAGGTCGGCCAGCTGGCGGCGGGTGGCGAGCGTCGCTAATTTCGGCAAGAGGGCGTTCGACCAGTTTTCATGAACGAACAGGATGCTCTGCGCAGAGCATTTCTGACCGGACGCGTTGTAGGCGTCTTCATCGGACTGCCACGCGACGTAGTCGAGCCATCGCAGGTCAAAGTCCGGGCCGATGACCTTCCAGTCAAAACCCGCGTCCTCAAGACGGACCGCACCATGGACTTGTTGTGCGACGGCTTCCGCGACCTGGCTGGAGCCCGTGAATTGAACCATGCGAACCTGGTTCCTGACGGCGTCGAGCAACTCGCCCATACGTGCGCCACGGCAATGAATCAGGTCGATATCTTTTGGTGACAGGCCGCAGTGAATCAGGAGACGCAGGAACTGTTCGAAAACGACGCTGACTTTCGAGTCGACCTTGACCAGCGGGCGGTTGCCCATGAAAAGCGCGCCGAGAGCCTGCAAGGCCGGGATTTCCAGCGGGAAGTTGAACGGCGCGATTACCACAACCGGGCCGTACGGCCAGCGGTACCCGCGCGACTCCTGTCCGGTGTTGTCGCCCGGATTGGAGAAACCTCGCCCCAGGAAACGGACGCCGTCTCCTGCGAAGTTCTCGAGAAACACGCGCGTTACGATGACCTCGTTGAGGCACTGTTGCCAGCTCTTCGGCATGACCCGTTGAATCAACTTCGTGAACCACGCTTCGACATCTTCGTCAGCAAGCAGGGCGGCTGCCTTCGCACATACCCTGCCAAGGTGCACATAGCGGTCAGTGTTCTTGAGCGGGTTGTGCAGCCCCGTTTTCGGGCAGCTGGCGAAGCTCTTCAAAAAGGGTGCGATGTCGTCCGTGTCCGGGACGTCGATAAAGCGATCGCCGGTCATCGGATCCGGAATATCCTGCCGAACCCGTTTTTCAGGCGCCCAGCGGCCACCGACGAGGTTCACTGCCTGGCCCGGTGCCCCACTCGTCATGCCATCAAACGGGTCGAGCGTTGCAAAGGCTGAAATTTTCGTTTTTGTCATTGGCAGAGTATATACCGGAAGGCTACTGGACCGTATTTCCGTACATGATTTCGGATGACGCAAACGGCTTTGTCGGTTTGCGAAGTGGTGGATTGCGAAAAGACTGATTGAAGCGCCGTATCACAGTTGAGGCCCAACATGATTGCAGGGTTACGGCAATTTCTGCGCGGACAGGAACGCCCAGATGTGATCGTTGGTCAGATCGCGCGTAACGGGGCCAATGCGTGAGACCGAAAAATACTGGTAGCCGTTCGGCCAGGTATGCCCGCCGCCTTCAATACGATAACTGGTTAGCGGCGCCTCGCAGTTCAGCCAATTGCGCTTCGTCACCCGGATAACGCCCGGGACGTTGTCCGTCAGTTCAGTGTCGGCGACGTCTGCAGAACAGCCGTTGATCTCGCGCCACACCTGCATGCTTCGGTCCACCGCCAGATAGGCTCCGTCGAACCCCCTGGCGCCCCTGCAGTACGGCGAACCTCCATCATACGGCCAGGCGCAATCGGCTGTGCCGTGTATCTGCAATACCGGAACCGCACGACCTGGCCTGCAACCTTGAACGGCGCTGACCTGGTTCGCCCCGGCAATGGCTGCGATCGCCGCGATCCGATCGGGAATTTCGCAAGCCAGACGATGCGCCATGGCGGCGCCATTTGATATTCCTGTCGCATACACGCGCTGCATATCGACTTGTTTGCTTGCCTCGAGGTTGTCAAGCAGTGTGTTGAAATATGCTACGTCGTCTACGCCTTTCTCACAGGCGAGACCGGACGTGCAAATCCACTGTTTGCCAGCATCGCCACCACCGGCATTCCAGGTTCGCATGCGTTTCAGGAACTGGCGAGAGGTGCCTCGTGGAGCAATAACGATATAGCCGTTGCGAGCGGCGTGGCCGGTAATACAATCCTGATTGTCCACCTTGCCATCGGGGCAGGTCACACGGATGGCGTTGAATGCATCAGACCCGCCGCCGTGCAGCACGAGCACTGCCGGGGCCGGTAACTCCAGACCGTCGGGGATAAAGATATCGTATGGCCTGTTCGGATAACCAGGCTGTGGCACGCGTTCCAGCCGACCCGGCTCCTGGGCGTTAGCGTCGTCCGTCAATGACGGTCGCTCCTGCGGCGAGCCCGCACATGCAACCAGGCCAAACGCCAGTGCCGTGAGTGACGTTGCGGACGGAATTCGTCTCCTAAGGTCGAAAGAAAAGCGCATTGCCCGACTGCATCTGTCAAATCGCCTGGTTGCACGAAAAATGGCGCCCCGACCATGATTCGAACATGGGACCCCCAGATTAGGAATCTGGTGCTCTATCCGACTGAGCTACCGGGGCGGCGAGGCGATTCTAGCAGACCCTAGCAGTGCTGCAATTCATGTCTACATGTAAGTGATTGTAACAGCGGCCTCTCGGGCATTGTTGCAGCGATGAACATAGGTATATTCGATGTCACAGGTAATTCAGGAGCCGACGATGAGCGGTGTTGCAACAAGAGCGATTGGATGGACGGAATCGGGACTGGTCCCGGATACCGTTATACGTGGCGGCATGCGGCGGCTGCTCGAGCGCAAACTCGCCGAGATCAGGGCTGGCGATGTCGAATTTTCGGCCAGAACGCTGAGCGAATTCGCTGACATGATGCGCAGGTCCCCGATAGCGCTGGTTCCGGAACTTGCCAACGAGCAGCACTACGAAGTGCCCGCAGAGTTTTTCGTGCAGGTCCTCGGTGAGAATCGAAAATACAGTTGCTGCCATTGGTCGGCTGACGTCAGCACGCTGGGTGAGGCGGAAGAAGAAGCACTTCGCCTTACCGTTGAAAGAGCCGATATCCGGGACGGCATGAAAGTGCTCGACCTGGGTTGCGGCTGGGGCTCGATGTCACTGTGGATAGCGGAGCACTTTCCCAACGCATCTGTCACCTCTGTTTCCAATTCTCAGTCCCAGCATGACTTCATCGTATCGGAAGCCGCAGAGCGCGGTATCGAAAACATCTCTGTCATCGTCTGTGACATGAACGACTTCGATGCAGGCGATACTTTTGATCGCATAGTATCGGTCGAGATGTTTGAGCACATGCGCAACTACGAGCAACTGTTCCGCCGGATTAACTCGTGGCTGGATTCCGACGGCCGGTTCTTCATGCATATCTTCTGTCACCGCTCGACGCCTTACGAGTACATCGACAAAGGTCCGAGCGACTGGATGAGCAGGCACTTCTTCTCCGGCGGAATTATGCCTTGCGTCGAGCTGCCGTTGTTGTTCCAGCACGATCTTGAACTGGAGCGTCGCTGGGCATGGAATGGCCAGCATTACGCGAAGACCTGTCGGGCATGGCTCGATCGCATGGACAGCCGGCGCGGTGCCGTAATGCCAATTCTCGCTGCTACCTATGGAGAGGGCGAGGCGGGTCGCTGGTGGATGCGCTGGCGCATGTTCTTCATGGCTTGCGAGGAGCTGTTTCGGTTCAACAACGGAAACGAATGGTTTGTTAGCCACTATTCATTCAAAAAGGCGGGCGGCTGATATGGCCATGATCATCAACTTTATAGCGTTCCAGGTCGGCTGGTTTTCGTCCGTCATTGGCGCGGCAAAACAAATGCCGTGGCTGGGCCCCGTGGTGCTCCTGTTCGTACTCGCGATTCACCTGAGACAGGCGCGCAGACCGCACTTCGAATTGGGTCTCATCGTCGCTTGCGGCATCATCGGCTTGTTTTTCGACAGCCTGCTCGTCGCTTTTGGCTGGGTTGCCTATCCTTCGGGCCAGTTCAGCGCGTTCCTGGCACCCTACTGGATTGTGACAATGTGGATGCTGTTCGGCACTACGCTCAATCTGTCAATGGGCTGGCTGAAAGGTCGGCCCGTGCTCGCGGCCGCGTTTGGCGCGATCGGCGGTCCGGCGTCATACATCGCGGGACAAAAACTGGGCGGCATCATATTCACGGATTACACGGCAGCTCTCTTTGCACTGGCCATCGGCTGGGCAATCGCGATGCCATTGCTGCTTTCCTTATCGACAAGACTGGACGGCATCTCGCACGAGTTGGTCACACAGGAAATATCTGAATGAACGCTTATCTTTCTCTCAGCGCAGGTGCAAGTATCATGAACCGACTACAAGTACTCGGCTCGTCACTGTTAGCCGTCGCCGTCCTGTCGTTTCCGGTTTCCGCTAATTCGGCCGCGAGCTCGCAGAGCTGGGATTTTTCGGTGCTGCTCGACGGTGACAAGATCGGTTATCACCGGTTTGAACTGACCGATTCAGGTGATGAGCGCCGGGTCAGGAGCGAGGCGAAGTTCGATGTGCGAATTTTGTTCATCAACGCATTCCGGTATCGGCACGAAAATACCGAGGTGTGGTCGGACGGCTGTCTTAGCAAGATCGACGCCCGGACACAGGCGAATGGCAAGAAGCTCGCGGTAAGCGGTACCCAGGTACAGGGCGAGTTCGTTGTTGATGATGGCAGCCAGACGAATGCGCTTTCGGACTGTGTCATGACCTTTGCCTATTGGGACCCGAAATTCCTGCAACAGCCCAAACTCCTTAACTCGCAGTCCGGTGAGTACATTGACGTGGAAGTCGAGGCACTCGGCCGGGAGCCGATCACCGTGCGCGGCCAGGAAGTGGCGGCATCCGCATACCGGCTGACGGCAAAGAAGTTACAGTTGAAGCTGTGGTACTCGCCAGACAACGAGTGGTTGGCACTCGAGTCGGTCGCCAAGGGTGGCCGGATAATCCGTTATGAGCTCACCTGATATGAAAAACACAATCAAACTTACAATCGTCGTACTACTGGCCTCCATCCTGAGCGCTTGCGCGGCGCGAGGACCGGAAATGAAAACAGTTGACTACGTGGATATCGAGCGCTTTATGGGAGATTGGTACGTCATTGCCAACATCCCTACTTTCCTCGAGAAGGGCGCTCACAACGCTGTCGAATCCTATGCCCTCAACGACGACGGGTCGATACAAACAACATTTACTTTTTTGAAAGATGGATTTGACGGCGACAAGAAGAAGTACAACCCGAAGGGTTTTATTACCGACACGCAAACGAACGCCACCTGGGGAATGAGGTTTGTATGGCCAATAAAGGCCGACTACCGAATTATCTACCTGACTGAAGATTATTCGCAGACGATAATTGCGCGGCAGAAACGCGACTTCATCTGGATCATGGCGCGTACTCCGACGATTCCGGAAGCCGACTATGAGCGGCTGATCAAGCTGTCGGAGTCGGTTGGTTACGACGCCAGCAAGATCCAGCGCGTACCGCAGAAATGGT
>JBATHK010000052.1:0-6008 GCA_049666725.1 Woeseiaceae bacterium
GACCGGGGCTGCGCTTTGACGGGTGCCGCCAGCCTCGCACCCTATGCCGCCGACGAGTCGCGGAGCCGCGGCAGAAAATACGACGAGCCGCGCCCGGCGTATCGTGGCGAATTCCAGCGCGATCGCGATCGGATCATTCACTCGACGGCCTTCCGGCGGCTGGTCTACAAAACCCAGGTGTTCGTCAATCACGAGGGCGACCTGTATCGCACCCGCTTGACACATTCACTTGAGGTGTCACAGATAGCCCGCAGCGTGGCGTTTGCCCTGAATCTCAACGAGCCGTTGACCGAGGCAATCAGCCTGGCTCACGACCTGGGCCATACGCCGTTCGGTCATGCCGGACAGGACACATTGAATGCGTGCATGCGCGACTACGGCGGCTTCGAGCACAACCTGCAGTCGCTGCGGGTTGTCGATGTGCTCGAGGCAAAGTACGCCGATTTTCGCGGGCTGAACCTCATGTTCGAGACGCGAGAAGGCATTCTCAAGCATTGTTCTGCGCGTAATGCCCGCGAGCTCGGTGATGTGGGCGAACGATTCCTGCAGCGTAAACAGCCCGGCCTCGAAGCGCAGCTTGCGAATATCGCCGATGCGATCGCCTACAATAACCACGATGTGGACGATGGATTCCGGGCAGGCCTGCTCAGCCTCGATCAGCTACGCGAGCAGCCGCTGTTCGAGTCTCAGTATGACAAGGTGCATGCCCTGTATCCCGAGCTCGAGGACCGTCGACTTATTTATGAGATTATTCGTCGCATGATCGGTACCGTCGTCACGGACCTGATCGAAGAAACACGACGGCGTCTCGAGAAAGAGGCCCCGGAATCAATAGACGACGTTCGCAACGCCGGCGAGCCGCTCGTCTCGATGTCGGATCGTGTCTACGAACAACACGTATCGCTGAAACGCTTCCTGAACGAACACCTGTACAGCCACGAACAAAAACTGGAAATGACGCGCAAGGTTCAGGTCATGGTCAGGGACTTGTTCGCGGCCTACTCGGAAGATGTGAAACGCATGCCACCGGAGTTTGCCGACGCAGCCGCGAGTCTTGACGAGCACGGCCGGGCCCGGGTTGTTGCCGATTACATTGCGGGAATGACAGATCGCTATGCAATCGCGGCCCACGAGAACATTCAGGGCTGATAGAATGCGTCGCAAACCTCACGTGGCGGCCGTGCAGGCCGCCCGACAGCAAGCCAGGGTATTCCGTGAAGCACAAGAACATTCCAAATAAAGACCGTCTCATTTTTGCTATGGACGTTCCCGACTGCGATCAGGCCCGGGCTCTTGCCGGCGAGCTGGGCGATGCCGTGACGTTTTACAAGATCGGGCTCGAGCTCATGATGAGCGGGGAGTACTTCGAACTACTCGACTGGATGCTCGCGCGCGAAAAGAAAGTATTTTGCGATCTGAAATTTTTCGACATACCCGCAACGGTGGGTTCGGCGGTGCGATCGCTTAAGGATCGTGGTGCTTCGTTCGTCACGGTGCACGGCAACCAGTCGATCATGGAGGCTGCCGCGGAAAACAAGGGTGACAGTCTGAAGGTTCTGGGCGTAACGGTGCTGACAAGCCTCGATCGCGGCGACCTGGACGATCTTGGATTCGACTGCGACCTCGAGTCGCTGGTTCTCTCGCGTGCCAGGCGAGCACTGGAAGCCGGTTGCGACGGCGTGATTTCGTCGGGGCTGGAAGTGCCGAAGCTTCGTGAACACATCGATAACAAACTGGTGGTGATATCGCCGGGCATTCGCCCTGTCGACAACAAACCGATGGGCGACCAGAAGCGCGTCGTGACGGTCGAGACGGCATTCTCGAACGGCGCCGACTACATCGTAGTAGGTCGCCCCATTCGCGACGCTGAGAGTCCGCGTGCGGCCGCGGAGGCCATGCAGGCCTCGATCGCCGCCGAGGTTGGCGCGTAATGGCGGAGCTGAAGAACGATGTATTCCTGCGCGCGTTGCGTCGCCAGCCGACGGCACGTACGCCGGTCTGGATCATGCGCCAGGCCGGCCGCTACCTGCCGGAATACCGAGAGGTTCGGGCGGAGGCCGGCGACTTCATGAGCCTGTGCCGCAACGCCAGGCTGGCGTGCGAAGTGACTTTGCAGCCACTACGGCGCTTCAAGCTGGATGCGGCCATCCTGTTCTCGGACATCCTGACCGTGCCCGACGCGCTGGGCCTTGGGCTGTATTTTGCGACCGGAGAAGGGCCGCGGTTCAAACGGCCGGTGCGGAGCGCCGCGGCAATACGCAAACTGTCGGTCCCGGACGTTGGCTCGGAGCTCGGTTACGTCTTCGAGGCAGTCAGCACGATCAGGAAAGCGCTCGACGGCCAGGTGCCGCTGATCGGTTTCGCGGGCAGTCCCTGGACTGTCGCGACCTACATGGTCGAGGGCCGCTCCAGCCGGGACTTCAAAACCATCAAGGGGCTCGCCAAAGAGGACCCGCAGGCGCTGCTGACGTTGCTCGATATTGTCACCGACACGACCATCCAGTATCTGAATGCGCAAATAGATGCGGGCGCGCAGGCAATCATGGTTTTTGACACCTGGGGCTCGGCACTGGAGCCGGACGACTACCGACGTTTCTCGCTCGCCAATATGCAGACGATCGTTGACAACCTTGCCCGCGACAAAGGCGCTGAGCCGATTCCCGTCATTTTGTTCACGAAGGGTGCAGGCGCGCTGCTTGCTGACATGGTGGAAACTGGCTGCGACGCGCTGGGCGTCGACTGGACAACCGATTTGCGAACGGCTCGACTCTATGTCGAAGACAAGGTTGCGCTGCAAGGCAACCTGGATCCGGCGACACTGCGTGAAAGTCCAGAGGTCATTCGAAAGGGTGTCGCGGACACGCTGGCCAGCTACGGTCATGGGCCGGGGCATGTGTTTAATCTCGGACACGGAATTACGCCGGACATCGAACCGGAGCACCTCGGAGTGTTAGTCGACGCGGTGCATGAACTCAGCCCGCAGTATCACGACTAGCTTTTTCGCAATCAAAGGTGGCGAAACGACCACTGCTTGAAGCCCGCGACAGGCCGGTGTAAAAGCTAAAGCAGCCGTTCAAATGCTAGTACTTGCCGTCGTGTAAAGGGCTGCTACTGATCCTAAGCGGACGTTTGAATTATGAAATCATCGCTTCTTAACCCGCTAACAATATTTATTGGGATATGTTCTATAGCATTTACAATTTTGCTGTGGGGCGAGTCTATCGGCACGATAGTTAAGCTCTTGTTCGCGCCATTTCTATTTGATTTAGGCCCAGGAACAAATGAAACTCTTGAATGGTGCACCTCTATCTTTAGTTCGTGTGCCTCTACAAGTATGAAATCAGTTTATTTCGGGCTTACACTTTCTACTTCTCTGATCATAGTCGCTTTTGTAATTGGGCTTTGTAAGTTTAAAGAGAAGAAAGTTAGGGTAGTTTTATCAGTTTTAGGAATCTTAATTACGAGCGCGCACTATGCTTTTGTTTCTCTAATTTATGTACTAAGTGGGCTTCACTAGGTGATACACACCAAGTTGACTGTTCTGGGCATATTGAATGACCGCTAATGGCCGACTGGAGTTACCAGGATTTCATGGACACTATAGATCATCGATCCCATGAGAAGGGGGTGAGAAGTGTCCAGAAAGAAAGGCGACGGTCGCGTGGAATGGAATAGAATGACGGCTACTGACCCCAAGCGGACCCTCAACGTTTCCGTGTATGACTGATGTTCAAACAGAAATTCCTCTCTCCGGTGGCCGGGTAACTTCCGGCGTTGTTCGTATTGGAGGTACGGTCAGGAAGCCAGTTACGGAAAATTCCGAGTTCGTGCGCAGGCTCCTTGAGCACCTGGCGAGCAATGGAATCGATTTTAGTCCCAGATTCTTGGGTGTCGACGATCGCGATCGCGATGTTCTTACCTTCATTGAAGGCGCGGTTCCTGATGACCTCGCTTTTTTCGATGAGAACACACTCCGAGCCGCAGCAATTCTAATCCGCAAATTTCATGATGCGAGTTCCGACTTAGTGGCGACGGACGCCGCCACTGGTATCGAGGTCGCTTGCCACAACGATCTTTCGCCCTGCAACTTTGTGTTCCGCGGTGAGCTGCCGGTTGCGATCATCGATTTCGACGCTGCTGCTCCGGGGTCGCGCGCTAACGATCTCGGATATGCGGCCTGGCTATGGCTGGATTTGGGGTCGCCGAAGATAGACGTCGCGGTACAACATCATCGGTTCGCGACGTTTCTTGATGCCTATGGCGTGACGGCTTCCGAATTAGTTCTGGAATCTATGCTGGCGCGACAGGAGCTTCTGATTGAAGAGGCTCGGACAAATGGCGATGACTCACTTTCGGTATGGGCAACTAACTGTAGGACCTGGACTCGACGCAATCTGGAGACGCTACGCAGTGCTTAATTGCGCCACGGGACGGCCGTCCGGTCATGGCCGGAACGCGATGGTCGCCAGGAGTCAGACCGAGGGGCTGCTTCACATCGCATAGCCGCCGTTCGAAACATCTGAGGTAAGATGACGGCTTGTGACCCATTCCGGCCGGTCGTTTTTTGGTGCTTCGTTTTCCAATACTGCGTGGGGTTCTTGATCTGGCAATGACAATGCCGAGTGATGCGCAGACATTTCACGTCGATCTTTTCGGGCGCTTTGCTGTACTGACTGTCGTCATTTTCGCTCCTGTCCTGTGGATAGCGTCAGATAGTATTCTCACCTTACTCGTGGCCCTCGCATTCGTCGTAATAACCGAGGTTGGGACGTATTTTCTTTGCACAGTGGTCGTAAGTCGCGACGGCATAGAGCTTTATCGTGCAAACAAGGCACAGTGGCACGATGTGACTGGGGCCACACGAGTTTCCTTTTTCGGCCTTCCGTATCTAAAGGTTCAGCGCAAAAAGGGAATCAAATGGTGGATACCGCTCTACTTGAGAAGGCCTGAGGAATTTCGCCTAGCACTCGCCGCGAAAGCTCCTGTCGGCAATCCCCTTCGAGAGTACGCCGAGTGCGACTTGTCACAATAGCCCTCGAAGGATCGTGTCGCTGACCGACCGCTTTTGGCCGATCTGAGACGGTCGCCAGGAAGCCGACCGAGGGGCTGCTTCACATCGCATAGCAGTCGGTCGAGGAATCTGATGTAAAATGACGGCTTGTGACCCATTGCGGCCCCTCGCATATTGATGATTTTGAAGGCAACTATCCGTAACGTTATCGAATGAGAGCCGAGATTCGAAAGGAAGTAGAATTAATCGAGCCGCTTGATGCGTTGGAGAGAGAATCAAAACTAGATGTTCTTAGTTGGATCGATTCGGGAGTCGAAGTTTGTCGGCTAGAAAAACCAGCAACGCCACCAAAGCACCTTATTTCCTACTTTGCAGTTGTGGATGATGATCATCTTCTCCTCGTAGACCACATAAACGCCGAACTATGGCTGCCAACTGGCGGGCACGTAGAGCCCGGTGAACACCCGAGAGACACGGCTTTGCGCGAAGCTAAAGAGGAGTTATCTATTGAAGCGGAGTTTTTGAAAGAGGGGCCAGTATTCTTAACGATTACTGAAACTGTAGGCAAGACAGCGGGCCATACGGATGTGTCCCTCTGGTACGTGCTCCGGGGCGATCGAAGCGCACAGCTTGACTTCGACGATTCCGAATTCCACGAAGTGAGGTGGTTTCACAAGAATGATGTGCCTCTTGGTCGAACCGACAGACATATGTCGAGATTCTTACAGAAAATATTTGAACAATGACCGCTTCTGGCCGGAACCAGCCGCCCAGGTGATAAACTAACGAACGACTGCTGCTGACCCAAAGGGGACGGTCGCTGAAATTGCTTCGCAACGATTTTTCGAGCAGATTGTATGACCGCTTCCGCCTAAAAGCGGCCGGTCGAGTGTGATGATCTCTACAGACGGCTGCTTGATCCGGAACGGTCGTTGCGTTGGCGCCTCAACCCCACAAGTGGCCGGAGAATGTCTATTCTTCGCCAGAGCAACTCGTA
>JBATHK010000053.1:0-20596 GCA_049666725.1 Woeseiaceae bacterium
GCATTCAGCAGTCGCGGGCCGGGCACCATTTTGCCCGACCACAGTGCGTTCAGGCGCTCGGTGTCGGGGTGCTGCGCGACCAACGACGTAACGCCCGCGGTGAGTAACAAGGGACCGATGGAGTCGTCGACGCTGGCAGTCTCCGCGCCTGCGTTGGACAGGTTTGCGAGTGCATCGATGTAGCCAGGCAGCACGGTCAGATCGCCCATATCGACAACGATCGAACCGGATCTGTCACCTCGAGGCTCTATCGCTGTTATTCGACCGCCGTCGATTATGATGTCCCTGTCAGTCTGATAACCACCGCCCAGGCCATCGGACATTCGCGATGCGCGAATAACCAGGCGACCCTCGGGTTCATCGATGGTCGGCAGGCGTCGGCGCTCGGTGCCGGCCGGCGCCGCAGCGCTTGCTGGCTGAATTGTTGCTCGAAACGGCAGCGGTGACGAAGTCCATGAGTTAAAAAGCCTCTGCCGGATCGTGCCATCGGCGGTGTAGAGCATCCGATGCCGGTCCAGCCAGCTGACAGGCGCGAGCACGAAGTTTTCGCCGCTCACGTAAGGCCTGACAAGGCGCGGTTGCGAGAGTATGACCATGTCGATCGATGCACCGGATGCGTTCTTTCTGAGGAAGGTGATCAGGCTGCCATCGGGGCGCCATGAAGGTGCAGAGATTCTGTCTGTAGTGGACAGCAAGGTTTCTTCCGGTCGGCCGCGCTGACGCAAGATCAGGGACCATTCGGCGCCATCGTGATGAACGTACACAAGGTCCTGACCGTTCGAGGACCAGGCTGGATCGGTCTCATCACCGCTGTGATCGCTGAGTCGCCAGTGCAGGCCGGTTGGCAAATCGACTTCCCACAAATCCAGCCCGCTGCCCGTGGCATCGGACGCGTAGACCAAACGTTCACCATTCGGATGCCACGCGGGATACAGGTCGAGAAACGTATCGCGACTTATTTTGCGCGACTTGTCTGTCTCGAAGTTATAGATCCAGAGTGCCTGTGATCCTTCCGAGAACGCCTGGTAGGCAATTTCGTTTGCGTCCGGTGACCAGCGCGGGCGCCTTACGGACTTCAGGTTGTGAGTGATGGCCGTGGCTTCGCCGCCGCCGGGCGGCACGATCCAGATGTCTCCAGCGAGATCAATTGCGACGCGACCATCGCGGGCGATGTCCGCCGCAATATTTCCGCCACGCGAAATGGTCTCCTGCGCATCGAGCGGTGATGCCAGCACGAGGAGTCCGATGACTATTCTTGCAGCGGTCCGAATGCTCATCAGTTGCCAGAAACGAAAACGCCACCTGCTCGTCGCGGATCGGCGGCTGCCTGCAGTCCCGATACGCTGTCGTAAACGGCGGCGGCCACCCCGCCGAAGTACATGACGAGGTCGGGAAAGACCTTTACCGGCAGATCCAATGGCGGGAGATCGAGCCCGGGCTCCGCCATCAGTCTTACGACCTCGCCAGTCGTATCTACATGTACGCGCGGATGCGCTATCGCGTCCTCAAGTGACATACCGAGCAGCAGGTAATTGATCAGAAACTGCTGCAGGGCGGTCGTTATCCTGTCGGCGCCGGGAGAGCCGATGGCGAGAACCGCGCCGTTACGTCTTGCAATACTGGGCGCCATGTTCGACGGTAATCGCGCGCCCGGCGGTCCCGCGTCCAGTCCGCGACGGTTCAACTCGATTTCACCAAGGCAGTTGTTCAGCCAAAGGCCCGTGCCCGCCGGCATTTCGCCCGAGCCGTATCCGGACGATGCCGTAATGGCGCAGCCCGTACCCGCGCCGTCGACCACGGATGTGTGTACTGTCGATGCCGAAGTCCACCGTGCCAGCAGCTGTCCGCTGCGTGCGGAGTCGATAAGTCGCGCTGCCTCGGCCGCGACATCATCGGCCAGGTCGAGGTTTCGTTTGCGAAAATCGAGACAGGCTCGCTGTGACTCGACGAGCTGGCGCAGTCCGCTGCTCGTCCAGCCATCAGCAGCAAGATCGGAACACGCCAGCAGCATGGCAACGAGAACGCTGCCGCCGACGGCGGGCGGCGGATTGCTGGCGAGCGACCAGTCGCCGATCTCCGTGACCAGCGGTGCACGTTCAATGGCCCGGTAGTTGCGGAGGTCCTCGGCTGTCAGCATGCCATTGCCGTCGCGGCAGTGGCGGGCAATCGAAGCAGCGATGTCGCCCTCGTAAAAAACCCGGGCCCCGTCCTCGGCAATGGCGCCAAGGCTATCGGCAAGGTGTGGCACGAAGACCCGTTCTCCGGTACCGAGCAGCGTCCTGTCCGCGTGGTGTAAGGCCGCAAAGCCGTCCTCGCTGCGATTGAAAATACACTTGCTGGAATAGCCCAGGTAATAACGACAGGCAGCGGATAGCCGGAACCCGTCGCGGCAGGCGCGAATGGTCGGCTTGAAGATATCTGCCCAGGCCGCGCTGCCGTAACGTTTCCAGGCATGCTCGATGGCCGCCAGGGTCCCCGGAACTGCGATCGAGCCCGGGCCGACGAGCGTCGTGATGCCACCGCCATAATCTATGGTGACGCTGACCGCGCCGTGGCCTCGCTGATCGGGTGCCAGGCCGGCACCCGGCACCGCGACATTGCCGTCGATCGTGACCGGCTCATCGTCGGCACGCCAGATCGTAATGAATGCGCTGCCGCCCAGCGCGCAAACTCCCGGTTCGGTATTGATCGCTACAAGAGCAGCGGCAAGCGCGCAGTCAACGGCGTTACCGTCGAGTGCAGCTACTTCCTCCGCGGCATCGGCAGCCAACTGCGAGGTTGTCGCGATAGCTATCTGACTCACTGGAATTTCAGGTCTCGGTGAATGCCGGGCTTCTTAATCAGAAGTGAATGACAGAACGAATGCTCTTGCCTTCGTGCATCAATTCGAAGGCCCTGTTGATGTCGTCCAGCGGCATCGTATAGGTGATGAACTCGTCAATCTTGATGTCGCCGTTCATGTACTGGTCGACCATGCCCGGCAACTGCGAGCGACCCTTGCAACCGCCGAACGCGGTGCCGCGCCAGACACGTCCCGTGACAAGTTGAAAAGGCCGTGTCGAGATTTCCTGTCCTGCCCCGGCGACGCCAACGATCACCGACTCGCCCCAGCCTTTGTGACAGCATTCGAGCGCCGATCGCATGAGGTTCGTATTGCCAACGCACTCGAACGAATAGTCGACACCGCCGCCGGTCAGTTCAACGATGACATCCTGAATTGGCTCATCGTAATCGGCGGGGTTGACGGTGTCGGTCGCACCGAACTGCCTGGCGAGTTCGAATTTGTCGGTATTGATATCAACGGCTACTATCCTGCCCGCATTCGCCATCGTAGCGCCCTGGATAACGCTCAAGCCCACACCGCCAAGCCCGAACACGGCTACGGTTGCGCCGGCCTCGACCCTGGCGGTATTCAGAACAGCGCCGATGCCTGTCGTGATGCCGCATCCCAGCAGGCAGACCTTCTCCAGGGGGGCCTCCTTGCTGATCTTGGCGACTGAAATCTCGGGGAGTACCGTGTACTCGCTGAATGTCGAAGTACCCATGTAGTGATAGACGGGCTTGCCATTGTGGGAGAAGCGCGAGGTACCGTCGGGCATGAGCCCCTGGCCCTGGGTGACGCGAATTGCCTGGCAAAGGTTGGTTTTTCCGGACGTGCAGAAGCTGCATTCGCCGCATTCAGGCGTGTACAGCGGGATCACGTGGTCGCCGACGGCAACGGAGCTGACGCCTTTACCCACGTCTTCAACGACTGCACCGCCCTCGTGTCCCAGTACAGCAGGAAAAATGCCTTCGGGATCTTCGCCTGACAGTGTGAAAGCATCTGTATGGCATACGCCGCTGGCAATATTTCTCAGCAGGACCTCGCCCGCTTTGGGTCCCTCCAGGTCGAGCATCTCGATCTCAAGCGGTTTGCCCGCTTCCCAGGCAACGGCGGCACGCGTCTTCATTGATTATTCACCCTAATTACGGTCGTAATTGTTTGTGCTCGCATAGTCGCATGATTGCCTGTTTTGCGACAGTCGCCTGACCGTCTATCTGCCCCGAGCGTTCACGTTCCGTTCATAAATATAGTAAAAACAATGACTTGCTTTCATTCTCGGTTCATCTTCCCGGGCCTACCCTGGTAGCCGTACCTGAGAGGAACCGGAGATCGATATGAACAAGATCATTACTGTAGCGCTAATAGCCGGCGGCCTGCTGCTTCTGGATTCTCCCGAAGCGGCCGCTCACAAAGAGGCGCGGGTCATGTACCAGCCAGCCACTCATTATCGAATGGAACTGCGGCACCCGAAACACATGCCGCGCTGGCTGAAACGAAACCACTCGTTTCGAATGTGGTACCAGCACACGCGGCTGCGCAAGAACAGGCGTCTCGCCTGGCACCAGTTGTATGACATTTACCGTTGGGAGCGCGCCGAAGCGAGGAAGTATCGTCGTGGTGTTCGCAAGCACTACCGATAATTCAAAAGTGGAATCAGCCGGCCCGAATTCCTTCGGGCCGGCTTTCACTGTAGGCCGGTCTGCTGTAAAACAGGTGCTTCGCTGAAATCGAACGACCGCTTTCAATTATGACCCTCGACGAACTCCGCAAGAATCTCTCGGCCGTCGACCGGCGCCTCGTGGAACTGATTGCCGAACGACAGGAAATTGTCGGCAGAATCGGCAAGAGCAAGCTCACGACGGGTGCCGGCACTCGCGACTATGCGCGGGAGAAAGATGTCCTTGATATGGGTCGGGCGCAGGCCCGCGATCTGGGCGTCGATCCGGACCTGGTCGAAGGCTTGTTGCAGGAGCTGATTCGCACCTCCCTAGAGAGCCAGGAGCGCGACCGGGTTATCGCAGAGGGTAAGGGCGATGGTCGGCGTGCCCTGGTGATCGGCGGTGCCGGCAAGATGGGTCGCTGGTTCGTCGATTTTTTTGCATCGCAGGGTTTCGCGACAACCGTGGCCGACATTACTGTCGACGACGAGCGGGGGCGATTCAAGAACTGGACCGATGCGGGCGTTGACTACGATTTTATCGTTGTCGCAGCGCCGCTCGCCGTATCGGGCAGAATTCTCGCGCAGCTGGCCGTGCTGAAACCGAAAGGACTGGTTTTCGATATCGGCAGCCTGAAGTCGCCGCTCATCGACGGTCTTCGCGAGCTGCAGGCAACCGGTTGTCGGGTCACCTCACTGCATCCGATGTTTGGCCCTGACACTCGTTTACTGTCTGGCCGTCACCTGATTTTTTGCGATGTCGGCGACCCCGATGCAACGGCTGCTGCCAAGGAGCTGTTCGCAGCGACGATGGTTGAACAGCTCGACATGGGGCTCGAAGATCACGACCGGCTGATCGCCTACGTCCTCGGCCTGTCACATGCGCTGAATATCGCGTTTTTTACCGCGCTTGCGGAAAGTGGCGAGGCCGCGCCAAAACTCGCCCGGATGTCGTCGACAACGTTCGACTCGCAGCTGCTCGTATCGGCCGCGGTCGCCGAAGACAATCCGCATTTGTATTTCGAGATTCAGAACCTCAACAAGTACGGGCTCGGGCCTCTCGACGCCCTGTGTGACGCGGCCGCGAGGATACGGGAAACCGTGGCCGGCGGCGACGAGCAGGCGTTCGTCGACCTCATGAAAAAAGGTCGAGAATACCTCGCGCTGCGGGGCTGACCTGATGCCGTCGGTCGACGAACTAATGGCAGAGCTTGAAGCGACCCGGAGCCGACTTCATGAGGTTACGTCCAAGGTCGCAAGCAACGACGAGAAGATGCAGCAGACGCACAGACGCGAGCTTCGACTACTGCAGGCAGAAAGCCTCGACGCGCTGATATTCGCGTTGACTGAAGGTCTTCGGGTCAGCTTCGGGCTCGAGCATGTGAGCCTGGTGCTGAGCGATCCCGATCATGATATCCGTCATCTGCTGCTTGCGAACGGCACGCCCGCCGAAGACTTCGGAAACCTGCTCATGGTTGAGGCGATGACCGGGCTGGCTCCCCAGTACATAGCATTGCGACAGCCCTGGCTTGGTCCTTTCGCGCCTTGCGATCATCAGCTGATTTGCCCCGCCGCGGTCGACATCAGGAGCATTGCGATTATTCCCCTGACTCACCGCCAGAAGCTGCTTGGCAGTATCAACCTCTGTAGCGCCGACCCGCAGCGCTTTACTGCAGCGCATGCGACCGACTTCCTCGAACATCTGGGCGTCATTGCTTCTTTTTGTGTCGAGAATGCGATCAATCGTGCACGGCTGATGCGCAGCGGATTCACCGATGTGCTGACCGGCTGGCACAACCGCCGCTACCTTACGGTTCGATTGGGCGAGGAACTCGCGCGGGCTCGTCGTGATTGCGCGCGGCTCGTCTGCCTGATGCTCGATATCGATCATTTCAAACGCGTCAACGACAACTGGGGACACGCCGCGGGGGACGCCGTGCTGCGGGAAATCGCGCAAAGGATCGAGTCACAGGTACGTGTCAGCGACATCGCGGCCCGCTATGGCGGTGAGGAGTTCGTCGTTCTATTGCCGGGCACCGACGTTGATTCGGCGTTGCTGCTTGCCGAGCGCATCAGGAAGGTAGTGTCGGCAACGCCGATCGGCTTGCCGAACGGCGAGGGCGTGACGATTACTGCATCCATCGGTATTTCGGAGGTGCAGCCGCCACCGGAGGCCGACGACTTGAAGACAATCGGGGATTCGCTGATCGCACGGGCCGACGTGGCGTTATACGCGGCCAAAGCAGCCGGCCGTGATCGCGTCATGGTGGAGGCCGCATGAAGCGGCTTGCGCTCACAGCTGTCATTGGTCTGCTGGCGATAGCGGCCTGCGACCCTGCGCCACGTCTCGAGGCGGTGGTTGTCTACGCGACCGCCAGCGACGAAGCGAAGCTCGTGAAACGGTTTGCGGAGTTCACGGAAGAGACCGGAATTCCTGTAACCGCGATATTCGCGGACAGCGGCACGAATACTGACAACGTCATAGGCAACAGGGGCGTGCCGCCCGCTGATGTGCTGCTGACGACGACCGTCACCGACATCTGGCGCGCCGCTGACGAAGGTGCATTACGACCGATACAGGCATCAGCGATGACGGCGGTGCCGGAGGTTCTAAAGGATCCAGACGGGCTATGGGTGGCGCTCGATGTTCGCTACGCGGTGATCGGCGTTTCGCCGCACGTCCAGGTCGGGCGTGTCAGTGACCTCGACGGCCTGGCGCATGCGCAGTTAGGCGGGCAGCTTTGCCTGTCATCGTCGACCTTGCCGGTAAACCGGACCCTCATAGCAATGCTGATTGAAGACCTGGGCGTCAGGCCAGCTGAACGGATGGTGCGGGCGTGGGTAAAGAACCTCGCATTAGCACCGTTCCCTACCGAAACCGAGCTCGTCGCGGCATTGCAGTCAGGGGCCTGCGGCTACGGAATTTTCTCCAGTTCGATAAAGACCGACAGCATCAGGCGGATCAGCTCCAAGCCGCTTTATATCGACATCGACGGCGTCGGGGTCGCGCGCCATGCCCGTCAGCCTGAGTCGGCTCGCAGACTGGTCAACTGGATGCTGGAGAAAAACGAGTTGCGCGAACCGGTTTCATCCAATGGGCGGAACATCGGGCTAGCCGGCTGGCGCGATGAGGATGCAGCCTTGCTCGCTGAGCGTGCTGCTTACCGGTAGCGATCCTGGCGAACCTTGCTCATCAATATCAGGAATAGCGGAACACCGATTGCTGCGGTCAGCGCGCCTACTGGCAGCTGTCTTGGTGCCATGATTGTGCGCGCCATCGTATCGGCGACGACCAGCAGCGCACCACCGGCCAGTGCCGAGGCAGGCAAGACGATACGGTGGTCGCTGCCGGCCACGAGGCGCACCAGGTGCGGCACTACGAGGCCGATGAAACCGATGACGCCGACTGTTGTTACCGACAGGGCCGTCGCCATCGCCGCGGCCGCAAATATCAGGTAGCGAAACGTGCGCACGGGCAAGCCGACGATTGCGGCCTGCAACTCGCCGCGGGACAGTACATTGAGGTGACGGGCACCCAGGGTTCCGGCGACGACCAGCACGCCGAGCAGCCACAGGCAACGGGCCGGCTCGAATGCAAAGCTGAGATCGCCCATTAACCAGAAAAGCATGCCGCGCAGATTCTGGTCAGGGCTGAGCGCGAGCAGCAGCGTGGTGGCGGCGCTGAATCCGGCCGCGAGGACCACGCCGGTCAGGAGCAGTCGCGCCGGGGTCCAGCTGCCTGTTCCATGTGCAATTGAAAACACCAGCAGCGTCGCCGCCATCGCCCCGCCAAATGCAGAGATGTCGACAACGGCGCTTCCCATGCCAAGCATCATTGCCAGCAAGGCTGCAACTGCAGCCCCTCCGGAGCTTCCCAGTATGTAAGGCTCGGCAAGCGGGTTTCTCAAGAGTACCTGCATCAGCACGCCGGCAACCGCAAGCAGGCCGCCAACAGCAAATGCCGTCAACGCCCGTGGCCACCGCAATTCGACCACGAGCGATCGAATCTGTGGTGTCGCGTCGCCGCGAAGTGCGCTGATTGTCTCGGCAATGCTGACATCCGCACTGCCGGAGGCCAGCGCTACGAGGAACGCGGCGGCGACAATGAGCAGCAGCCCGGCGAACAAGGCTCCGTTGCGGCCTGTGAGCACTAAAATAATCTCCTGGGGCGAGCGGCGATGGATAGTGTAAAGTAAACGACAATTAGAGTTTTAGCACGGTTGCGATGGGCAACGATTGGATAGACGCCGAAGGGTTCCGCGCGAACGTCGGCATCATCCTTGCGAACACTGACAACAAGCTTTTGCTTGGCGGTCGTGTTGGTGCCAAAGGTTGGCAGTTTCCGCAAGGTGGGATGCTGAAGGGCGAGGAGCCTGTCGATGCAATGTTTCGTGAATTGCACGAAGAGGTCGGCCTTGAAGCGGGCGACGTCGAGGTGCTTGGCGTGACGAGCGACTGGCTGCGCTACCGCCTGCCCGACAAATTCATTCGCCGTCACAGCCAGCCGATGTGCATAGGGCAAAAACAGCGCTGGTTCATGCTGAGACTCGTTTCGAGCGATGAGCGGGTCCGATTCGACCGCTCCGACAAGCCGGAATTCGATCGAATTCGCTGGGTCCATTTCTGGCGGCCCGTTAACGAGGTCATCTATTTCAAACGGCGCGTTTACGCTCGCGCCCTGCACGAACTCGGTCCGGCTGTTTACCCGGAAGGCGTGCCGAGACGGCCCCGTTGGTGGCCGAAACGCTGGCGCGCAGCGTTCGACAAGGATATCGCGCGGACGAGCGAGTTGGCAGACGAGCTTCACAATCCGTGACCTGGCGCACTTCTGTTTAATCGGACCACCGCGTAACATAACGTCTTTTCAGCCCCACGCCGGATAATGGATTGCCTTGGCCAAAAAGCCTCACTTACAAATGCATGGAACTGGCAGAACCTGGGTCGTTCGTATTCTGCTCGCTGGCCTGGTTGTTATCAGCGCCTACCTGGTTTTCGAGTTCGGCCGCATCAATGCGGGCTACGATATTGTGGATGCGGCGAACGACCGCCAGGCCTATGAAGATCGAATCGCAGTGCTTGATGACGAGATCGTTGCCCTCAAGCAGGAAGTAGCGCTGCTAGAAACCCACCGGGAGATCGATCGTGAAGCGTACAAGGAAGTCGAAGGAAGTCTGAGGTCGCTGCAGGTCAAGATCCAGGAGCAGCGCGATGCGATCGCGTTCTATCGCGGCATCGTGTCACCCGCAGATGGAAAGTCGGGCCTTCGTGTGCAGGATCTGAAGCTAACGCGCGGCAAGACGGAGAGAGAATTCAACCTGCGGCTCGTATTAGTGCAGGCGATGCAGCACCACCGCAAGGTATCCGGCAACGTGAACCTGAGTGTGCTGGGCAGCCAGGACGGTGTCGAAACTGTGTATACCCTCGATCAGCTCGTCAAGACCGAGGCGGATAAGGGCTGGCCCTTTTCATTCCGGTACTTTCAGGACTTCGACCGGAAGCTCGTTTTGCCGGATGGCTTCACACCGGAACGGATTCGTGTTGAAGTGCGCTCGAAGACCCGTTCCATCGAAAGTATCGAGGAAAGTTATGCCTGGGTGACGAGCCGGGGCTGATCGTGCAAGGCCGCCGCTGGCGGCGATTTGGAGAACCCGATGTTCGGTAGGAAGCAACACAGACACACGGTTGTTGAGACGCTGGTAGGTGCCAACACCAAAGTGAACGGTGACCTGCACTTTAAAGGTGGATGTCACATTGATGGCACGGTCAACGGCGGTGTATCGGCGGACCCGGATACCCAATCAGCGCTGAGCATCAGCGACATCGGCAACGTAGAGGGCGGTGTGACTGTACCTTACGTTGTCTTGAACGGCATTGTCCGCGGCGACGTATTTGCCAGTCAGCGCGTGGAACTCGGGCCGACGGCACGTGTCATTGGGAATGTGTATTACAATCTGATCGAAATGGCCATTGGTGCAGAGATCAATGGCAAGCTTGTTCATCAGCCCGAAGGGCAGGTGCCGTTACTGGAGCAGACGACGCGGATCGACGAGTCAGCCGCCGCCAGCGATTCCTAGAGCGGTACCACAAACAGGAAGAATTTATTATGGCCACTGCAGGAACGATCGCACCGCCGCCACCGCCAAGCGTCATATTCACCGATGCCGCGGCGACGAAGGTAGGCGAACTCATCGCCGAGGAAGACAATCCCAATCTCAAGCTCCGGGTTTTTATCTCGGGCGGAGGATGTTCGGGATTCCAGTATGGTTTCACATTCGATGAGGATATCGAGGATGGCGACGCCCGGGTGGAAAACCAGGGAGTGATGCTGTTGATTGATCCGATGAGTGTGCAGTACCTCATGGGCGCCGAGATCGATTACAAGGAAGATCTGCAGGGAGCGCAGTTCATCATCCGGAATCCAAATGCACAAACAACCTGCGGCTGCGGATCATCTTTCACCGTCTGAGATCGTCCCGCCCGAAATAATCGCTGCCGTTGATCTCGGCTCCAACAGCTTCCATATGATCGTCGGCGAGTTGCGCCACGGCCAGCTTGCAATCCTCGATCGGATTCGCGAAACAGTCAGGCTCGCCGAGGGCCTGTCGCCAAACGGCGATCTTCGCGATGATGCCCGCGAACGGGCGATTGCCTGCCTCTCGCGTTTCGGAGAACGCCTGCGTGACATGCGCGCCAGCAACGTGCGCGCGGCAGGTACCAGCACGATTCGTCGTGCCCGCGAAGACTCCACTTTCATGGGCGAAGCTGAAGCCGCGCTTGGGCACCCCATTGAGATTATCTCGGGCATCGAAGAAGCGCGCCTCATCTACAAGGGCGTCACCCACAGCCTGCCGCCGGCCGAGGGACTGCGACTGGTCATGGACATCGGTGGCGGCAGTACAGAATTGATCCTCGGTCAGGCATCAGAGCCCAAAGCACTGGAAAGCCTGGACATGGGCTGCGTGTCGATGACCGAACGGTTTTTCGCGGACGGCAAACTGACACGTCCGGCCTTCGACAAAGCGCGGCTGGCGGCTCGCCTTGAGCTTCGTCCCATCAAAGCGTTCTTTCGCAATGCCGGCAATATCGAAGCGATCGGTACGTCCGGCACAATACGCGCTACAGAAGCGGTGGCGCAGGCTCTCGGGATTAGCGAGTCGGGTATCACGCCTGCAGTAGTGGAGAAACTGATCGACGCCGTCCTTGGCTTCGATTCGATTGAAAAGCTGTTGCTGGCGGGACTGTCTGAAGGCAGGGCACAGGTCTGGCCCGGCGGGTTGTCGATTCTCGCCGAGTTGCTGAACGTGCTGCGAATTGAAGAGCTTCAGATCTCGGACGGTGCATTGCGGGAGGGGCTGCTTTACGATCTGCTGGGCCGCCTGAAGCACGAAGATGCACGCGAACGCACCGTAGACGCAATGGCCGCGCGCTACCACGTCGATCCGGAGCAGAGCCGGCGAGTCAAAGAGACGGCAGCTTTGCTGCATGGTCAATGTGCTTCGGGCTGGGGCTTGAATTCGGAGTTCGAAATTCGCGTGCTCGACTGGGCGGCACGGCTGCACGAGATCGGTCTCGATATTTCGCACGATGGCTTCGAGCGCCACGGTGCTTACATTGCCGAGCATGCTGACATGCCGGGATTTCCGCGCGCGGAACAGCGCTACCTGGCGCTCCTGATCGGCGGGCAGCGAAATAAGCTCGACGCCAGTCGGTTGCAAACCCTGCCAAGAGCCTGGCGGAATTCGGCACTACGCCTCGCGATACTGTTGCGACTCGCCGTGCTGCTGAATCGCAGCCGCAACGACGTCGTCATTCCCAGGCTGGAAATCAAAGTCGCTGAGCGGTCGCTTACCCTGCGTTTTGATAAGGAGTGGCTCGAGGCGAATCCGCTTACGATTGCCGATCTCGAGCGCGAGCAGGTCCTGCTCGCTGAGATTGGCTATAGCCTGGCGACGGCATCCTAGGTGCTCAGTACGCAGTCGCCTTCGCCGATGACTTTTCCGCTCAAGGACTGGTGATCCGCTACAAGGGTGCCGCGAGCTCTTTCAGGAAAGTCTCCTGCGCAGAAATGCGTTCGTCTTTCCCGGGCTTAAGCCGCTCGTAGCTGCCGTCGCCGCTAAGCACCCAGGCATTACAGTTGTCGGCGAGGAACAGGTCGAGGTCGCGCCGAATTTGTTCTTTCATCGCTTTTTGCCGAATCTCGAAGACGGATTCGTTGCGCCGGAACATGTTCCTGTCCATCCAGTCGGCGCTGCCGCAATAGAATTCTTCGTTGCCGTCATTGAGGAAGTAGTACACGCGCGAGTGTTCGAGGAAGCGACCGACGATCGAGCGTACGTGGATATTCTCCGACAATCCCTTGACGCCCGGGCGCAGCGAACAGATGCCGCGAACGATCAGGTCAATTTTCACGCCAGCCTGGGATGCAGCATAAAGGGCGTCAATCAGCTGCGGTTCGTTCAGCGAATTCACCTTGGCCACGATGCGAGCGTCTTTGCCATCTTCGCGGTGCTGGATTTCACGATTGATCTTGTCGAGCAATGCGTCGAAGAGGCTGAACGGCGATGCCAGCATGCGCGTCATGTCGCTGGCCTCGGTCAGGCTCGTAAGCTGCAGGAACAGCTTGTGCACGTCTTCGCCCAGGCGCTGGCTGCTGCTCAGGTAGCCGTAATCCGTGTAAACCGAAGACGTCGCATGGTGATAATTACCTGTCCCGAGGTGGACATAGCGGATCAGGCGCTCGGCCTCGCGGCGAACGACCAGCAACATCTTTGCGTGCGTTTTGAAACCGACAAGCCCGTAAACGACGTGGGCTCCGGCTTCCTGCAGCCGGTTTGACAGTGCGATGTTTTCGGCCTCATCGAAACGCGCCATCAGTTCGACGACGACCGTGACTTCCTTGCCAGATCGTGCCGCCGTTACCAGGTGGTCGACGATCGGTGAGTCGGCGCCGGTTCGGTATAGGGTTTGCTTGATCGCCAGCACATCCGAATCGGCGGCTGCCGCTGCCAGGAACTCGATGACCGGCGCGAACGACTGGTACGGGTGGTGCAGGAGCACGTTTTTCTTCGCGAGAATCGAGAAGATGTCGTCATCAGTGCGCAGCTCATCGGGGAGGCCCTGCGTGAACGGCTCGTACAACAACTCGGGCCGATCGCTGATGTTGCAGACCGTGACGAGTCGATTCAGGTTCACGGGTCCCTCGACCAGGTACATGTCCTGTTCGCCCAGCCTGAAGTGGTCCAGCAGGAACTCCTGCAGATCGTCCGGGCAGCCGGCACCGATCTCGATGCGTACGGCGGCGCCATAACGGCTTGCCTCAAGCTGGCCCTCGAGCGCACGAACGAGATCGCTGACTTCCTCGTCATCGACGTAAAGGTTGCTGTTGCGCGTGATCCTGAACTGGTAGCAACCGTCGACGTCGAGCCCGGGAAACATGCGGTCGACATGAACGCGAATTACCGACGACAGGAACACGAAATTGTGTTCGCCGGGTTTGCTCAGTTCGTCAGGGAGCCGAATGATGCGCGGCAGCGATCGCGGCGCTTGCACCATGCCGCGGTGTCGCCGCCGGCCAAACGCATCCTTACCATGCAGTCGCACGATGAAATTCAGGCTCTTGTTCAGAATGCGCGGGAACGGTCGCGAAGGGTCAAATGTCAATGGTGTCAGTACCGGGACAACCTGTTCGTCGAAGTACTCGCTGAGCCAGGCCTGCTGCTCATCGTTCCAGTGCTCACTTTGAATGAAACGGACTCCCGCGTTGGCGAGTTCCGGAAACATCACGCTGTTCAGCAGTTCGTACTGTTGCGTGATCAGGCCTGCAACCTCTTCACAGATCGAATCGAACAATTGCTGGGCCGGAATCTTCTCGGGCCCCTGTGCTGGCGCCCCTATCTCCATGCGCTGTTTGAGCGCGGCAACCCGGATCTCGAAGAACTCATCGAGGTTGGTGCAGCTGATGCAGAGAAAGCGCACCCGCTCGAGCAACGGAATGTCGGGGTCCTGCGCCTGTGCAAGGACACGTTTATGGAACTCGAGCAAGCTGAGTTCGCGATTGATGTAGAGATCGTCCATATCAGAAGTGTATCGCGCCCAGCGCCACTTTGCGGCTAGCACCGGTCACACTTGGAAGGTTGCCGCTCTGCCGATTCATCGTGCGCATGGCGAGCCAGGCGAACGCGGCGGCCTCGACCCAGTCCGGGTCCAGTCCGGCGTCCAGAGTGCTTGCTACCCTGATTTTGTCGAGGTGTCCTGACAGGCGACGCAACAGGTCCCGGTTATGAGCGCCACCGCCGCAGACATAGAGTTCTCGGGTTGCCGGGGCGTGCCTGCCGATGGCGTCCGCTACCGTCCGGGCGGTCAGTTCGGACAATGTTGCCTGCACATCGCCGGGGTCGTAATTGTCCACGTCGAATCGATGCAGCCAGCGGGAATTGAAATATTCGAGGCCCGTGCTTTTCGGTGGTGGCAGATTGAAATAATCATCGGCCAGAAACTTCTCCAGCAGCGAACGGATGTGTTTTCCGTCAGCCGCCCATTGACCGTCGCTATCGTAAGGCTCGTCGCGCCGTTCCCGAATCCAGGCGTCGAGCAACGTGTTTCCGGGTCCGGTATCGAAGCCGGTGACGGGCGCATCGCTTGCCGAAAGTACGGTGACGTTGGCAATCCCGCCGATATTGAGAACGGCGCGGCTCACGTCCGGGGAACGAAACAGCCAGTCGTGAAAAGGCGGCACGAGCGGCGCCCCCTGTCCGCCGGCCGCAATATCGGCGCGCCTGAAGTCGGCAACCGTTGCAATGCCGGTTCCGGCCGCAATAGTCGCGGCGTCTCCAATCTGTAGCGAAAACGGACGCTCTGCATTGGGTTGATGCCGCAGCGTCTGGCCGTGGCTTCCGATCGCGACAATATCGCCTTTGTCGGTATTACTCTTCTCGATAAGTTCCAGGGCCGCGTCACGAAAACACTCGCCGACCCAGCGGTCGAGCATGCCTGTCTCGTCAAGACCGCATGTCTCCGGACTGCTGATCGCACGACGTAACAGCTCCTGAAGTTCCGGCGGGTACCTGTGGATGTGGGTGGCGCGAAGCTGCAGGCTGTCGTTACTGAAATCCGCAAGTACGGCATCAATGCCATCCATGCTCGTGCCGGAAATCAAACCAATGTAGTGGTCGGGCATTTAGTGTCCTGCGAGCACTTCGTCTACTGACTGCTGTAGCCGATGGATGCGACCTGGGTGCTCTTGAACTTCTCTAGTTCCTGGATAATTGGTTTTGCCGAGGCCAGGAACTTCTCCCGATACTTCTCAGCGATCGGCTCGGCATCGGGCAGAGGCACCGTGCGCGGATTGCGGTGTACGCCGTTCAGCCGGTATTCGTAGTGAAGATGATTAGCCGTTGCGAGACCCGTTGCTCCGACGTAACCAATGGTTTGCCCCTGTCGCACGCGCGAGCCGATGCGCGCCTTCGCCGCAAAGGCCGACATGTGTGCATACAGGGTGGTTATGTTGCCGCCGTGCTGCAGGATGATCGCTTTGCCATATCCGGATTTCGTGCCACGAAAAATCACCTTGCCGTCACCGGAGGCCTTGATCGGCGTGCCCCGAGGCGCGGCGTAGTCGACACCACGATGCGCGCGGATCTTGTTCAGTATCGGATGGCGCCGGTTCGGATTAAAATTGGAACTGATGCGAGTGAAGTCAACCGGGTTGCGCAAAAATTCTTTTCGTACGCTGTCGCCGGTTGGCGTGAAATAGTCCGTATGATCGTTGTCGTCCTTGAAGCGAATCGCCTGGATCGATCGGCCGTTGTTGTTGAATTCAGCTGCGATGATTTCGCCTTCAGTAACGAACTCATCGTCCTGCCAAATTTCTTCATACTGAACGTAGTAATTGTCGCCGCTGCGAATGTCGAGAACGAAATCAACGTCCCAGGCGAAAATACCGGCAACGTTCATTATGACCTTGTCCGACAGGCCCGCCTCAGCAGCACTCTCGAACAGGGAGGTATTGATCACGCCATAAGCATTTCGTTTTCGTATCTCAACAGGGTGCTCGATTATCTTCGCGACAAAGTTGGATTCCTGCTTTTCGATTTTCAACGCACTGGTCAGGTCCAGTTTCGAGTACATGCTGAGAAGCTGGCCGTCAGTGTGAGTGATCTCAAAAATGTCGCCCGGCTTGATCTTCCGAAATCGTTTATTTGCCTCGTTGAGCCGCGCGATCTCCATCAGCTGTCCGAGATTGAGCTTGTTTTTGCGAAACAGCCGTTCCATGGTGTCGCCGCGGCCTACGGTTAAAACCAGCTTGTCATACTGTGGTTCGGGCTCCGCAACACTGCTCGGGCTCTGCATCGGCAACGGCAGTTCTTCGAGGTCTTCGGTTTCGGCAAGAAGCGGTTCCGAAGTCGCCGTTGCCGTCATGACCGGGGTGTATGAAACGGGTGGTTTCGGGTCGCTTTGGTTGAGGCCGGTTATCAGTGCGATACCAATCAAGGGGATTCCCAGGCCAACCGCAAACCACTGAACAGCTTTGTATTTTGCGGGTCTCCTCGCTGCAGATGGCTTGTAATCGTGTAGCAGTGGACTGACCGGACGATTCAAGTCTGCGTTCCTCAGAAGATGTGAGCCGCTACTCTACCGTGCGTCATTTTCAAGGTCAAAGAAAATGGTTATAAGTCATGGTGTTAACCATCGCCGGGATGCTACAGTTTCGCAGCCGAAAACCGGGCCGCAACTACGCAGGATTCGCACATTGCCGTCATGAGCAGTATCAGGGAACAAATCGCAGAGCTTACACGGGGTGCCGACGAGGTGCTGCCGGAAAACGGACTCGAGGCGAAACTCAAGCTGGGCAGACCGCTCGTCGTCAAAGCAGGCTTTGATCCGACTGCCCCTGACCTGCATATCGGCCACACGGTTCTCATCAACAAAATGCGCCAGTTTCAGCAGCTGGGCCATGATGTCGTGTTCCTGATTGGCGATTTCACGGGCATGATCGGCGATCCGTCGGGCAAGAATGCGACCCGTCCACCGCTTTCGCCCGAGGACATCAAGGCCAACGCCGAGACCTATGAGGCGCAGATATTCAAGATTCTCGATGAAGACAAGACCCGGGTGGAGTTCAATTCCAGCTGGATGGGCAGCATGGATGCGGCCGGGCTGATCAAGCTGGCCGCACGCCACACGGTCGCCCGGATGCTCGAGCGCGACGATTTCAATACGCGCTATACGAGCGGGCAGCCCATTTCGATCCATGAGTTTCTCTACCCGTTGGTTCAGGGATACGACTCGGTTGCGCTAAAAGCGGACGTCGAGCTCGGCGGCACTGACCAGAAATTCAATCTGCTCGTTGGCCGCCAGCTGCAGCAGGACTACGGCCAGGAGGCGCAGCTTGTCATGACCACACCGCTGCTCGAAGGCCTGGACGGTGTGCAGAAAATGTCGAAATCACTCGGCAATTACATCGGTATCACAGAACCCCCGGGCGAGATGTTCGGCAAAATCATGTCGATATCGGATGATCTGATGTGGCGGTACTTTGAGGTGTTGAGCTTTCGCAGTCTCGATGATATCGCGTCGTTGAAACGCTCGGTTGACGACGGCATGAACCCGCGGGACGCAAAATTTGAACTTGGGCGGGAAATTGTTGCCAGATTCCATGACGAGGCCAGTGCCCGGGAAGCGGAGAAGGAGTTCATTTCCCGATTCCAACAGGGCGCTATGCCGGATGAGATCGTGGAAGTGACGCTGGACAGTCAGCAGGGCCAGCTCGGCATCGCTAACCTGCTCAAAGGTGCCGGACTCGTTAGCAGCACGTCCGAGGCGTTTCGAATGATCAAGCAGGGTGCCGTGAAAATAGACGGCCAGCGAGTCGACGATCGCGCCTTACACATAGCGGCGGGCAGCAGCAATGTCTACCAGGTAGGCAAACGCAGGTTTGCTCGCGTCAGTCTTACCTGATCGCAGCGCGGTCCCGCCGATGTCCCAGCGTGGCCGGCAACAATCCGGCCGGAGGTCTTGATATGAAGTGGGTTCAAACTTTTGCGGCGGCCGCAGTTTTCATGGCTGTCCTGTGGCCCGCATCAGCATCGGCGGATGCTGAAACGGACAGGCTTCGTGCAGAATTTCAGGGCATCGTGCAGGGTCTCAATGATGATTCGTTGGAAAAATTTCGCGGTGCAGTCGTGCAAAAGGACATGCTCGCACGGATTTTCGCGACTCGTCTGATCGAGCCTGAGGTGAAGAAGTCGTTCACGAGCAGCTTTGCAGCCTCGTTTGAGCAGATGTTCGTCTCCTCTTTTCCAAAATCAAAAAAGGACATCCTGGGAACCTTGATCGACTTCCGGTTCCAGGGGAATGAAGGTCGTGCAATTGTGCGTTATGCCGCCTCCGGATACCGCTATTCCTATCACGTCTATGAATTGGGGCGGGACTCGAGAGGGCGCCTCGTCATCCTCGACTGGATCGATTACTACCAGGGCGGCCGATTCTCCGACGAGGCAGGGGAAGCGCTGGTCATGGCGATGCCGGGCAAGCCGGCGATCCGCAAGATGCTGACGAACAAAACCTCAAGCGATGGCGATATCTTCCAGGTCGCTGAGTTGTTCAAGGCCGTGCGGGACAACAAGCCTGACCGGTTTTTCCAGATTTATGATGGACTGAAAGAAGTTCTTCTCGAAGAGAATGTGGTTGTCCGGGCCAGTTTCAGGATGGCGTTGATGGCACGCGACAAGGCCCGAATAAGGAACGCAGTGCGCATGCTGGTCGAAACGCACCGCGGTGATCCTATGTTCAGTCTGAGGCTCACCGAATACTACATCTCGACGCGGCAATACCAGGAAGCGATCGACGCAATCGTCGCGCTGCAGGACGGTCTCGGCCTGAGGGATGGCGCAACTGAGTCTCTGAAAGCGTCAGCCGCACTGGCGATGGGAAGCACCGGCGACGCCGAGCAGTATGCCGTAGAGGCAACCGTCGTTGAGCCATCGCTCGAACTCGCCTGGTGGTCGCTGCTGCGCGCCCGCACCCGTGCGGCAAACTACAGCGGCGCAACCGAGGCCCTGGCCCGCCTCGAGGACGAGTTCGGTCACACATTGGACCCGGAGCAGCTCGGGCGTGATCGCTTCCTGAAGGTCCTGGCGGACAAGCAGGAATACCTGGACTGGCGCGCCAGCCGGGAGTAGTCCGGACGCCGGGGTCGGCGAACGCTCGGCTTGCCCGGAATTTGCGGGATTTGCACGCAAAGCTTTGCCGGGCCGTGCAGGCGGCGGATGCGCGTATGCGGCAACGGTCTGCACGGACCGGCAGAACCCTGCGGCCCGAAAGCTGCGTTATTCAGCCGGAATACCCCGCTTTTCGGTTAGCCGGCGCAGCGCCCCGACGCCGCGTCGCGCCTAGATTTCAGCCCTTTCAAAAAAACATGCAGAAAGGTGTTGACGGGGTGGGCTTGGTCGCTATAATGCCCCGCTCGCTGAGGACACGGTGTACCTCAGTGGACCCCCAATGAAAGACCGCAGGCGCCCAAGGGCTGGCGATTTGGCCCCTTCCGCCTGTATAATTGTGGGTCTGCCTCGCGATGACGGGGCTCGTTCTTTAACAACTCAATCAGATAATTTGTGTGGGTGCTTGCGTTGGAGTTTGCGAAGGCAAAATCAACGTAAGAACCAAGTCAGTTTTAAGTAATTGAGAATTGGTGATTACGTCTTTAGATAAAGCTACAAGCTTTAAACTGAAGAGTTTGATCCTGGCTCAGATTGAACGCTGGCGGCATGCCTAACACATGCAAGTCGAACGGAAACGATGGAAGCTTGCTTCCAGGCGTCGAGTGGCGGACGGGTGAGTAATACTTAGGAATCTGCCCATTAGTGGGGGACAACTCGGGGACACTCGAGCTAATACCGCATACGCCCTACGGGGGAAAGCGGGGGATCTTCGGACCTCGCGCTAATGGATGAGCCTAAGTCGGATTAGCTTGTTGGTGAGGTAAAGGCTCACCAAGGCGACGATCCGTAGCTGGTCTGAGAGGACGATCAGCCACACTGGGACTGAGACACGGCCCAGACTCCTACGGGAGGCAGCAGTGGGGAATATTGGACAATGGGCGCAAGCCTGATCCAGCA
>JBATHK010000054.1:0-8889 GCA_049666725.1 Woeseiaceae bacterium
TCCCAGGTACAGACACTGCCGTTCCTGAGCGGCCTGAGCACTGGCGTGAGCTACCCACCCGGCAGTCTGCCCTACCAGCAGCACCTCGCGCTGGACCTTATCGAGCCGAATGCGCTGGCTTCGCTGCCGGTGTACCCGGTTCAGCTCTATGAAGGCGCGCTGCTGCTTGTCCTGCTGCTCGCGTTGTGGCGTTTTCCGTGGCGGCGATTTCCAGCCGGAGTGCTGGCCGTGGTCGTGGTTTGCGCCTACGCGTTTCTCCGGTTCTTCATCGAGTATTTGCGCGCAGACGGACCTGTCGTGCTGGGCAACATGACCGTGACCCAGCTGCAGTGCCTATTCCTTCTGCTGAGCGGCGTACTGCTGCCCGGCATGATCGCTGGAACCAGGGGCAAACCGGGCGTCACGGGCTGACTATCGAAAACGTTTTCGTCGTATGATTGCGGCGTGCAAACAGTGATCGACATCCGTGGACTCACGAAAACCTACGCCGGTGGGTTTGAGGCGCTCAAGAGCGTCAGCCTGGCGATCAACAAAAGCGAAATCTTTGCGCTGCTGGGTCCAAACGGTGCCGGCAAAACGACGTTGATCAACATTGTCTGCGGTATCACTCGTCTGACCCAGGGCAGCGTACTGGTTGATGGTGACGATATCGTCAGCGACTTTCGCCTCACTCGCGCCAAGATTGGCCTGGTGCCCCAGGAAATGCCGACGGAAAGCTTCGAAACGGTATGGAACACCTGCCGTTTCAGCCGCGGCCTGTTTGGCAAGGCCGCCAATCCCGGGCACCTGGAGAAAGTGCTGAAGTCGCTGTCCCTCTGGGACAGGAAAGACACAAAAAGCATGGAATTGTCCGGCGGCATGAAGCGCCGGGTTCTCATTGCAAAAGCGCTGGCCCATGAGCCGGAAATCCTGTTTCTTGACGAGCCAACGGCGGGCGTCGATGTCGAGCTTCGCCAGGATATGTGGAACGTGGTGAAGGCACTGCGCGAGGAGGGTGTGACCGTTATTCTTACCACGCACTACATTGAAGAAGCGGAGCAGCTCGCCGATCGCGTTGGTGTCATCAATCACGGCGAAATTATTCTCGTCGAGGAAAAAGACCGGCTGATGCGGGAGATGGGCAAGAAACAGCTCACGCTGCACCTTTACGAACCGCTGGCTACAGTTCCGGCGTCGCTCAACAAATATAATCTCGAGCTGAGCGATGACCGGCAGGCACTCATCTACAACTATGACACCAAAGGTAAACACACGGGCATTACCGACCTGATAAACGAACTGCGAGATGCCGAAATTCGATTCAATGATCTTCAGACGTCGCAAAGTTCGCTCGAGGATATCTTTGTCGACCTGGTGCGCAAGGCATAATGAATTTTCACGCTGTCAAAGCTATTTACCGCTACGAAATGGCACGCATGTTCCGGACTGTTGTGCAGAGCATTGTCGCGCCGGTGCTGTCAACCTCCCTGTACTTTGTAATTTTTGGTTCCGCAATAGGTTCGCGAATTACTGAAATTGACGGCGTTAGCTACGGGTCGTTTATCGTGCCGGGCTTGATCATGCTGTCTGTCATGACCGAGAGCATCTCCAACTCGTCATTCGCCATTTACTTCCCGAAATTTACGGGCACTATTTTCGAAGTATTGTCGGCGCCCGTGTCCTACGGCGAAGTATTGCTGGGCTATGTTGGCGCGGCTGCGACCAAGTCGGTCATCATCGGCACGATAATCCTCGCAACCGCGAGCCTGTTCGTGGATCTGGAAATCGCCCACCCGGTAATCATGGTCGCTTTCCTGTTGCTGACCTGCGTGTCGTTCTGCCTGTTCGGCTTCATTCTCGGAATCTGGGCGGATGGCTGGGAGAAGCTCACAATTGTGCCGATACTGGTCATCATGCCGCTGACGTTTCTGGGCGGCACGTTCTATTCGATCAGCATGCTGCCGCCGGCGTGGCAAACCATCAGCCTGTTTAACCCCGTGGTTTACCTGATCAGCGGTTTCCGCTGGAGCTTCTATGAAAACGCTGACGTCAGTGTTGCATTGAGCCTGGGAATGGCTATTACGTTCCTGGCTGCCTGCCTGTTAGCCGTGCGCTGGATCTTCAAGACAGGCTACAAACTCAGGACCTGAGCCCGGCCTTGAGTAGACCGACGCCGTCAGTCTGACAGCGTGTATTCGTCGATGACTTTTCCTATGGCCTCGGAACACACTGCGCAAAATGCTTCATAACGCGTGAACATCAGGCAGTTCTGTTCGGAACGGTAAAAGCCCTCGGCCTGGTAGTTACCGCCCTCAAAGGCACCGACGATGCCTTTCTTGCCGGACTGCTCGAATAATGTGTCGACGTATTCCTTGGTATATCGGAATAGTGCATTTATTTCGGCTTCGCTGACATTGGCAGCGCGCATTTCGGCGCGGCGTTTCTGCACCGCGATCGAGTGCTCCTCATATTTTGATTTCGGCCAGGACGTCGGCAATGCCGTACCCGGCGTCACGAGGTGTCCCCACTTCAGGTTATCTGGATCGAGCAGCGCCGTGACGTTCGGTTCGTAGGGTTCCGTAATCTCGCTCGGTGCCTCGTAGGCGACTGAACTGGTGTAATACTCGTCGGCCAGGCCGGCGAAGTGGTGCCCGAATTCATGTACAAAGAGATACGCTGCCCACTCGCTGTTGGCGGCAGCCGTGCTGAACAGGCCGTAAATTCCGCCCCCACCGTAGACCTCGGTATTCGTCAGGATTTCGACGAAATCGTAGGGTGCGGACGACGCAATACGGCGCATCGACTTGTTATCAAAGGTCAGGATATAGCGTTCTGAGCGGAACGCGTCATAGGTTGCGCCGATCGGTGAGTCACGAAACGTACCCGTGGATGGCCTGGATACGCCGGATTGGGCAGCGGCTGGTGCGAGCGCCCAGATATTGAAGTCGTCCTTGCGTTCTTTGAACGGCGAGGTCGCCAAAAAAACGTCCGCAAGTTCCTTTGCTCGGGCGACAAAAGCATCGTGTTCTTCAGCGGTGTAGCCATCCCCCATGAGCAACAGGTCCACCGTCGTTGCGGGATCACCGCCCCGGTGAATGGCGACAACCTCGTCTGCGTACCTCGCCGATTCCCGATGCACGAGGACATCCTTCGGATCGACTTCGATCCGCCATATTTCCTCGAACTGGTTTTGCGGGCCACGCTTTTTCAGCACGAGTTCGAAAACATCGTCCTGCGCCGGAAATCGTACGGATTCGTGAAAAGACCGATTGATTTGGCGCGCTTCAGACGTGGTTTCCCATTCGCCGTAGATGCTGCTGAAGCTTCTCGACCAGGCCGTCCTACCGTTCGCGACAATTTCAAAAAGGTATTTGCCGCGCAACGTCTGGTCTGTCGGCTGTGCCAGATTGCCGGACCACGGCAGCGCTTCGATGACCACCTGGTCCAGGCTGAACAATTCCATCGCCTGGTTGCCGCTGTGGAAGAAATCAACGCGCATCGTTGCGGGTATTTCCGCGGCGCCGATAGGCAAGGAAAAGGCCGCAAGAATCAGGGCGAAAAAAGCATGGCTTGTCATGACATTCCCCAATTAAGCATTTCAGGCAACAACACCGAACAGTCGACCGACGCCCGCTGTCAGCGCCATTGCTAACGCGCCCCAAAAAAGCACTCTGACACTACCGAGAGCAATAGGCGCACCGCCGGCCCGAGCGGCGAGACCGCCCAGAAGCGCGAGGAAGACAAGGGATGATGCGGCGACCGCCGGTATCAGCCGCGGTCCTGGAATAGCCCACGCTACTGTCAGTGGTAGCGCGGCGCCCAAGATGAATGTGCCCGCCGAAGAAAATGCCGCCTGCACGGGTTGGGCCGTGACAACATGCGATATGCCTATTTCATCCCTGGCGTGCGCCGCCAGCGCGTCGTGGGCCATCAGTTGATCGGCAACCCGCATCGCCAGGTCGGGTTCAAGCCCTCGACCTTCGTAAATTTCGGCAAGTTCATCTTTCTCCGTCTCATAGTTTTCCTCGAGCGACAGCCTTTCGAGCTCGAGGTCAGCGTTCTCCGTATCGGACTGTGAGCTGACGGACACATACTCGCCGGCGGCCATCGACATTGCGCCGGCGACTAATCCGGCAACACCGGCGAGAAGAATATTGTCGTGAGCGGTATTCGCTGCAGCAACACCGATCATCAGGCTTGCTGTCGAGACAATGCCGTCATTTGCTCCCAGGACCGCGGCGCGCAGCCAGCCTACGCGATGCGCCCTGTGATGTTCCTCGTGACTCATAAAATAACTCGTTGGAAAATTGTGAGAAAAGAAGCGATTATTCGAATTTGAGCGGCATCCTACCACGCGGTTGGCGTTTGTTCTTGCCGCCATGTTCAGGGCAGCTTATGTACCGATTCATGCACATGGCTACGCTCGTGATTGCTGGCGAGATTATTTTTGGCCTGCCTTTTCACACGGCACGTTTCTTCAGGCCAACGCTGCTCGAGGCCTTCGAGTTCACGAACACTCAACTGGGCGATGTATTCGCCATATACGGCGTAACGGCAATGATTGCCTATTTTCCCGGCGGCATACTGGCCGATCGATTCTCGGCAAGAGCGCTGCTGACTATTTCACTGGTCACGACTGGTGCCGGTGGATTCTACATGGCGACGTACCCTGGGACCCTCGGCATGGCACTGCTGTATGGCTACTGGGGCGTAACGACCATTTTGCTGTTCTGGGCCGCGCTTATCCGCGCCACCCGGGAGTGGGGCGGCGCAAGATCGCAAGGCAGGGCATTCGGTATTCTTGATGGTGGCCGTGGTGTTGCTGCCGCGCTTTTTGCGACGCTGGCGGTTTTTGTGCTCGCCTGGTTCCTGCCCGATGACGTAGCCCTCATGAGTGACGAAGAACGTCGCGCCGCGTTTCGCGTTGTCATCCTGCTGTATTCATTTGCCGCCATCGGGGCAGCCCTGCTCACCTGGTTCCTGATTCCCACGACAAAACACTTCGGCGACTCCAGTCGCAGCCTTTTTCATGGTGCTGCGGTTGTAATTACCCGGCCACTGGTATGGGCGCAGGCCGCCGTCATTGTCTGTGCTTACTGCGGCTACAAAGGCCTGGACAATTACTCGCTTTATGCAGTGCAAGTTCTCGGCATGAATGAAGTGCAGGGCGCGCAGTTGTCTGCCTACGGTGCCTACGTTCGACCGGTTGCGGCTGTAGCCGCTGGCCTCCTCGCAGACCGCTGGAGCGCGAGCAGAACTATCGGCGCTTCATTTATTGTCCTGCTCCTTGCTTACGCGATGCTGTCTTTTGCCCTGCCGGATGGGCCCGGGCTTGCCGTGATCTACGCAAATATCTTCGTGAGCTTTTTCGCCGTGTTTGCGCTACGCGGCGTGTATTTCGCACTGCTCGAAGAAAACAGGACGCCGGCGTATTACACGGGGGCAGTGACAGGCATGGTTTCGTTCGTGGGCTACACGCCGGAAATCTTCTTTGCGCCGATTACAGGTCGAATCCTCGATGCATCGCCAGGCATTGTCGGGCATCAAAACTACTTCCTGTTTCTGACCGCTGTCGCCGCGATCGGCATCCTCGTTGTAGCTGGCCTGCTGCGGCTGCAGCGGTCAAATTCGCAAGTGGGTTGGCCGGCTGAGCCTGCGATTGAAATGAAATCAAGCACGAAATAATTGCCGCAAAGCTCCGACTACCGCATACTTTTTGGCAGGCTCAAATTGCGCGTAAATGGGGAATACCATGCATAAGTACATCGTCTTGTTCCTGGGCGTGGCGCTCGCTGCCTGCCAGCCGGCAGAGGACTCCAACACTGACAGCGGCGCGCAAGAAATGCCGGCCGCCGCTTCGGCAATGGCAAATACTCGGCTTGCGACCGCACTCGATGCGCAGCCGGAAGACGTTCAGGCTCGTTATCAATATCGTCATCCAAAAGAAACAATCGAGTTCTTTGGTATTGAACCCGGCATGACCGTAGTCGAGGGGCTCCCGGGTCGCGGCTGGTACACGAGAATACTGCTGCCCTATCTCGGCCAAGATGGCCATTTGATCGGTGCCACCTATGCCATGGACATGTGGCCGAATTTCGCGTTCGCAAACGCGGAGTTTTTGAAGACGCAAAGTACCTGGACGACGGACTGGCCAGCCGGCGCCGAAGAATGGCGCGACGAGGACAGCGCAACGGTCGCTGCATTCAATCTTGGCGCGATGCCGGAATCCCTGGCAGGTACGGCCGACGTCGTGTTCCTGGCGAGAGTGTTACACAACCTCGCGAACTTCGAGGACGAAGGCGGGTTCCTGACCGAAGCGATGGCTGATGCCTATGCCGCGCTCAAGCCCGGCGGTGTATTGGGCATAGTGCAGCACCAGGCGCGCGACGAAATGCCTGACGAATTCGCCGACGGAAGCCATGGCTATCTCAAGAAATCTTTCGTTATCGCTGCGGCGGAGCAGGCGGGTTTCGAGTTTGTTGCTGAAAGCAATATAAACGAGAATCCGAAAGACCAGCCAAGCGAGGAGGACGTCGTCTGGCGCCTGCCGCCCAGTTTGGGGACGAGTCAGGACAATCCCGAACTCAAGGCGGAGATGGAAGCGATCGGCGAATCAAATCGGATGACGCTGAAATTTCGTAAGCCTGAGTAGGTCTTAGTTAATCAGTTCGAGCCCGATGACGACGGGGTCGTGATCCGAAGCGCGATACGGCGAGTTTGCATCAAATAATGCCGGGTTACGGCCGTGCTCGAGGTTGTAGTCGAGCAGCGCCGGCTCGTCAGCGTTGATATGCCACTCAATCGTGTCGACAACCTGCGGCACGAGACTCGCCGAGGCGATGGCGTGATCAAGCGCACCGGCCTGTCCATCGAATACGAATGAATACGGGTTTTCCCGTGCTTCGAGCAGGCTCGTGAAACCTGCGTCACGCAGCGCGGTTAGCGGGCCCTCACGCACGTAGGCGTTGAAATCGCCAATGATGAGGTAGTCGGGGTCATTACTGTGAGTGGGGTCGGTGGCGACCCAGTCCGCGATTGCGGCTGCGGCGTTGGTTCGCGTCTGGTTGCAGTTGCCCTGGCCATCGTTGAGATTGGGATCATCGTCCTCGTCACAAGAGGAGCCCTTGGACTTCAGGTGATTTACGACAACGTTCAGTTGGGCCCCGGTGGCCAGGACCCTGAAGGATTGCGCGAGGGCGGGCCGATTTCGCGCGTCGTTGAACCTTGAATCAACGCGGCGATCCAGTATCGCAAACGGGCCGGCCAGGCCGACGGCTGAAGTCTTATATATAAAACCGGTCTTTATTGCGTCATCGTGAATTGTGCCGGTGTCCAGGGATGCATATTCATTGGCTCCGATTCGGGCATTCAGTGCGTCAACGATCATTTGCAATGAAGCGCTGTTGTTGTTCTCCAGTTCCATGAGGCCGGCGATGTCCGCATCCAGCAGCATCAATGCCGAGACGGTTTTTTCGAGCTGCCTGGCCAGCTCCCGGTCACTATCGGCGCCGCGGCAACCGTCACTGCCCTGTGGACCACAAACACTTTGCCCCGAGTCCACGGTTGAGAAGAAATTCAGCACGTTGAAACTGGCAACACTCAGGCTGCCACCCACAGCCGGGCTGCCGGGTCGGGGGTTCAGCGGGTTGAACTGGGGTTCCGTCGTGGGCATCAGGCGCCAGGTCTCATCGCCATCGCCGCCGCTGCCACGCGAATAGCGCAGGTTACCCGTGATCCCCGAAATCGTATCGCCGGTTCGAATGGAGTAGCCCGCGGCACCGGCATTCAGAAAGCGAATTGTCGCCGGGTTCGACGATCGCCGGCCGTCGTCGAGTTCCAGGCTCCGGCGCGCATTCGACGATTTGTGTGCAGCGTAGGCCGAGGGGTCGGGCGCGTTGGCGTTTGTGAATTGATAGAGGCGCCCGCCCTCTGACAGGCTGACCGCGCCAAACTGCTCGAGGTTGCGTAGGTTGGTGACAGTCAGCGTCTGCTGAAAGCTCAGCAGCATCCCTTCATAGCGTTCGAATTCGGCAACGAGGTCACCATCGCTGTTGGTCATCGTCCCGGTGGCCGGGAGGCTCACCCCTGTAGCCCGGACTACTCCGGATCCGGTGATACTAACGGAAGGTTCGGTAATCTGCGTCTCACCGAAATACTCGATTACCGTGCCAGTAACGTTAACGCGGTCGCCGCGACTGACATCGGTGGCGGGGTTGTTACCGTCGAATACAAAAATGCCGTCCGACGTCATGGCATCCGCGTCCGGCGTTTCCTGCTGAATGTAGAAACCGCCGAGATTGCTCGCGTCGTCCGAATCGTTGTCCTGGAAGTCGCCCGTTACGACGCCGGATATTGAGACTATCTGTCCGGCAAGCGGGCTCGATGACCCGCTTCCCTGGACTTCAGCTATTGATATCTGGTTGGATGGCAGCAGTGGAATCGACATTCCGTCACCACCTGCGTTACAGGCGGCGAGGAAGAAAATACTCAGGAAGATCATCGTGGGTCGCATCCGACCTATTCTAACGTTACTGTGAACTCGGAGCGCTACTTCAGAGCAGCAAGTCCAAACGCGTAGTTGCGGTTTGGATTGAGGGGCTGCTTTTTCTGATACCAGCCGCTCGAGCGTCTGTTTTGTGGAAGCAGTGACCGGCTGCTTCCGGCCAGAAGCAGCCGTTCGCCCATCTAGAAATTGTGGCCGCAGTTTGGACAAATCGTCTTTGCGGGGATCGTTGATGCAACTAGTCTGGGCTCGACACCGTCAAAACCGTCGATGCGCACAGCTTGCCCCTGCCGCAGAGACCCAACCTTGCTGATTGGAATATCAACTGTCCCGAAACGAGCGAACTCAGAACTGGTAAGGACACCAATATCCCCCACCTTGAGCTTATGCACTTGCTGGGTGTAGGG
>JBATHK010000055.1:0-2607 GCA_049666725.1 Woeseiaceae bacterium
CGGCGCATCATCAGGTTGATCAGCGGGAAATGGCGCGCGATGAAGAAGTTCGAGCGGTTAACAGGATCCGCGAACCGCCGCAGCATGTTGGGCACCGAGTAAAAATCGGCGCGGGCATCAATACACAGTTGCTGCAGTTCTTCGGGCTCGAGCAACGCCGGCTTGAACGGGATCTTGTTGTAAGAGTAGCTGGGGTCCATCCACCAGGCATCGTAAAGCAGCTGGCCGTTGTCCTCGAGACGTTGATACAGGGGCGTGCCGGGAAACGGCGTCAGGTGATTGAAGGCGGCCATGTAGAACTTGTGCCTGTTCGCGAACTCGACCGTATGTTCGAAGGTCTCGGCCGTGTCGTGGTCGTAGCCGAATACGAAGGTGGCATAGAGACGAATTTTGTATTTGCGCAGGTTGGCGAGCGCGACCTCGTAGCCGCCGCCCATCGTGTTGAATTTCTTCTTCATTAAACGCAGCGTTTCGCGCTCGAGACTCTCGAAGCCGATCAGCAGGCCTTCGCAGCCGCTCCTCGAAATCAGGTCGAGGAACTCCTCGTCGTGTGCTGCGTTGATACTGGCCTGCGATACCCAGCGAATATTGTGTTTCGCCAGCTGGCGGTACAGCTCCTTTGCTTCGTCAAAATTCGACGTGATGTTGTCGTCGACGAAAAAGTAGAAGCTGCCGCGTTTTCGTGTGCGCTGCACTTCGTCGAGGATATATTCGACCGGGCGCCGCGTCTGTGTCGCATTAAAATAGCTTTGCACGGCGCAGAATTCGCAGCGGAAATGGCAGCCACGGCCGGCTTCGATAAGCGTGATCGGCAGATAGCGTTTGCCTTCGTAAATACCGCGATCGAGCCGGGTCAGAGCAAGATCCGGCCGCTGTGGCTGTCGATAGAACTGCTGCAGCGTGCCGTGACGCGCGTCGTCGAGGACGGACTGCCATTGCGCTTCGGCCTCGCCGATGATCACGGCATCGGCATACAGCGATGCTTCATCGGGACAAAGCGTCGCGTGGAAGCCGCCCAGCGCGACCGCGACGCCGCGTTGCCGGTACTCGGTTGCTATCTGGTAGGCGCGCCTCGCGGTGTAGGTTTCGATGCTGATCGCTACGAGGTCGGTGGCCTCGTCAAACGGAATGTCTTCCAGCCTGTCGTCGTAGAAACGGACATCGATGTCTTTGGGCGTGAGTCCCGCCAGCACGGCCGGCGCCAGCGGCTCCATTTGCCAGCTGCGGATGTATTTCCTGTCACCCGCCCAGCGACCGACGCAGGGGTGGATGAGTGTCAGCCGAAACTTTTTTGCCACCGTGTTCACAGGCTCTTCTGTGGGCGTAAGCGGGGAGGGTCGGGATTCAGCAGTCGCCAGTCACAGGTGTAGAACTGGTCCAGGCGATTGGCATAAAAGCGATAGCCGAAATTGGCGCCCAGGTAGAGCAGCCTGGAAATCGGCGTGTAGCGCATGCGCCGCGCGATGGATGCATAGCTGTAAACGTCGCGCCAGACTTTCGCGCTGCCTTGTTCGAGTTCGGTGACCGACATCTGTTTGGGCTGAAAGACCACGTGCTGCCCGTCGTAGAGCTCCCAGTCCTTGGTGAACACGCGCCCCTCGCCGTCGAGACGTTCGTGCAACGCTGTGCCAGGGAACGGCGTCAAAATTGCGAAGCGCGGCAGGTCGATGCCGGTGTCGATGACGAACTGCTTGGTTGCTTCGAAAACATCGGTCGTATCACCATCGAGGCCGAATACGAAAGTTCCGTTAATGGCTATGCCGTGGGCATGGAAACGCCGTATCCACTCCGCGTAGTTGTCGGGCGTATTGAAGCCCTTGTGAATGTCCTTGAGCGCCGAATGGGATATCGATTCAAAGCCGACCAGCAAACCCATGCAGCCGCTGCGCGCGCACAGGTCGAGCAGTTTCTCGTCGCGCGCCAGGAGGCTCGTGGCGAGGCCGCCCCACTTGATTTTCAAGGGGATCATGGCCTCGAACAGTTCCGCGGCATACTCGGGGTCGGCCACCAGGTTCAGGTCGATGAAGATTGCGCGTTTTGCGCCCGTCGAACGAATTTCGTCGACGACTTCGGCAACCGGTTTCTGATACGGCTTGCGTCCCCAGGCAAACGGCACGACGCAAAAATCGCAGCGATGCACGCATCCCCGGGTCGCCTCGAACACGTGAGTTTTTGCGTAGCGCCCGGCGTTGATGAGATCGCGCTTCGGGCGCGGCCGGCCGGCAAGGCTCAGGTCCGGAGATTGGTCATATCGCGCTTTGATATTCCCGCTGACGACATCGCGCAATAACTCAGGCCACGTATCCTCGGCGTAGCCGACGACGATGGCGTCGGCATGTGGCGCCGCATCGTCCGGTACGAGCGTGACATGAGGGCCGCCAAGTACGACCGTGACGCCGCGTGCGCGGAAGGTTTTCGCGAGCTCGTAAGAACGTTTTGCATTACCCGTAATGACGGTGATGCCAACGACGTCGACATCTAGATCCTCGGGGATGTCCTCGATGCCTTCGTCGAACATTTGCAGTTCGTGTTCGACGTCTTCAGGTACGAGCGCGGCGAGCGTCGGTAGCGTAAGCGGGGGGTAACGCAGGGACTTTTTGAAGATAC
>JBATHK010000056.1:0-4866 GCA_049666725.1 Woeseiaceae bacterium
AATGGGCAAAGCCCAAAGTCCGCTCTTGGCCGTTTGCAGACCCTCGCGATTTCCCGAAAGCAGACGTTCGAACGGCAGGTCTTGGAAAAAGCAGCCGCTCGGCCTGGGCGCAAAGAAAGGGTCAGAACTTGTCGCTGCGGAAGTATTAAAAAGTATGGGATTTTCATACTTTTGTCGGGCGGCCAGATTGAGTCAGGATTTGCCGCTCGTGTAACTAGTTAGTGAGCTCTGTCTAACTGGTAAGACAATGCACGGCCCGTCAGATTTGGTCACAACGTGGTCACGTGGTGGTCACAACGTCTATTTGGCAATGCCGCTAATCCACGTAACTATTTGAAAAATATGGCGCGCCCGACAGGATTCGAACCTGTGACCCCTGCCTTCGGAGGGCAGTACTCTATCCAGCTGAGCTACGGGCGCTGCGTGGGTCCATTATTCTACAGTCTAAGTCACAGTCGGGAAATCACGCATTTGAATAGGGGCGATCTGATTGGCCAAGTAATTGCGAACAGGCAGCTTACCTGAGCACTTTAACTTGCCCTGAAACCTCGCCGTGCCTGACAGGCCTTTCGTCTCGATCGGAGTCGAAGTTGCATTTATCGAGCACCCTGGCGGTACCGGCTTGCGCAGGATTATTTGCTGTCCGCCTGCATCTGCTTGATCATCTCCTGCGTATGCTCAAGCTCGCTTACGAGCGCTGCATCGCTGCTATGTGCAAGGGCATTCGAGATCTCAGCGAGCGCCGTATCGAATTCCTGCTGTCGTGCGAGTGCCAAAGCAAGGTTGTTGCGGGCAACCAGCAATTGGTCGTCTCGCGCCAGCAGCCTCCTGTAGAACTCTTCGGCTTCGGCGAATTGACCTGACGCAAATCGAACATTGCCAAGACCGAACAGCACTGCTGAGGAATCCGGCCACACTCGTAACGCAGTCTGCCAGGCCACCGCCGCCTCATATATCTGACCCGCCTGCTCAAGCGCTGCGATGGATTCAAAATAGCGACCCTGATCAACGTTCGCAGGCAACTCGTCGGGCCGCAGCACGACAATGGCCCAATAGTCACTGCGTCGCCAGGTACGCAGAAATGTATTGGTCGTTGTAACTCTGCGTCTGTCCGTTCCCGAGCGAAGAATTACTTCCCCTTGTTGCGGGTCGATGCCGACGACAACGGCATAGTGCCAGCGCGGAATCGCGGCAACGCCGAGGTTTTGCAGTACGAGCACGGCACGTCCCGCCAGTAGCTCGTTCCAGACCGCCGAAAGGGCACCGTCGATAACATAAGGCAGCCGGCCCGAGGTGCGTGTCGCCGCCATCAGCTCGACTTGCAGGCTGCCGGATTTTTCGGGGAGATATATCTTATCGACTGTCGCTGGCAAGGAAACGTTTGCGCCACTCATTGTCAGCAAAGTCGTCAACGCGGCCGGTCCGCATTGGTAACGCTGCTGCGGAAAAAACGGCGCGTCCTCGAGCTCGACCCGGCCGGCATTGGCATCGAGTCCCCGCACTCCTTCCGGAATGGACGCGCATCCGCTTAGCAAAAGCAAAAGGGCCGGTAGCCACCGGCCCTTCGTGTAGCGGTCAGATACTCTTGAAGATGTCCGTGACACCGACGAGCTCGAGGATCAACAATACGAGAAACACCGTGCCAATTACCGCCAGCGCGTCACCGCCAGCGAGCTGTTCATCGAGTCGCCCTTCGAGTGCCAGCAGTTCCGTATTGCTCATGCCTCGCAACCGCTCGGCCACCATGTCCGCATCAACGCCGAAGGCAAGCAGCTGCCGCTCGATGTCCTGCCGTGCGAGAAGTAGTTCTACCCGTGCAAGACTCGCGTCGCGCGTCTCGTTATCGAGCAAGTACCCGGTGCTGATCATGCCGGCCGACGACGTCTGCATAAAGCCCATGCAAATCAACACAACCGACATCATGCGGACCACAAGCCCGCGTGCTCTAGTTGACATCATTTTAAACTGCCTTCTGTTGGAATATCGCGCTCACTATAGCACCGGTCACGGGCCATTTAGAGACCTTTACTCTTTACTAACGAGTGCTTGCGGGCGCGTCGGCAACCAGAAAAACCACAGGCACCTCGGCGAAATAACGGCTTTGCCCGGCGACGACGACAATCTGCATTGCCGCTTCAGTTGCTGCCGGCCGGTTGATTTGCGCAGACCAGGTTTTGCCGTCTACGCCGACCGGCGACAGCATGACGGGTAGCGATTCTTTGCCGGGTCCGGGTGCTAGCCCTATCGTGGCGGCGACCAACGGGAAGTGCGATGCCAGGACCAGGGTCAGCACAGCCGATTCGGCGGGCGAGGCACTGATCGTTAGCTTGAAATCGCCATTGAACAGGTCGCAGGAGCCGCTGGCGCGGCGACAATTCGACCTCGCAACCAGGGTGTAGTCGGCGCCAGGCTTCGCCGCATGCGGCCGCTCCGCAATAAAATAGTCAATCGCAAACCAGGCCATCAGCGCCAGGATCGGCGCCACCAACATTGCAACAATGACGTGCTTGTTTTTCCACATGGACGGACTGACCCGGCGACTACAGAGATCGGACTATAGCCGGTGGCGCGTAGAACGGAAACAAAGACAGAGGGCCCCTGTTCGGAGCCCCCTTTCTTGATGCTTGATTGCCGATCAGTGATCCATGGCACCCATCGCGCCGTGCGGAACACGAATGTCCTCGACCAGGTGCTGGATATGCTCTGGCGGAGGCGCGGTCATACGGGAGACGGCGAACGCGACCGCAAAGTTCACGATGGCCCCGACCGCACCGAAAGCGTTCGGCTCAATGCCGAAGAACCAGTTTTGTGGCATGTCGCCCATATAGGCCGTGCTGGCGATAAACATGATGCCCTTGTGCTGGAATACATACAGCAGAGTTACGCCGAGGCCCGCGACCATACCGGCTATCGCACCTTCCTTATTCATGCGCTTGCTGAAGATACCCATCATCAACACCGGGAAAATGGACGAGGCGGCCAATCCGAATGCCAATGCCACGGTCCCCGCCGCGAAGTCGGGCGGATTGAATCCCAGGTAGCCCGCCAGCAGGATAGCGAATGCCATCGCTATGCGGCTCGCGAGCAGTTCCTGTTGCTCCGTGATGTCGGGTTTGAATATGCCTTTCAGCAAATCGTGCGATATGGCCGAGGATATCGCCAATAGCAATCCGGCCGCGGTGGACAAAGCGGCCGCCAGTCCGCCGGCCGCCACCAGGGCGATTACCCAGTTGGGCAGCCTTGCAATCTCCGGATTCGCCAGCACCATGATGTCCCTGTCGATCGTCACCATCTCATTGGTCGCCGGATCTGCCGAATACTCAACGAGGCCATCACCATTCTTGTCCTCGTAAACCAGTAGCCCGGTCTTCTCCCAATTACGGAACCAGTTCGGCCGATTCTCGTAGACCATGTACTGGCCGGGAGCCGGTTCGATCGTGCTCATGAGATTCAGGCGTGCCATGGCAGCTACTGCGGGTGCCGTCGTGTACAGAATGGCGATAAAGACCAATGCCCAACCGGCCGACGAACGCGCATCTTTCACCTTTGGTACGGTGAAGAAGCGAATGATGACGTGTGGCAGTCCGGCTGTGCCGATCATCAACGACATCGTGTACATGAACATATTCGTCAGACTAAGCCTGGCGCTCGTCGTGTACTGCGCAAATCCCAGGTCCTGCACGACCTGATCCAGCCGATCAAGCAGATACACCTCAGAGCCGCTCATCATCGATCCCAGGCCCAGCTGGGGAATCGGGTTACCGGTCAGGTTGAACGAGATGAAGATGGCGGGGATCGTGTAGGCAAAAATCAGCACGCAGTACTGCGCGATCTGCGTGTAGGTGATGCCTTTCATTCCACCCAGGACCGCATAGATAAAGACAATGGCCATGCCGATCATGAGCCCGATCTCGTACTGGACTTCCAGGAACCGGGAGAAGGCAACGCCGATGCCCTTCATCTGCCCGATAACGTACGTTACCGAAGCGACGATCAGGCAAATAACCGCAACAACACGGGCGCCTTTTGAGTAGTAGCGTTCGCCAATGAACTCCGGCACCGTGAACTTTCCGAACTTGCGGAGATAGGGCGCCAGCAGCATCGCCAGCAGTACGTAGCCACCGGTCCAGCCCATCAGGAAGACCGACCCACCATAGCCCATGAATGCGATGAGTCCGGCCATTGAAATAAACGATGCCGCCGACATCCAGTCCGCAGCTGTCGCCATGCCGTTGGCAACAGGATGTACCCCGCCGCCGGCAATATAAAAATCCTTGGTCGTGCTGGCACGCGCCCATACGGCAATGCCGATATACATCGCGAACGTAAGACCGACCACCAGGTATGTAGTTGCTTGTAGTGTCATGGTCGGCTCCTATTCGCTCTTGTCTTCATGCACGTCATGCTCACGATCGAGCTTGCCCATGCGATTTGCATAAAAGAATATAAGGGCGACGAAAATGTAGATTGACCCTTGCTGAGCGAACCAGAATCCCAGTTTGTAACCACCAATTGAGATCTTGTTCATGGGCTCTACGAGTATGATCCCGAACCCGAAAGAGACGACAAACCAAATGGCAAGACAAAGGCCGACGAGTCTCAGGTTTGCGCTCCAGTAACTTTTATTCTTAGACATTTAGGTGCCCCCTGGGTGCTTTTGCAACTGTATTATTTACAACAGAATCTAACAAATAGCCGGCATCACTCAGTACCGACTTTAGTAGTAGACGTCAAAACCGCCTGCACATGCCCTGCGCCAGCTAAAGCATTTTATTCCTTTATTTCATATACTTACGTGTAACTCGGCAAGGGTTTGCAGCCGAGATGCGGGTCGCAGACCGGCGTCGTTAGTATTAGACTCCAGCT
>JBATHK010000057.1:0-47104 GCA_049666725.1 Woeseiaceae bacterium
GCCTGTCCACAAACCGTGTGGACCGAGGCCTTCATCTGGATGGAGCAATTTACCGAGGGCACGCGCTCGCAGAGGATGAAGCTCGATAAAGCGCCGTGGTCGTTAACGAAGTTGCGAAAAAAGGCATCCAAGCAGTTCCTCTGGATTACGTTCTCGATGTGGACAGGCTTCACGTTCATCGGCTATTTCACGCCGGTCCGCGAGCTTGGCGCCGACATCATCGCGCTGAACGTAGGCGGCTGGACGCTTTTCTGGGGTCTGTTCTACGGCTTCGCCACCTACGGTAATGCGGGCTACATGCGCGAGCAGGTCTGCAAGTACATGTGTCCCTATGCGCGCTTTCAGAGCGCAATGTTCGACAAAGACACGCTGATTATTTCCTATGACGAGAAACGCGGTGAACCACGTGGCAGTCGCAAACGTTCGGTCGATCACAGGCAAGCGGGGCTTGGCGACTGCATCGACTGCCAGCTCTGCGTCCAGGTGTGCCCGACCGGAATCGACATTCGCGATGGTCTGCAATACGAGTGCATAGCCTGCGCCGCATGCATCGACGCCTGCGATTCGATCATGGACAAAATGAACTATCCGAGAGGCCTGGTGCGGTTTACGACCGAGCACAGCCTCGAGAACGAAACCACGCGCGTATTCAGGCCGCGAATGTTGGTGTACGGAACTCTGCTGATGGTCCTGGTTGGGGGCCTCGTCACGGCTATGGCTTCACGAACGCCCGTTATTCTCGACGTCATTCGCGACAGGAATGCGCTTTATCGTGAACTGCCCAACGATATGATCGAGAACATCTACACGCTCAAAATCGTCAATCAGCGCCAGGAAGCGCGATCCTTCGGGCTGCAAATCAGCGGCATCGAGGGCGTCAGAATTGACGGCGCTCCCGACGATATTCGCGTAGACGGCGGCGGCGTTCTTTCGCTACCTGTCCGGGTTCGAGCTGAGCGCGACAAGGCCAGCGGCGTCAATGAGATCATTTTTGCGATTACAGCGAAGGATGACTCATCGATCGTAATGGAAGAAGATAGTCGCTTCATTGGCCCGACGCGCTAGCCCGCAATGACTCGCGAAGACACCCAACCCTGGTATCGGCAGTTCTGGCCATGGTTTATTATCGCTCTGCCCGCTTCCGCGGTCGTCGCGGGCCTGACCACGGTCTGGATTTCAATGCAGACAACCGACTCGCTCGTCATTGCCTCTGACGACGGCATGCAGATCGTTGCAGAGCGCCGCCTGAATGCCGAGCAACTCGCCGCGGAACTGAATCTCGCGGCAGTCATTGAAGTAAATCTCGATAGCGGCGCTGTACACGCGGCCATGCGTTCCGGCGATTTCGAGTCCGTTCCTGCGGTCCTTGAACTTGAATTTTCGCACCCGGCATTTGCCGATCGCGATCAACTCATTACGCTGCATCGCGCGCTGGCCGATGCGGCTGGTAACCCGGTCTGGTCCGGCCATTTCGTCAATATCCCTGACGGACGGTGGTACGTCACATTGAAATCGGGCGACGACTGGCGTCTTGCAGGTGTCTGGCAGGGCGAAGCCCGCATGACACTGCGTCCCGCGGAAACACGCCATGACGAAGGGCGCTGAAACCTGCTTTCACTGCGCGCTGCCGATCCCGACTGACTGCAATCTGAACGTCGATATCGAGGGCGAGCAGCGGCCGGTTTGCTGCCCAGGCTGCAAAGCGGTGGCGGAACTCATTCGTGACTCAGGCATGAGCCGCTACTACAGCCTGCGTGACGCGCCCGACCCGGGCGTCGGTCGCCCGCCTGCCGAGACGGCCGAGTGGCAGGTTTTCGACAGCGAAGACATGCTCGCCGCGTTTGCCGATCAAAGTCGTGATCATGCCGAAACCACGATTTATGTCGGCGGCATGTACTGTGCCGCCTGCAGCTGGCTGATCGAGACGACGCTCGGAAAACTGCCGGGCGTCGAGTCGGTCGATGTCAGCCCGGTCACGCATCGCCTGCGGGTGCGCTGGCGCCTGGCCGACGCGCGTTTCTCCAGCATCCTGGCAGCGCTGGCCCAGCTCGGTTACCAACCGCAGCCGCTGGCGCCAGAAAACGCGACCCGTCCCGAACTCATCGAGCAACGCGTTGCACTCAAGCGCCTGCTGGTTGCCTCACTCGGCATGATGCAGGTCATGATGTTCGCCGTCGGGCTCTATGCCGGCGAGTTTCAGGGCATCGATCCTGACATGCAGCACTTCCTGCGCCTGGTCAGTTTCGTGGTCACGACGCCGGTCGTTTTCTATGCGGCCCGGCCGTTTTTCGCCGCCGCATGGCGTGGGCTCATCGCCAGGAAGCCCGGCATGGACCTGCCCGTATCGATAGCGGTTGGCAGCGCCTATGCCGCATCGGTTTACGCGACGTTTACGAACGGCGAAGCTGTCTGGTTCGATTCGGTAACCATGTTTGTCTTTTTCCTGACGCTCGGCCGCTTTCTTGAAATGCGGGCGCGGCACCGTTCGATCGACCGCAGTGCTGCCCTGTCTGCAAGACTTCCGAATACGGCCACGCGCATCGAAGGTGAAGGGGTCGCCGTTGTGCCCGTCAGCCAGCTGATTGCCGGTGACCTCGTGAAGATACGCGCCGGTGACGCCATACCGGCGGACGGTGTTATCGAAAGCGGAAACACAAGCGTCGACGAGGCACTGCTCACGGGCGAAGCCAGGCCACAGCTAAAATCGAGGGGGGACCTCATCGCCGCGGGCAGCGTCAATCTCGATGGATTGATCGAAATGCGGGTGACGAGGACGGGTGGCGATACGACCCTGGGGACAATCAGCCGACTCAGTGAACGCGCGCGCTACACACGACCGGCGTTCGTTACAATGGCCGACCGCGTTGCAAGCTACATCGTCATTGCCTTGCTGGGCGTTGCGACCATCGTTGCGGCTTACTGGTATTTCGTGGCGCCGGAGCGTGCTTTCGTCATTACCCTCTCGGTGCTCGTCGTCACCTGTCCCTGCGCGCTTGCGCTGGCAACGCCGGCGGCTTTTGCCGCGGCGGGCAGTCGCCTGTCGCAGCTGCGCCTGCTGGTGACCAACGGCAATGCCATTGAAGCACTTTCCCGAGCGACGACCGTCATGTTCGACAAGACCGGCACGCTGACACGCGGCATGCCGGAAATCACATCGGTGATGGTGTTAGATTCGTCCATGACCGAGCACGACTGCCGGCTGATCGCCGCGGCCCTCGAAACAGCGTCGGCGCATCCGCTGGCAAAAGCTTTTTCAATGAGCGCATCGCTGCCAAGAGTGTCCCGGCAACACGTGGAGGTTGGCCAGGGTGTCAGCGGGACTATCGACGGACGTAACTGGCGCATCGGCAGCGCGCAGTTCGTGGGTAGCGGCGCATGTGGTGAGGGCAATTCGGCAAACTCGACTGCAACCAGTGTATTCCTCGCGGTCGACGGCCATCTGGTTGCCTGGTTTGACGTTGAAGACGAGCTCAGGCCGGATGTCGCTGCAACGCTGTCAGACATCAATCGCCTGGGGCTCAGAACAGCGCTCCTGAGCGGCGATAACAGGAATGCGGTCGAGGAATTGGCGACGCGTCTTGGCATCGAGGAGTTTTATTTCGAGTGCACACCGCAACGAAAACTGGAGATCATCGAAGCAGCGCAAGGTAACGGCGAACGTGTCGTGATGGTGGGTGATGGCATCAATGATGCGCCCGTTCTCGCAGGCGCCGACACCTCCATCGCGCCGGCACACGGCGCGCTGCTCGCGCAGACCAGCGCCGATGTCATCATGCTGGGCGATTCTCTGCTGCCGGTGACAACCGCTATTCGAATGTCGGGCAAAACCATGCGTATCGTGCGCCAGAATCTTGCCTGGGCAATCGTATACAATACGCTGGCGCTGCCGCTGGCTGCGGCCGGACTGGTACCGCCATGGCTTGCCGCGATCGGCATGAGCGCCAGCTCACTGATTGTCGTTCTAAACGCCCTCCGTCTGAGTCGATTCAACTAGAGAGTTCAATGTCTATCCTCTACGTCCTGATACCGCTTGCACTGCTGCTGCTGGGTGGCGCCGTATGGGCTTTTTTCTGGGCCGTCGGCAGCGGCCAGTTTGACGACCTGGATACGCCGGCCGTGCGCATCATCATGGACGATGACAAGAAACCGGACGACGGCGACGCTTCATGAACGAGGCCCTGCCCCTGCTCGCGGCGGCATTCGTCACGGGCCTCCTCGGCAGCGCGCATTGCTTCGGTATGTGCGCCGGCATATCCGGCCTGTTCGCGGTCAATGCAAGCGTGGCCTCGCTCAAATCGCAGATTCCGCTGGCCGTTGCCTACAACGCAGGACGTGTCCTGAGCTACGTGTTTCTCGGCACAGTGGTTGCGATACTCGGCCAGGCGATGGTTGCTGCCATTCCGAAAATCGCGGCGCCCGTGCGCCTCGCCAGCGGGCTGCTCATTGTCATCGTCGGCCTGCAGGTCGCGTTCAACTGGCGCTTTCTGGCGCCTGTCGAGAAAGCCGGAGCGAAGATCTGGCAGCGGATCGCGCCGGCTGCAAAAGGCCTGTTGCCCGTCACCAGCCTGCCGAAAGCGCTGGGCCTCGGACTGCTGTGGGGCTGGTTGCCCTGCGGGCTTGTTTACAGTGTGCTGCTGCTCGCGGCCAGCACGGCCAACGTCGTTGACGGCGGCCTCGTTATGCTGGCGTTCGGCCTTGGTACGAGCCCCGCGATGATCATGACGGGCCTTAGTGCGTCGAAACTTTCCCAGTTCATGAGCCGCAAGCGACTCGGAGCGGGCCTGTTGATCATACTGCTTGGCCTGTTGACGCTTGCCATGCCGGTCATGAAGATGTCGGCCGGCCCCAGCGACACGACCCACAGCCAGCATTCAATGTGAACGTTCCGCTTGCAGCCGCTGTTCCAGCCAGTCCATTGATGATTCGGCATACAGAACGCAGCCGAGCTTGTTGATAAACGGGTTGCCCCGATCACGCTGCTCGAGCTTGGCGTCCATGCCGAAGAAAAACGGGTGGGGCGTCAGCAGGATATCGCAATCCAGGTCCGCGATAATGCCGGCACTGGCAATCAGTTTGTCGGCCACGCCGCTGTCCGTGAAGCGGAATCCCTGGGCCGACACGGCGCTAAGGCTATCAGCATAGACAACGTCATAGCACGCTCCAAGCGCGCAGGATTGCCACGTCCACGTGATGCTTCCCGGCGCATGTCCGGGTGTATAGACCGCCCTGACGTCCAGCGTCCCAACGGAAACCACCCCGTCATCTTCGACAGCGACGACCTCTCGCACTGGCGGGAAGTGACCGCGGTCGGAACCTGCAATGTACTGCGGGTCATCGTCGGCAAGGACGCCCAAAGCAAGCGGACCGCTGCCGGCCGCGCTCGTGAATACGTTGGCGCCAGTGAGGCGCTGCAACGCAGAAATCCCGCCAACGTGATCGTAGTGCACGTGCGACACGAGGATCGCCTTGATGTCGCGGGTATCAAATCCGAGACTGCGAACGTTCGCGTCGATCAGCGCCGCCGACTGGGGTAATCCGCCGTCAATCAGAATGAGTCCGTCGTCGGCCTCGATAAGTATGGATGAAAGGCCGACGGTGCCAACGTACCAGGTATTGCCATGCACCCGGAACGGATCCTGGGGCTGGTTCCAGCGGTCGCACTGATCGCAGGCGATCGCCGCATCGGGCTCCAGCGCGCGCTGTCCGCAGGCAGACAACAGTAGTGCCGCAAGTACCAGGCCGTGTCGAAAATCTGTCATGCAAATGCCCTGTAAAACAGTCGCAAGGAAACAACCAGGAGAAAAGCCCCGAAAAGCATGCTGAGGCGTTTTTGTGAGAGACCGTGGGCGATCCTCGCGCCAACGGGCGCCGCCAGGACCGTGGCCGGCGCGATGCAGGCGAAGCCGATCAGGCTGACATAGCCAAGGTTGCCGGGCGGCAGGCGGACGTCGCCCCAACCCGCAACGATAAAGCCAACGGTCCCCGGCAAGCTGATGACCAGCCCGAACAAGGCCGCAGTGCCCACCGCACGATGTATCGGTTCATTGAATAGCGTCAGCGTCATGACGGAAAAGGTCCCGCCGCCGATGCCCATCATGCTGGAAAAGCAGCCGATCGCCGTGGGTATCACGGGCACCCAGGGCGCGCGCGGTACGGTATCGGTCAGGTTGCGCGTCTCGGGCAGGAACACCATTTTTGTCGCAACCAGCAGTGCGAGTGTCGCAAAGACCATGGCAAGAACCCGGCTGTGCACCTGGGCCGCAATCCAGGCACCCAGCAGTGCGCCAAGCAATACGAATATAGCCCAGCGCCTGACTATCTCGACGTCGACCGCCTGGCGCTGGTGATGGGCACGTGCCGATGAAATTGATGTCGGAATAATCGTCGCGAGCGAGGTCGCAACCGCAACGTGCATGCGAATTGCCGCATCAACACCGAGAAAACCCAGCGCCGCCTCGAGCACGGGCACGATGACAATACCGCCGCCGATACCGAACAGGCCCGCAAGAACGCCGGCAAAACACCCGGTGAGCAGCATGGTAACGCCCAGCAGCAGCCACTGTTCCATCTCTGCCTGCTGTCCGTCAGGCGCCAAGCGCCGCGGCGTGATGCTTGAGGTGATCCTCGATGAAAGTCGAGATGAAGTAATAGCCGTGGTCATAACCCGCGTGCTTTCGCAGCTCGACGGACAAGCCGCTGTCGGCCGAGGCGGCGGCAAATAAATCGGGTTTGAGCTGTTCGGCGAGGTAGGGATCGTTGGCACCCTGGTCAATCAGAATTTTTCCGAAGGCGGACGCATCGCTGACGCTGCGCGCAACTTCACAGGCGTCATAATTGTGCCAGGTCGAGGTATCGCTGCCGAGGTAGTAACCGAGAGCTTTCCTGCCCCAGGGGCTGTGCAGCGTCGTGCTTATCGGTGCGAATGCCGACAGGGATTGGTACTGGTCCGGGTTTCGGAGCCCGATTGTCAGCGCCCCGTGGCCACCCATCGAGTGCCCGGTCAAACCGTGGCGCCCGGGGTCGCCCGGAAAATTATCGAAAATGGCGCCGGGCAGTTCTTTGGTCACGTAGTCGTACATATGATAGTGCCGCGACCAGGGTTCCTCCGTGGCGTTCAGGTAGAAACCCGCTGCCAGGCCAAAATCATAGTCGCCATCCGGGTCGTCGGGAACACCGTCGCCACGCGGGCTCGTGTCCGGGGACACCAGCATCAGGCCCAACTGCGCTGCCACGCGTTGCGCTCCGCTTTTCACCATGAAGTTTTCTTCGCTGCAGGTCAGGCCCGACAAGAACGTCAGCACCGGAACTTTGCCCTTGGCCGCCTGCGGCGGCACGAAAACCGAGAACTGCATGTCGCAGTGGTTGCATGCCGATGCGTGCCGGTAAAAGCCGATGCGGCCACCGAAGCATCCCGTTTCGCTCAAGGTCTCAATTGTCATGGAGACCGATTATGGCCTAACGTTTCTGGAATACCAGCGTTGCGTTGGTACCGCCGAAGCCGAAGCTGTTGGACATAACCGTCTTGATTCCGGCACTCTCGACGCACTGGGTTACAAGCGGCGTGCCGTCAACAACGGGATCGGGATCATTGACATTAATCGACGGCGCGATGAAGTCGTTTTCAAGCATGAGCAGGCAGTGAATGGCTTCCTGCGCACCGGTCGCTCCCAGGGAGTGTCCGCACATCGATTTCGTCGAACCGTAGCGCGGCATATCTTCGCCAAACATGGTCTGCATGGCTTCGATCTCCTTGACGTCACCTACAGGCGTGCTCGTACCGTGCGTGTTGATGTAGTCGATCGGCCCCTCGACCGTCGAGCGCGCGATGTCCATGCAACGCAACGCACCTTCGCCGGACGGCGCGACCATATCGTAGCCATCTGACGTGGCGCCGTAGCCCACCAGTTCCGCGTAGATTTTTGCGCCTCGGGCTTTGGCGTGCTCCAGTTCTTCCACAACCACCATGCCCGCGCCCGCCGCGATCACGAATCCATCGCGCGTTGCGTCGTAGGGGCGCGATGCGCTCGCCGGGTCGTCGTTGTACTTCGACGAAAGTGCGCCCATCGCGTCAAACAAACAGGCCAGTGACCAATGCTCTTCCTCGCCGCCGCCCGCGAATACCAGGTCCTGCTTGCCGAGCTGAATCTGCTCGGCCGCCGCGCCGATACAGTGTGCGCTGGTCGCGCAGGCCGACGTAATGGAGTAGTTGACACCCTGAATTTTGAACGGCGTTGCCAGGCATGCGGACACCGAACTGCCCATGGTGCGCGGCACGCGGTACGGGCCTACCTTGCGAACACCGCGTGCACGAAGTATGTCGGCGCTTTCCACGATGTTGTTGCTGGACGCGCCACCCGATGCCGCAATCAGTCCCGTGCGAACGTTCGAAACGTCGGATTCTTCAAGACCCGCATCATCGATCGACTGCTGCATCGCGATGTAGGCATACGCGGCGGCATCGCCCATGAAACGGCGAACCTTGCGATCGATATGCTCGGCAACGTCGATGTGACAACTGCCCGAAACATGGCTGCGCAGACCCATTTCCTTGTAGCTTTCATTAGCGACTATGCCCGAGCGTCCGCTGCGCAATGAGTCAAGAATGTCTGCCTTGGAGTTGCCGATACAAGAAACCGCACCGAGCCCGGTAATTACTGCACGCCGCATAGAGGGATCCTAGAAATCTTCAGTTGAGGTGAAAAGGCCGACCCGCAGGTCTTCAGCCGTATAAATCTCGCGACCGTCGACAGAAACAGAGCCATCGGCGATCGCCATGTTGAGCCTGCGCGATATGACGCGCTTGATATCGATCTGGAAAGTGACCAGCTTCGCCGTCGGCAGAATCTGCCCCGTGAATTTGACTTTGCCGACGCCGAGTGCACGACCGCGGCCCTGCAGACCCTGCCAGACCAGGTGAAATCCAACGAGCTGCCAGAGCGCGTCGAGCCCGAGGCAACCGGGCATAACCGGGTCACCCTCGAAATGACACTGGAAAAACCACAGGTCCGGTTTGATGTCGAGCTCCGCCCGGATCTCGCCCTTGCCATACTTGCCGCCATCATCGCTGACCAGGGCAATACGATCGATCATGAGCATGTTGGGCAGCGGTAGCCTGCCGTTTGTGGGCCCGAACAGCTCACCGTGACCGCTTTTCAGCAGCTCTGCATAGTTATAGGAACTCTGCCGTGGTGGCGGCTCTTCTCCAGTCGAACTGTCAGTCATACGCCCTCCGGCGCTTTTTTTTATTGTAACCCCTGATTTTACTCCTCCTGACACAGCCCGAGTTTTGAAATTGCGCCATTTGGCGTCCTGCAAGGGCCTAGGACTTGTCGTAATCCAGCACGATCGTAGCGCTTTGCGGCCGCGATTGGCATGCCAGGATAAAGCCCGCTTCGAGCTCCCACGGCTCGAGGCCGTAGTTGGCCTCCATGTCGACTTTGCCTTCTCGCAAATGCGTTCGACAGGTCGCGCAAACGCCGCCCTTGCAGGAGTAAGGCAGTTCCAGCCCGTTTGCGGCCGCCGCGTCGACGATATTCTCGCCCTCGCGCGGCATGTCGAAGGATTTCTTGTGGCCGTCCATGATAACCGTGACCGCAGCCAGGTCTTTCGAAACCTGCGATTCCGGCGGCGCTGTTCGGACCTTGCCGCGCGGCGCACCGAATCGTTCCGCATGCACCGCGTCAGGTGTCATTCCCAGCCCAATCAATGCCTCGGTAACTGTCTCTATCATGGAATCCGGCCCGCACACGTAAGCTTCGTCCGGGCTGTCGCCACTGCAAAAACGCTCATAGAGTTCCGCGACTTTGGCGGCATCGATGCGTCCGGCGGCTATGCCAAATTCCTGCTCTTCCTGGCTGAAAACGAAATGCAGCAGCAGCCTATCCGGGTAGCGATTTTTTAGCGCGAATAAATCTTCAATGAACATCGTCGTACCCTGCTGACGATTGCCGTAGAACAGCGCAAAACGACTGCCCGGCTCATTACTTAGAACCGATTTTGCGATTGACAATATCGGCGTAATACCGCTGCCTGCTGCAAGCCCCAGGTAAAATTTGCTGTTGCCGTCGTCGAGGTTGACGTGGAACTGACCGTTCGGCGGCATCACGTCGAGTTCATCACCGACACTCAGCTCGCTGGCTGCGAATTCGGAGAATTGTCCGCCAGGTTGCACACGAATTCCGATCTCGATCGGCCAATGCCCCTGTTCGGAGCAAATACTGTAAGTACGCCGCAAACGTTTGCCATCACGCTCGATCTGAATCGGCAGGTGCTGTCCGGGCAGGAATGAGAACGACGGCTGAAGCTCTTCGGGGACATCGAGCGCGATGCGCACCGAGTCCCGCGTTTCCTGTTTTTTCCCGGCGACCGTCAGAGAATGATACTGCCTCATGCCGAAACGCTCAGATGCATTTGAAATACTCGAACGGTTCGAGGCAGTCCGTGCAGCGATAAGAAGCCTTGCAGGCGGTCGAACCAAACTCGCTGACCAGTTCTGTGTTTTCCGATTCGCATCGAGGACAAGGAATGTGGCGCTTGCCCTGCAGAAGTGCCCGTTTGCTGCCGCCCCGCTCAGGCGGCGCGATGCCATAGTCGCGCAGTTTTTCGCGACCGACGTCGCTGATCCAGTCCGTGGTCCAGGGCGGCGAAAGTACGCGCTTTATAGTCACGCCGGCGACGCCACGGTCTTGCAGCGCTGCAATCACGCTGGACTCGATGACCTCGGTTGCCGGACACCCCGAGTAAGTGGGCGCCAGTGAAACCACAACGCCGTTACCGCATTGCACGTCGCGCACGATCCCGAGGTCCATGATGGTCAGTACCGGAATCTCGGGGTCGGGCACGTCGGCCAGCCATTCGAGAATCGTCTCGCGGTTGAAGACGGGCTCTACCACGTCGCACCCGGATACGTGCGTGGCACGCTTTGCATCTCGGCAACGAGGTAACCGAAATGCTCGGTGTGCATACCCTGCTTGCCGCCGCTTGCCATATGCGTTTCCCTCGGAATGGTGAGCGTGGCCTCTTCGACGATTTTGGCCACGTTCTTTTGCCACTCGGTCGCGATCGCGCCGAGGTCCGGCCCGTCAAATGACGTCTGCAGAGCGTTGTCGAGCGCGTCGGCCGCAAACATTTCGCCCGTAAAGCGCCAGAGCCCGTCCAGAGACTGCTGCGCCTTGCCGTGACTTTCCTCAGTGCCGTCACCGAGCCTCACCAGCCATTGACCGCCGTGGCGCAGATGGTAGCGCACCTCTTTCTCCGCGCGCGCCGCGATTTCTGCGAGGCGCTGGTCGCTGCAACGCGTCAGCGCTTCGAGCAACGCAAGATAGTAAACGTCAAACAACACCTGCCGAACGATCGTATCGCCGAAATGCCCGTTGGGTTGCTCGACGAGCAGCAGGTTCTTAAATTCGTGCTCGGGCCTGAAATACGCGTAGTCGTCTTCGCTTCGCCCCGCCCCTTCGAGTTCACCGGCGTAACTGTAGAACATGCGCGCCTGGCCGATGTAGTCGAGTGCAAAATTGGCGTTCGCCAGCTCTTCCTCGAGTTCAGGATAGGCCGCGACAAGCTCAAGCATGCGCTGCCCGAGTACCAGCGCATTATCGCCAAGTCTCAGAACGTACGCGGTCAGGAATTGTTCGGGCGTCACAGGTTCTCAACCTCATCCGGAATTTCGTAAAAGGTCGGGTGACGGTAGATCTTGTCCTCGGCCGGCTCGAAAAACGCCGCCGTTTCGGCGGGATCGGAGGCAACGATGCGATCGGAACGCACGACCCAGAGACTCACGCCTTCGCTGCGGCGGGTGTAGGTATCGCGAGCATGATGGAGCGCCATCTGGTCATCGGCCGCATGCACGCTGCCGGCGTGCCGATGACTGAGTCCGCCGCGAGTGCGGATAAAAACTTCGTAAAGTGGCCAAGCCTGTTCTGACATGATGTTTTCCTCAGGCCGCTGCCTGCGCCGCGCGTTTGTCGGCGTAGGCCCGCGCTGCTTCGCGAACCCAGGCACCGTCCTCGTGAGCTTTGCGGCGCTTGGCCATACGCTGCGCATTGCATGGCCCGTTCCCGGCAAGGACGTCGAAGAACTCCTGCCAGTCGATCTCCGAGAACTCGTAGTGGCCCGTCTCTTCGTTGAACGTCATTTTGTCATCGGGAACGGTGAGTCCGAGGAAGTCGGCCTGCCGCACGGTAATGTCAACGAACTTTTGACGCAGCTCATCGTTGCTGAATCGCTTGATCTTCCAGGCCATCGACTGGGCGGAGTGCGTGGAATTGGAATCGTTGGGACCGAACATCATCAGCGACGGCCACCAGAAGCGGTTCAATGCATCCTGCGCCATTGCCTTTTGCTCATCAGTTCCGCGACACAGCGTCAGCATTATTTCGAAACCCTGACGCTGGTGAAAACTCTCCTCCTTGCAGACGCGGACCATGGCGCGTGCATAGGGACCGTAGGAGCAGCGACACAGCGGCACCTGGTTCATGATGGCCGCGCCGTCAACCAGCCAGCCGATGGCGCCGATATCGGCCCAGCTCAGCGTCGGATAATTAAAGATGCTCGAGTATTTCGCTTTGCCGGACAATAGATCCGCCACCATCTGGTCGCGTGATACGCCCAGCGTTTCAGCCGCGCTGTAAAGGTAGAGGCCGTGCCCTGCTTCGTCCTGAACCTTGGCCAGCAGGATGGCCTTGCGTTTCAGCGACGGCGCCCGGGTCAGCCAGTTGCCCTCGGGCTGCATGCCGATAATCTCGGAATGCGCGTGCTGCGAGATCTGCCGAACGAGCGTGCGTCGGTATGCCTCCGGCATCCAGTCCTTGGCTTCGATCTTTTCTTCGGCGTCGATTCGCGCCTGAAATGCCTCGAGCTGCCCGGCCGTTTCCTGATCCTTGCTGCCGGCTTCGTTTTTTCCCGCCTGGTCCAGGCCCTGCGTGTACATCAAATTTACTCCTGACACATCCGTAGCAATGTGACACGGTTTTTTCTATTTTTCAATGTCAACTGTATCGTTTCAGTCGTCAAGCACCGGCTCGTCACGGCTGACGCAGCGTCCGCGGAACAGTGCGACTGTTTCGCTATCCTGGTTGTCGACTCTTACCGTGTAGTAGCCGCTCCTGCGGCCGCGATAGTCCTCAGTTGCGTTCGCGGTCAGGGCGTCGCCACGCATGGCCGGGCGCAGGAATTCGATGCTTGCAGATCCCGCAACAGTCACCCGGTTATAAGCATTGCAGGCAAAAGCGAATGCAGTATCGGCCAACGCGAACAGCAGCCCGCCGTGGCAGACGTCAAAACCATTGACCATGTCCTCGCGAACCCGCATTCGGGCTGTCGCGGAACCGGCTGCCGGTATATCGATTTCCATTCCCAACGCTTTCGATGCGCTGTCACTCGACCACATCCTTTCTGCGCATCGTCTTGCCATGGCCAGATCATTCATTGACTGCATACTCCGTGTCCGTCGACGCTACGAGGCCGCCGAATCGCTGCAAGAAAGAAGGGCCCGGGGGCGGCAAGGGACCGTCTGCCGTCTCGATTCTGTCATCAAGGTAGGCATCGGCTCCGGCGTAGACCCTGCGGTAAAGGTTGCGACACAGCTGGTACGCCGCGGCACCGTGCCAGTTCGCTGGCAAGAGCTCAGCCGGCAACCAGGGGTCGCGAAGCAGAACCTTGCGATATTCCTGGATTAACAGTGTTCTGATAATAAAGGCCGATTTTTCCGATAGTTGCGATCGTCGTGAAAGTTGCGCACGCTTTGATTTTGCGGCCAACGCCCCTATCAGGGGCCGGAAGCCCTGCACGAAAGCCCGGTAGCGCGCGTCGATATCATCGAGGCTCCAGCAGCTTCGTGTGAGTTCGCGCATGGCTGCCTCGTTCCTGATCGTTGTGCCGCGCATGACAATAAGCCGGTCCGCAACCTCGAGGCGACGAATTGTCACATCCAGCTCAGCCAGATCGGGCGATGGATGCGCCAGCACGTTGGCCGACAGCGGTCCGAAACCGAGCCAGCCGCATTCCTTGCGAACCTGTTCCTTCGTTTCAGTATCGAGTGTCGACAGCAGTAGCAGGCACCACTCACCATCCCAGCCGCTCGCGGGCGTTCCATAAATCCGGTGAGTAGCCTGTTCAAAGCGTTCGCGTCCCTGATCGGTAAGGCTGTAATAGGAGCGGCGTCCGATCTGGTGCGACTGCAGCCAGCCGTCCTTGACGAGCCGGAACACCGACGTGCGGACCAGGCGCTCGCTTATGCCGAAGTCCGCCATGACCCTGATCAGGCTGCCCAACCACACCGTGCCGCCGCGCGGCGCGATGGCGTCGCCGAAAACCGTTGTGATCAGGGACCCTGATCGCAAAGTCGGACGCGAGCGGAATTCATTGACCAGGTTTAGACAGGCGTCTTCGGCGCTCATGGTGCTTCACTTGCTTTCGGTTTGCCCGACCGTACAATTCGATACACAATAATTCAAATTTGGATTTAATTTGTATCCTTATTATGGCAGGAGACCGACGATGAAGCTCGGCAACCTAGTGAAAGATGAATGGGTCGAAGGTGATGGCGACGGGACCGTACTGACCAGCGCGGTCAGCGGTGAACCGGTAGCCACGATCACGAGTAATGGCCTCGATTTCGCCGGGATGCTCGAGTATGCGCGGACTGTCGGCGGCGGGAATTTGCGCCGCTACACGTTTCATGAACGTGGCGAAATGCTGAAAGCACTCGCGCAATACCTGATGGAACACAAGAAGGAGTTCTATCGTTTGTCGACCGAGACGGGCGCCACGAAAAACGACAGCTGGGTCGACATTGACGGTGGCATTTCCACCTTGTTCGTGTTTTCCAGCAAAGGCCGCCGCGAGATGCCGAACGACCACGTCTACCTTGACGGTCCGCCCGAAATCCTGTCTCGCAACGGCACGTTTGTAGGGCAGCACATCTTCACACCGAAGCTCGGTGCCGCCATACACATCAACGCGTTTAACTTTCCGTGCTGGGGCATGCTCGAAAAACTGGCGCCGACGCTACTCGCCGGTGTTCCGGCCATCGTGAAACCCGCCTCCAGCACCGCCTACCTGACCGAACTCATGGTGAAGCGGATCCTTGCCTCGGAAATTTTGCCGCCGGGAGCGTTGCAGCTGGTCTGTGGACGCGTTGGCGACCTGTTCGATTACCTGGGTTGCCAGGACACGATCGCATTCACGGGATCGAAAGCAACGGCCGAATTCCTGCAACAGCATCCCCGCGTGGTCAGCCAATCCGTCGCCTTCACGGCGGAGACCGATTCGCTGAATTCTTCCATTCTGGGTCCCGATGCCATCCCGGGAACGCCCGAATTCGATTTGTATGTCAAGGAAGTCACGCGCGAGATGACGAGCAAGGCCGGTCAGAAATGCACGGCCATCCGCCGCATCATCGCGCCGTCGACAATCACCGGCGAACTGGTCGAGGCGCTGGCAACAGCCTTGAGTAAAGTCCGCATCGGCAATCCCGCAAACAAGGACGTGGACATGGGCGCACTTGCCAGCCATGGTCAACGCGATGAAGTGCGCGATCGCGTCAACGAACTTTCTCAGCAGGCAGAGATAGTCTACGGCGGTGATGAGACTTTTGATGTTGTCGATGCTGATGCAAACAAGGGCGCGTTTTTCATGCCAACGCTGCTGCACTGTGAAAAGCCCCTGACGTCGGCAGCCGTGCACTCGGTGGAAGCATTTGGCCCCGTCAGCACGGTTGTTCCTTACAACAATATCGACGAGGCCATCGAATTGTCGCGCCTCGGAGAGGGCAGCCTGGTTGGCTCCGTCATAACGAATGACAATTCGGTCGCACGAGACCTGGTGCTGGGTACCGCGGCGTATCATGGCCGCATGGTGGTCATCAACCGGCATTGCGCAGCCGAATCGACGGGCCACGGCTCGCCGTTGCCGCACCTGGTGCACGGCGGACCGGGGCGTGCCGGCGGCGGCGAGGAAATGGGTGGTGTGCGCGGCGTCCTGCACTACATGCAGCGAACGGCGATCCAGGGATCCCCACAAACGCTGACTGCGATTGGCAATCGCTGGATCAAAGGCGCCGACCAAAAACAATCCAGCCTGCATCCATTTCGCAAGACCTTCGAAAAGCTCGAGATTGGCGACACGCTGATCACCGACAGCCGGGAAGTCTCGCTCGATGACATCCAGCACTTTGCTGAATTCACCGGCGATACGTTTTACGCACACACCGACGAGGAAGCCGCGGCAAAAAACCCGTTCTTCGACGGCCGCGTCGCACACGGTTACCTCATTGTATCGTTCGCCGCCGGCCTGTTCGTCGATCCCGACTTTGGGCCGGTTCTCGCAAACTACGGCGTCGATGACCTGCGCTTTGCCCAACCCGTCAATTATGGCGACACGCTGAAGGTCCGCCTGACCTGTAAACAGAAGACCCTGCGCGCCGGGACCGGCTATGGCGAGGTGCGGTGGGATACCGAGGTAAGCAACCAGGACAACGAGGTGGTCGCCCAGTACGATGTCCTGACGATGGTCGCGACCGACGAGCATTGGGCATCAGTGCAATAGCCCGGCCGCTTTGAATTTCTTAAAGCCGAAACGGCAGTGCGGTATCGGCCTTGATTTCTTTCAGAACGATGTTCGAGCGAACCTGCGAGACCCCCGGCAGTTTGAAGATGAAGTCGTCGAGGAACGTGTTGTAAGCGTCGATGTCCTCGACAACCACCCGCAGATGAAAGTCCGCCTCGCCGCTCGTCGCGAAGCACTCGAGGATTTCGGGATGCCTGAGGACCTCGCGGATAAACCGCTCGACGTTTTCCTGTTCGTGACGCGCCAGCGACACGTGCACGACTGACGACAGTCCGAAACCCGCTTTGCGCGCGTTGACGATCACGGCATAGCGATCGATGATGCCCGTCTCCTCGAGACTCTTGACCCGGCGCCAGCAGGCCGAACTCGACATGCCGACGCGTTCGCCAAGTTCCTGCATGGTCAGGCGAGCGTCGCGCTGCAGTTCGTCGAGGATGCGGCGGTCCTTCGTCTCCAGCATGATTATTCACTCTGATTCAATAATTTCGAATATTTTGCCACTTTTTATTTATTTTCGATAGATTTTACCTAAATATGTCGGAATGCCGGGATGATTGGCATCGCCTCACGGGCCAAATCTGCGACACTGTGGTCTTTAGGTTTTCACGCGTTGATGCGCCCATGCCAGAAGCCACCGCAAGCCAGCCACACTACCCGCTCGACAATTACGAACTCGCCGATCGCTACCGGCGCGAATCCGGCCGGATATTGCTGACAGGCACCCAGGCGCTGGTTCGTATTGCGTTAATGCAGCGCACCCTCGACAAAGCAAGCGGCCTGAATACGGCTGGATTCGTCAGCGGCTACCGCGGCTCACCGCTTGGCATGGTTGACCAGGAGCTGTGGCGCGCGAAGCGTTTCCTCGAAGAAAACCAGATCGAGTTCCTGCCGGCCGTCAATGAAGACCTTGCCGCCACAGCTATCCTCGGCACGCAGCAGGTAGAAACGGATCCGGGGCGAACCGTCGACGGCGTATTCGGCATCTGGTATGGCAAGGGCCCCGGCGTCGACCGGGCCGGCGATGCACTCAAGCATGGCAACGCCTACGGCAGCTCGCCGCACGGCGGCGTACTGGTTGTCGCGGGCGATGATCACGGCTGCATCTCGTCGTCGATGCCGCATCAGTCCGACGTCGCGTTCCTGACCTACATGATGCCGAACCTGAACCCCGCAAACGTGGCCGAGTATCTCGAGTTCGGCCTTTACGGCATCGCACTGTCGCGCTACTCGGGAATGTGGGTCGGTTTCAAGGCAATCTCCGAAACGGTCGAATCGGCAATGTCGATCGAGCTTCCACCCTACCCGCAGTTCGAGATACCGACAGACTTCACGCCACCCGCAACGGGGCTGCACTATCGCTGGCCCGATTTTCCGGGTCCGCAGATTGAAGAACGCCTCGAGGCAAAAAAAGCCGCGACCCTGGCTTTTGCCGCTGCCAACCCGATCGATCGCAAGATATTCAGCGTGCCGAATGCGCGCTTCGGCATCGTAACGACCGGCAAAGGGCATCTCGATCTCATGGAGGCCCTGCGGATACTCGGCGTCGACGCAAAGGAAGCCCGACGCATTGGCATCGACGTCTACAAAGTCGGAATGGTGTGGCCGCTCGAGCCGCACGGCGCGCTCGACTTCGTACAACGCAAGCACGAAGTGCTCGTCGTTGAAGAAAAGCGCGGCATTATCGAAAGCCAGTTCAAGGAGCACTTCTACGACTACCCGGGCCGCAAGCCGGAACGCATGGTCGGCAAAGCCGATGAAAACGGTAAACCGCTCGTGCCCTGGGTCGGCGAACTGTCGCCTGTGCAGCTCGCACCGATTGTCGCGAGTCGACTGGATCGCGTGTTTGGCGGCAGTCGTTTCAGCGAACGGGCCGAGCAACTGCAGCAGCAGACCGGCGCAGTCATCGAAATTGGCGGCGCCAGGCGCATGCCCTATTTCTGCTCCGGCTGCCCGCACAACACCTCGACCAAAGTCCCCGAGGGCTCAAGGGCACTGGCTGGGATAGGCTGTCATTTCATGGCGAGCTGGATGCAGCGCGACACAGACGGACTGATCCAAATGGGGGGCGAAGGCGTCAACTGGATTCCGCGCTCCAGGTTCAACGGTGGCCAGCATGTCTTCCAGAACCTCGGCGACGGTACGTTTTACCATTCGGGTTCCCTCGCGATTCGCCAGGCGGTCGCCGCAGGCGTCAATATCACCTACAAAATCCTGTACAACGACGCGGTTGCGATGACCGGTGGTCAACCCGTTGATGGGCCGATTTCCGTCCAGTCGATTGCGCACTCGGTACGCTCCGAGGGGGTGCAGCGCATTGCGCTGATTTCCGACGAACCCGGCACGTTTAAGGCAAGCGATCTACCGTCGGGCGTTACGATCTCACACCGCAGAGACATGGATGCCGTGCAGCGCGAACTGCGGGAAATCCCGGGTGTCACGGTGCTGATCTATGCACAAACCTGTGCGACCGAAAAACGGCGCCGACGCAAACGGGGCAAGCTCGCTGAGCCAAATAAATTTGTCGTAATTAACGATCTTGTTTGCGAAGGCTGCGGAGATTGTTCGATAGAGTCAAACTGCCTGTCGGTCGTTCCCAAAGAAACACCGTTCGGTCGTAAACGGCAGATCGACCAGGACAGCTGCAACAAGGATTACTCCTGCCTCAACGGATTCTGTCCGAGCTTTGTCACCGTGCAAGGCAACGTCACGCGCGAGGCACGCCGCATGGCCGACGACACGCAGTACGAGGCGCTCTCCGCCGCGCTCCCGGTGCCACCAATTCCGGCCATCGATGCCTGCTACGACTTGCTCGTTACGGGCGTCGGCGGCACCGGCGTAATTACGGTTGGTGCATTGATCACCATGGCCGCCCATCTCGAAGGCAAGGGTGCTTCGGAGCTCGACTTCATGGGATTCGCACAGAAATTCGGTACTGTACTGAGCTACCTTCGCATCGCCAGCGAACCGGCTAAAATCAACCAGGTTCGCATCGAACCTGCACACGCCGACGCGTTGATCGGCTGCGACATCGTCGTAAGCTCGTCACCGAAAGCGTCGATCACTTATAAGCACAACCACACCCGGGCATTGGTCAACACGGCCGAAATGCTGACCGGCGACTTTATTCGCAATCGCGATGCGAGCTTGCGCGGCAGCGATCGTGTCGCTGCGATTGCGGCGGCTGTCGGCGCCGACAATCTCGCAACGATCGACGCCAACCGGCTCGCAAACAAACTCATGGGCGATACGATCTACGCAAACGTGCTTTTGCTCGGCTGCGCCTGGCAGGCGGGCCTCGTTCCGGTCTCGCTCGAAGCTCTGCACCGTGCAATCGAGTTGAACGGCGTCAAGATCGAGGCTAACAAGCAGGCTTTCACCTGGGGGCGCATTGCCGCCGCGAATCGCCAGGCAATAGATAGCATAGTCGAAGACGGCGAGAGCCAGGTCACGGAAACGCTCGACGGTATGATTGCGCGGCGTCGGGAATTTCTCGTGGATTACCAGGATGAGAAATTGGCGCAGCGCTATGTCGACCTGGTCGAGAAAACACGCGCAGCGGAATCGAAAGTCTCCGGCAGTAGCGAACTCAGTGAAGCCGTCGCCAGGAGCTACTTCAGGTTGCTGAGCTACAAGGACGAGTATGAGGTCGCAAGACTGCACACGCGCAAGGCCTTCCTGAAGTCGATCCGGCGGGACTTCGGCAGCAAAGCCAAACTTCGCTTCCACCTGGCGCCGCCGATTCTGAACGCGGGCATTGATGCGCGCGGACGGCCGCGCAAGAAAGAATTTGGTGCCTGGATACTGCCCGTCTTCCGCGTGTTGGCAAAAATTCGCCGCCTGCGCGGCACCGCCTTCGATCCCTTTGGCAAGACCGCGGAGCGGCGTATGGAGCGCGAATTGATTCGGGAATTCGAAACGATGCTGAACGAAGTACTCCCGGTTCTGACTGCCGACACACAGTCTGAGGCCAGTGGTCTGTTTCGGCGTTACCTGGACATCCGCGGCTACGGGCCCGTGAAAGAGGCGTCGGTCCGCGAGGTGCGTGCACAGCTTGAAGCGGAATATCGCAGTCTGCTCAATCCAAAACAGAAGGCGGCATAGCGCATTCCTCACAGCGCAGGACCAAAAAAAACCGGCGGTAGTCGCTACCGCCGGCGTGTTTCTCGTTGCGCTGTCGCTTGTGCGTGCTAGCCGCCGCGCCTCGTCTGACGGCGATCAATGCGCCGATCTGCGCGATTTCCGCGATGATCGAGCCGACGGTCTATGCGCTCACCTTTGCGATCCAGCTTGCGGTCAACCCTGTCGCCTTTGCGATCCAGTTTTCTGTCAATGCGGTCGCCTTTTCGGTCGAGGCGTTTCGCCAGGCCGTCCCGTCCGGCGGCCGCCGCCCGGTCAGATTTTCGGTCGAGCCGCGCATCGATCCGATCGCCTTTGTTATCCAGGCGCTGGTCTATACGATCGCCCTTCTTGTCCAGACGATGCTCGATGCGATCGCCGCGGTTGTCCAGGCGCTGTTCGATCCTGTCGCCTGTGTCCGCGAATGCGGTTCCGTAAAGCAGGCCCAGCACCGCAATCGAATAAATCAGTTTTCTCGTATCCATGATCAAGTCTCCTCGTTTCCATACGAATAATCGCTGTTCAGTACTAAGAACGGGCGACAGGGAAATCGGTTGACCGAAGACCTGGATCAGGTGCGCTTTATTGTCAAATCCAAAGAAGATGAATTTGCGGGGTTAAGGAGCCGGGTCTGACGACGGTTCCGGATTCGAATAACCGGAAGCCGTCGTCAGCCCCTCGTTCGGCTTCAGGTCTCGTCTTTCAGGCTCGCACCTTGCGCACATGCGGCAACGCTCTTCATGCCGTTGTTGCAGCCGGATTGAGATGAATAGCTCTGGCTCGTGCCGACAACCTGACCATTCGATGAGGTCAGATTAAAGCGGAATTTGCCGGACGGGGTTGTCTTCTTTACGAAGCGATCCGGAATCTGTGAGTTTTTCTTGACCGACTCGACGCCGTTCAGGCAACTCGCTTTGCCATTGTAACCTTCACTGCTTAGGATGTTCTGGCCGTTCGCCGCCTTGAGACGAAAGCGATATTCGCCCGCCTTGTCTTTGTACACTTCAAACTTGCCTGGCATTGCTGTCTCCTTCAGGTTGTGATGATTCGATTATTTACCAAACGCTTAATTTTACTTGATAACAAAGGTGACCTTCATCGTCACGCGGTATGCCTCAACTTCGCCTTTTTTGACAACCACCTTCTGTTCCTTGACCCAAGCGCCTTCAATATTGTTTACGGTCTCGCTCATTTTGCTGATGCCGCTGCGAATAGCGTCTTCAAAACTCTTCGACGAGGACGCCGTAATTTCTGCTGTCTTGGCAACACTCATTGCTTGCTCTCCTTGTTGTTAGTGAGTGTCGTTATATCACTGTTCAATCCTGAACTCATCGCCAAATCGACGATAATCGGAGACCGGGACCCTGCCCCACCCGGATTCCACGCAATTCGCGGCAATTGACTGCTATTCAATCCTTGCACATCGGCAGTGCCCAGATGATAGAATCGCCGCACAGCGCGGGGGCAGTGACTTTAGCTCTCGCGTGCTTGTAAATTCGGTAGTCGAAAGCCGAAACCCGATTCATCGTCGATTACGGCGGTTTCGGGAATAAACCTACGGAGCTAACTGTTATGAGAATTTTCACCTGCGTTGTCGCAGCGACTTTTATTGCCTTTCTTGGCGCCGGCGATGCTTTCGCCGAGGCGGAGGCCGGGCAAGGCTATTTTACCGTCATGGGTTCCTATATCGATGACGACAAGGACCGCGGCGTCGAAGATGACTTCGCTGGCGGCCAGTTTGGCTTCGGTTACGCAATTAACGATGAATACAACATCGAGGCAGTCTTTACCATGGCCTGGCTCGACGGCGACAGCGGTGGATCGCCCGATCAGGAACATCTTGGTATCGGCTTCGACTTGCAGCGCGTGTTTCGTCGCGCCGAGCGCTTTAGTCCGTACCTGCATGGCGGCGTATCCTTTTTGACGGTTGATGTGGCTGGTGCCTCCGAAAAGCAGGATGTGGCGTACTCGGGCGGCGTTGGTTTCCTGCTCGATATTCTGGACTCTAATGCCGCGCTGCGCGGCGAGTGGAAATACCGCTTTGAAAGAGCGACAAACGATACTAACCTGAAGGACAGCTTCTTCAGCGTTGGTGTGCAGATTCCATTTGGCGCAGGCACACCGAAATTCGTCGATTCCGACGGTGACGGCGTTGCTGACGGCGTGGACCGTTGCCCCAATACGCCGCCCGGCACGCGAGTTGACGCGTACGGCTGCGAACTCGACAGCGATGGCGACGGCGTCAAGGATTCGAAAGACAAGTGCCCGGGTACGCCAAAGGGCGTGTCCGTCAATGCCGATGGCTGCCCGATGGACAGCGACGGCGATGGCGTTGCCGATGACAAGGACAAGTGTCCGAACACGGTCAAGGGCGCCAAGGTCGGTCCCGACGGCTGCGAACTCGACGGCGATAAAGACGGCGTAGTTGATCGCCTCGACGAATGCCCGAACAGCGCTCCCGGTGTCCAGGTCGATATCAAGGGCTGCGAGATAAAGGCCGTTATCAGACTGCCAGGCGTAAACTTCGAGACCAACTCGGACCGCCTGCTGCCAGGTGCCACGAGTGTCCTCAACGACGCTGTCGCGACGTTGATGAAGAACCCGACGATTACCGTCGAAGTTGCCGGACACACCGACAGTGACGGTGCCGCCGACTACAACGAAGGCCTGTCTTCGCGTCGCGCCCAGACGGTGCACGACTACCTGGCTGCGAACGGCATCGCGGAAGATCGCATGTCAGTGCGTGGTTACGGAGAGTCGCAGCCGATCGCGGACAATACGACGCGTGCCGGCAAAGCACAGAATCGCCGAGTTGTGTTGCGCATCATAGAGCGCTAAGCTGAAAACACAGCGTTGTGGCCAGTCCGGCCGCAGCGCTGTAAATAAAACGCGTACAGTGAGAACTGTACGCGTTTTTTTTGGCCGTTAATTTCGAGCCCGGCCTATTGATGCAGCATCAGAACCGGTATCCGTGCCTTGCGAATGAGGTACTCGGTAACGCCGCCGAAGATCTTTTCCCGCCAGCGATTTCGGCTGTAAGCACCTGCGATCAGCAAATCTGCGCCAGCCGCTTTATAGCTCGCGAGAAGCTCCGCCTCGACATCCCGCCCACGGGATTTAACGCGTTCTGCCTTGATACCGTGGTGGGCCAGGTACGCCGCCAGCTGCGCCGACTTGGGTCCGACATGATCTTCCGACCCACAGCTTGCAATCGTGACTTTCTCAGCCCTCTCGAGTATCGGCAATGCGGCCTTGACGGCTCTCGCAGCTTCGCTGCTCTGGTTCCAGGCGATGCAGACGTTCTTGCCCAATATCTTGCGCCCGTTCTTCGGCAGGATCAGCACCGGGCACCGCGAGTCGAGCAGCGCGGCATTCATGAACATGTCGGCAACGCCGCCGCGTTTGGCCGGCCGCGAAACCACAACGAGGTCGGCGACTGGCCCCACGATACTCAAAACTATACCCGGTGAGCCCACGCGCTCGGACCACATTGCACCGGGCGACACCCGCGCTCGCCGAATGAGGTCGTAGCCGTTCTGCGCCGCAACCTGCTCGTACAGTGTTTTGGCGTGCTGCGAGGCTGTTTTGGAACTTTTCTTGCGCCAGGTCGCGTCCGCGAATGCCATCGACAGAGACACTTCGGGATGTCGATGCGGGCGAATGTGACAACCACTCACAGACGCACCGACGCGCTTGCCAAGATCGAACGCAGCTTTAAGCGCTTTTGCGCATTCAGGTCGATCAGCAACAGGTACCAGTATCACGCGCATCTCATTGGCCTCCTTGGGTCCGGGATTCGCCACAACTGTCCCTGACCATAGTCGAGAATCCGCCGAAAGACCATTGGCGCATACCACTATTTGATTCGAATTTTCCGGCTTCGGGAACAGTTTCTGAAAGCGGCCATCGTGTGCATGTGATAACTTATCCGGCGTCCGCATGCTGCCTTGATGAGTGCTCCAATGCCGCTATTCAAACGAACGCTGAGCGAGTTCCTGTTTCGCCGTTTCATGCTCAAGCACTATGCCTCGAACCTGCTGGTCGACATGAACCTGGAGGCCAAAAAAAGTACGCTCGAGTACATCAAGGCCAACATGGTCGACGCCCCTTATTTTGAAAAGCACCCCGAACTCGTGCGCCACGCGTTGAGCCGTATCGAAGCCCAGGGTCTGAACCTCGAGTTCGGGGTTGGCCGCGGCAAGTCCATGCGCTGGATTGCGCCCAACGTCGATGGCAAGGTGCACGGCTTCGATTCTTTCGAAGGTATCCAGGAACACTGGAACGGCAATCCGATCGGCTCTTTCGCTCAGAAGCAGATGCCCAAGGTGCCGGCGAACGTCGAGTTTCACGTCGGCTACTTCGATGCGACGCTGCCCGGTTTCCTTGAAAAGCACCCTGAACCGGTCGCCTTTCTGCACGTCGATTGTGACCTGTACTCGTCAACCGTGACGATTTTCGAGTCGCTGGCTAATCGTCTGCAGCCGGGCGCCATCGTGCTGTTCGACGAGTACTACAACTTCCATCGCTGGCAACAACACGAGTTCCGCGCGTTTCAGGAATTCGTGGCCCGGGAGAGCGTGAAGTACGAGTACATTGCATTCTCGGTGACGGGCCAACAGGTGGCGGTCCGCATTCTCGAGAACCCGGCCTGCTCCGGGACATCGGGATGACGAACGCCGAGCAGGACAAGGTTAGCCGCGATGAAATGCCTTTCGTGGCGCCCTGCAAGAAATTGTCCCCCTGGGCGCCCTTTCGCTGGGTAAAGCTGGGCATCTCGGACCTGCTGCAGGCGCCCCAGCAGAGCCTCGCTTACGGCCTTGTCGTCGCCTTGATGATCGGCATCGTTTGCCTGCTTGCATGGTTCCGCGGCAGCCAGTGGATCATGTTCGCGATGCTGGGCGGTTTTGTCTTCCTCGCACCGCTCACCTGCATCGGCCTGTATGCGATCAGCGCTCAGCTCGAACGCGGGCAGGAACCGTTGATGGCGCGCAGCCTCCGCGCCGCGCTGCAGCGACATTTCGGCAACGAGATGATATTCGCATTGGCGTTGCTGGTGATCTTCCTGGTGTGGGCGCGGGCCGCGGTCATGGTCACCGTGTTTTTTCCGACCGACGGCGAGACGACGCTCGCAGAATGGCTCACCTACCTGGGCTTCGGATCGATGATCGGCGCTATATTCGCGGCCATCACGTTCTCGGCAAGCGCGTTTTCCCTGCCGATGATCATGCATCGCGATGTCGACAGCATCACGGCCATCGTGACGTCGATCAATGCCGTGTTGCGCAACAAGCGCGCCATGGTGGTCTGGCTGACGATTGTCGTCGTTTCACTCTTGATCGGGGTGTTGACGGCGTTCGTCGGGCTTATCGCGATTGTACCCATCATCGGCTACGCGGCCTGGCACGGCTACGAGGAGACCATCGATGCAGATCAGTTTCCGCGGCACGCCGACGGCGTCACTTCGACACCGCGGAATGGACCCGACAACTACGAGGACAAATTGAGCACGCAGTAGGCGGCGCCAAGCAGCCCCGGCTGGTCATAGGTAATCAACCGGGTTGGAATGCGCTCCATGAACGAACGGTGCCTGCCTTTGCTTTCGAAGCCGCTGCGAAAGCGGCTTTTTTCGAGAATATCAGGGTAGCGTTTCGCGATGCCGCCGGCGATGTAAACGCCGTCTACGGCACCCAGCGTAAGCGCCAGGTCGCCCGCTACCTGGCCCAGCAGCTCGAAAAACACGTCGATAGCCTCGGCCGCGAGCTTATCTGCACCGCGAGCATCGAATATTTCTTTGGCAGACAGCCGCGTGCCGGGCTCACCGCGAACGGCCGCGAGCGCCTCGTAAATATTCCCGAGGCCGGAACCTGCGATTAGCCGCTCGGCCGACACACGCTCGTATTTTCCGCGAAGCACGTTGAGCATGTCTGTTTGCAGCTGATTTTCAGGCGCAAAACCGACATGCCCGCCTTCGCCAGTGATGGCTACGAGAGCCTCTCCCCGACGACAGAGCCCGGCCACTCCGAGGCCCGTCCCGGGGCCGAGAATGGCGACGTCGAAACGTTCTGCCGGAAGTGACCAGTGTTCATGAGATCCGATGGTTCGGACCTCGTTTTCGACCAGCAGCGGAATTGAATGCGCGATCGCCGTAAAGTCATTGAGCAGGCACACGGCCTCGATGCCGAAGTCGGCACGGGTTTCGGCGGCCGAGATGTCCCAGTGATTGTTCGTGATTTTGACCGTGTCGTTGATGATCGGACCGGCCGCGGCAAGGCAGACGGCATCGGGCGATCCGGCTTTCGTCGTTGCAAGATAATGGCTGATGGCGTCATCGGCGGATGCAAAGTCCGCGCACTGAAGCTCGAGAACGTCGTGAAATCCGGGTCTGTCCGGCGTTGCCAATGCAAACCGTGCGTTGGTTCCGCCAATGTCACCGATTAGCAGGCAACGGTCTTTCATTCATCAGTTTCCAGTATGGAGGATTCAGCAGCACGGCCAGGCCATGCTGACAGGCTCAACGTTCTCCGAACAGGCTGGCGCCCTGTTCCGCGCCCGTGGCCCGTTCCCTGAACGCCGCGAACAGTTCTCGTCCCATGCCGCGTTGCCCGGCAATGTCTGTATCCGGAACCTGGCGTGCGGAAAAGTCGTCATCTCCGTTCACCTCAAGAATACCTTTTTTAGCATCGATGCGAATCATGTCACCGTCGCGAATGTTGGCGATCGGACCGCCGGCAACCGCTTCGGGCGCCAGGTGTATCGCTGCCAGAACTTTGCCCGATGCGCCCGACATGCGGCCGTCCGTCAATAGTGCGACTTTGAAGCCGCGGTTCTGCAACACGCCGAGATACGGCGTCAGCTTGTGCAGTTCCGGCATGCCGTTGGCGCGCGGCCCCTGTTGGCGCACGACGGCAACGAAGTCGCGCTCGAGTTCATCGTTGTTGAACGCATCGACAAACGCCTGCTGCGACTGAAACACAAGTGCGGGCGCCGTGATGGAATGATGCACAGAGTCGACAGCCGATATCTTGACCACGGCCCTGCCAAGATTGCCGGTTACGAGCTGCATGCCGCCGTGCGAACTGAACGGCCTGGAACAGGGGCGCAGTATGTCGGCGTCGAGCGATTCGGCTTGCACATCCTGCCAATCCAGCTGGTCGTTCTTCACCTTCGGTTCGCGACAGAAATTTCGCAGTCCCGGTCCGAGGATCGTGTTGACGTCCTCATGCAGCAGCCCGTTGTTCAGCAAGTCGGTAATCAGGAACCCGAGGCCGCCTGCGGCGTGGAAATGATTAACGTCAGCCGAACCGTTCGGATAGACGCGCGACAGCTGCGGCACGGTGGCGGAGAGATCCGAGAAATCCTGCCAGTCGATGCGGATGCCGGCGGCGGCGGCGATGGCGATGAGATGGATCGTATGATTTGTCGATCCGCCGGTCGCCAGCAGACCGACTATGCCGTTGACAATCGCCTTCTCATCGAGCAGCTCCGCCAGTGGCAGGTAATGGTCGCCGAGATTTGTCGCCTTGAGTACCGTGCCGACAGCGTCTTGCGTGAGCAATTCACGCAGCCGGGTTCCCGGATTGACGAACGATCCGCCCGGCAGCTGCAGCCCCATGAATTCCATGAGCATCTGGTTGCTGTTGGCCGTGCCGTAAAATGTGCACGTGCCTGGCGCATGGTAAGCCGCCGATTCCGCTTCGAGCAATTCGTCGCGCCCTATTTTTCCCGCGGCGTACTCCTCGCGAATGCGAGCTTTCTCCTTATTGCCGAGCCCGGAGACCATGGGACCGGCCGGTACGAACACCACCGGCAAATGCCCGAATGACAGAGCGCCGATCAGGAGGCCCGGAACGATCTTGTCGCATATGCCGAGGCACAAAACGGCATCGAACATATTGTGCGACAGGGCAACTGCCGTCGACAAAGCGATGACGTCACGGCTGAACAGCGACAAATCCATGCTGTCGGTACCCTGCGTGACGCCGTCACACATCGCCGGCACGCCGCCGGCAACCTGGGCAACCGCGCCGCGCTCTGCGGCAGCCCTTCTAATGATCGCCGGATAGGGTTCAAAGGGCTGATGTGCGCTCAGCATGTCGTTGTAAGCCGTAACGATTCCAATGTTCGGCACGACGGCTCCCTTGAGTGCCTGCTTCTCCGTGGCACCACAGGCCGCAAAACCATGCGCCAGATTGCTGCAGGCGAGCCCTCCCCTGACCGGGCCATCGCTTGCCGCCGCATGCATGCGCGCGAGGTAGTCACCACGCGATTCTGCGCTGCGTTTCGTGATGCGCTCGGTAACGCCCTCGATGATCGGGTTCACTTCTTCTCAACCTCCATTACGGTGCCCAGAACAGTCGCACGGGCGCGCGCTTTTGTCGTAGCAGGCGCGACAAGGGGTAGCCATTTGTCGATGCTTTTGACTGTTTGTAAACATCGAGTTTTTCCTCACCAAAGAACAGCAACGCAATCTCGTCGCTGCGCGAGATTGCCGCCAGCGTCATGCTGATGCGGGGATGCGGGCTCGCAGCGGTCGTAATCGGTAAATAAAGGCGACCACTTTCGACATCGAGCCCGGCTTTCAGCTGCTCGGCGTCTGGAAACAACGAAGCGAAATGTCCGTCAGTGCCGATGCCGATCAACGAACACGAAAAGGGCAGCACCGGCAAAGGATCCTGCAGCTCATCGCAACGTTCTTCGGGCGACACGCCGGCGGCGTAAACCGGCTGGAACTGCGCGGCCGCAGCCGGGCCGACGAGCAATGTTTCGCGCACCAGTTTTTCGTTGCTGTCTCCGTGGTCGGGAGGAACCCAGCGCTCATCGCTGAGAAAAACCTGCACGCGCGGCCAGTCCAGGGGCGCTTTCGCAAGAGCAGCCATGCATTGCTGCGGCGAGGTTCCACCGCTGACAATGATCGAGGCGTCACCATTGTTATCCAGCCTGTTCGCCACCAGCTCGGCCATGCGATTGGCCGCGGCTGTCGAAGCCTCGAGCCGCGTTTCATAATAATGTTCGGTCATGTCTTGTCGTCCGAGTACCAGGCACGATCATCACGATCGAGCAACAGGGAAGATGCCGGCGGGCCCCAGGACCCGGCAACATACGATTCGACCTTCTGTTTTGACGTCGCCCAGCCTTCGATGATGCCGTCGATCCAGTTCCATGCGGCTTCAACTTCATCGCGGCGCATGAACAGCGCCGGGTTGCCGCGCAACACCTCCATCAGGAGGCGCTCATAGGCATCGGGATAACCAACACCGAAGGTCTCGGCGAAACTCAGGTCCAGTGCAACTGGGCGCAGGTTGAAACCACCGGGACCGGGCTCTTTCGCCATGACCGATAACTGCACGCCTTCGTCGGGCTGCAGGCGGATTCGCAGAAGGTTTGGAGATACGTTGTACTTCTGTTCCGGAAATATCGAGTGCGGCACGTCCTGAAACTGCACGACGATTTCGGAGTGCTTTCCGCTGAGTCGTTTTCCGGTGCGCAGATAAAACGGCACGTTTGACCACCGCCAGTTCTCGATCTCGAGCTTCAGTGCAACGAAGGTCTCGGTCGTACTGGAATCGCCGCCGAGTTCTTCGATGTATCCTGGCACGGTGTTGCTGCTGATCGCGCCGGCGGTGTATTGACCGCGCACGGAATTAGCGCGCACTTCATCAGCCGACATCGGTTTGAGCGCGCGCAGCACCTTGATTTTTTCGTCACGAACAGCGTCGTGATGAAGGCTGGACGGCGGCTCCATCGCAAACAGACAAACGAGTTGCAGGATATGGTTTTGCACCATGTCCCGCAGCGCGCCGACGCGGTCATAGAATTCGACGCGGCCACCGACGCCGAGATCTTCGGCGACGGTTATCTGCACATGGTCGATGGCACCTCGGCGCCACAGCGGCTCGAAAAGGGAATTCGCAAAGCGCAGGGCGAGCAGGTTCTGTACCGTCTCTTTGCCGAGGTAATGATCGATGCGATAAATCTGGTTCTCTGCAAAACATTCGCCGACGGCGTCATTGATTTCGCACGCCGATGCATAGTCGCGGCCCACCGGCTTCTCGAGAACGATACGGCTGTTTTGTGTGATCAAGCCATTCGTTTTCAAACCAGCTGCGATCGGGCCAAACAAACTCGGCGCGGTCGCGAGGTAGGCCACGCGAACACGGTCTTCGTGCGCGGCCAACAGCTTGCTCAATCGACCCCAACTCTCGTGCGCGAGCGCGTCAGCCTGCACATAGTGAATTCGCCGTTTGAAGGACTTCCAATGCGCCGCATCGAACTCCCCCTTGGGGAGGCCTTCCTTCAGCGACTTTTCGACCATTGCCAAGTATTTGTCCCGCGTCAGCGCACCACGGCTGGCGGCAATAATGCGGCTGTCGGCGGTTACCTGACCGTCACGGTCACGGTGATACAGCGCCGGCAACAGCTTACGCATCGCCAGGTCACCGGTACCGCCGAAAATTATCAGGTCAAAAGTGTCGACCGGGATGAGCTGAGCCATCAGACTTCCTCTGGGAATTACTGAAAGTTTACTACTTTTTTGCTCTTTGTACGCAATTTTTGGTGTTTTCACGCAAATCTTCGTGTAATTTTACTACATGCTGGCCACTATAACCAAGGCATTGCCCCGTCTAAGCCCGTCCGAGCGACGCGTGGGCCAGTGGATCGTCGAGCACCCGAAGGAGGCTGCCCACATAACTCTTGCGCGGCTGGCCAGAGAGTGCCAGACAAGCGAACCCACCGTGGTGCGCTTTTGTCGCCACGTCGGGCTGGGCGGCTTTCGCGAACTCGCGATTCGCCTGACCGAGGCGCTGAGCAGCCCCGCTACATACGTGCACCGCGACGTCAGCCCCGACGATTCGGCCTCGGACGCCGTTATCAAAGTCATGGACGCCTCCATTCAATCACTCATCGAAATGCGCTCGCAGCTTTCCTCGATGCCTATCGATGAGACCGTGGTCGCCATGAAGTCGGCGCGGCAAATTGCGTTCGCCGGGCTTGGCGCGTCGGGCCACGTCGCCAGCGACGCCTGTCACAAGTTCTTTCGACTGGGCATACCGTGCTCGTCTCTGAACGACATACCGATGATCCTGCAGTTTGCCGCCATCACGCAGCCCGACGACGTGCTTGTACTGCTATCCCATACCGGGCGCTGGCAGGACTTCGCGCGGGCGGCGAAGCTTGCAAAAGACCGCGGCGCGACCGTCATTGCATTGACCAACCCGGACTCCGATGTCGCTCGTGAAGCCAGCCTGTTGTTCCCCTGCGCGTTGATTGAAGATACGAGTGTGTATACGCCAATGAGCTCGAGGCTGGCACAACTCGCGCTGCTCGATGCGATTCATGTTGCATTGGCACTCGCGCAAGGCGAAATTGCCAGCGACAATCTACGTCGTAGCAAGGACGCCCTGAATATCGAGTTTTCCTGATTTATCAGCAGCTTGTGCGATTGCCTCCACCCTCGCCTGGCGGTGCGTTTTTCGAAATAACACGGTGGTCATGATATTCCATTTCGGTTTCCCGTGATTCAGTCGCCAGTGGTATATGGTACAAGAGGACTGGTAACGGGGGGCGTTTACTCGAATCGACACGATGAAAGTCGAAAATCCTACATCGCGCGACATTGCCGACCTTGCCGGTGTTTCCCAGGCAACGGTCTCTCGGGCCCTGCGCAACTCGCCGCTTGTGCGCGAAGAAACTCGTACACGAATTCAGCAGATAGCCCGCGATCTGAATTATTTCGTGAACCGCAACGCGGCCGGACTGCGCACGCATCAAAGCAATACGATCGCCTTATTGATATTCGACGACACCGATATCAAGGACGAAACTCATGCGAGAATGAACCTGTTTTTCCTCTCGATGCTCGACAACATCACGCGATCGGCGGCGAGGCTAGGCTATGACGTCCTCGTTTCCCTGCAGCAGTTAACCGACGACTGGCACGTCGAATACCAGGCGAGTCATCGTGCAGACGGACTAATCCTGCTCGGTTATGGCGACTACGCCGAATATGGCGAGAAACTCGCCGCACTGATAGCCGCAAATACTCGTTTCATCATTTGGGGCCCCCCCGTGAAAGACCTGCCCGGCCACTCTTTCGGCTGTGATAACGAGCTCGGTGGCTACCAGGCTACCCGGCATCTCATCGATCTTGGCCGAAAGCGCGTGGCGTACTTTGGCCACAGGACCCGGCGCAGCCCTGAACACGCGGCGCGTTATGCGGGTTACGCGAAGGCACTGCGCGAGGCGGGAACGAAGTGTGACGACAGATTACGGCAGCCTGCCGACAATTCGGAGATTCAAGGCTATAACGCCGTCCGGCGCCTTCTTGACAAGGGTGAATCGTTTGACGCGATATTTGCGGTTACGGATCTGATCGCGATCGGCGCGATGCGCGCATTGCATGAAGTCGGCCTGAACGTTCCGGACGACGTGAGCGTTGTTGGCTTCGACGACATGCCGCTCGCAGAATACGTGACGCCTGGACTCACTACCGTGCAGCAAAACGCCCGAATGGCGGGCGATGGTCTCGTCGAAGGCATTGTCAACCTTATTCAGGGCAAGCCCATAACATCGAAATTCATGGCACCAAAACTGATTGTGCGGGAGTCCTGCGGCGCAACAATACGTTAACGCGTCGCTTTCGCCTGAAGCTGTTTTAGTTCGGACTTTAGTTTTTCGCCAGCAATCGCCGCATGCGTCACATAAACGCTAACGCCATGCGCTGGCACCATTATTTGCGCTGGTGAGCCCGCCGCGACAACCTCCATCCAATCGCCTTTTTCCGCGCTTTGCCATCGTCCCGGAAACAGCCACCCGCCGACCTCAATTTCCGCAACGTCATCGGACTTGTTGAGCAAGACCAGTGCCGTCTCGCGTACACCATCCTTCTGATACACCCGCAAGAATGCGGCGGTATCCTCATTAAAGGCAAGGTTCACCTGCAGTCCGCGCTGCAGCGCGACTGAGCCTTTTCGAATCTTGGCGACCCGAGCAAGGGCAGCCCGAATCGGGTGAGATTTAGCGAGTGCAATGTTTTCCTGGCCAAAGTAGTCGCGATTACCGGCGTGCTGCTCCGTGCCCGCCCGGAAACCGATCTCAGAACCGTAATACACGACCGGAATCCCGCGGCTGGTAAAAAGCCAGTTGTTGACATCGATGAAGCCGTTCTCGTCTGCATCGATCCGCGACATGTCGTGGTTATCGTAAAAGGTCATTAGCTCGTACGGATTCTGATAGACCCCGCTATCGAGATGAAGATAGTCGAGGAGATTATTGTAGGAACCATCATGCTTGCCGAACACGCCGACCATCGCCTCACGCCCCGGAAAGTCCAGAACGCTGATGCCGCCGTTCTCCGGATAGGTATACTCGGCCAAGAATTCCGGGTCGTAGGACCAGGCCTCGGCAAACATGAAAAGATCCGGGCGTTGTTCCCGAATTCGATCCGAAAACGCTTTCCAGAAAGCATGCGGCATGTGCTTGATAGTATCGATACGGATAGCCGACGCGCCCTGATCGATCCATTGCGAATGGGCGGCCACGAAATAATCGAGAACGTCGGGGTTGTCGTAGTCCATGTCTGACAATTCGGCCAGATCAGGTTCGCGGCGGTAGAACGCGTGCAGTGGATTGTCGTCATCCAGTGTGCTCGGATGCCGGTTGCCATGATCCGCGAGCAACTCGCCGTCGGCGCCGTAAATTTCGCCGTACTTCGGCTGGTCATACGCCATCGAAAACGACGGCGAGCCGTGATTACAGACGATATCGAGCACCGTCTTTATGCCGTGCTCATCGAATAGACGCTGCGTGAGATCCGCATAGTCGAGATTCGCCGATGGCAGGTGCTCGTCCAATTCGAAAAAATTGACTCCCCAATAGCCGTGGTAGCCAGTCTTGCCATAGTCGTTCGAGCCGCCCTCACCCGGCGCTTTACCGCCCGTGAATGCTTCATCCGGATTATCGACGATCGGCGTCAACCAGACCGCGGTGAATCCCATATCGGCGATGTAATCAGCGTTGTCAAGTACGCCCTGAAAATCTCCGCCCAGGTAGCCAATATTGCCGGGCTGTCGATCTGTGAGGCGAATCGGTCGGTCAAAGGTGCCGAGTTCAACACCGCCCTGATCGGGAAAATTATTGCCAGGGTCACCGTCGACAAATCTATCGGTGACAATAAAGTACACAGCCTCTGACGCAAATGGTTCAAGCGTTCCGTAGTAGTCGGGTGGAGGCCGGTCAGCCGGGACGGGGTCGACCGTGACACAGCCACCAAGTGATAGCGCGACGGCGATCGTCAGATAGACGCTTTTCGAATTCATTGCGGCTCGGCTTCCTTATCCACCAGCAAAGTCGCGGCGCCCGCAACAATCATCAGAATGCCACCGATAATGAGACCAAAAATCGTCTGCAGTTCGAAGAATTCCCGCAGGATTAGTCCGAGTACGCTGGCCGCGACAAGTTGCGGTATCACGATGAAAAAGTTGAAAATCCCCATGTAGATTCCCATCTTGTGCGATGGCAGGTTACTGGATAACAGCGCATACGGGAGGGACAGAATCGATGCCCAGGCGATACCGACACCAATCATCGGAACAATCAGCATCTGTGGGTCTTTGATGAAATAAAAGCTGATCAGCCCAATGCCGCCAAGCGACAGATTGACCAGGTGAGTCAGCCGACAACCGAGCCGGTTAGCAAGGAACGGTATCGAGATTGCCGCCAGTGCCGCGAATCCATTGTATGCGGCGAACAGGACGCCATTCCAATCGGCCCCATTGTTATAGGCGGCCGAGGTCACGTCGGTCGTGCCAAAATGATGGCTCGTTACGGCGGCGGTGCCGTAGATCCACATCGCGAACAATGCAAACCAGGAGAAGAACTGCACGACCGCAAGTTGCCGCATGACCTTCGGCATGTGAAACAGGTCATGCATGATCTCGTACATGCCGTTCTTGGTGTGGCCGCCGTTCTGCAAGACGCTGGTGATGACCTGCAGCACACCAAATACGGTGAAACCACCAGCAAGAACATAGAGCTGCTTGTCCAGCCCCTTCGTCGTGATCCACGCCCATCCTGCAATGCCTATCACCGCCCAGACGATCCCGCCATTGCGGTACTTACTTGCCGTGCGCAGCGCCGTAGCGTCGGCGACGTGTTCCCGCGGACGCGCCGCGTCGAACGCCTTCAGTTCTTCGGGGGAATACTCCTTGGTGCGTAACACCGTCCAGAGAACAGCCAGGAAGAACACCGCGCCACCGAAGTAGAACGACAGCTTTACGGAATCCGGTACTACGCCTGGCGCCGCGATATTGCTGATATCGAACCAGTTCGTCATCATCCAGGGCAATGCCGATGCAACGATGGCACCGATGCCGATAAAGAATGTCTGCATGGCAAATCCGCCGGTGCGTTGCTTCTCGGGCAACATGTCACCGACGAAAGCGCGGAACGGTTCCATCGAGATATTGATGCTCGCGTCCATAATCCACAGCATGCCCGCCGCAACCCAGAGTGCGGGCGAATTCGGCATGACAAACAACGCAAGCGACGCGAGTATCGCGCCAATCAGGAAATACGGGCGACGACGGCCGAGACGGTTCCAGGTTCGGTCACTCATGTATCCGACAATTGGCTGTACGATCAAGCCGGTTAACGGGGCGGCCACCCAGAGTATGGGTATGTCGTCTATCTCGGCGCCCAATGTCTGAAAGATTCGGCTGACGTTCGCATTCTGCAACGCAAAGCCGAATTGAATGCCAAGGAATCCGAAACACATGTTCCAGATCTGCCAGAAACTCAAATTTGGCTTTTTTTCCATTATTCTGTTGCCTTTCTAGTTGTTATTGGGCATTGGCGATATTGTACCAATTCGGTGTTTTCACAAGGTCTGTTTGCAAACGTATTCATCGCCGCAAAACCCGCTAAATGACTATATTTACAGGAATAATTAAAGGGGCGACATGACACGACTTGCTTTTATCGCGGCCAGCTGTTGCTTGCTCCTGGGCATTGCCGATTCAGCCGCTACAGCCAGCACCAACGAAATCGAACGGGTGGAACCACCTTTCTGGTGGCAGGGCTTCAAAAACACCGAGCTGCAGCTGCTCGTTTACGGGGAGGACGTCAGTAAACTGACTCCGTCTGTCGACTATCCGGGCATCGACGTCGCTCGCGTGGAGCGCGGCGACAGCCCGAACTACCTGTTTGTGTACCTCGATATCGGTAATACCGCGAAGCCTGGCACCTTCGACATTGTGTTCGAGAAGGAAGGCGTCAGCGTGCCCCATCCCTATGAATTGCGCGAAAAAAATTCAGGCGCTGCACATGCGATCGGATTCTCGAGCGCCGATGTGATCTACCTGATTACGCCGGACAGGTTCGTCAATGGTGACCCGTCAAAAGATTCGCTGGCCGCATACCAGGACAAGCTCGATCGTGGCGACGAGTATGGCCGTCACGGCGGCGACCTGGCAGGCATCAGCCAGAGTCTGGACTACATCAGGGACATGGGATTCACAGCGATATGGCTAAATCCGATCCTTGAGAATGCAATGCCTGAATCGTCTTATCACGGCTACGCGATGACCGACCTTTACAAGGTCGACCCACGTTATGGCAGTAACGAGCAATACCTTGCGTTAGCACAACGGATGCGTTCGATGGGCCTCGACCTGGTCATGGACATCGTTGTCAATCATATTGGCAGCGGACACTGGTGGATGCAGGACCTGCCAACACAAGACTGGTTGAACTCTCCGCAAGAGCGCGCGATCACTAGCCACGCCAGGACCACGAACCAGGACCCCTACGCATCTCTGTTTGACCGTCGAGCCCATGCAAATGGATGGTTTTCAAGGAGGATGCCGGACCTGAACCAACGCAACCCGCTGCTTGCTGACTACCTCATTCAGAATACGCTCTGGTGGGTCGAGTACCTCGGCCTTGCCGGTATTCGCATGGATACACACCCCTATCCCGACAAACACTTCATGACTGATTGGAGTCGACGCGTCACGGAAGAGTATCCCAGCCTGAACCTCACGGGTGAAGATTGGACTGGAAATCCGGCGATCGTCTCCTACTGGCAGCGCGGCAAGGACAATCACGACGGCTACACCTCGTATATGCCCAGCATGCTCGACTTCCCGCTGCAGATGGCATTCAAAAAATCGCTGACCGAGGACGTGCCCGCTTGGGATAGCCCGTGGACCTCGGCATACGAAATGCTAGGCAACGACTTCCTGTATCCGGACCCCAACAATCTCGTCATATTTCCCGATAATCACGACATGAGCCGCATCTATACTCAGCTCGACGAGGACTACGACCTGTATCGAATGGCGATGATTTATTACCTGACCATGCGCGGAATTCCGGCGCTGTATTACGGTACGGAAGTGCTGATGTCGCATCCTGGTACCGACAGTCACGGCGCGATTCGCGAGGAGTTTCCGGGCGGCTGGGAAGATAGCGACAAGAATGCGTTTTCGGGCGAGGGCTTGAGCGATGCCGAACGCGACGCGCAGCAATTCCTGCGAAAGCTACTGAGGTGGCGCAAGGACAAGACGGTCATCCATTCCGGTAGGCTGATGCAGTTCACACCGATCGAGGATGTCTATGCGTATTTTCGCTACGATGAAACCGACACGGTTATGGTGGTTTTCAACCGTGGTGATGAAGCCGCTAGCCTTCAAACGGCTCGATTCGCCGAGCGCCTCGGCGATGCCAGCACTGCTGTCGACGTCGTCACGGGCCAATCCTACAACATTGGCAACACGCTGGATCTGCCGCCGCGCTCGGTCCTGTTGCTCGAAGTCACCCAATAACGGGAGCGCGCATTGATGCAAAAATTCCTGATTGTCGCCACATTGCTTGCGTCAAGTTGTGCCTCTGCCGACTTCGGGCAATATCAGAGCCACGCGCTCGACGGCCAGTCACTCGTCGTCGTCAGCGATCTGGGCCAACTTACGATCAGCCCGGTCGATGACGCCGCTTTTGAAGTGCACTACCGTGAAAATGGCATAAAGCAGCTGCCCTCATTCGCGATAGATCCGACACGTACGACCAAGGTAATGAGCGCCGTCAGTGAATCGGATGCCGCGCTGACATTCATGATTGACGGACTGACTGCCGTCGTCGACAAGTCGCCCGTGAAAGTAAGCTTCATGCGAGATGGCAAATCGCTCGTGTCAGAGGAACACGGCTATTTCGCTTATGACACTTTTCGTGGTTTTCGTTTTCGGCTCGACGACGGCGAGAAGATCCTGGGCGGGGGCCAGCGCGTCATGGGCATGGACCGACGCGGCAAGCGCATGCCGCTTTACAACAAGGCCTCCTATGGGTACGAAACCGAGGCCGATCAGATGTACTACAGCGTGCCGGCTGTGATGTCGTCGGACAAATACATCATCGTGTTCGACAACTCCGCGAGCGGCTGGCTCGACATCGGCAGCACCAAAAGCAACGTCCTGAAATTCGAGGCCGTCGGCGGTCGGACTGCCTATATCGTTATCGCCGGCGACAGCTACCCGAAGCTCATCGAAAACTACACGGACGTGACCGGCAAACAGCCGCTGCCGCCGCGCTGGGCTTTCGGCAACTACGCATCGCGATTCGGTTATCACACCGAGAAAGAAACACGTAGTGTCGTGAAGAAGTTCAAGCGCCACAAGATTCCACTCGACGCCATCATTCTCGACATCTATTGGTTTGGTCGCGACATCAAGGGCCACATGGGCAAGTTGGACTGGGATCGAAACGCCTGGCCGACAGCCGAGGATATGATCAGCGACTTTGCTGACGAGGGCGTGAAGACGATTGTGATTACCGAGCCCTTCATACTCAGCACGTCCGATAAGTGGCGAAGCGCCGTGGACCACGGCGCCCTTGCGAGAACGCCGACCGGCGAGGCGCGGCGCTTCGACTTCTATTTCGGCAATACCGGACTCGTCGATGTGTTCGACGAAACCGCACGGAAGTGGTTCTGGGAACCCTATGAAATGCTATTCGAGCAGGGAAACGCAGCAACCTGGGGAGACCTCGGCGAGCCCGAAGTACATCCTGGCGACGCGCTGCACTGGTTGAGCGACGCCGGAATTCAAGCAACCGGCGACGAAATTCACAACGCCTACGGCCACGCCTGGGCGCAGATGATCTACGAGCGCCAGGTCGAGAAGTACCCGGACATGCGCGCGCTGATCCTGATGCGTTCAGGGTTCGCGGGTTCGCAGCGCTACGGCATGGTGCCGTGGACCGGCGACGTCAATCGCAGCTGGGGTGGCCTCAAGCCACAGATTGAACTGAGCCTGCAGATGAGCATGTTCGGCCTCGCTTATACCCATTCAGACCTTGGCGGTTTCGCCGGCGGCGAGAAATTCGATAAGGAGCTCTACATTCGCTGGCTGCAATACGGCGTCTTCCAGCCTGTCTACCGTCCGCACGCACAGGAACATATCCCGGCAGAGCCCGTGTTTCACGATCGCGAGACGCGCAACATCGTTCGCAACTACATCAAACTGCGCTATCGCTTACTGCCGTACAACTACACCCTGGCTTTCGAGAACAGCACGTCGGGCATGCCGCTGATGCGACCGCTGTTTTTCGAAGATGAAAACGACTTGGAATTGATCAACGATAAAGACGCCTATCTCTGGGGCGATGCGTTCCTGGTCGCCCCCGTGCTGGATCCCGGCGTCAAATCTGTGGACGTTGCCCTCCCTGCCGGCGCCTGGTTCGATTTCTGGAACGACACGCGCTATGACGGTGCACAAAATGTAAGTATTCCCGTGACGCTCGAGACAATCCCGGTGCTGGTTCGCGCAGGGTCTTTTGTCCCGATGACACCCGATATTCAGACCACACGCGATTATTCCAGTGAACGACTAACGCTGCACTACTACGCGGACGCGTCAGTAGGCGAAGCCAGCGGTCAAATGTATGAGGATGACGGCAATAGTCGCACGAGTCTCGAAGATGGCGATTACGAATTGCTAAACTTTTCCGTCAGGCACGTTGGCGAATCATTGGTGTTTTCGCTGCAGCGTCAGGGCGGTGAGTATGAAGGCATGCCTGAACGGCGTGACGTCACAATAATCGTCCATAATTGGCAGGCCGGTGCGCGGTCGGTCAATGTCAACGGTTCGGATATTCCTGTTTCAAAACGCATGCCACGCGATGGAGCTGGTGCAACCGTTGATGACAACGCGAAAACGCTGAGTGTGCGCTTCAGTTGGGATCAGCCCAACGTGACAGTTCAGTTAAATGACGCGAAGGAAACAGTCATGACTGGGAAACCGGTCGTGTACCAAGTGTTCACTCGCTTGTTCGGCAACAAGAAAACGACGAATAAACCGTGGGGCACGATCGAGGAAAACGGCGTCGGCAAGTTCAATGATTTCGACGATACGGCACTCGCAGGCATCCGCGAGCTGGGCGTCACACATATCTGGTACACCGGCGTGCTTCACCACGCGGTCATTCGTGATTATTCTAGATATGGCATCAGCGCCGATGACCCGGATGTCGTAAAGGGCCGGGCCGGGTCGCCGTATGCCGTCAAAGACTACTACAACGTTAACCCGGACCTTGCAGATGACCCGGCAAAGCGTCTCGCCGAGCTCGAGTCGCTTATTGAGCGTACTCATGCCCACGGCATGAAGGTGATCATTGATGTCGTACCCAATCATCTCGCGCGTGGCTACAAATCAATAAGTCGGCCGGCTGGCGTCGAAGACTTCGGTGCGAGCGATGACCCATCGGTCGAATGGGCGCGCGATAACAATTTCTATTACGTGCCGGGCCATAACTTTCAGGTTCCCGCCTGGCCGGACAACTACAGACCACTCGGTGGAGACCCGCACCCATTGGCCGACGGTGAATTCGCAGAGTCGCCGGCGAAGTGGACCGGCAACGGCTCGCGCGCGTCGCAGCCGCGTTACGACGACTGGTTTGAGACCGTCAAGGTCAACTATGGTGTGCGGCCGGACGGCAGCTATTCGTTTGAACAACTGCCTGATGATGCACGCGACTGGTCCAACGAACAGCACGCCGAGTACTGGGCGAGCAAAGACGTGCCGGACAGCTGGATCAAGTTTCGTCAGATTGTTATGTACTGGCTGGACAAGGGCGTCGATGGATTTCGCTATGACATGGCTGAAATGGTGCCCGTCGAATTCTGGAGTTTCCTGAACTCGTCGATCAAGTTGAAGAACAAGGGCGCATTCCTGCTCGCTGAGGTGTACACACCACCGCTGTACCGCGACTACCTTCAGCTCGGCCGTATGGACTACCTTTATGACAAGGTCGGCTTTTACGACACGCTGAAACCAATCATGCAGGGTAAGGCATCCACCGATACATTGGCGCCCGTGCACGCAGAGATTCTCGATATCGAGGAACACATGATGCATTTCCTGGAAAACCACGACGAGCAACGCATCGCGAGTCCGGACTTTGCCGGCGATGCAAGCAGAGGCAAGCCGGCGATGGTTGCATCGGCGCTAATTAGCCGCTCGCCAACGATGCTGTACTTCGCGCAGGATGTCGGCGAGCCCGGTGACGGCGAAGCGGGTTTCGGCGACCCGACTCGCACGACAATATTCGACTACTGGGGTGTGCCGTCGCATCAGCGCTGGATGAACGACGGCGCGTTCGACGGCGGCGGCTTGAGCGCCGACGAAAAAGACCTGCGGGATTTCTATCGTCGCTTGATGTCGTTTAGTGCATCCAACCCGGCACTAACCGGCGATTACGCCGAGATCCACAGCTTCAACCGGGCAGAAGACAACGACGCATACAACGACAAAGTGTTCTCTTTCGTGCGTTGGCGCGACGACCAACAACTCGTCGTGATCGGCAACTTCGACGCGCAGTCGAGTCACGATCTCGAAGTACGTATTCCGGCCGATATCATCGCGGCATGGCACGTAGTCGACGGTCGCTACATGCTCGAAGAGCAGCTCTACCGGCGCAATCACGCACAGTTAATTGTCGACAAGGGACGAGGCAGGCTACGCATCACGCTAGAACCACTGGGTTCCGCAGTGCTAAAGGTCGGCGCTGCATACCACGAACAATAGGTGATGCGACGGAACCGCTGTATCGGAGCAAAAAGAACCCCCGTAAGCAATATGCTCACGGGGGCTTAATCGGTCTGCTGACGCCCTAAGACATCACGGCGCTCAGAAGCGGTAGTTCAGCCCCAGCAGGTACTGCGTGCCGTACTCCTGGTAGTCCAGAACTCTCGTCTTTTCTTGCGAGTAGGCGATGTACGGCTCGTTCGTCAGGTTGTTGATCTGGAACAGCACCTGCAGACCATCCAGGCGCTCGCCGTCGAAGCTGTAGCTGAACTGCGCATCGGTGATCTGGTCCGAATCGACGAAGCGGAAGCCGCGATCGTTGGCGAAGTTGGTGACCTCACCGAGGTACTCAGACCGGTACCGCGTATTGATCCGGGCTGCAAAGCCGTAATTCTCGTAGTAAAGCGTCAGGTTCCAGACGTCTTCCGACAGGCCGGGCAGCGAAATGTTGTCGATCGATACGGAGCTGACTGATCCTTGGATCGAAATATCGCTGTCCGTGTAGGAGTAGCTGAATTGCGCACCGAAGCCGTCGAGGTTCTCGGAGAACATGTTGAACGGCACTGATGCCGAAAGCTCCAGGCCCTGCACGTAGCCGCCGCTACCGTTGACGGGACGAGTAAAGTCACCGGTGGTTAGTGGTGTCACGCCAGGCTGGAAGAAACTCAGGGGCGTGTTTTCCAGCAACGTTGTGAAGTCATAAGATACGGTCTGGTCGTAGATGTAGGTGTCCAGATCTTTGTAGAAGCCTGCGATGGCCAGGTAGCCCTCGCCTTCACCAAAGTAACGCTCGTACGCGATGTCGAGAGCCCAGGCTTCCCACGGATCAAGCAATGGGTTACCACCGCTGCCACCGGGTTCACCAGTGAAAAAATTGTATCCACTTTCTTCCGTAGCCTTCAGCTGATCCATGCGGGCGCGGGCGATTTCCTTGGCCAGGCCAAAGCGTACCGCCTGCGTATCGCCCATGGCGAACACCAGGTTGATCTGCGGCAACACGTGCTCATAGGACTTGCCGTCGGAAACCCGCGATACGACCTGGTCTGGCGTAAAGGCTCGCGTGACGAAGAACGAGCTCGAGCTTTGATCGGTGCCCACGACCTGCACGCCAACGTTACCCAGCAAGGTCACATCGCTGGAAATTGGGTGGTACAGGCTGCCACGCAGCGACACGGTCCAGACGTCTTCCTGCACGTCCCAGTATTTGCCGGCTAGATATGGCAGTGTGGTCGGGTCACCGTAGACGATCGGGTTGAAGTACTCGTTCAGAACGCCCTGAACGTCCCAGGCGAGAGCCTGACCGACACCCGCGTAGTTGAGGTTCATCGGGCTGAGCAGGAAACGATCGTCAACGCGGTTGTAGCCGCCGTTGGCTGTACCGAGGCCGCTTTCCGGTGAGATCTTGTCCTTGGTGCGTTCCGTGTAGTTGAAGCCGACGGACATCTCGTCGAACCAGCCCCATTCAGCCGCCCGTACAAAGTCGACACGGAAGGACGTAATCTCGTCTTCGACTTCCGGAGCCTTCGTGTATCCGGCGCCGTAGATCGTCGGGCCAACCTGCACCAAGTCCGCATCGGTGTAATCCCGTGCGAAGGACAAGGTGGGCATGCCGGAGGTGCCGTTAAGCTGGAATGTCGCCGTATCGTACTGGTTGGCAGGCAGAAGCGGATCACTGAGCGGTACGTACTGGGCCTGCGTCTCGAACTGATCCTGCTCGCGCGTTGCCTTCGAGTAGCTCAGGTCGGCAATCAGGGTCCACTCGTCGTTGAGAAAGAACTCGTTATTGAAGCCCGTGGAGAAGACCTCGTCATCGGTCAGGAACAGGAAGTTACGCGCCAGCGGTACGACATTCAGCACATCACCGGCAACGGCGACACCGTTCTGGACGGTCACATTGCTGTAACCAAACTGTGTACCCGGAGGCCAGGGTCCATCACAGCACACGGCAGGATAGTCGCCCAGGTTAACTTCGAGGCTACGCGCATTGTTGGTTTGGTCCATCGTCGAGTAGTACAGGTCGATGATGCCGGTGTAGTTGTCGTTGGGCGCGAACTGCAGCGCGGCCATAAAGCCGTTACGCTCCGTTGAGCCCAGGTCGGCACGCACTTTCATGCCATTGGTGGTTAGCGTTCCGTCGGGCACATCGGCATTCCAGTCGGGATTGCTCTTATTCACCGCACCCCAGGGCTCGTAGGTACCAAAGCCCTGCGTAGCAAGCGGCGCGTCGAGACGGGCGTAGCCAATCGCCAGACCGACCTTACCGTCGTTGAACTGATCGATGTAGGAGAAACTGATGCGCGAGCCCATTTCGTCTGAGCCGGCGCCCAGGTCGTCGTTATCGTTCATCTCGCCGCGGATATTCACGGCGAAGGCCCTATTGCCGTAATCAAGTGGGCGCACCGTGCGCAAATCAATTGTACCCGCCAGGCCCTGACCAACCAGGCTGGAATCTGGCGTCTTGTACACGAGCACCGAGCTCAGCAGCTCCGACGGATACTGGTCGAATTCGACGCTGCGGTTGTCGCCGGTGCTGACCTGCTCACGACCGTTCAGCAGCGCCGTCGTAAAGCCCGGATCCGTTCCGCGCAAGCTGATGGCCGAGGCACGACCTTCAGCACGCTGCGAGGTCAAACCGGGCAGACGCGAAATAGCGTCGGCGATACTGGTGTCGGGTAGCCTACCGAGATCTTCGGCCGAAACCGCCTCGACGATGCTGTCGGAACTCTGCTTGAGGTCAATGGCGCGCTGAATACTGCCGCGTATTCCCGTCGTGATGATTTCCTCGATCACTCCCGAATCGTCATTCTGCGGTTGCGATTGAGCATTGGCCGTCCCGGCGCTGACTGCCGCAATTGCAACAACCAGCGACAAGGCGATGCGTCGAATATTTAAAGACAGGGTATTAGTTTCATCGAAAATAGATTTTGCGCTCTGGCGACACTTCTTGACCATTTGGTTTCCCCTGCAAGGTCTTTTGTTGATAAATGCAATGTCCGCCATCTTATGAACCATGCGAAAACGGGGCAACTGAATGCAAACGTATTCATTACCTGAATACGTTTGCATTCAGTTGCGGTGAGCATCCGAGCTGATTAGTTTCTCATCTAAATAAGATGCGTTCTCAAACATTGCCGATGACAAGTACTCCGGAGCTGAATACCCTGCCCGCTGGCAGGCACGCAGGCGTTTGCCTGCATATCGCCTCCTTGCCAGGCCCCTATGGCATTGGCGAGATCGGACCTGAAGCCCGGGCCTTCGTTGATAAAATGCGCGACATGCAGCTCAGTGTCTGGCAGTTTTTGCCAACCGGACCAACCGCTTACGGCGACTCTCCGTACCAGCCTCTGTCAACGTTCGCCGGCAACGAGATGCTCATCAGTATCGGCGACCTGGTCGAAACGGGTTTGCTTGCCGAACATGAAGTCGAAGAACTGAGCGCGCTGCCAGCCGGCTTCGTCGACTATGGCGCGCTCATTCCGGCGAAAAACCGGCTGCTCGACATCGCGGCGCAGAGGTTCCCATACAAAGCCAGCAATGAAATTCAGGCCCGGTGCGCCGCGTTCATTGCGGCAAATGACTCCGCCTGGCTGCATGACTATGCGCTGTTTCGCATACTCAAGACGCGACACGGTGAGCGGCCCTGGCCCGAATGGGCACCCGCATACGTGCGCCGCGACAAGCAGGCGCTGCACAAGCTCGAGATCGATCAAGTTTCGCAAATCGAGGCCATCAAGGTCATCCAGTTCTTTTTTCACGACCAGTGGCAGCGTTTCCGCGATTACGCAAACGCCGGCGGCATAACGCTGTTTGGCGACATGCCGATCTACATCGCGCTGGACAGCTCGGATGCCTGGACCAGCCGCGACATCCTGCGTCTCGATAATGATGGCCATCCCGACAACGTCGCAGGCGTCCCCCCCGACTACTTCAGCGAAGACGGGCAGCTCTGGGGCAACCCGCTCTACGACTGGAGCAAACATGCGGCCAATGGCTACCGATGGTGGGTCGATCGCCTGAGAGCCTCGGCAAAACTTGCTGATATAGTCCGAATTGACCATTTCCGGGGGTTCGAGGCCTACTGGTCGATTCCCGCGAACTCCGCCACGGCACGCGTCGGCGCCTGGGAAGCCGGTCCCGGCGATGCGATTTTTGAGGCAATGAAAGCAGCGCTCGGTGTATTGCCGATCGTGGCCGAGGATCTCGGCGTCATTACACCGGCAGTGGAAGCCTTGCGCGACCGGCACCACATTCCGGGCATGCGCGTGCTGCAGTTCGACGTGTGCGACCCGGATTTCGAGCTGGCGGACGTGGGGCCGAACAGCGTCTGCTATACCGGCACGCACGAC
>JBATHK010000058.1:0-13885 GCA_049666725.1 Woeseiaceae bacterium
GCCAGGCACCACACGGTCGATGCGAGCGCTCCGGCGGTCACCAGCGTGACGGTTTCGCGGGCATTCGCGCCGATGCGGCTGGCAGCCGCGATGCCGACGGCGCCAACAAGAGGCAATACCAGCGCGAGCAATATCAGGTTGCTGCCACTCATGGCAGGTGCTCCAGCAACGTTTCGGCAGCGGATGTCGCGAGCGTTACCGGCACGTCCGGCGCGAGCCCGAAGTACAGGTTGGCAAGCACGGCGGCCCAGGTCACAGCGAGCATCACAGGAGGCGCTTCGCCCACGGCCGACAGGTCGGACGTTGGCTCGGCAAAGTAGATTGCCTCAACAATGCGCCAGATATAGACAACCGCCATCAGCGAGCTGATGACTAGGACGGCAACCAGCGCAATGCCGAGCGAGCCGTGGTCGAGTGCTGCGGTGATCAGGTACCACTTGCTGATGAAGCCGACTGTTCCCGGGATGCCAATAAGACTGAAGCCGGCGACCACAAAGGCGGCCGCCGTCCATGGCATTTGTTTTGCTACGCCGCCGAGCTCGGACAGTCGCACACCGATGCATGACGTCGCGAGACAACCGACGGCGAGGAACAACGCGCCCTTGGCCAACGCGTGATTGAACAGGTGCACGGTACTGGCGGTCAGCCCGGCCACTGTGACAAAACTGGCGCCGAGCAATATGTAACCGATTTGCGCGATCGACGAGTAGGCCAGCAGTCGCTTGATGTTCTGTTCGAACAGTGCAACGCCCGAGGCGATCAGGATAGCCAGCACCGCGAGCGGCATCAGGAAATACGCGAACTGGACGTCGTGGCCGGCAAGATTCCCCTGGAAAACGAAGAAGTCGAAGCGCAGCAGGAGATACAGTGACACCTTCGTTGAGCACGCGGCGAGGAAGACCGTAACGGCGTTGGGGGCAAACGTGTAAGCGTTCGGTAGCCAGACGTGCAGCGGAAACACCGCCGCTTTCAGTGCCAGACCGATGGTGATGAACCCTGCCGCTACCAGGATCGGCTTCTGGTCGGCGACCTCGTGAATCCTGAGCTCCATGTCCGCGAGATTCAGGGTACCGGTCATCAGGTAAATCAGGCCGATGCCGATCAGGTAGAACGTGGCGCCGATGGTGCCCATGATCAGGTACTTGAACACCGCAGGCAGGGCGCGGCGATCCGAGCCGCCGGCAATGATGACGTAGCTTGCCAGCGACGAGATCTCCATGAAGACGAATATGTTGAACGCATCGGCGGAGACGGGGATGCCGGACAAACCGGCGAGCGCCAGCAGCCAGGCCGCATAGAATAGAGGCTGGCGTGATTCATCGATGTCGGCGTCGACGCTGCGGCGTCCTGCGAGCAACGCGATCGTCGATGCTCCGGTAACGATCAGCAGGATCAGTGCGCTGAAGCGATCGACGCTGAGTTCGATTCCGTAGGGCGCCGGCCAGGCGCCCATTTGGTAGGTGTACGTGCCGCCGTCGAGCACGCCGATGGTCATTGCAATGGCGATGGCGAACGCGAACAGGCTGGCGGCTGTCGCCGCCGCGCGTGCAAGCCCCCTGGGCTGGAGTAGCATGACCAGCGGCGCGCTGAGCATCGGCACTATGACCTGCAGTGCCGGCAGATGGTGCGCGAGATTGCTCACTGGTTGTCGCGCTCCTGGATTTCATCCTCTTCGATCGAGGCGTATTCCTCTTTGATGCGCACAACGATGCCGAGCCCGAGCGCCATCGTCGATATACCCACGACAATCGCTGTGAGAATAAGTACCTGCGGAAGCGGATTGGAGTACAGGGACACACCGTCCTGGAAGATTGGTGCGGTGCCACCCTCGACTTTGCCCATCGTTATATAGAGCAGGAACACGGCGGCCTGGAATATCGACAGGCCGATGAGCTTCTTGATGAGGTTGGGCTTCGCGATAACGGCGTAGAAACCTATCATCAACACGATGGCAAATGCCCAGTAGTAAACGAGGCCGAGTAACTTCATTGGACTTTTTCTCGCGCCGCGAACGCATGGAACACGCATAGCAGAACGCCGGTCACGGTAATGCCTACGCCGAGTTCGATAACGATGATACCGATGTGCTGACCGGCGATCGGATCAGACGCCAGCACGGAGTAGTCGAGGAAGTTGCTGCCCAGAAAAATGCTGGCAACGCCAACAGCGCCGTAAAGAAGTGCGCCACCGGCAGCGAGCCACTTGAGCACGTGCATGGGCAGGGCGCGGAGAGCGGCTCCTTCACCTTCCAGCAGTGCATAAAGAATGACAGACGCCGCGACGATGGCTCCGGCCTGGAAGCCGCCGCCTGGCCCGTAGTCGCCGTGAAACTGGACATATAGACCAAACAGGAAGATGAATGGAATCAGCATGCGGCCGACCACCCGCGGGACGAGGTAGTGGCGCAGGCCCTGCTCAGGCTTCTCGGCCACCTGAAAGTCTTCACGGCGTCCAGACGTTCCTGCGCTTAGCAGGAACAGCACGCCGATGCCGGCTGTGAGTACCACGAATACCTCGCCGAGCGTGTCGTAGCCGCGGAAACTCGCCAATACGGCCGTCACGGCATTGGGTATATCGATCAGTTCCGGCGTCTTCTCGAGGTACCAGGGTCCGACATGCTGGTGCACCGGAGCGTCCGGATCGCCAAAGCGCGGCTTGTCGAAGGTGGCGTAAATCACAATCAGTGTTGTGACGGTAACGACGCCGAGCGCGAGCAGCCGATTCGTCGAGCCGCCGCGCTCGCTCTCGCCGGTCAGCGCGAGTGCGCCAAGAAACAGGACAGTCGAGATGCCTGCGCCGATTGCTGCTTCGGTCAACGCAACGTCGGCCGCATCGAGGAGAAAGAAGTTGGCTGCCATCAACAGGCTGAAGATGCCGGTCAGGATGACGGCAGCAAACAAGCTCTCGCTGCGAACAATGGCGAGAGCGGTTATCACCAGCAGCGCGAGCAGGAAGACGCCGAAGAGGATGATGATCATTTGGTTTTTCCCCTGGGCTTGACCGGCCCCTCTTCTGGCTGCAGGCCGGAAAGAATCGCAGCGCTGGCCAGGGCATTGGACGCCGTCGGGCTCGTCAGCAGCAGGAACAAAAGGATGGCTGCGAGCTTGATCGTGGCGAGTGTCAGGCCCGCCTGCAGCATGATACCGCCGATAATCAGCACGGCGCCCATGGTGTCGGTCAGGCTGGCTGCATGCATGCGCGTATAAAGATTGGGCATGCGCAGTGCGCCGAGTCCGCCGATAAAAACGAATGCTCCGCCGGCGCTAAGCAGTACCCAACTCAAAGTGTCGATAAACATCGTCATAATAGCTATTCGCCCGCGCTCTTTTTCGCTTCGCCACCGTCTTCGCGATCCCGGATGAACTCGAGAACCGCGATCACGCCAATAAAGTTGATCAGCGCGTAAACCAGTGCGAGGTCGAGGAAGTCGGGACGTCCATACAGAAATGCGACAACCGATAACAACAACACCGTCTTCGTGCCGAACATGTTGGCGGCCAGCAGTCGGTCGTAAATCGATGGGCCGAGCAGCGCGCGCACCAGCGCCAGTGCCATCGTAATGAGCGTTGCGATTGTGACGGCGTAATACATGACTAACCCTTTCTGAGCGCCAGCACGCGCCGATCCATTTCGCCCTTCCTGAGATCGTCTGCGCCAGCCTTCGTCAGCGCGTGCACGGAAATTTCGCCGTTATAGACATCAAGTGCGAGCGTGCCGGGTGTGAGCGTGATCGAGTTCGCAAGGATTGCCTGGTCAACAGGATGCTCGCAGCTTGCCTTGATCTTGACGACCTCCGGGCTGATCGGAAGGCTCGGGCTCAGCACAATGCGGGCAACATCGAGACTGGACTTGATGACTTCTTTAGCCAGCCACAGCCAGTAGCCGATGAGGCGGCGTCCGAAACCCAGCGCGAAAACCTCGGTCTCGAAGTACTCCATGCGATGCTTGATGTAAATGGTCAGCAGGCAGGAGAAAAGCCCGAGCGCAAGCAACAGTGGCTTGTAAATGCCGGACCACAGTAACCACGCTGCGACCAACGGAACCAGTAGCACCAACATGCGGGTAATTGTTTTGGATGTCGTGCTCATCGAGCGGGCTTAATTCTCGTTAGCCGCATTGCAGGGATACTCACGACGTAAGGTCGAAAAAACAGCATCACGGGCGAGCAGGTCTTCGTCCAGCACTTTGCGGTTGGCAAGATCGTTGACCACCTTTTCAACGACTTCTTCCAGCGAGTCTGGCTCACCGAGACAAAAGTCGGCATAGACGGTCGGGCCGCGTCGACTGATGCGGCTGCCAATGCGACTGCGGATAGCGCGTTCGGAGAACGTATCATCCTCGTCGAATTCCGAAGCGATGTTCTCGAGAACGCGGGCATCGGTGGCTACCGCGCCGTCGATGAATCCCTGCACGTAGCGAACGCAAAAGATGGCGTCTTTGCCTTCTCTATCTTCGAAATAGAACGCACAGTGCTCCGCAAGCTCCGGCGTCGATAACGGCTCGACGCTCTCGGCGCGATCCGACAGCAGTAGTAGAGCGAGGGCAGCAATAGGCAGTGTCTTGATGTTCATTGTAATTTCTCCGATTTGTTGTTCCCTGACGCCTGCTGGGGAAGGACGGTCTCCAGCAGCTCGCCGACGGTGCAGTGTTCCTCGATTGCGTGGCGCAGATGCGCTTTGGTGTTGATGACGTAGTGATTGCGGCGGCCTTCCTTGGCGCGCTTGAGAACGCCTGCCTCTTCAAGTTCGCCGATCAGCCTGAAAGCGGTGCGTTCGGTAATGCCAACCTTGCCGGCCACATCGCGCAATCGCGCATCCGGATTGTCGGCGAGACATATAAGCACGTGGGCGTAGTTGCTAAGGAAGGTCCAGCTGGGGAGTGGCTCTGTCACGCGGAAACGACTCCAATATCTGATGCTGGCGCTAAAGTATGACAGAGTAGACCGGAAAACAATAACTAGATAAAAAAAACCAGAAATAATTGTCATCGTTTGACAAAGCGCGTTGGCGTTTTGGACGACTTCGGGGCTTAACGGCGGGCTCCGGGTCGCTGTAAACGTCTTCGGTAACGCAATGTATCATCTGCGTTCTTCATGCCGTTCGTATCGTATGATCGAGGGGTTATGAAAACCAAATCAGGGCGCATCGCATCGACAGCTACGGCTCGGTTACGGCCCAGGTTCGCGGTCGAGCCCGGGGCCGGTCAGGAATCGGTGTGGGACTATCCGCGACCGCCGGCTATCCGGCGGGATGGGCGCCTGGTCGAGGTACGTGACGGCAACGCGGTCGTGGCAACGAGCAGGGGTGCATACAAGGTAATGGAGACGGCAAGCCCGCCGACCTTCTACATTCCTGCCGCCGACATCGATTTCGACCTCCTTGTGCCGGTGAGCGATACGACCTACTGCGAATGGAAGGGCACGGCAACTTACTGGGCCCTTGCGCGCAGTCCCGCCGAACCCGTTGGCTGGTGCTACGAGCGGCCGCGGGCTCGCTTCGAAATCATCAAGGGATATCTCGCGTTTTACCCGGGGCGTGTGGACTGCTGCCTCGACGGTGAACCAGTGAGAACCCAGCCGGGCCGATTCTATGGCGGCTGGATCACGTCGGAGGTGGTCGGACCGTTTAAGGGTGAGCCCGGCACCGGCCACTGGTAGCCCGAACTGAGCTACGACTGATGAGCAATGCAAACATTCCCATAGCGGCTAACGCCTGAACAGTAAGCGAACCGTCGAAACCGGTATGAACGCGGGTGCCAGTCCGAGAAGTCGCGCCAGCCAGCTCGATGTCGGGTTGTACCCAATTCGCAGGACGGCCTTACCTGCCGATTCGACCGTGAGCGTGAGCCCGTGCGTTGCAAGCGCTTTTGCTGCGAAGCGTATGATCTGCCTGCGGCCGCGGAATGAGCGCGGTAGGAGGGGCCGCACTTTCACGCAACGCGGCACATCCAGGCGCAAGCTTGTGCCATCAGCGACAAGCTTAAGCGATTGCCCACTCGGGGTGTCGAGACTCAGCGCTCCCTGAGCGTCGACGGGTCGAAAGAACTCAGGCATGAGCGCCATCACGAGCGCGGATCTTGAGCGTGCCGTTCACTTTCCACTTCGCATGAGACGCGTCGTCGCCGACGCCGCTTGGAACCCACACTTCCATATCGTCGGCCTCGTAGGTGATTTCGGCATTACGACCCGTGAGTTTGTCATACAAAGAAATTGCGAGTTCGGACCAATCGTTCGTGTGCTGGGACATTCTTTAACTCCTTTGAAAATGAGAATGCTAAATTCCCCTAAACACTAACCCGCGTAACGCGATTCGTACATAGCTCGATACGTGCGGAAACTCCCTGTTACAGGAAGATACAGACGATGTCTGGTTGGCCAAGGTAATGTTCTCGAAATGATTTTTAATAGCATAAAAGCTTCTCTATTGGTTGTTGCAGGAATACTTATGACTCTGTGTGCCCCGCCGAATAGCGCTTATTCGGCGCAGGCACCATTCGCGTTCGAGCACTACAGGTGGAAAAACCGCATTCTCGTCGTTAGCGCACGCACACGAGACGACGTGAAGCTGGCAGAGTTGCAGACCGAATTGGCTTCGACCCCAGAGGAGTTCGCAGACCGCGATATGATTCTTGTGACGCTGCTGGACTGCGGAACGTCAATGGTCGGGGAACAGGAACTCACCGCGGCAGAAGCGGCCGCGACTCGCGACGCCCTCGGGATTCAGACCGGTTCATTTGCGCTGCGGCTGATCGGCAAAGACGGTTCGGTAAAGCTATCGACGGAATCGGCCACCCCAATCGAAGAAATCTTCGCCCTGATCGATACCATGCCGATGCGAAAAAGAGAAAACCCTGATCGCTAGCATCAACTTCATATTACCTGTACTACCAGAATAAGCGTGACGCATACCTGATCGAGCTCATTAGCTGGGATTTTGTCGCACGCAACTACGAGGCCGACCGGGCCGCTGTATGACCTGCTGCAGAATTACGCGTCAATTTGCGCATTCGGCCAGAAGCGGAAGCTCGTGCTTCCTAACCACACTGTAAGATGCCATGATTCGCCGACGGGGCAATCAAGTCCATCATTAGACTGGCTTGCATATACGCCCGGCTAACCGCAATGGAGAACAAGAATGAAGAAATTAGTTTTAATAGTAATCGGGGCTTTGGCTTTTGTCGGTACGCTTGCGCAAGCGGATCCAGCGACAGAGAAAGAGGTAATGAAGACAATCCTTGACGGCAATGAGTATGCCAAAAAGAATGGCAAGGACCAGGACGACACTGTGGCGAAGGATGGATCGTTGGAATTCTGGTCGAGTGGCGGATTCCTGCAGGAGGTTAAAGCCGGAAGCGAGCCCAGTGAATATGAATCTGTCAATATCGACGCGAAGCATATTCACATTATCACCTTGGTGCCTGGTCAAATCGCGGTCGCCCAATATTACTCAGAGGGCACAATGGCCCCGAAAGGACGTGCCGCGGTGAACAATTATCGGACGCGAGCAACGCAGGTGTTCGTCAAAGAAGATGGCAAGTGGAAAGTTCGGGCTGCTCATTGGTCGCCGATCGCCGGTGGCTCGGGAACCAGCCAGACAGCCGTAGACTGATGATCTAAACTGCTGTTTGCCGGCGCCGGGTGCTGATATCAACGGGCCATGTAGCGGCAGTATTGAAGTTGAAAAGCCCCGGCCGTTCCGGGGCTTTTTCTTATTCTATCTCGCACAGCAATCTGACAGGCTGGTTCCGGCCAGAGCCTCCTGTTTGGCAGATTCCAGGCCAACGACTTTACGTCTACATCGACCGTCCGTCGACATGCTTCGGATTCAGAGATTTGGGGTCCAGGCCGTGCAGCGTATTAAGATTGATCGCCGCGATCTCCGAACCATCCGGCATGGCTCCGTAAGCGAAACTCTGTATCCCACACGTTTTGCAGAATAGATGTGCGATCGATTTCTTGTTGAATCGATACTCCGTGAGGTTGTCTTCACCTTTCAAGAGCTTGAATTGCGAACGCGGCGCGAATGCCAGAATGGCACCGAGGGGCTGACAGCGCGAGCAATTACACGTCATGCACCCATCAACATCCATGTCGACCTCATAAGCCACGGCACCGCACTGGCACCCACCTTTGTAGTGTTGTTCCATTTGTTGTCTTCCCAGGTTTCGGTTTGCCAACCTCCCAGCAAGGATAATGCGCCGTTAAAACCCCGGGTCAATTCTGGGATGTACTTAATGTCTGCAAAGGGTCACAAGCCGTCATTTTACCTCAGGATCTTCGACCGGCTTCTATGCGATGTGAAGCAGCCCCTCTGTCAGCTTCCCGGCGTCTGTCTCAGACAGGCCAGGAGCGGACATTTAGCATTGCCACAGACGTCTCAAGTCGTTAACGCAGCAAAGCAGGCTCGGCGAGTCCTGTCAGAAACGTTCGGAGCCCTCCAATATAGGCATCCTGATCCCGGAGGAAAGCGTCGTTATGGGTGCCGCGAATCGCCAGTAGGGTCCGCGGTTCGTTTGCAGATGCAAAAATTGCTTCGCCGTGGTGGAACGGGATGATCTCGTCGTCGCGACTGTGAACGACTAGTACAGGGCACCGAACGTCCTGAATGTGATCACGCGTCGCGTGACTAAGGCGGCTCAACCAGCGTGCCGGGAGCCAGGGGTAGAGTTCCTGGGCAATGTCCGGTACGGACGTGAAGGACGATTCCACGATGAGCGCCAAAGCTTGGTGCTGTGCCGCCAGCCGTGACGCAGCAGAAGCACCCAGTGAACGCCCGAATATGACGATATCGCTGGCGAGCATGGCGCGATCCTCGGTGAGGTAGCGCCACGCTGCATCGGCGTCGCGATAGATTCCTTTTTCCGTGGTCCGGCCTTCGCTCTGACCGTAACCGCGATAGTCAATAATTAGCACGGACAAACCCAGGTCTAGAAATTGCCTTATTGAGTCCAGACGATGCGAGATATTTCCGGCATTTCCGTGAAAGAACAGTAGCACCCGAGAGGATCGACCCGCGATGAACCAGCCGTGAAGTATGACTCCGTCAGTAGTTTCGATGGAGACATCTTGATAGTCCATGCCGATATTGGCCGGTGTCATGGTCAACGTTCGCCCTGGCACGTTTGGCAGGTAGAGCATGCGGTTCTGCATGAAATACACAACGACGACGAGCAAACCGTAACAGGCTCCGATCATTAAGATGAATTTCAGCATGACATTCTGCATCTGTGTTGCGGGCTGCGATCAAGATTATCCTTTTCGTACCTACGCAGCATAATTTTGTGAAGGTCTACTTACACGAAAAGCGGTTGTTCGGATCATCTGAAAATGCCAGATTCCAAGTGCACCTTTCGGCCAGTAGCGGCCGGTCAATCTAGGGTTTCTCCGCCCGAAGAACTCTTGGCATCTCGTCCTTGCCTCCTAATCACCAACGGGCAATAGCGTGCTTTGATGATTCCGATTGCCCCTATTGGAAGTGAGACCATCAGAAGTGCCGCATATAGCCCTTGGTAAATTAGTACGACGAAGCCTAAAATAATGGTCGCCACGAGAATCACAACAAAGAAAATCACCTTGTACATCCACTGGATACCGACCAACTGACCACAGCTGGCACACCGAACGTCCGTGAGAATCAGCTTAGTAACCGATACTGATTCTTCCGAGCAACTTGGACATTTCCTATTCAAGGATATTGCGCCTCAGCTTTTCTACACGGCCGGTATGGGTCAACGGCAGAAATTACAACGCGATTCTTACGACGGGCGGCTTTCGCCTGCATACCGAAAGTGATCCCGTGACCAGGCTAATTGTCGCAGTGCGGCCAGCCGCCGCCACTTGCTGTTGACCATATTCCCTAGACACTCTGTCGATTGTCTTCCAATGCAACCTGCATCATGCTGGCTCTTGCAGCCAATTGGCTAGCTGGCAATACACCTCCGGATGGTCCAGGAGTTCCAAGTGCCCCATCCCGTATCCAACCCATTGGCGATTCCTCGGAATTGACAGCATCCGGGCGCTATTTCGATGTCGTCCGAGCGCGCTGTCGAGCGTCACAAGGCCGTCTCCGATCAATCGCTCACCAAGCAGGCTGCGCTGCGCCGTTCGCACTGCAGCTGCCGCATAGCATTTCACCCCCGAAGGCAGCGGCACACTATCGTCCCCTCTCGAGATTGCGCCGTGGCGCAGGTCGGTAATACCCGCGCTACGCGCCTTGCTGAAGCGTGTGAATGGCATCGAGTACGGGCTCAGTTGCATCACAAGATCGAGACCATGACCGCCGCGCTCCAACGGCGCGCCGTGATGCGGCGTACCGAGAAATACGAGCTTGCGAAGATATTTCGGCCAGGCATGCCCTGCCTGGCGCCCGTGATGACAGGCGCTGCGAGCAACAAGTCCTCCCATGCTGTGGCCAATGATCACGATCTCATCGAGCGGCACCGGCCAATTTTCGACTAGCGTCTCCAGCATCTCTGCGAACAGGTGACCATTGCTCACGATATGCAGGCCACTGTTGTAGCGCAAGTAGAGCGGCACATATCCCTGTTCATCGGCAAGCGCTGCGCCGTGGTCGTGGCCGTTGCGATTCCACTGTCGGTCGTTCATGCAAAGCCCGTGCACAAGCACTACGACCTTGCCAGCGGACGCCACATCACCTTGCGGCTCCAATACGCGCATTGGATCGTGCAGATCCAGGCGATGGCCCCGATAGCGCACACTCATGTCGATGGCCAGCGGGTTTTGTGTCCGCAATAGATAGTCGCCATACACCCCGTTTACCGCGGATCGGTATGCGTCAAAGTTCGGCGAGGACTCGCCGGCCGGCAGCAGGGGTGTGACACTTGCGAGTCCGACATCGACAGCCTTTCCAACAAGACCGATACCGCCTCGAACACAGCGATATACGAAACCGCTAATGCCGCGGGTGCGATCGGCCGAGGTAACGCCAAGCGGTGCTGGCCGTAGCTGTATAGTGCGGTGCATCTTCTCCACGACCTCGGCGATGGTATTTGTCGCGTCGATAGTCATGCGAGTGACGCCGCGGAGATCCGACAGCTGTGAGCGATTCGGGATGGGCAAGTCGATCATCCTCCGTGGTTAGTCGTGCGGGAGAAACAGACCTCTTCAATAGCAATCTCAGAGGAGGTATTTCCAAACTACGTGTGCTTCTTGATGTCCGCTTTGGGCCATTTGCAGTCCTTGAGTATATCCCGACAGCAGCCGCTCAAGCGGCTGCTATTGATGGTGAAGCGGGCCTCGACTCAGCAGCGCGACAGGCAGAGGAGCGAAGCAACGACGAGGCGGAAGAGCAAGCGATTGTTGCGTATCAACGAACAATGAGTTCTCTAATCCACTGTTTGTTCCAAATAAGTCAATCGGTACGATTGGCCCCTAATAATCTATGGGCATAGGCAATTGAGATGGGTCTTTTGATCGACGGCAAGTGGCACACGGACTGGTACGACACCAAGGCGACCAAGGGCCGGTTCGTGCGCAAGGATTCGAGCTTTCGCAACTGGGTGACGGCTGACGGAGAAGCCGGGCCGGGCGGTGACGGCGGATTCAAGGCCGAAGCCGGGCGCTATCATCTCTACGTATCGATGGCCTGCCCGTGGGCTCATCGCACTCTGATCTTCCGTCGCCTCAAGGGGCTCGAAGACATGATCTCGCTGTCGGCTGTCAATGCCTTCATGGGCGACGAGGGCTGGACCTTCGATGAGGGCGACGACGTCATTGCCGATTCCGTCAATCACAAGGTCCGCCTGCATGAGGTGTATACGCAGGCCGATCCCGAGTACAGCGGCCGCGTCACGGTGCCCGTGCTGTGGGACAAGGAGCGCAATACCATCGTCAGCAACGAGTCGTCGGAAATCATTCGCATGTTCAACAGCGCGTTTGATGACATTGGCGCGACGCCGGGCGACTATTACCCCGAGTCGCTGCGTGACGAGATCGATGCGCTGAACGATTTCATTTACCCGAACATCAATAACGGTGTCTATCGTGCCGGGTTCGCGACTACCCAGGGCGCCTACGAAGAAGCCGTGCAGGATGTCTTCGCCGCGCTCGACAAGCTGGAGCAAAGGCTCGCCGAGCGGCGTTACCTGGCTGGCTCGACGATTACGGAGGCAGACTGGCGACTATTTACCACCCTGGTGCGCTTCGACGCCGTCTACGTCGGACATTTCAAATGCAATGTGCGCCGCATCGTGGACTACCCCAACCTCTGGGGCTACGTACGCGACTTGTATCAACAGCCCGGCATCGGCGAGACCGTGAAGCTTAACCACATCAAGCGGCACTATTACGCCAGTCATGACACGATCAACCCGACGGGCGTGATTCCGGTCGGGCCCGAAATAGATTTTGAGGAACCGATTGGCGCCTAATCGAGGCGCTGCTGCTCGTACATCTGAACGTAGTCGAGGTAATGGCCGGTATACAGGTCGAAATACTCCTCAAGCTCGGCAAGCTGATGCTCACCCCCGACGAAGTACGCGATCAGGTCCTCCTGCTGGAACTCGATGAGCCGGCCTAGGTTCGGCGCGACGTCCGTAACGTTGTAAAGGTCCATGTCGGAGTACTCGAGGATCGGGCGGTTGTCCGTGTGGATCGGCGCTGCGTCCACCAGCGAGTCGATGTCGCTTTCGCCCAGCAGCAGCATGCTGGCGAGCTTATAGACATTGTCGACGTTGAGACTGCGCAGATCTCGCTCGACCTTGGCCATCTTTTCGCTCAGCTTCGGCAGGTTAACCTGCGTCGGCTCCGGCGTGCCCACAAGGATGATGAAATGGGTCGGGAATTGAGTGAAATACCAGGCGGTTGTGTGCGGGAAGACATTGTCGAACGTGGCGATCAGGATGCGCAGGTCGTCGAAGGACAGGCCGCCGACCGGGAGCCACGCGGCGGCAACGCCATCCGCGCTGAGCGCTTCCTGCATGATCTCGAAGTATTCGCGTGTGTAAAGATAGGGATTGCGCTTGTACTTGAGGTTGGTCACGTCTGTGACGATGACGGAAAACTTTTCATCCGTGGTGGCGATGTAGTTGCGGGCATCGTCCAGCACGATATCGATATCAGGGTCGGCATAGGACGCGTAGTTGACCTTGCTGAACAGCGGTGCCGCCTCGATGATCTTCTCCTCGATCTCGACTGCATGGACCTTGACATCGTACAGGAGCATGCTCCCCGAAGTGGTTCCGGTGCCGTAGCCCACGGTCAGCGCAACTTCCGGCTCCTCGGCTAGCAGCAGCGGCACGTGGGCGAGCATCTTCGAGTCGGCGAGCAACACGGGATCCGTTCCGGAGACGTTCTGGCCATCGACGAACAGCCCCCGATAGCTGCCCCGTTCGACAGCAGTGACGGTCCCTGACAGGCCCTCGGCATAGTAAATGACATCGAAGCCCTCGGCGGCCGTGCGCAGGTCGAGGCCCTTCAGTTCGGCGTGGAACGTCTTGCTGTCCGTGAACACCAACAGGTTCGCGACGGCCGCGACGACGACCAGCGAGACCCATTGCGCCCTGGCGGAGCGGCGGCCCCGCAGCAGAAAAGCCACCGCGATCAGCAGACTGAGGTTGATGAGGAGGAGCGTGGTGTTCCACATCCCCAGAAAGGGGATAAGCACGAATCCCGTTAGCAGGCTGCCCAGCACGCAGCCGAGAGTGTTCGAAAAAAAAGTGTTGCCGGTCTTGGCACCGATCCGATCGACATCGTGCGCGTAGATGCGCACACCGAGCGGGAACAGGATGCCCATGAAGACTGCCGGGATGAAAGACACGGTGAACGCCAGGGCCATGCCGAGCGTCAGCTGGCTTATCGGCGTGGCGTCTGCGAGCAGGGTCGTGATGGCCTCGAACTGGCGGAACAACAGCAGCACGATGGCGCCGC
>JBATHK010000059.1:0-5015 GCA_049666725.1 Woeseiaceae bacterium
AACATTCCGGCACCGCTGCTCGATCGCATGGAGGTCATTCGCATTCCCGGTTACACCGAGGATGAGAAAAGCAACATCGCGCTCAAGTACCTGATACCGAAACAGCTCAAGGAAAATGGTCTTAAGAAAACCGAACTCAATATTACCGAGAGTTCGATCCGCGACATCATCCAGCACTACACGCGTGAGTCCGGTGTTCGTAATCTCGAACGCGAGATATCGAAGATCTGCCGCAAGGTCGTGAAGTCCCTGCTGCTGAAACCGCGTACGAGCAAGGTGCTTGTCACGCCGAAGAGCATGGAAAAGTACCTTGGCGTGCGCCGGTTCCGCTATGGCAAGGCCGAAGATAATGACCAGGTCGGCCAGGTTACCGGTCTTGCCTGGACCGAAGTCGGCGGCGAGCTCCTGACGATCGAGGCGGCCGTGGTTCCGGGTAAAGGCAAGCTCACACATACCGGCCAGCTCGGCGAAGTCATGACCGAATCCATCCAGGCGGCCATGACGGTCGTTCGCAGCCGGGCGGCAATTCTGGGCATCGATGAAGACTTCCACAACAAGGTCGACGTGCATATTCACGTCCCCGAGGGGGCCACTCCGAAGGACGGTCCGAGTGCGGGAGTTGGCATGTGTACTGCCCTGGTGTCGGCATTAACCGACATCCCCGTAAAGAGCGATGTGGCCATGACGGGCGAGATCACTCTGCGAGGCGAAGTTCTGCCCATTGGTGGCCTCAAAGAGAAGCTGCTGGCTGCCCATCGCGGCGGCATCGGCAAGGTCCTGATCCCTGAAGAAAACGAGAAAGACCTGGCTGAAATCCCGAAGAACATCAAGGACAAGCTGACTATAGTTCCAGTGAAATGGATCGACGAGGTCATGCAGCATGCCCTGGTCCGCCAGCCCCTGCCGGAGTCCAAGTCGGACGACGACGAGTCGGAGTCGAAATCACTCTCCGACGAGCAAAAAGACAAGGACATCGTGCGTCCGCATTAAAGCGCTGAAACCCGCGTGGTTAAAGGATATTTGACGGTATTCAGGCCAGTTGGTATAAGCATCGCAGCTGTAGTGGATGCACGGAGCCGCTAACAGCCATTCAGCGGATTGCGCCAGAGTGGGGAGGTCGCTGGATTGATGACTAATCTTTTAATCAATCTGCAAGGGTGAAAGCATGAACAAAGGTGAACTGATAGACGCGGTTGCAAACGCAGCTGGACTCTCACGCGCTGACGCAACCAAGGCGGTCGACGGTGTACTCGATAGCATCACTCGGACGCTTTCCAGTGGTGGTTCTGTATCGCTCGTGGGCTTTGGAACATTCTCGGTCAAAGCTCGTGCCGCACGCGCCGGACGCAACCCGCGTACCGGTGAAACCATCCAGATCAAGGCCAGTAATGTGCCAGGATTTAAGGCTGGCAAAGGCCTGAAGGATGCCGTAAACTAGCGCGCCCTTCGGGGCAGCAGGCTCCGAAAAAGCCCGTGATTGAGGGGGTAACAGCCTTCATCCGCGGGCTTTCTGGGTGCTTAGCTCAGCTGGTAGAGCATCGCCCTTACAAGGCGAGGGTCGGCGGTTCGATCCCGTCAGCACCCACCAGATTCGGAGCGGTAGTTCAGTTGGTTAGAATACCGGCCTGTCACGCCGGGGGTCGCGGGTTCGAGTCCCGTCCGCTCCGCCACTGATAAAAAGTCCCGGTTCCTTCTGGATCCGGGATTTTTTTTTGGCGTACGGCCGTAGGTCAGCTAGAATCGCTCGCCCACAGGGAGACACACAAAATCATGCTGCAGAACATTCGCGAAAAATTCACCGGCTGGATCGCAATCTCGATCCTGGCCGTCATCGGTCTCTCGTTCGTCTTTGTCGGCCTGAACTACAGCTTCATCGGCCAGAGCTATGCGGCCAAGGTCGATGGCGTCGATATCGGGGTCGGCCAGTTCGAGAACGCCTATCGTGAGCAGCTGCAGGCCAATCCGCAGTTAGCCCAGTTGCCCGAGGAATACCGCCAGCAGCTGCGCAGCAATATTCTCGAGCAGCTGATTCAGCAGCGCGTGATCGACAACTACCTCGACAAAGCCGGCTACCAGATCAGGGATGAAGATGTAACGGCCATGATTCAGCGGGCGCCGGAATTCCAGGTGAACGGGAAGTTCGACATCGAGACCTACCGCACGCTGCTTGCTCAGGCCGGCTACGAACCCGCACGGTTTGAAGCGGCTCAGCGACAGTCCCTGCGCCGCCAGCAGCTGCAACGCGCCATTCGCGGTTCAGCCCTGGTGTCGCCGGCGCAGTACCGTCGTTTCCTGAACCTCGCGGCCGAACAACGCGTCGTCACGCTGGCGACGATCGACGCTGACGCCGTGCAGAGCGAGGTGACGGTGTCCGATGACATGATCACGGCGTTCTACGATGACAACCCGACCCTTTACCAACTCCCGGAAACAGCCGACGTCGAATACGTTGAGATATCGCGTAACGATATAGCCGCGACCGTGAGCATCAGCGAACAGGATTTGCAGGAATACTACGAGTCCAACACGGATCGTTACCTGCAGGACGAACAGCGGCAGGCGCGTCACATCCTGGTTGTGTTTGGTGATGACGAAGACGCGGCCGAAACGACCGCGCGTGAATTACTGGCCCGCGCCAAAGCCGGCGAGCCGTTTGCAGACCTGGCTCGCGAGTACTCCGCGGACAGCGGAACGGCAAACCGCGGCGGCGATCTCGGCGTGCTGACCCGCAGCCAGCTACCCGGCGAGCTCGGCGGAGCGATCTTCGCGATGGCTGAAGGCACGATCGAAGGTCCGGTCAAGACCGACTTCGGTTACCACGTCGTGCGCCTTGACAGCATTCTCGAGCGCGGTCCCTTGCCGCTTGAGCAGGTCCGGGGTGAACTGACCGCCGAACTGCAGGACCAGCAGGCCGAAAGCCGCTTCCGCGATCTTGAGCGCGAGCTGTCGGACGCGTTGTTCGATGCAACCGACATTCGTGCCTTGGCGACGGCAATTGGCACCGAAGTCAAGACAGCCGTCGGCGTCACGCGACAGGGTGGCGGAGATTTTGGCAACAACCAGGCCGCAATCAATGCCATATTCGATGAACCGGTCCTGGCCGGCGACCTGTTGTCCGAAATCGTCGAACTCGATGCCAACCGTACTGTTGTATTCGCGGTGACGAACCACGTTGCAGCGCAGCGTCAGCCGCTGGATGCCGTGCGCGAGGCCATTCGCGCAACCTTGAAAGCGCGGCAGGCCGAATCGCTGATGGCGGAGAAGGCCGAGCGAATGCTTGCGGCACTGGCTGCGGGTGAAGAATTCGCGGCGGCGGCAGAAAGCATTGGTGCTAGCGCGGCTTCGCCGACCGCGATTACGCGCAACGCCGAAGAATTCGACCAGTCGGTTGCCGTGGCCGTGTTTACGGCATTGAAACCGACGGCAGACAAACCGACCTGGGGCAGCACGCGCAACGATAACGGTGGTTTTACGGTGTACAGTCTTGACGCTGTGATACCGGGGCGCCCGGAATCCATCCCGCTTGCCGAGAGAGACGCCGGCAAGATGCAGCTGGCCGATCAGTCCGGCATCGGTGATTTCGTGGCATTCGTGCAGGCGCTGCGCGCCAATGCCGACATTGCCATCAACCGGGATGTGCTGGCCGCACAAGACCTGTTTCAGTAAGTTCTCACGATACGGAACCCGCCGAGCGGTGCGGCAGATGTATTTTCTCGACGTCTCCGGCGTGGGGATCGTTGAAGATCGTCTCGTCCAGGCTGCCCTCACTCTTGGCGACGATGCTCGTGATTGCCGCATCACCGGTAACGTTGACGGCAGTACGCATCATGTCCAGCAGCCGGTCGACGCCCATGATCAGCGCGATGCCTTCCACGGGTAAACCAACCTGGTTGAACACCATCGCCAGCATAATCAGGCCAACGCCGGGCACACCTGCCGTACCGATTGAGGCCAGCACGGCCATGCCTATTACAGTCAGGTAGCCGCTCAGGCCCAGGTCGATGCCGTAGACATTGGCGATGAAAATGGTCGCCACGCCCTGCATGATCGCGGTACCGTCCATGTTGATCGTCGCGCCGAATGGCACGATGAAAGACGCGGTGGGATTGTCCACGCCCAGGCGTCTTTCCGTGGTGCGCAAATTCACCGGGATCGTGGCGTTCGAGCTCGATGTGCTGAAAGCAAATATCTGCACGGTGCGCATCTTGCGCAGAAACATCACTGGACTGATGCCCGCAAGCAGCTTTAACAACAACATCAACGTGCCGGTAGCGTGCAACAGCAAAACCACGACCACCGTTCCAAAATAGGCAATCATCGGCATAATCAGGCCCAGGCCCTGCAATGCAAAGGTCTTCGCCATCAACGCGAACACACCGTAAGGTGCGACGTGCATAACGACGGTCACGACTTGCATCATGATCGAGTTGAGCCGCTCCGCGCCTTCGGCGACCTTACGGCCGGGCTCGCCAACCATCAGCATGCACACCGCAAAGAGGATCGTAAAAAAGATTATCTGCAGCATGTTGCCTTCGGCATACGCTGCAACCGGATTGCCCGGAATCAGGTCGATGATGACCTCGGTCAACGGTGGCGCGACGGGCGCAACGAACTCACCCTGATCGCCGGTAAGCTCGAAGCCCTCTCCCGGGCCGACGATGACAGCAACTGTGAGCGCCAGCGTAATCGCAAGCGCAGTCGTCAGGATAAACAAGCCGAACGCCTTGACGCCCACCCGACCCAGCTTGTTGATGTCGCCGATGCCGTAAACACCGCAGATCAGCGAGAACGTCACCAGCGGTACGACCAGCATCTTGAGTCCCGTGATGAACATCGCGCCGACCACGTGAAACAGGCCGTTGACGAAGTAGTCTTGGATAAACGCCACGTCTTCCGCAAGCCAGTTGATCAGGCTGCCCAGTACCAATCCCGCGGCCATCCAGATCAGAATTTTGGTGGTCGTCGTCATAACGGGCTCCAATTATGGTCTTAGGGGGTCGAACCGAGGTTTCGGC
>JBATHK010000060.1:0-1756 GCA_049666725.1 Woeseiaceae bacterium
CGCTGGACGGCATTTTCGGCGAACACTGCCTGCAGCTTGGACTCTGGGGCGACAATCGCACGTTTTTGCGCTTCACGCGCACGCAGCGCTGCCTGTCGATCGCCGAGACGCCCGAGGGCGAGCCTTCGGCCGTGGCGGAGCTGCACAGGCTGCCCGTCGAGAGCGACTCGGTGGACGCTGTCCTGCTGCCGCACACGCCGGACTACAGCGATCGGCCGCACGCGATCCTGCGCGAGGTGGACCGGGTGCTGCGCTGCAACGGCCAGGTCATCATCCTGGGCTTCAAACCCGGCGGCCTGTGGGGGCTGCGCCGGCTGGTGCCGGGGGCCGGCATGCCGCCCGGCGCCGATCACCTGATCTCTGACCGGCGCCTGCGGGACTGGCTGCAATTGCTGGACATGCGCATACAGAGTGCATCGCGTTATTTCTTCCGCTGGCCGCTGCCGGGCAACAAGGCGCGCGGCCTGAGCAAATGGGAGCGCTGGGGGCAGGCCTGGTGGCCGGAGCTGGCAGCTTGCTATATGCTCACGGCCCAGAAAAGGGTTGGCACGCTGACGCCCGTGCGACCGCTTTGGCGGCGCAAGGCGCAGGTCGTCACCGGGTTGGCCGAACCCTCCACACGAGTATCGCGAATCCGTTTTGACCAGAACCATTGAGATCTATACCGACGGCGCATGCAGGGGAAATCCCGGGCCGGGAGGATGGGGCGCACTGCTGATTTCAGGGCGTCATCGCAAGACGCTGCACGGTGGCGACCCCGAAACGACCAACAATCGCATGGAGCTGACCGCGGCGATCGAGGCGCTCAATGTCCTGAAGGGAAAACGAAAGGTCATACTGCACACGGACTCCAAGTACGTCATGGACGGCATCACCGAATGGATGCCGAACTGGAAAAAACGCGGCTGGAAGACGGCCGCGAAGAAGCCTGTCAAGAACAAGGACCTGTGGCAGGCGCTCGATGAGGCGGCCAGCCGGCATAAAATCGACTGGCGATGGGTCAAGGGACACTCGGACCATCCCGAGAACGACGCAGCGGATGCGCTGGCGAACCTTGGTATAGATGAGCTGGGAAATTAAGGGGACAGTTTACTTATATCGAGATCGATATAAGTAAACTGTCCCCTTAATTCCACCAGGCCGCAAACGAACCATGAGACAAGTAGTACTCGACACGGAAACAACGGGCCTCTCTACGGGCCACGGCCATCGCATCATCGAAATTGGCTGCCTCGAGCTCGTTGACCGTCGCCTGACCGGCCGTGAGTTCCATCGCTTCCTGAATCCCGATCGCGACATCGATCAGGGTGCCGAAGCCGTGCACGGCATCAGCCGCGCGGATCTCGAGACCGAGCCGCGCTTCCCGGAGATCGTCGACGACCTGCTGGCGTTTCTGAAAGGCGCCGAACTCGTCATTCATAACGCCACGTTCGACGTCGGCTTTCTCGAGCACGAGCTCAGCCTCATGAAGCACCCGCAGCCGAAGATCGAGCAGCACGCGAGCGTACTCGATACGCTGACGCTGGCGCGCAAGATCCATCCCGGGCAGCGCAACAGCCTGGACGCGCTGTGCAAACGCTACTCCGTAGACGCCACCAAACGCGACGTCCACGGCGCGCTGATCGACTCCGAGCTGCTGGCGAACGTCTACCTGGCGATGACGGGCGGGCAGACGGCGCTGCTGCTGGATGAGGATTCATCCGGGTCAGGCGCAGGCGCGGCCGCTGGCCGCGCCCATGCGCGCGCAGGGCAGGGT
>JBATHK010000061.1:0-10638 GCA_049666725.1 Woeseiaceae bacterium
TAACGGCTGCTTTCAGCAGGTAGGCATTGTTGACACCCGGGATCTCGACGGGGTATTGGAAGCCGAGGAATATTCCTTCGCGGGCCCTTTCTTCGGGCGCGAGATCGAGCAGGTCGTGGCCGTTGTATGTGACCGTGCCCCCCGTAACCTCGTAATCCTCGTGTCCCGCGATTACCTGCGCCAGCGTGCTCTTGCCGGAGCCGTTCGGCCCCATGATGGCATGCACCTCGCCGGCTTTGACTGACAGTGACAGCCCGCGCAGTATTTCTGAATTGCCTATGCGGCTTTTGAGATTGTCTATTTCAAGCATTTCTAATTCCTGAGCTTTTCACTTAACCGACTGCGCCTTCGAGGCTTACATTGAGTAGCGCCTGCGCTTCGACCGCGAATTCCATTGGTAATTCCTTGAAGACTTCCTTGCAGAACCCGTTGACGATCATGTTGACGGCATCCTCTTCCGAGAGGCCACGCTGCCTGCAATAGAACAGCTGGTCGGCGGAAATTTTCGAGGTCGTTGCTTCGTGTTCAACCCGGGCGGACGGATTCCTGATTTCCATGTAGGGAAACGTGTGCGCGCCACATTCCTTGCCGATGAGCAGCGAGTCGCACTGGGTGTGATTTCGCGCCCCATGCGCCTGCGGCATTACGCGCACCAGCCCCCGATACGCGTTTTCTGCACGGCCGGCGGATATTCCCTTGGAAACAATCGTGCTGCTCGTATTGCGGCCGATGTGAATCATCTTCGTGCCGGTATCGGCCTGCTGCATGTTATTCGCGACAGCAACCGAGTAGAACTCGCCGACAGAATTGTCGCCGCGCAGCAGGCAGCTCGGATACTTCCAGGTAATCGCCGATCCGGTTTCTACCTGGGTCCACGAGATCTTTGAATTGGCGCCCCGACAGTCACCGCGTTTGGTGACAAAATTGTAAATACCGCCAACGCCGTTTTCATCGCCGGGGTACCAGTTTTGCACGGTCGAGTATTTGATCTCCGCGTCTTTGAGTGCGATGAGTTCCACAACGGCGGCGTGCAGCTGATTTTCATCGCGCATCGGTGCGGTGCAGCCTTCCAGGTAGCTGACGTGGCTGCCCTCATCCGCGATGATCAGCGTGCGCTCGAATTGCCCCGTATTGGCAGCATTGATTCGGAAGTAGGTTGACAGCTCCATCGGGCAGCGCACGCCTTTGGGTATGTAGACGAACGAACCGTCGCTGAACACGGCGGCGTTAAGGGCCGCAAAGAAATTGTCACGTCGAGGGACGACGGTGCCGAGGTATTTCTGCACGAGGTCCGGGTGTTCATGGACCGCTTCTGAAAAAGAACAGAAGATGACGCCGGCCTCGGACAGTTTTTCCTTGAACGTGGTTGCGACCGAAACGCTGTCGAACACAGCATCGACGGCCACGCCGGCGAGTCGTGCCCGTTCGTGCAGCGGGATCCCCAGCTTGTCGTATGTCTCCAGGAGCTTCGGATCCACTTCATCGAGGCTCTTGGGTCGATCTTCATCCGACTTGGGGGCAGAGAAATAGGAAATCTCGTTGTAGTCGATTTTCGGGTAGTGGACGTGAGCCCATTTCGGCTCTTTCATCTCGAGCCACTGCCGATACGCCTGCAGCCGCCACTCGAGCATGAACGGTGGTTCTTTCTTGCGCGCTGATATCGCGCGCACGACGCCCTCGTTGAGGCCGGGCGGCAAGCTGTCGGTCTCGATGTCAGTTATGAAGCCGTGTTCATAGCGTCGATTGACGAGGCTTTCCAGGTTTTCAGATTCTGTTGCCATGGTTTCAGTTCTTGTTCTCAATGTTGATCGGCATGCCCGCAAACTGGAACTGCGGCACCGGACTGCGAGACTTCAATAGATCGCTCAAAGTGATATCGTTCAGCGCGCGGCGAATCGCCACGTTGATGCGCTGCCACGCGCCCCCCACGCTGCAGACGCCTTCATGCTCACAGAGGCTGTCGATCGAGCTGCACTCCGTAATCGATACGGGCCCCTCCAGCGCATCGATGATGTCGGCAGCGCTGATTGCGGTCGGGCTGCGTGACAACTCATAGCCGCCATTGGCGCCTCGTGTTGACGTGACGAGACCGGATTTTGCCAGCGACTTGAGCAACTTGCTGACGGTCGGCAGTGCGATGCCGGTAGCGGCCGCAACGTCGGCGGCGCTGCAGACGCCCGCCGGGTTTGCCGCCAGGTGGGCGAGCAACACGGTGCCGTAGTCGGTCAGTTTGCTTATTCTGAGCACAATTTGCTCCAGCTCTGATCAGATAAAGGACTATTTTAGTCCTATTTACTGTCCCAAGCCAGTGCCAATGGGCATTTCTTGCGTCCCCCGAGGGGCGATTTTGCTATGCTACGCCGTCGCAACTCTGCACGTTTGTATGCCAAGAGCCGAAAAGAAACAATAAAATGAAGCCTCTGGATGATTCTTCCGAAAACCTGATAGAGATACATGATCTCAAGTACTCACGCGGTCACCGCGTCATATTTGAGGGGCTGAATCTGAATATCAAACGAGGTGAAGTCACGGCGCTGATGGGGCCCAGCGGCACCGGTAAGACCACGTTATTGCGGCTCATCACGCGCCAGCTTATTCCCCAGCACGGTACCATTCACATCGGCGGCGTCGACATCGCGACACTGGACCTTGCCGAGCTATATCAGCTGCGACAGCGCTTCGGGATGCTGTTCCAGAACGGTGCGCTGCTCACGGACCTCAGTGTGTTCGAAAATGTCGCCTTTCCGCTGCGCGAGCACACCAAACTCACAAATCGGCTCATTCGGCACGTCGTTTTGACCAAGTTGCATGCAGTTGGTCTGCGTGGCGCAGCCGATATGATGCCGGCGCAATTATCCGGCGGAATGGCCCGCCGAGTGGCGCTGGCACGTGCCATGGTGATGGATCCGGATATCCTGATTTATGACGAGCCCTTTGTTGGCCTCGATCCGATTTCAATGGGCGTCATCGTGCGGCTCGTTCGTCGCATGAACGACACGCTCGGTATTACAAGCATCATTGTGAGTCACGACGTCGCCGAGGTTTCAACTGTTGCGGACTGCAGTTTCCTGATTTCCGACGGCAAGGTAGCGGCCTCTGGTAGCCCCGATGAACTGCGGACCGCAAAGTCCGAGCTTGTTCGCCAATTCATGCACGGCATGGCGGACGGTCCGGTTGCTTTCCACTACGAGGCCCCCGATTACGAAGAACAACTGCTTGGGCGGGACGCCGAGTGACAACTCTACTGCGCGACTTGTACAACACGTCCGTCGAGTTCGTCCGCACGTTTGGGGCGTTCCAGCTATTTTCACTGCGTTTGATACGTTATTCGCCCGGGATTCTGTTCCGTCGCTTTGACCTGGTGATCAAACAGGTATTCAACACGGGCGCGCTGTCGCTGGTCATTATCATGGTCTGCGGGCTGTTTGTCGGTGGCGTCCTGGGCCTGCAGGGGTACTCTAATCTCGCACGCTTCAATGCCGAGGATTCGATCGGCGTGTTCGCGGCCTTCGGCCTGATCAAGGAACTCGGGCCGGTAATCACAGCATTGCTGTTTGCCGGTCGCGCGGGTACGGCGCTGGCCTCGGAAATCGGCCTCATGAAGGCTACTGATCAGCTGTCGGCAATGGAAATGATGGCTGTGAACCCGGTGCCGCGGGTGTTGGTCCCACGATTCCTGGGTGGCGTGATTGCGATGCCGCTGCTGGTTGCGGTATTCAGCATGGTTGGATTATTCGGTACGCACCTGGTTGCGGTTGAGTTGTTATCGGTTGATGTTGGCGCATTCTGGCAACAAATCCAGATCACGGTTGATATCGACGATATCAACGAGGGCATTATCAAGAGTTTTGTTTTTGGTGTCGCCGCCAGCATGATCGCCGTGTGGGAAGGTTATAATGCTGTGCCGACGGCCGAGGGCGTTGGCAGGGCGACGACCCGAACCGTGGTAATAACAGCTATTGCAGTGCTGGTGTTCGATTTCATGATCACCGCAGTGATGCTTTGAGGTAACGAAATGCAACAGACACGATCAGTTGAGATTGGCACCGGTCTTTTTGTCCTGCTGGGCATGGGCGCGCTGTTTTTCCTGACCACGCAAACAACGGGCGGCGATGATTTTTCGGCCGACGAAGTTTATACGGTGGAGGCTCGCTTCGAAAATATCGGCAGCCTGCGAACACGGGCACCGGTCGCGATGTCCGGAGTCACAATTGGTCGTGTCACGGGTATAAGGTTCGACCCGGTCACGCTCGAAGCTGTCGTTCAGTTTGTTATTGACAGCCAGTTCGATCAAATCCCGGATGATTCCGATGCGAGTATTCTGACTTCCGGTATTCTGGGCAGCCAGTATATCGGGCTGCGGGCAGGAGGTTCAGACACCTATTTCATGGACGGCAGCGAAGTACTTTTTACCCAGTCGGCCATTTTGCTCGAGAATTTAATTGGTAAATTTCTTGTGAATGCCGGCTCAAAAGACGAAGACAAATAGGACAGGAATTTTCTGATGCGACAAGTAATTTTTGCATTGTTAATTGGAGTCGTGGCGGCTGCCGGGGTTGTCGGATTAGCGACTGCGGCTGTGGACTCGCCAAATGCCGTCATAGAAGATTCTATGGTCGTACTGGCTGAGAAGCTCGACGGACGAAAGGCAGAATTGGCGGCCGATCGTAAATCACTGTACGCATTGATCGATGAGATGCTATTGCCGCGATTCGACCGCAAGTTCGCGGCGCAGCTGGTGCTTGCGAGGCACTGGCGCTCGGCCAGCGAGGCGCAGAGAACACGCTTCATCAACGCGTTCTACCAGGCCTTGTTGCGCCGATATGCTGACGGAATTCTCGAATTTGATCCGAACATGATCACTGTCATGCCGTTTCGCGGCGACGCGTCCAGGCCGCGCACCAAAGTTCGGAGCACGGTCGCACTTGATGATGGCAGCAAGGTTGCAGTGGATTACGACCTCGTAAAACGCGACTCAGGATGGCTGGTTTATAACGTCGTCATCGAAGGCGTATCTTACGTGACCAATTTTCGTGCCGAGCTGGATTCGGAGATTCGCAGCACCAGCCTGGATGCCGTGATTGAGCGCCTTGAAAAAGAGGCCGACATGTCTGTTGATGACTGACTTCACGCTCGAGGATCGTGGCGATGGCTGCTTTGTGCTAAGCGGTGATATGACGTTCGACACGGTGGACAGGATATTGAAGGCGAGCGAGGCCCCGTTTGAGCAGCATTCGCAGCTGGAGATCGACCTCTCGGGCGTCACGAACAGCGATTCGGCAGGTCTGGCCCTGCTGCTCGAGTGGGTAACATGGGCCAATCATACCGTGCGGGAGATTCGGTTTACCGGGATGCCTGAGCGCGTCATGGCCATCGCAAAAACCACCGAAGTCGACGGGCTGCTGACCCGCGGCGAGCGCTGGGCGGGGTTTATCGAGGCTCCGGAAGCCGGCTGATCAGTTGTCGCTGCTTTCCTCGGAATAATCATCGTCGAGGAACTCGTCGAGAAATGCATCGTCCTCCGGCGGGTTACCGTCATATACCGCAAACCTGCGATTCTGCAAGTAGGATTCGCGCGTCGTAATGTACTTGTCTTTTGAGCCTTCCAGAAGTCTGTCGACCGCGAGCAGACGATAGCGTAGATCAATGATTCGTAGCACGGTCAACTTGTCACGAACCGACGTTACCTCGTAGTGATACAGCGGGTTTGAGAGTATATCGAGAGGGCGCATTAGTGCATCGCGCAGCGTGCTGGGCCCGAGCAAGGGCAGCATGACGTAAGGCCCGTTCGGGACTCCCCACACGGCTGCCGTCTGACCGAAGTCCTCCGGGCGCGCGTCAAGCCCGCCGGCGGTGGCGACATCGAAAAGGCCACCGATACCCAGCGTGCTGTTAAACACAAAGCGTGCGAGTTCAGTAAAACCGTAGGCCGGTTTCCCTTGCAGGAAATTATTGAACGCCGACGCAGGCGTTTCCAGGTTATCCATGAAGTTACTGACGCCGGTTCTTACCGGGCGGGGCATGACCTTGTTATAACCTTTGGCCAGCGGTCTCAGGCTGACCTTGTCAATGGCGGTATTGGCGCCATAAATCGTCCGGTTCAGCGGCTCCCACGGGTCGCTGTCCGCTCGTTGCTCCGCCGGAATGCTGGCACAGGCGCCCAGCAAATATGCAAGCAAAGCGACCGCGCCCGCACGCGTCATGCGCAGCTGCACTTGAGACAGCACAGCTAGTTGCCGTTGCGGACGGAGATGCCGACCGGCCTGTCGCGCTGCATCATCTTGAGTTGCTCTTCGGTCATGAATTCACGTATGAAGTCGATTCGCGCTTCGAAACGAATGCGCTGAATTTCCTGCAACTCTGGCAGGCGCAGCGCCTGCTGCAAGTAGCCAATACCGCCGGTCAGGTCACCAATCATCAGGCGGTATTCCGACAGGTAGTAGTAGGCCTCGGCATTCTCGCCAGCCTCGTTAGCAGCGCGGGCGATAAGTCGCACCTGTTCCGGCGTCGGCGGCACGTTATTCATCAGGTCTAACAACATCGTATGCGCTTTGGAGGCCTGGCCGAGCTGCAAGAGACGCTCGCCATAATCCAGAACGAGCGGCACATTACGTGGAAACAGCCCCAATGCACGTTCGTAGGTTTCCAGCGCTTCACGTGGTTGATCGAGGGCAACCAGCGTCTGGCCGAGAGCAATGTGATAAGCAATGACAGATTTGTCGTTTTTGAGCAATTCCCGAAAAATATCGAGCGCTTCCCAGAACTGGCCGGCGCGCTGATAGGCGACGGCGCGCCCGTAGCGCTCCACATTGGTCTGATTGTCGTACGGACGGCTCTCGTAATAGGCGACCGCTTCCTTCGGAGTGTCGAAGCGCGCGACGATCATGCGCGCACGTGCAATTCCGTAGCTGGTCGAATCGTCGCTGCGCACCGCCGGGTAGTCGCGTGCCCGATTGCGCGATTCTGCAATACGCGCCGTGGTCACCGGATGAGTTCGCAGGAATTCCGGGGCACGCATTTCCGGACTCGTCGTTGTCTGCCGCGACATAACCTCGAAAAAAGATGCCATGCCGTAGGGATCGAAACCTGCATCGGCGAGCGCGGCAATACCGATACGATCCGCTTCATACTCGTTGGTTCGCGTGAAGTTGATCTGCTGCTGCACTGCCGTACCCTGCGCAACCGCGATCGCCCCCTGTACCGCATCCGAGCTGCCGCCGGCGGCCGCGACGATAATTGCGCCGAGCATCATCGCGGTACTGACAATGCTCTGCCGCGAGTTCGCGTGGATCGCGCGGGCGATGTGGCGTTGCGTAACGTGAGCGACCTCATGCGCGATGACGCCCGCCAGTTCGTCTTCGCTGCGCGTGGCTTCGATGAGTCCGGTGTGCACCCCGATATAGCCACCTGGCAAGGCGAACGCATTGATTCGTGGGTCGTCGACGACGAAGAACGTGAACTGGTAATCGCCGTCATTGGTCTGCGCCACAATGCGACTGCCTATTTCATTGATGTACTCCGTGACCAGGGGATCTTCCACAACCTGACCACTGCGGCGAATATCCCGCATGATCATCCGGCCCAGCTGGGATTCATCGTTGCTGGACAGCACGGCGTCTGCCGGGCTACCCATGTCCGGCAGCTTGATATCGTCAGCCCCCGCGCCGCTGACAAAAACCAGCGAAGCCAGAAGTAGCGCTGTCAATGTGCGTTTGAGGGTGTCTGCGATCATAGGGCAAAGTTTAACGATACGTGTACCAGTTTCGGACTCTTCACAGGCCGGGGCGTTCCCCGAATTATAATGCCTTGACGGCCTCAAGGACTTCCTCGGCATGGCCTTTGACCTTTACTTTGCGCCATTCCTTGCGGAGCTTGCCGTCAGCGTCGATAAGAAACGTACTCCTCACGACGCCCATGAATTTGCGACCGTACAGCGATTTCTCCTGAATAACGTCGAACGCCTTGCACAATTTCTCGTCGGGATCGGAAATCAGGTCGAACGGAAAACCCTGCTTTTGACGGAATTTCTCATGCGAAGCGATGCTGTCTCGTGAGACGCCCAGGATGACGGTTTTCTGTCGTCGAAAGCGAGCGTGGAGTTGACCGAAATCGCGACCTTCGGTCGTGCAGCCCGCGGTACTGTCCTTCGGGTAAAAGTAGAGCACGACCTTCTGGCCGCGCAGGTCCTTGAGCCGTATCGTCTTGTTACGGGTCGCTTCGGCCGTGAAATTGGCGACGACGCGGTTCAGTTTGGGTGCACTCATGGCGTGTTCCTTTGTTTTTCTGCGGAGGGCGCCGGAATCAGGCTTTGACAGGTTCAAGGATCGCGTCAAGGTTCAGCCGGTCGCAGACCTCTAGAAACTCCTCGCGCAATTGCGCTATTTGAATGGAAGAGGGCACGTTGACGGCCATTTGCACCGCGAACATCGGTGCGCCTGTGTGCGCGGCCGAGTAGCTGCGCGTCGCAACATCGGCGATCTCGATGTCGCGCGACGAGAAAAACTCGGCGAGATTGTAAACGATGCCCTGCTGGTCGAGCGCGACGACGTCTACGGCGTAAGGCATGCGGTTTTCTTTGGCGGGCTGTATGTCAGTCTTGCGGATCGCGATGGTCAGTTGATCGCCCTCGCAGAGCTTGTCGAGGCCCTGCTCGAGGCGATTCAGTGTGTGCCAGTTGCCGGATACCAGCAGCAACATCGCAAATTCGGAGCCCAACGTTGTCATGCGGCTTTCCTCGATGTTGCCCCCGCATGCAAGTATGACTTTGGTCAGATCCTGGACAACGCCCGTTCGATCCGTACCAACTGCTGAAATAACAATAAGTTGTGACATTTTTCAATAATCAACTTTAAAAAATTATGGCGGCAATCCTGCAATTCTGGCGCAAGCCAACGGGCTCTTTTACCTGAGGCCAACAGTCCTTGCCAGCACCGGACATGAACAGTAACATCGCCGCCTCATTTGTGGCGAGGTAGATTTGTGTTTCAAGGCAGCCTGGTCGCGCTGGTAACGCCGTTCAATGGCAATAATCGGGTTGATTACGCGAGTCTCAAGCGCCTGATCGACTTCCATGTCGAGCAGGGCAGCGACGGACTCGTGATCGCCGGGACAACGGGCGAGTCGGCGACGCTGCGGCGATCCGAGCACATTGAACTGATTGGCCGGGCCGTGGAGATTGCTGCTGGCCGCCTGCCGATCATCGCGGGCACTGGATCAAATTCCACGGCGCAGACAATCGAACTGTCGCTGGCGGTGGCGGATTCGGGTATAGCCGCCTATCTCGTTGTCGTGCCGTACTACAACAAGCCGACGCAGAAAGGCCTGTATCAGCACTTCACAGCAGTCGCGGATGCCGTCGAAAAGCCGGTCATGATGTACAACGTTCCCGGGCGCACCGTGGCAGACATGCTGTCCGAGACAGTTGGGCGCCTTGCGCAACATGACAATATTTTTGCGATCAAGGAAGCGACCGGCAGTATTGAACGCCTGAAGGAAATTCAGGATCTTGTCAGCGATGACTTCATGTTATATAGCGGTGACGATTTCACGCTGCTGCCGTTTATAGAGCAGGGCGGGCACGGCGTTGTAACGGTCAGCGGCAACGTGGCCCCGGAGCAGGTGTCGCGGCTTTGCCGGCTGGCGCTGGCCCGCAATCATGACGCGGCAGTCGCGCTCGACAAGACGCTGCAGCCCTTGAACGAGGCATTATTCGCAGAGTCGAATCCAATCCCCGTAAAATGGGCGGTTGGCGAACTGGGCCTGATGGGGCCGCATATAAGACTGCCATTAACGCCTTACTCAGAGCAGTATCATGAACAAATGCGATCGGCGATGCGTATCGCAGGTGTCGGTCCGGAGAAGAGAGCATGACCATGGTTCGACCTATAGCCGCCCTGGCGATGCTGGTTTGCTTGTCGGCTTGCGGCGGCGACGACGCAATCAGGCAGTCCTGCGACGAGCCGCAGCGCTATCAACAGGTGGTTGCCGGAAAGCGCGTAGTAGTGCCGGAAAGCCTGGATCCGCTGAATGAGCTCGCCGAGATGCCGATTCCAAAGGCTGAGGGAGCGCCGGTTCGCCCGCCGGGCTCGCGTTGCATTGAATTACCGCCCTCGGCAGGAACAAGCAACTAGTCCAGGGAACATAAAACAAGATTCGGAGAGGTGGCTGAGTGGCTTAAGGCGCTCGCTTGGAAAGCGAGTGTACGCTTATACCGTACCGGGGGTTCGAATCCCCCCCTCTCCGCCAGAGAAATCAAACGGGCCCCTTGCGGGCCCGTTTTGTTTTCCTCGCCGAGTGTGGTTGAGACTCGAAATTGTTCGAAACCACTTTGAGTGCATATGCAGCTGGCTTTGACTCGAGCCTCGGCGGATGTAAGATAAAAACCGCCGATGCACAACAAGCCGGGTCTTTGCTTACGAAATCGGTTTCTGCCGTGGTTGAAGCCCGATTGAGGTCTTGTTCCAATTACGCATCGATGTCTTTGAATCCCCCCCCTCATACTCCTTGTCATGGTGCTGGTCGGCGGCTGCAGCGACAGTGGGGATAGCGGCCCTCCCGAGGAGCTTACTCAAGCTTCGTTGCCTGGGGTCTATACGGGTGTGTTTCCCTGCGAAGGCTGCACTGGTCTCACGTCAACCC
>JBATHK010000062.1:0-11712 GCA_049666725.1 Woeseiaceae bacterium
GGTGTTGCCATGCTCGAGCTCGGCCAGCCAGACCGCATCCGATTCGCTCGCTGGAAACGAGCCGCCCAACACGGCATGTCCGGCGATGCCGGCTTCGGACAGCGCGACCGCGCTGTTGCCGTCGAGCACGGTGTCCAGTCCCTCGTCCTTGATGTCCGAACCCGCCGGCGCACCGAAAGTCCTGCGGTACCAGCGAATCGCGACGTCGCGCAGGCTCATTGGTGGTCCAACACGTTAATATCGAAGGGTTCAGCGAGTTGTGAAGCGGTTGACCGCAAGGCGCGTCTCGCCGGCAATGGCGCGTCCTTGCCAAGAGGCGCAACACCGCGGGCGACCGCTTCACGACTCGCCCGAAGGGAGCTATCCAGATGATCCGATACGGCGTTGCAGCCCTTGAAAAGGACCATGCCATTTCCTGCGGGCTGCGCCTTGTCTCGAATCATCTGGCTTGCTCTGAATCCATCGATATTGACCTGTTGGACCACTAGTTCGCTCCCGCCCGTCGCGATTCCTGCTCCTGAAACTGTTCGCCCTCGAGCCACACTATTGAGTTCGTTGCACAGCGAAACACGGCGTCAGGCCGGGCAGGACCGCCGGCCGAGTAGTCTATGACCGGCAGGTTGTTGTCCATGTGGATCAGGCCGGGTGCGGCGTCTGCAACGCATTTTCCACAGGCATCGCAGGCCACCGAACACAGCTGTCTCGCGGCGGCGCCTGCCAGCGGAATGTTGCACTGCACGTACAGGTTTTGCTTGAGCGGCACCAGTTCGAACAGGTCCCTGGGACAGGCGGCGCTGCAGTCCGGGCAGGCCGTGCATTTCTGGGTATCGACCTGCGGGAGCCCGTTGGCATTCATGTGAATGGCGTCGAACGTGCAGGCGGCTTCGCAATCGGCCAGGCCAAGACAGCCCCAGGCGCAACCCTTGCCGCCCCCGGAAACCACGGCGGCCGCACGACAGCCTTCGAACCCCTGGTACTCGGCGATCTGGTGGGCCTGCCGGGCACCACCGCCACAGCGCAGCCGCGCGACCAGTTTTTCCTTGCGGCCGGCGTCGACGTTCAGAAACTCGGCGATACGCTCGATATCGTCGTCGGAGCTGACCGTGCACTGGCCGGGCTCGACCTTGCCCGCAACAAGCTTCTCCGCAAACGGCAAACAGCCGGGCTGCCCGCAGGCACCGCAGTTGGTGCCCGGCAGCATGGCGTTCGTCGCTTCGATTCGAGGGTCTTCGTCGACTTTCAGGAAGCGCTGCGCGATCGCGAGAATTGCGCCAAAGAGCAATCCAATGCCCGTCATGATTGCCGGCGCTACGAGCAGGCTGTTCATCAGTTAAATGGTGCGGCGCGGGCGATCAATTCATCCAGGCCCGGCTCGTTCGGATCCAGCGGTTTGCCCGGGTGGATGCACTTGGCCGGACAGATCTCGGCCGCCGCCACGAGGTCCGCGTAGGTGCCTGCTTTCGGATCCCGGAGGATTGCCTGCTTGTTGTCGTTGTAAGCGAACATCATCTTGTTGATGCCCATGCAGTCGTCGCAGGTGGTGCAATTCGCGGTATCGAGCCACGGCTCATCGAAACTCAGTTCTTCTTCGACTTCCGGCTCGGCGGCAGCTTCGGCCGCCGGCGGAGCAGGCTCCGGCTGCGCCTCGCTTTCGGCTGCTTTCTTCGCTGGCAGGGTCGCAGGCTGGCTGCCTGAGCCAACCAGGTCCGAGAGGTCGGCGCCCATCAGCACGTCGACGAGCTGTCCCATGGCGTCGCCGGCCGCCTCGGAACGAACGCTTTCCAGCTGTTCCTCGTGTGCTTTCAGCAGCTGTTCGCGTTCGCTCGCCTCTGCAGCCTGCTGTTCCTTGATAACCCGCTCGATCGCTTCTTCGACATAGAAGTTATGAATGCCGGCGAATTCCTGCAGCGTTCGCCAGTAGTTCAGTCGGTCACGACACGCGAATGCCAGCGCGCGGGATACGACCAGCCTCGTCAGCACGCCCTGGTCGTCAATGCCCCAGATGTACGGCACCCGGCGATCGACAAGTTTCTCATCGAGTTCAAGGTATTGATCGACCGCAATCAGATCGTCGGACTCGAAACCTGCAGGCACCATTCGAAAATGCTCATGCAGCGTCGGCATCAGCAGTGCGTAATCGGCGAAAGTAAATGCAAGGTCCATCTCGGTGAGCTCACCGTCGGCGCCGCGGTACTCGAGCTTCTCGACCGGCCAGTCTTTATCGGCCTGCGGATTACCGTCGAAGCTGACCCGTTCGGCGGCGTGGTCGCCGGCGTCCGGGTTGACGAGAATAAACGGGTGGGCACGGCTTTCCAGCGCGGCGCTTGCGACAAACCATGCGTCGAGCAGCGGTTTCTCGACCTGTGTCTGGGTACCGCGATTAACAAGGTGCAGACTTGCGCGATTGCTGTCCAGCGCGCAAACAAACCCGGCCAGCAGGTCCTCGTGGCGCGCCGCTGACGTCTGCGCCACGACCACCTGGCGATGCCCGACGCCGAAGTAGGCGAGTTCGAATCGATACGAAGCGAAGGGGTCGTCGCCGGGTTTCGCGCCCGGATTGTCGTAGGCACGGACCCAGCTCAACACGTGGATGGGCAGGCGGGATCCGAGCAGGCGCGAGAACGACGGCAAGCCGTCGCCGGCGAGATAGTCGGCGGATACTACCGCTACCACCGGCGTTAGCAGCTGCATTTCTTCGTCGGAGAAAGCCTGCCAGTCGAAACTGGCGAACCAGGAATCGTGCAGGGCCGCGCTGTAGCTGTCCTCGACTTCCAGCGCCGCGATTCTGACTGCGGCAAACAGACGCGCCAATCTTGTCGCGTCGCGCATGAAAACGTCGGCCGACGTTGTGCAGGGATCGTCGCTGTCGATAACTTCAACCGAGGGCAGCTTGCCGAAGCCGGGATCTTGCAGCTGCCCCACGAACCTGACCGAGGTCGCGTCCTGCTCCCAGGCCTGCAGCTCTTTGAGCGCGGCCTCGATCCGAGCCCGACGTTCGGCGGGCATCTCCACGGATCCATGGCTGCGTTGCTCAAGCACTCCCGACAGCGCGCCCGCGTCGAAATAGCGCGATGCCTGGGCGCCGCTGCTCTTGACGTTTCGGGGTTCGTTCGCGTCGCTCGACTTGGCTTTCTCGACATCCAGAAGCGACTGCAGCGCGTGCATGCGTCGCGTCACGATCTCGTGAAACTTTTCGCGGCCATGTTCACGGCGATGCCGGGTCGCGTGCAACATCAGGTGCAGAGACACGCGCGGGCCGTAAGCGAGAAACTGTCCGCCGGGGGCGATCGCGGATTTTAGTCTCTCGAGCTGGGCCGCCAGCTGTTCCCGGCTGGCCTGGTCGAGGGACAGGTGCTCTTGCAAAGCGCTCGCTGCGTTGTCAAACAGGGTGTGCGCGTCAACGGGATCCTGCGCGTCGAGTTTCTGACGCAGGAAACGTTCTATCCAGGCAACGTTATCCTTCAGTATCCTCGCGTCTTCGGCACCGGGCGCGAGCGCCTTCAGCGATTCAGAAAAATGCTCGCTGACCGGTTTCGCGAGCTTGCCGTCGGTCGCGCCGTCGGGCGGAACCATGTAAAGCGGATACTGGTAGCGGATTGCCGACGCGTCACGGTAGGGATTGAGCAGGGCCGGCAACATGGCGCCGGTGGGCCTCGCGGTATGCTCGGCCGCGGCAGGTTCGCCATAGTGAAAACGGCGCAGGAGGTCGATGACGTCCTTGCCACCATTGGCCTCGGTTCCGGCCATGTCGGATGCGTCCTTGTTGTTTTCGGTTACCGGGTTCATCGTGTCGATCCGCCGCGTATCAAGTGCGGGCTAAATGGCGAAATGGTCCAGCGCCTCGTTCATGCCAGCCAGCCTTTCGTCGATGCTCATCTCCATGCCGACCGAGGTCATCATGTCGTAGCGCGGCGCGTCCGGATTGTGATAGAGAATCCCGAGCGGCAGGGCTGAACTGTCTTCTGCCAGTGCGCGTGCGGCATTGAGGTCCGACGGGTCATGTTCGGCGTTATTCGGGAACAGCCTCTTGACCCCGTCGTCGACCTGTATGCCTTTCTCGTGCGTCAGCAACTTCATCCTCGCGGGTTCGTCCTGCAGGCTCTTGCCGATCGCCTCTACGTAAACCGGGCAGCGCTGAATAATCCGGACGAAGCTGGTGCCCTTGTGCTGGTGCGCTTTCGTGATCACTTCGTGCCGCAGCGGGGCGTTCCAGTCGACGATTTGTGCAACGAAAGAAATGTTTGTCACGCCGAGGGTTACTGTTAACGGATTCAGCGGCGGCAGCAGCGCGCCCGACGGATGCGTATTGGTCGGTATGTCCATCGGGGTTGTCGGAGACGTTTGTTTCTTGGTCAGGCCGTAAATGCCGTTATCGAATACGAGCAGCGTTATATCCATGTTGTAACGCATGGCATGTATCCAGTGGGCCGCACCGATCGAGAAGCAGTCACCGTCTCCGGTCGCGACCCAGACGTCGAGATCGGGGCGCCGCGACTTCACGCCACAGGCGACCGGTAGTGCGCGCCCGTGCAGGCCATGAAAACCGTAGGTATTCATATAGTGCGGCAGGCGGCTGGAACAGCCGATGCCGGAGACCGCCACCGTTTTTTCCGGTTTGATCTGCGAATCACGGCATACCCTGTGTACGGCAGCCAGGATTCCGTGGTCGCCGCAGCCTGTGCACCAGCGCGGCTCCGCGCCACTATAATCTTGCAGCGTGAAGTAGCGTTCCTTGACGTCGAGTGACCAGTCACCTTTCAAGCCGAACATTATTCTGCTCCTTCCATCTTCTTGAGGCGTGCATCGATGATCCTGCCGATGGTGCCCGGTTGCAGCGGGTGACCCGGGACCTTGGACCAGCAATCAATGTCGATCAACGTGTGTGCGCGCAGCATGAGCGCGAGCTGTGAGATGCGGCGGTTTTCTTCGTTGATCATTGGCGCATCGGGATCGTCGCTGTAGTTGATCTCGATGGTCATCACTTTCTTGAATCCCGAAAAAATCTTCTTCAGGCCCGGCTCCAGCGGGGACAGGAATCTCAGGTGCACGGATGACACTTTTTTGCCCTGCGCCCTCGCCAGGTCGACGGCTTCCTCGATGGCGCCCAACGTCGAACCCCAGCCGACAATCAACAGGTCTCCCGTTGGGTCACCGTGTATTTCGGGAGGCTTCAACGTCGAACCGAGCGTCGTCAGCTTGCGGCTGCGCATGTTCATGCCTTCCTGGTTCGAAGCCGAGTCGTAAGCGATCTTGCTGTGGCGGTTGTGCGCCAGGCCCGTGAGGATGTACTCGCCGCCGCGCATGCCCGGGATGGGCCTGTCCGACAGACCCGTGGTCTCGTCCCAGTCGTAGGGCGCTACACTCTCGTCCCATGCTGACTGGTCCAGCGGCGGGGCAAACCAGTCTTCGCTGACTTCGGGGCGTTCGATTGGCTGAACACCGGTGGCCAGATTCGCGTCGGTGAGCATGATTACGGGCGTGCGGAAAGACTCGGCCAGCTTGCGCGCCATGACCACGAAGTGGAAACACTCCGAGATCGTCGCTGCAGCAATGACAACTTTCGGCGAATCGCCCGGCGCGCCGTACAGGCTGGCCAGCAGGTCTCCCTGTTCGACTTTGGTTGGAAGGCCGGTGGACGGGCTGCCGCGCTGCACGTCGATGATTACCAGCGGGACCTCGGCCATGACGGCGAGACCGATCATTTCGGTTTTGAGTGCCATGCCGGGTCCGGAGGTGATCGTGCACGCGGTCTTGCCCGCGTAGGATGCGCCGATTGCAAAACCGATCGCGGCGATCTCATCCTCGGCCTGGTGCACGAAACCGCCGGTCAGATGAAAATCTTCGGCAAGGTAATGAGACGCCGATGTTGCCGGCGTGATCGGATACATCGAGACCAGCTCGATGCCGGCCGCCATTACGCCAAGTCCAGCCGCGGTATTGCCATTAATGACGACTGCCGACTCCAGGCGATCTTCCTTGGCAGCGGGTATATCGAATTCGTAGTCGATGTTGTCGCCCGCGAACGCATAGCCGGCTTCGAAAAGCTCGTGGTTTATCTTGATGACCTTGTCGCTCTTCTTTTTAAATATCTTCGCGATCTCGTCTTTGGCCTTCTCGGTGTCCCGGCGATAAATCTTGCAGAGCATCCCGAACACGAACATGTTCTTGCCTTTGCGGGGGTCGCTGACCAGTTTCAGGCACTCTTTCTGGATTGGAAGTTCATGCACGATCAATCCCCGCACGCTGAAATCGGCCAGAGCGTCCTGATATTGCTTGCGGACTCTTTCGTCGGGATCCTCGGCCCACATGTTCTCCAGCAAAACTACAGTGCCTTCTCTGTATGCACCATTGTCGATACGGGAATAAAGCACCTGTTCGTTAAACGCGACGGCGATATCGGCTTCATTGCCCATGTTGGTCACTTTTTTCGATCCCATCCGCACCCGGATACCGCTCGCGCCCTGCTGTTCTCGCGCGGGTGGCTGGATCTCTGCCGGAATGATCTCTACGGTCCAGACTCCGTTGCCCATCTTGCCGCTGACGAGTCCCAGTAACTGGCCGCACTTCTGCGCGCCCTCTCCGGAGTCGCTGACGATTTCCACTATGTGCTGGTCTACGCGACGAACGCCACTTTTGGCTTGTTCGGTCTGGTCTCGCTCATCGGTGCTCATTGCCGGTACCTCCGCGACTTCACTCATTTGCTCGGCTCGAATCTTCTCGATTTCGCCACGAAATTCCTCGATCGCCGCCCACCGCGATTCGCGCGCAGCCTCGATGTCGTGCGTATGCAAGGAGCGCCGCAGATCGTAGCCCAGAACGCCACGCAGCGGACGCGGTACGGAGAGCTTCACCCACCACGTCTGGTCCCGTTTAAACAAATATTTGGTATCGCCCGAAACCTGCTGATCTGACATGCTTGATTACCCGTCGTACCTGCTGTTGAAAAGCTGTACCTTTTTTCATCTGAGGGGCGTTTATTACACGGGGTTCGGGGTGTGTATATAGGTATATACATCCGCGACAAAGGCATTGATTCAGGACAGGTTTTCCTGTCCCGAATCAGCGATTCCGAGGGGCTCGGGGCGAATGCGAAAGCTCGTTGCAGACGAGCGGCCGGCGGGCCTGGCGTGCTAGTTGTTTTTCGCCCCCTGGTCGATCCAGGCGCCGATAATTTCGATCTGTTCGGGACCCAGCGACGGGGCGCGCCCCTTGGCCAGGGACACTTCGTGGTGCGGCGGCATGCGGATTTCGGGATCGGTCTTTCCGGCTACCACGCGGTAGAGCGTGCTGGACATTCTGCTGCCCGCTACCACGGCTGGGCCGAGTTCCGTGCCTTTCATGACGGCGGCGTAGTCGACGACGCTGAAGCCGCTGGCGGCGATGCCCTCGCCGGTGCTGTTGTGGCACTCGAGGCAGCTAATGTCGAGTATAGGTTGAACGTCAGCCGCAAAGCTGACTTCGCTGCGACCGCAAGCCGCGATTTGCAGGCTCAACCCGGCAACAACAATGCTGAACAGGAGTTTTGCGTTCATACGTTCAGTCTCCTCTTGACTGCGGTGCCAGTCTGGCACTATCGGGCACCGCTGCCGATAAGTAGTTTCCGTTTCGTTTACTCGAGCACCAGGTGAACGCGCCGATTGCGTTTGCCCTTGTTCTCGATCTTGCTGACTCGCACGGCGCCGATTTCACTCGTGTTATTGACATGGGTGCCGCCGCAGGGCTGAAAATCCACGCCCTCGACACGCACGGTTCGAATGTCACCCGCGCCTCGCGGCGGCTGCACGGACATCGTCCTGACCAGTTCGGGGCGTTCGTCGAGTTCGGCTTCGGTGATGGTGCCGAACACGACCGGGTGCGCCTCTTTTATGAGCGCATTGATGCGCGTGGTCAGATCCTCTTTGTCGATCTGATGGTCACCGAGGTCGAAGTCCAGCCGGCTTTTTTCCGCCCCGACCGAGCCGCCTGTTACCGGTACCGGGATCAGCGACCCCAGCAGGTGCATGCAGGTGTGCATGCGCATGTGCCTGAAGCGCCGTTGCCAGTCGATGGCGGTATCGACCGTATCGCCGGGTTTCAGTCCGTGGTCCGCCGTATCAAGCTGGTGCCTGATCTGTTCGGACGAATCGCTTTTCCTGGTGTCGAGCACTTTATATGTCGATCCGCCTGGTCCGCTCAGGGTGCCCGTGTCCCCGGGCTGACCGCCACCCAGGGGGTAGAAAATGGTCTCGTCCAGTTCGATCCACTCATTGTCAACAGCACTTACCGTTGCCCGCTGCGTCCTGCGATAGCTGTCTTCGTAATAAGCTCGTCTTACTTCTGACATGTTGAATCCTTGTGGAGCTGTGGCTTGGGGTATTATGCAACGCTTCAATCATTCGGTGGCGATCCATGCATAGCAGCAGCCTCATTATACTTGGCGGTGTCCTCGTCGCCGGCTTTGCATGCCAGTGGATCGCCTGGCGCGTGAAGCTGCCATCAATCCTGTTCCTGCTGCTGGCAGGAATTATAGCCGGTCCGGTACTCGGCTTGCTGCAGCCCGATGCGTTATTCGGCGAACTTCTCGAGCCGTTTGTCTCGCTTGCCGTCGCCGTCATACTTTATGAAGGCGCAATGACGCTGAAACTCGCCGAGATCCGTGGCCATGGCAACGTGGTGAGGAATCTCGTGACGTTCGGCGTCCTGATCACATGGTTCGTTGCCACGCTGACGGCACGCGTGTTTCTCGGTTGGGATATCTACCTTGCGGCGCTGTTCGGCGCCATTGTCACAGTCAGTGGTCCGACCGTGATACTGCCGCTGCTGCGCACCGTTCGGCCGACCAAGGCGCTTTCGAACATCCTGCGCTGGGAGGGCATACTCGTCGATCCGGTGGGCGCAATACTCGCGGTCCTTGTATTCAACTTTATCGTGGTCACGCAAACCGCGGCGACCACGGGCCAGTTGTTTTATTCACTGGGGCTCATCGTTGTCGTGGGCACGGGGCTCGGCGTAATTGTCGGTCATTCTTTCGGTGTCGTTCTGAAGAACCACTGGCTGCCGGATTTCCTGCGCGACTATGCAGCGCTGGCAATGGTAATCCTGGTGTTCACGCTGGCCGAGGCGGTTGAATCGGAGTCCGGCCTGCTTGCCGTTACCGTGATGGGCGTCTGGCAGGCGAATATCAAGGACCTCGATATTGAAGATATTCTGGATTTCAAGGAGAGCCTCACCCTGGTACTCGTTGCGGGCCTCTTTATCATTCTCGCCGCACGCGTTCATCTCGAAAGTATTGTCGGCCTGGGCGCCGGTGTCATCGCGGTCTTGCTGGCGCTGCAATTTGTCGCGGGACCGCTTCGTGCGCTGGTGTGCTCGATCGGCAGCGACCTGAGCTGGCGGGAGCGCGCCTATCTTGGCTGGATATTCCCGCGCGGCATCGTTGCCGCGGCCGTGTCGGCGCTGTTTGCCCTGCGGCTGGAGCGGATGGGATATCCCGGTGCGGAAAACCTGGTGCCGATCGTATTTACGATTATTGTCGGAACCGTCGTGATTCAAAGCCTTTCCGGATCGGTCGTTGCGGGCTGGCTGAATGTCGCCAGCCCGGACCCGAAAGGTGTGCTGATCGTGGGCTCAAACCGTCTGGCGCTCTTATACGCGACGGCCTTGCACGAGACCGGGCAGCGCGTTCTGCTGGCGTCGACGAGCTGGGATGGTGTGAGACTGGCCAGGATGGCCGGCCTGCCGGTGTTTTACGGCAGTCCCGTATCAACCTACGCCGAGCGGCACATGGACCTGACCGGAATCGGCCAGCTGCTGGCCATGTCGGATCGTCCGGGCCTGAACGAGCTGGCGTGCGTGAGCTACCGCTACGAATTTGGCAGGGAGTCGGTCTACACATTCAAACAGGACTCCGAGGCCGGCCACGAAAAGCATCAAATCAGCGGCGAAGCGGCCGGGCGGGTGCTGTTCGGTGGCCACAAATCGATGGAGGATCTGCTGGCGCTGATCCCCGATCCGTCGCAGACAAAAACCACGGAAATAACCGACAGCTTCAGTTTCGAGGATTACCGCAACAAGTATCCTGAACGGCTGTTGTTGTTTATCAAGACGCCGGGTGGACGCGTTCGCTTTCCGCTGGGGGACGAGGACATGAAGGTCCCCGCGGGATCCAGCATTACGGCCCTGGTTCTTGGCGACGCACAGCCGCCAGCCGAATCCGACACCGGCTCATAATCCAAGCTCGTCCAGTGCCGTGGTTGTCTTGCTGTAGCCAAGGTCGGCCATCTCTTCCGCACGATTGAACTCGAAAAAGCTGCACGCATCGCGCGGCACGTCAATGACCTTGTCGGGCATGTAGGCCGCCAGTTTGAGTCGCGCAATGGCGCCCTGCATGACGTCGATGGACTTCACGAGCAGATCCGCGGCATCCGGCTTCGACTCGCCGCTGTCCTCGTCATCCATCATGCCGCTGATGAACTCCGCTATCTTTTCCCGGTAGCCTTTATCCGCTGCGGATTCGGCCGTGTCTTTCTTGGCGGCCGGCGGCCTGTACTTTTCCGTCATGCCGCTCAGGTTTACGGCAATCGTCAGGTCGGTCGAGTCCGTCAGTGTCGGTGCAATCGGAATCGGATTCACGAGGCCGCCATCGACCAGCACCATGCCGTTCCATTCGACCGGCGCGAATACGCCGGGAACTGCCGTCGATGCGCGAATGGCCCTGAACAGTTCGCCGGAAGTCAGCCAGATTTCGCGCTGGTCGTCGAGCGAGGTAGCGACAGCCGTAAAACCGCGGTCGAGGTCCTCGATCTGGCAGTCGCCAATAAGCTCCCGGAGCACTTCGATGATGCGTTCGCCTTTGAAGATCGATGTCCAGGTGAACGAGAAATCCAGCAGACGCACAACGTCGTTCTTGCCGAGCCGGTTCGCCCAGTCGGCGTAGGTGTCCAGCTTGTCGGCAGCGTAAATGCCGCCAATGACGGCGCCCATCGATGTACCCGCGATATTCCTGATTTCGATGCCGCGCTCCTCGATGGCGCGAATGACGCCGATATGTGCGTGACCGCGGGCACCGCCGCTGCCCAGTACGAGTGAGATGCTTTTGGCTTTGTTCGACATGTATTAATAGGCTCCTTACCCGGGGCAACGAATAGTACAATTCGCGCAACTATACGCGACTGTCAAACCGGTTTTGCCGCTTTGACTTTCTCGAAATTGATGCATGAAAAGTATTTAAACTATTGAACAATAAAATAAATATTGCGCCGATGATGGACTGGACTGACCGCCATTGCCGGTATTTCATGCGCCTCCTGAGCCCGTCTGCATTGCTCTACACCGAAATGGTAACGGCCGCCGCCATTCACCACGGCGATGCCGGGCGTCTGCTGCGCTATAGCGACGAGGAGCACCCCATCGCGCTGCAGCTGGGCGGCAGCGATCCCGGGTGGATGGCGAGCGCGACGCGAAAAGCGGCGGAGTTTGGCTACGACGAGATCAACATCAACGTCGGCTGTCCGAGCGACCGCGTGCAGAGCGGGCAGTTTGGCGCCTGCCTCATGGCACGGCCGGAGATCGTGGCCGACTGCTACAAGGCCATGCAGGCCGAGACTGAAGTACCCGTGACGGTGAAAACACGCATCGGTATCGACGATCAGGACAGCGACGAATTCCTGCAGCGCTTTGTCGATGTTATTGCCGCCGCCGGTTGCCAAAAGGTCATCGTGCATGCCCGTATCG
>JBATHK010000063.1:0-2109 GCA_049666725.1 Woeseiaceae bacterium
CTAGTGCATTAAAATAAGAATGTCCCCAAAAAAAAGGGCGGCCCTTTTTGTGGCAGGGGCCGCCCTTAATTTTGCGTGCATCCGGGTTATCAGAACCTGTATCGGATTCCGAGCTGGATGCGATAGACTGAGTCGTCAACGTCACGATTGGTGCCTTCGAAGTAGACACGGTTGATGACGTATTGATCGGTGTTAGCGAGGCCTGCACCTGCGACTTCAAAAACCCGAACACCCTCTTCGATATCGCCCGTGTTGGCATATCGCTTGACGTTCTCGTTATCCGACAACAGGTTCAGGAAATTCTCGATATCGAGGAACACCTGCAGTGAGTGGTCTCGCCACAACGGCAGGTCCTGCTGGATGCGAATGTCGAGGTCCGTGCTCCAGTTACTGTTGAAGCCATTCTTCGGTGCAATGCCGCCGGCGTATGCACTCAGGCCCGATTCGTCCAGGAATGCAAACAAATCGGACAATTGCGAAGCACTAAGATTCGAGAAATCCATCAACGGATCGCTGGGTCCGGTTGGCACGTAGATAAGTACGCTTTCCTCGTCGTCCGAGTCGCCGAAATATCGCTCGACGGTGTCATCCTCGTAGGTATAGCTGAACGGGCGTCCGGAGCGGCGCTGGAAGAACATACCGACCGAGAACGGATAACCGTCAGCCCACTCGTGCTTGAACCTCGCCGTAAGCACAATGTTGTGCTTGTTGGCATACAGTGCCGGCCCCAGCGTGTTGTTGTTCAGCGTTATCTTCGCAACTTCTTCGTAGGCCGAACCTGCCGTCGAGCTGTTCACCGGGTTGCCGACCTCTGCGTCGAGGTACGAGTAACCGAGGTTGAAGTCGAGAGAGGTTCTGTCGGTAAAGTCAAATTCCTTCGCAAACTGAACCGTGAAGGACGATGTCGATCCTTCGACGCCGTTCGTCATCAGGGTGTCCTGATTCTGATTGCTCGTATCGTCACACGCCCCACCGTTCGTACCGGCGTTGCTGAAACCCTGGCGAATGCCGTTGAACGTCGCAGTACATCCGGGTAGCAGCGGATCGACTTCGAAGAACTGCGCGCGACCGTCCGGCAATGTTACGCCGTTGGGGGTCAGCCGCAGGTCAACCCAGTCGACCGCGTTCTTGTGGTCGGTGTAGATGTAGTCGGCCCGCACTGTCCAGTCATTGAAGAACTCGATGTCCGATTCCATGACGTGATTCAGGCCCAGGCTCCATCGATGGTTCGCTGGCAAATCGAAGTTCGGATCGACCGCAGCAACGGCACCCGTATTGGCATTGGCGCTGGCGGCTGCAGCAGTCCGCAGACAGTCAGGAATACCCGTGAACTGGCCGCCGTTGATAACCTGCAGGTCGGCCGCGGTGCAGTCACCTTCATCAGCAAAACCAATCGCCCCACCAAAGTTCTGGTAAGCGTTGGCGAAGTGCACGGTTGGATCGCCGCCGCCGAAGACGCCGTAGCCGGCACTAAGCTGTGTCGAACCCCACCTGCTCGTCGGCAGGTCCCAGGTGATTCCGATTCGTGGCTGAACAAGCTCCAGTCCGTCGAAGGTCTGCTGGTTGCCGAATCCGTAGCGCTGCTGGAATACCGGGTTGGCGATCGGCAGGTCGTCCGTTGCATACTCGTCATAACGCAAGCCGGCGATGAGTGTCACAGCATCGTTTACCTGCCATTCGTCCTGCAGGTAGAAGCTGTTGATGTCGCGCTCGAATGATGCAGACGCATCGGATGGGTTTCCGGTGAACGATCCATTGAACGTGAATTCACTCGCCGTGCCAGCCTGCAGCGCTGCGATATCGTCGAATATGATCGTGCCGGTCGCATCCGGTATGAACAGGTTGAAAATGTCACGCGTTTCCTGCTCGACACCGAATGTCAGCGTGTGGTCGCCCATCACGTAGTCGGCCGACAGCTTGAGCTGATCAATCGTGTACTTGAGATCGTTCGCCGAGCGGAAGAAACCCGGGCCACTCGTCAGGAGGTCTCCCACTTCGATTCGAGCGATAGGGTTCGGATCCTGCGCCTCACCGCCGCCGAACGGGCCCTGAATGTCGATTACGTCGAGCTGCGAATAGCGAAACTCGGTCGAGAAATTGTCGGTCCAG
>JBATHK010000064.1:0-27265 GCA_049666725.1 Woeseiaceae bacterium
TTTGCGAGACGGGATGTCTCCAGCCGAACGTTGAATATAGCGTCGTAGCCCTGCTCGCGGGCAGATTCTGTCATGCGCAGCAGCGCCTCGCGCCTGGCTCGCTCGAGCAGCGGTTCGTAAGTCTTGATGCGGCCACCGATCAGGCCGCGCAAGCCCGCGATGACTCGCTTGAAATAATCCAGGGAGATGACGATGCTGCCCGTGACCATATCGGAAGAAGACACTTTCCAGTCTTCCGGCATCGTGTCGAACGAGACGACGGGGAATCCACGCTGTTCATCTTCGCGCTTGCGAATACTCCGGAAGTGATTTTTCTCGATAACGCTGCCAATGAAATAGGCAGCCATGAGCAGTAGCAGCGGCAGTCCAAAGTTTACAAACAGATTTAACCTGTCAAATGCATCTTCCATCTCAGGCAACCCGAACCGCAGTGCCGTAGGCAAATAGCTCCGCCGCGCCCTGAGAAATTGAGCTTGTCGCAAAGCGGACGTTTACCACGGCGTTGGCGCCCATCGACCTGGCCTGCTCGATCATTCGTTCGGTAGCCTCCTGCCGGGAATCCTGCAACAGCTCGGTATACCCTTTGAGCTCGCCACCGACAATGTTCTTCAGGCCAGCCATGATGTCGCGACCGAGGTGTTTGGCACGCACGGTATTTCCCGTGACGACGCCATAGAATTCGACAATCTTTCGGCCTGGAATACTCTCGGTGTTGCTGATCACCATTGAGTTGCTGCTGATGTCCATGGACTCTCCCTAATATGAATTTTCGGATGATGCTGCGCCTAGTCTAGCACCGCCAGATTTCCTTTCTGGTTTGCTTTACGATGAGCAGCGGATACTGCAAAAAAAACGGGCATCGCACTTGGAACTCGGCACAATCAGCACAGGACTGGTCGTCGTCACTCTGACGGCAATCGCAATTGGCGCCCTGATAAAGGGCATGACCGGTCTGGGCCTGCCATTGGTCGCAGTCCCAGTCATTGCGACATTCGCGTCGGTAGAAGAAGCCGTCATACTGATGATAATCCCGACCTTCGGTTCGAACCTCTGGCTGGCATTCACGCATCGACGACTGGCAGCCTTGCTGTCGGCGCACCTGCCGTTCCTGCTGGCCGGTTTGACTGGCGGAATCGTCGGCACATTTCTGCTCGCCGTTATCGAAGAACGATGGCTCAAGCTGATGCTTGCAGCCTGGCTGGCGGTGTATCTCTTGCAATTCATGTTCGGCAATTTCCTGAGACCACTGTTTCAGGCGCGGGGACCAGCGGCCGCAGCCGTCGGCTTCATGGCCGGCACGATTCATGGCGCAACCGGGATCTCGGCGCATATCGTTGCGCCCTACTTCCACGGCCGCAAGCTGGCGCCCGATGCCTATGCTTTACTGATCGCCTGTGCGTTTCTCACATTCTCGGGCGCGCAGCTGGTAACGGCGGCCGCCACTCAGCTATTCACCGCGGATCGATTCGTCATCGGCCTAATAGCGCTGATTCCGACGCTTGTGTTCACACAGGCTGGAATCGGGCTTGCCGGGAAGATTTCCAACGCTGTTTTCCAGAGGATACTGATCGCGCTTTTCGTGCTCATGGAGATCAAACTGATTGCAGACGTCTACGGATAACACGTCGGCAGGGTTTATCGTTTGATTCAAGGTAAGCAGTGCATCCAACCCCGTTTCCCAAGCATCTTTGTATATAAACGTCAAAAAAGGCATCGATATGGACAGGCGATTATGGCCGGCAATTGGCGGCACGCTTGCCGCCATTGCAGTTACAACGACAATGGACGCATCGGGCTACACAATGTTCAGCGCATTGCCACTATTCCCGCTCGCAGGTCTATTCTGGTTTCTGCAGAAATTCTCGCGCCCGGAGGTCGGGCTGATATGGGGCGAGGTCAATTGCTACGGCCTGGCACTGGCGTATCCGATTTTTGTTTTAGGCGCGACCGCATCGGTCGCTTTTGCCTTTGGGGCGGTCGACACCAGCGCGGCGGATTGGAGCAAAACGCTCGCCAATATTGGGTTGATCAGTTCTACGGGTATTCTGATGGGCCTGATCACGGAAGAAGGTTTTTTCCGTGGCTGGCTCTGGGCCGCACTGAAACGAACAGGCCAGAGCGACATAAAGGTCCTGATAGGGTCCACGCTCGCATTCACGGCCTGGCACATCTCCGCCATCACCCTGGATACGGGCTTCGATATTCCCGCAAATGAGGTACCGATTTACCTGATCAATGCCACTTTGATCGGCGGCGTTTTCGGCGTTATTCGCCTGATGTCGGGCTCCGTGATTGCTTCGAGCCTCTGTCACGCGGTCTGGAATGGCCTCGATTACCCGCTGTACGGCTTCGGTGAGGAGGTTGGTGCGCTTGGGATACAGCAGACGCACATTTTCGGTCCCGAGGTCGGAATCCTCGGAATTGGCCTGAATCTGGCGTTTTTTGCCTGGATATGGCGCAAATATACGGCGCGGGCCCCGGAAATTTCACCTTAAAACCATTGACTTGCGCCCTCCCGCCGATATACTGCGCACAGCTAGATTGATCGGCTGATATTTGTGTATTCCATTTCGAAGTTCCTCATTAGTACCTCGTCCTGTTTTTCATAAGTACAAGCATCAACTCGCGACCCGGCCTGTTACAGGGCCAACATTACTTTATGTTAAATAGGAATTTACTATGTCTACTACTACCGGAACCGTGAAATGGTTTAACGAAGCTAAAGGCTTTGGCTTCATCGAGCAGGAATCAGGTCCTGATGTATTTGCTCATTTCAGCAACATCCAGGGCGATGGATTCAAGACGCTGGCCGAAGGCCAGAAGGTTGAGTTCACAGTGACGCAGGGCCAGAAAGGTCCGCAGGCTGAGAACATCGTACCGCTCTAAGCTCGAAACGGTTTAGAAATAAAGGCGAGACCTTACAGGTCTCGCCTTTTTTTTGGGTTACAGATCGAGTACTGAACCGGCTTGCCCTGGCGAATCGCCGCCTCTAAAGTACCCGCGATATGTTCGTCCGAATACACACCACGGTCTGCTTGCTGATGATCACTGTGTCACCCTGGCAGGTGGCTCAGAGTGATTCGGCCGTCGGGGCAGTCGGCAGTTCTTGCCTGCAGTGTCATTCGGCAGAACGCGAGGGTTTTGGCGCCGCACATTCCTTCGCCCCCGGAAACTGCGTGATTTGCCATGCCGGCGATGACGCCGACAGGACCGAGGGCGGTGCGCACGTCGGATTGATCGCCTTTCCAGGCGAGCTTGCGAATGCGATGCGCACCTGTGGCAGTTGTCACGAAGACAAAGTCGCATCGGTGACGAACAATCTGATGCATACCGGGCGCGGTATTGTTGAAGTAACACGACGATTGATTGATGGCAGCAGCGGCCCGGAGGATTCAACCAACTTTCAGTCGCTGGGCCACGGTATTGCCGATTCACTATTGCGCAAGCAGTGTGCGAGCTGCCACTTGGGGCAAGCAAAGACTGAGCATGGACACGATGTTATGCGCGACCGTGGCGGCGGCTGCCTGGCCTGCCACATAAATCATTACCCGGACGAGGCGCATCCGGCGCTGACCGTCAAAGTTTCAGACGCACGCTGTTTTGGCTGTCACTCCCGCTCCGGGCGAATCTCACTGAGCTACGCAGGTTTGGCGGAGCTTGATGGTGCCAGCCAGCAGCAAACGGCCGGCAGTCTGCGCCTGCCGGATGGCCGCCCGGTCGAACGAAAACCCGCCGATGTACACTATATGGCCGGCATGAGCTGCATCGATTGTCACACCAGCATTGGCCTGATGGGCGATGCCGGTGAGGCTGATCACCAACGGCAAGCCGTCGATATTTCCTGTACCGATTGCCACCATGACAATACAAAGCCGACGGGCAGCACGGAAATACTGAGGACGGCAAAAAATGACACGCCGCTCACGCACATTGAGGTGCGAGCAGACGGCGCCTGGCTGCACACAAAAATCACGGATCGAGTTTTGAAAATTCCCGCGCTTGATCGGAAATATCATGCAGAGGATGCGGACCACCAGCGACTGGAATGCGCAGCCTGCCACAGTCAATGGGCGCCGCAGTGCTTTGGCTGTCACATCGAGTACGACGCCGAGGGCAAGCAATGGGACCATGTCGAGCGGGCGGATACCGCAGGTCGCTGGAGCGAACAACGATCTGATTTTCGCAACGAGCTTGCGACTCTCGGTGTCAACTCGGACAACCGGGTCGAATTGTTCGTGCCCGGCATGATCATGACGGTGGCGCACCCGGACTGGCGAGAAAACAGGTTCGTGCGGATATTCGCGCCACTCTCGCCACATACGAGCGGCGCATCGCGCAGCTGCGAGTCGTGCCATCGCGCCAGCGAGGCCCTTGGCCTCGGTCGGGGTCAGTTCCTGAACAAAAACGGACAACGCCACTTCGTGCCGGCCCATGAGCTGCGTGAAGATAGCCTTCCCAACGATGCGTGGACCAACCTCGATGGATCATCAGGCGGCGGCACACCCGTCGACGGACATCGGCCGCTAACCACAGAGGAAATGAACACCGTTCTCGACGCGCCGTTACCTTGAATGACGCGCGCCGTTGGCGCGTTGCTTTAGCAGCCTTCCGCTGATGGCGGCGGCGGCAGCTCCTCAGTTTCCTCTGTCCCGACAAAGACCGGCGGAACAAAGGGCTCACTGCTCTCGCTGCGCTGCAAGTGCGCGGCATCCGAACGTTCGCCGACAAAATAACAACTGTAGGCACGTTGTTCCGACACCTGCAGGCTTTCGCCATCCAGGGCCTCTGCAGAGATCTCGGGGTTGAGAATTCGCTTGTGCCAGGCGTTGAAGCCACCCGTCAACAGGTGCCCATCAATACCCGACAATCGCAGCATGACCGCCGCTTTGGCTGCGTTCTCTGAACCGTTTGAGTACACGATGACCATTCGATCTGTCGGCAGGCCGCCAAGTACGTCGGCTGAGACCAGTTGCGTGATCGGGATGTTTTCCGCCTCAGCAATATGGCCCTTATCGAAATCCTCAGCACTACGCAAGTCAATGAGTTTGAAATCCTCCCGCCCCTCGATCAGCCAGCCGGCCAGTTCCTCGACACTTACGCGATCGTCCTGCCGCGCCGCAGCGTGCGCTACGTCAGCGAGTGACGGGTCCGATCTGTCGGACGCGCTGCAAGCGGCCATTGATACAATTGAAAGGAGCAAAAATGCCGGGCCCGGTTTTTTTCTTAACAAGCGTCTAACCTCTACTGGTGGTTTCATGCCAAAAATCATTCTGACTCGTGCAATCGCTGCAACAATTCAGCGCTGTATTGTGTTGAGTAGCTTGTCCACGTGCTGTCCTGGCCGGCATCCATCACGACCTGCCGTAACGCGTACCCACCTATCAGCACCAAGACGGGGGCGAGCATAGCAAGCGACTTGCTGACCCCCGATAAATCCAGAATTTCAATCAGCAAGGGTATCAATAAGCCGATGCCGACAAACAACACCCAGAATGCGTAGGTGTAGGGACCCCCCATGATACTCTGCAGCGCGTCGATGTGCTGCCCCGAGCCTGACGCAAGGCTGATCAGGGACAGTACGACCAAGCCGATCTCGGCCGCGATCAGCACCACGTCGATCCACGTGAACAGCTCTTTCTCGCTGCGCTGCCGTGCCATTAGTACGACCAGCGCTGCAGCGGTGGACATGCCCGACACCAGGAAAAGAACTCCAAGTACACCTGAATTCCAGAACGGCCTGGCGCCGAACGCGCTGAGCAAAATTCCCGTGTAGATTCCGAGTACCACGGCAAACGGAATAACCACCATGGCAATTTCTCGCCGATAGCGCTCAGACCAGTCGAGGGCCAGTCTCCCAACGGTCAGTCTTTCGACATACGATGCCAGCGGCGAATAGCCGCTACGCAAGGTCGATAGGATCTGCAGGACCGATACCGGGTAGATGATAATCAGAATCCAGGCGCCCCATGACATCGGTGATGTAATCTGGAACGACGTATAAAACCGGTACACAAAGAGTTTATGTTCAAGATCCATGAACAAGGTTGTCATGCCAAGCGACAACACAACGGGTGCAAGCAACGCCAGTCGAGTAGTGGCAAACGGTGCGACCTCGTCCTTGTTCCGCACCGTCATCAAAGCGGCAAAAATCATTATGCCGGCGGTCAGCCCGCCCAGGAACAGGTACATCGCCACTTCCCAGGTCCAGATATGCAGGCCGGGATCAATTAGCGCGTTGTCTCTTGCCGTAACCAGTAGTTCTTCTGACATGCCGTCCTGGCCTTTAGATTAGATAGTAGACATTGGGATCGTTGCCCGTTTCCGGCTTCAACGTTTTGTACTCGCGCGTCTTCAAAAGGTGACTGACCTTGCTGTGGGGGTCGTCGAGCGAGCCGAAATGCATGCAGCCTGTCGGACAAGTCGATACGCATGCCGGGTCCAGGCCTTTCTCGACACGATGATGACAGAAGGTGCACTTGTCGATATAGCCGCCCGGGTCCATTACGAAGCGCGCGTCGTAAGGACAGGCAGCGATACAGGCTTTACAGCCCGTGCACCTGTCGGGGTCGACCAAGACAATATTGGTGTCGTTCCAATGATGACTTGCACCGGTCGGGCATAGCGTTACGCAGGTCGCATTGGAGCAGTGATTGCAGCGTTCGGAGCGAAACTCTGTTTTGAGGTCGGGATAGGTTCCGCGAGTCGCCTCGACTACCCAGTCACGGTTCAGGCCCGCCGGCACGTTATTTTCAATTTTGCACGCAACTACGCAGTCGCCGCAGCCGATGCAGGTACGGGTGTCGATGACCATGACAAAGCGGGTCATGATCCAGCCTCCGCCAAGATCTCTTTCACGAATGTCACGAAGTTGCCGCGCATACCGGTACCACCCATTATTGGATCGATCTTGATATTGGTCATTAGCTCAGAATCATCGGCACCAGCTCCCGCGGTCAATCGAAGTCGCTTGGATTTGTGGCCAAAGCCATGCGCCATGAATACCGCATCAGGGCCGATTCGCTCGGTAACACGGACCCTGATTCTGTTGCTGATCGCACCTTCTCGTGACGCCAGGCGCACATAGTGCCCGCTTTCAAGCGCGTGCTGGTTCGCGACCAGCGGATTCACCCAAAGCTGGTTTTCCGGCGCAAGCTCAAACAACAGCGGGTTGTTGGTGGTCTTGCCAAATGTGTGGGCAGGCATGCGGCCATAGTTCAGCCGATAGAAACCGTTCGGAACCGGTTCCGGCGGTGTGTAGACGGGCATCGGGTCGAATCCCTTCTCCGCCAGCTGGCTTGAGTAAAGCTCGATCTTGCGACTTGGCGTCCAAAAAGCCGCTCGCTGCCCTTTTCTGAAATACAGCGGGCGCTTGCGCGGGAAATTCTTCACACCGATTTTTTTCATTTCGGCGAGCGAGCTGCCGACCTGCTGCAGCTCCCAGTCGAGTTTGTCGGCATAGTCGGCCCAGGGGAAATAATCCTGCAAACCAAGCCGTTCGCCGAGCTGCTTGGTAATCCACCAGCCCGGCTTGCTGTCGTACATAGGTTCGAACGCCGGCATGCGCAGCGCAAGCGACGGATGCCGTTCGCCCGAATTTCGTATGTCGTCGTGGCGCTCGAGGTAGGTACACTCCGGCAATATGACGTCGGCGTATCCCGTCATTTCTGAGGGCATGGTCTCCACCACGACGAGCAGCTGCAGCGACTCCGCGGCCGCCTTGAGTTTTTCCGCGACGGCCGGAATCGTTTGCGGCAGGTTGGTACCGTAGACGAACCAGCCTTTGAAAAAGGCATCCTCACCTATCGATGCATCAATGACGCCGTTGGTCACACCCTGGTTAGCAAACGGCCACTTGTCCGGGTATGCGTCGGCAGTCGTGTATTTCGGAACCGGATACTCTGGCACCGGGTAGTCCGGCATGTCGACTTTTTCGGGTATGTAAAAACCACCCTTGCGGTTCCAGGTTCCCAGCAATGCGTTCAACATCGCGATGGCCCGGCTGCGCTGGGTGTCGTCGCCATACCAGCTGGCATGGCGTCCGGGATGGATAACGGTCGCCGGCGCCGCTTTTGCCATTTCTCTTGCCGTTTCGCGAATCACTTCCGGGCGAATGCCGGTCTCGAGGAATACCCATTCCGGGCTGTATTGCCTCACGTGCGCTCTGAGTTGCTCGAATCCGATGGCATACCTTTCGAGGTAGTCCTTGTCACAGAGATCCTCTTCGATCAGCACGTGCATCCATGCGAGCAACAAAGCGAGATCGGTTCCCGGTTTGATCGGCAGCCAGTACTTCGACTTGCCCGCCGGCACCGAAAATCTCGGATCGACCGTGATCAGCGTGGCGTCCTTGTTGATCGCGCTGGCCAGCGTTTGCACCTGGCCGTTATGCAGGTTCTCGCCGATGTGTGAGCCCAGCAGCACGATGCAGCGCGAATTGGCCATATCAGTGCGCTCCGGAGAACCGACGCCTTCGCCAAACGTCAGCGCAAAGCCGACATCCCGCGGCCCGCGGCACTGCGCGAACGCCGGCTCGGCGTGACTGTCGGAACCGAACGCGCGCAAAAGATGCAGGAAATGATGGCCGCCCGAACCGTGATGCAGCAGCGCCAGGCGTTCCGGTCCGACGCTGTCGGCGATGCCCTGCATTTTTGTCGCAATGTACTGCAGCGCTTCGTCCCAGGAAGCCTCCCTGAAGGTCTGCCGGCCGTTTTCGGTGACACGCATGAGCGGCGTTTTCAGCCTGTCGGGATCGAGGAAGGCACCCTGGCCGCCGGTGCCTCGCGTGCACAGTCTTCCCCCGCTGTGTAGATCATCGGCATTGCCCGTGATCTTCCAGAGCTTGCCGTCTTCCTTGTAAACCTCGCCAGCGCACTTCCAGAAGCACATGTCGCAGACTGTCGGCGTTTTGCTGACCTTCCCCGAGCCCGGCAGTGCCCTCGTAACGCAGCCGCTGAGCATCACAGAGGGCGACGCAACCGCGCCTGCACTGAGCAGGCTTGACACTTTTATGAATTCACGGCGCTTCATGAGCCAGCACCCGCCCGCGGCACGATGTAATAAGGCGTCTCCGTTTTGTCATCGATGAACGACTCGCTGGGAAAAAATGAAAAAATAATGCCGATAACGATGGCAACGGCGATGAGCGAAGCCTGGAGTTTTAAAACCTGCCGCTGCTGTGGGTCAGGATCGGTCGTTGGCCAGAAGTGCTGCTGCACGTAGCGCATCGCCAGTGTGCCGGACACGGCAACCAGCAGGACGATCAACACCATCGGGCCGAGCCCGATACCGAGCCATTGATCGAGTCGAAATACGCCGAGGTAATTACTGTTATAGAAGTCGCCCCAGACCGGGAACAGGTCACCGAAAACCAGGCTACCAATGAGGAAGCCAACAATAAAAATCATGGCATCGACCTTGCCGGTTGCTATTGACGCGATGGCCGTTCCCGGACAGTAACCGCCGATAACCATGCCGAGACCGAAGATCAGTCCACCGATAACCATCGGCAAGAGATAGGTGGGCAACATGTAGACCAGCGAGATATCGAGAAAGCCGATCAGGCTCAGGCCCCAAAGTCCCAACATGCCCGTGGCAATAGCCGAAAACATGACTACGGGGACGCCAACGTCCTTGAAGTAGAACGCCCAGGCGATTCGACGAGAGTCCGTAAACCCGGCATGAAACAGAGCGAAGCCGAATACGAAACCAATCGGAATCGCGAGCCACAGGTTCGCCGCCTCGGACAGTACGCCCGTCTTTGCAAATGGGGCTATTAAATCCATTGTTTTCTCACAAACCAGGCGGCCATCCAGCCACCGACGAAGATAGACATAAGGAACGCCCAGGAACCGATCGAGAGTTCTGCGCCACCGACCAGGCCCTGTCCACTCGTGCAGCCACGAGCGAGTCGCGCCGCGAATCCGGCAAGCGCGCCGCCGGCCAGCGCCAGGATCAGACGGTAAGCCACGGAGCTGCGAGGACCCCGCAGGACCTCGACGCGCAGCTCGCCACTCAGCCAGGCCGCGACAAAACTGCCGATGAGCAATCCCACCAGCAGAAACACGACATAGTCATTGAGCGGGTGCGCACCGTCTGCAAAATAGCTGCCGAAATAAGCGCTTTGTTCGGTTGCCGCCGGGAAAAACGCGTGCTGAACCCACGCCACGAGGCGGGTCGTCGCGCCGCTCGCGCCGATTCCACGACCGGCAACGACAAAGGCGAGTAACATGCTGATTCCAATGAGAATTCCGGCTGGCACCGGGGGCCAACGGGTGGCAAATTTCATGCTAACTCCTGATCGGGGTCGAGGTCGCCAGATCGGCACTGCGTACATTAGAATTATCTAATTTATTCATTGACAATCCATAGGTATTTATACCGGTGCTAATGCTCGCGCCGAGGCACAGTAGATTTACGTATCGTCCGCGGGTGACACGACCGCTAACGTGTCCTCCTCAGTGGACCCGGCCGAATCCTCCATGAAAACCGTGATCGAACCGTTTCGCATCAAGATGGTTGAGCCCATCAAGCTCACAGACCGGACGGAGCGGGAGTCGTTCATTCGGGAGGCACACTACAACCCGTTCCTGCTGCGCGCGGAGGACGTCATCATCGACTTGCTGACCGACTCCGGTACCAGCGCGATGTCGGCGGAAGCCTGGGGCGCCATGATGCGCGGCGACGAGTCCTATGCGGGCGCTCGCAGCTGGTATCGGTTCCGCGATACGGTCAAAGATATTTTCGGCTTCGAGCAGGTCATTCCAACGCACCAGGGCCGCGCCGCCGAGCACATCCTTTTCAGCGTAATGGTCAAACCAGGGTCCGTTGTTCCGAATAACACGCATTTCGACACGACACGGGCAAACGTTGAGTTCGTTGGCGGGAGGCCGATAGACCTGGTCTGCGCGGAAGCTGACGACCTCGATTCCGATGATCCGTTCAAGGGCAATATGGACATCGCGGCGCTTGAGAAACTGGTTGCCAAAAACGGTCCGGAAAAAATTCCCGTCATCATGGTGACCGTGACCAACAACTCGGGCGGCGGCCAGCCCGTCTCGATGGCGAACATACGCGACATTAGCCGGGTCGCCAGGGCTGCCGGTATTCCGTTCTATATCGATGCCTGTCGCTTTGCCGAAAATTCGCACTTCATCAGGCAGCGCGAGCCGGGTTACGAGAACACTCCCACCATCGACATTGCCCGCGAGATGTTCAGCTATGCCGACGGATGCACAATGTCCGCAAAGAAAGATGCGTTTGGCAATATCGGTGGCTTCCTGTGTACCAACGACGCCGAGCTGGCGCACCAGGAGCGCAATATACTGATCCTCACCGAAGGATTTCCAACCTACGGCGGTCTGGCGGGACGTGACCTCGAGGCGATCGCCGTCGGGCTGAGAGAAATCCTGGACGAGCACTACCTCGACTACCGTCTGTATTCGACCGCGTATGTCGTTGACCATTTGCATGAAGCCGGCATCCCGGTGATGGCGCCAGCCGGCGGGCACGCCGTTTACATCGACGCGCGGCGCTTCCTGCCACATATCGAGCCACTACAATATCCGGGTCAGTCACTGGCCGTGGAGCTTTATGTCGAAGCAGGCATTCGCGCCGTCGAAATCGGAACCGTGATGTTCGGCGCCGACCCGCACACGGGCGAAGAACATCCTGCCCGGCTCGACCTGCTGCGCCTCGCGATTCCGCGTCGCGTCTACACCCAAAGTCACATGGACTACGTGCTCGAAGCCATCGGACTCGTTTGGGCAAGGCGGCACAGCATCCGCGGCATGAAGATCGTGCAAGCGCCCAGGTACCTGCGGCATTTCACGGCCCAATTCGACTGGGTCTGAAGTATTCTGGCTCTCTAATGCCTGAAGAGCCCCAAAAACCCGTTAGCCTGCTGTCCCGAAGTCTGGGAGTGTTCGGCTACAGCAGCCGCGCACTTGAACTTGTCTGGACAACGAGTCGGCCGCTAACGATAACGTTGGCGTTGTTGACGCTGGTGGCTGGCATTCTGCCCGCTGCCATTGCCTACATCGGCCAACTCATTGTCGATGGCGTCGTCGAGGCAACGCGCGCCTCCAACCCCGACACGCGCGGCGTTTTGTATCTCGTTCTTCTGGAGGCGCTGGTCGTCATCGCCGTCGCAGCGGCGCAGCGCGGCATTTCGGCGAGCCAGTCACTGCTGCGCGCCCTGCTCGGTCAGCGCGTCAATGTCATGATTCTCGAAAAGGCGATGACGCTGGAGCTCACGCATTTTGAAGATTCCGAATTCTACGACAAGCTCACGCAAGCACGGCGCGAAGCCTCCAGCCGACCGCTGAGCCTGGTCACACGAACATTCGGCCTCGTACAAAATGCCATTTCTTTAGCCAGCTATGCCGTTTTGCTCTTTGCTTTTTCGCCGTGGGCTGTTGTCATTCTTGTCGGTGCCGGTCTGCCTTCATTCTTCGCAGAGGCAAAGTTTTCCGGCGACGCATTCCGCCTGTTTCGCTGGCGCTCACCAGATACACGCATGCAGATGTACCTCGAGACAGTCATCGCACGCGAGGACGGCGTCAAGGAAGTCAAACTGTTCCAGCTGGGTCCGCACCTACTGCAACGCTATCGCGACATTTTCAAGAAACTCTTCGTTGAAGATCGCCGACTGACATTGCGACGCGATACCTGGGGATTCGTGCTGGGTTTGTTTTCTACAGCTGCACTGTACGCCGCTTATGCATGGATTGTACTCACAACGATTAGCGGCGCCATAACGCTGGGTGCGATGACAATGTACCTCGTGCTTTTTCGACAGGGCCAGTCGGCGGTCGCCGCGATCCTGACCGCGATCAGCGGCATGTACGAAGACAACTTGTACCTGTCCAATCTGTACGAATACCTCGAGCAGCCCGTACCGGAGCGACGCGGCGCATCGGTTCGTGGCCCGGAACCCGATCGCGGGCTGGAATTCCAGACTGTTTCCTTCCAGTACCCCGGCGCGAACAAGAAGGCACTGAACAACATCAACCTGCAGATTCGTCCGGGCGAAAGCCTGGCCCTGGTCGGTGAAAACGGGTCTGGAAAAACCACGCTCATCAAGCTCCTCACGCGTCTTTACGACCCAACCGAGGGTCGAATCCTGCTGGACGGACGCGACCTGCAGGAATGGAACGTGGAAACCCTGCGGCAGCGAATTGGCGTCATATTCCAGGACTTCGGCCGCTATCAATTCAGTGTCGGCGAGAACATCGGGGCAGGCGATGTTCGCCATATCGAAGACTCGGAGCGCTGGGAAAAGGCGGCAACGACCGGTATGGCGGCGCCGTTTATTAATGACATGCCGGAAGGCTATGAGACACAGCTGGGGCGCTGGTTCAAAGGCGGCCGTGAGCTGTCGGGCGGTCAGTGGCAGAAAATCGCACTATCGCGAGCTTTCATGCGCAGCGACGCCGACATCCTGGTTCTCGACGAACCGACGGCTGCAATGGATGCATCGTCCGAGGCCGCCGTATTCGATCACTTTCGCGAGGCGAGTGGCAACAAGATGACTATACTCATTTCGCATCGATTTTCGACCGTGCGCGCTGCTGCGCAGATCATAGTCATTCACGAAGGCGAGATTCTCGAACGGGGCAATCACGAGAGCCTGCTTGCGGATGACGGGCAATATGCACACCTCTTCAATCTCCAGGCACGAGGCTACCAGTAAACGTGGCAGCGTCGGCTGGCTGAAATATCGATTACTATCGACCTACGACACAACTGATAACAGCGAGCGCCTGTGTTTCAAAACGGACAAATAGCCGCACCGGCCATAATGGCACTGACGGTCGGGATCAGCCTGGTCGGCTTGTTTCGGCTCCCCCAGGTGATTAACAAATGCCTGTTCCGGCCGTATTTTTTCCTGCGTCAAAAACAATACGACACGATGATTCTCAGCGGTTTCGTGCATGCCGATCTCGGGCACCTGTTGTTTAACATGGTCACGTTCTATTTCTTTGCCTTTCCGCTTGAACGTTTCATCGGGACGGTACCGTTCCTGATTCTGTACTTCGCAGGGCTCGTCTTCAGCCACGCATGTACTTACGTCAAGCAGCGGAATAACCCGGAGTATGCGTCGCTGGGCGCATCCGGTGCGATCTCCGCCGTGCTGTTTGCGTTCATCGTGTATTTCCCGACAACGACACTGATGATCATTCCGATTCCGATACCCATTCCGGCCGTGCTCTTCGCGATCGGCTATGTCGGGTACTCGTATTGGGCATCATTGCAGTCGCGCGGACGCATCAATCACGATGCACATCTGTGCGGCGCACTGAGTGGACTCGGTTTTGTTGCAGTAACCGACCCCCATTCATTCTCAGAACTACTCAACACATTGGGGACATTCTTATTTTAATGCGTTAATGCATTAAATTAAGAATGTCCCCAATGTGCAATCTGGCGGAAACCCGCGCACGGCTGCGGCAATTGCGTATATCTACGATTTAGTCATTAGCGGTTCAATTAAGAGTCAGCAATCGGTTGATTCGGCGCAACGGGAGGCAGGTAATCATGTCCGAGTTGTTCCGTCCAATTTCAATCGAACAACTCGCTTCCTGGTTATTCGTCGAACTGGAAAGCTGCGATTCGATCTTTGGTATTCCTCGCGAGCACTTTTTCGTGCCGCGCACAGACGCTGTGTATCGCACAAGCGCCTTCGGACACCCTCTCGATACACCGTTCGGTCCCGCCGCCGGGCCCCACTCGCAGATGGCGCAGAATATTATTGCGGCCTGGCTTTGCGGTGCGCGCTACATTGAATTGAAGACAGTACAGACGATCGACGAACTGGATGTCAGCAAACCGTGCATCGACATGCAGGACGAGGGCTATAACGTAGAGTGGTCGCAGGAACTGAAGGTCTACCAGTCTTTCGACGAATACCTCAGGGCCTGGGTGCTGATTCATGCCTTGCACGACAAGCTCGGTTTTCCGGGACGCTCGCCGGCAGTCGTTTTCAACCTCAGCGTCGGTTACAACCTTGCAGGACTTCTGCAACCAAATATGCAGTGGTTCCTCGATCAAATGCACGACTGTTCTGACTATAAACAGGCAGTAATTGAACAGGTCGCATTATCGTATCCCCCGGTTCGGCAGCTTGATATACCGGACTGCATCTCCGACAACGTTACTCTCTCAACGATGCATGGCTGCCCACCCGATGAGATCGAGAGCATTAGCAGCTATCTTCTCAGAGATCGGCACCTGCACACGTTTGTCAAATGCAACCCGACACTGCTGGGCCCCGAACGTGTTCGCAAGCTCCTGAACGAGGAGCTGAAATTTTCAGATGTGATCGTGCCCGACATCGCTTTCGAGCACGACCTGGAATACTCGGCTGCCGTGCCGATGCTGCGCATTCTTCGCAGCATCGCAAGTGAATGTGAGCTCGAATTCGGCGTCAAGCTCTCCAACACGCTGGAAGTCAGGAACACCCGTCCGGTGTTCGAAGTGACGGAAGAGATGAGTTATCTCTCCGGGCGCCCGCTACATGCGATCACGGTAAATCTCGCCCGCAGGCTCGCACAGGAATTCGATGGCGATTTGCCGATGTCGTTTTCAGCAGGCGCGAGCTGTTTCAATGCACCTGACTTGCTGGCCGCCGGCATGCAGACCATCACAATCTGTTCCGATCTGCTGAAGACCGGGGGCTACCTGCGTTTGCTCGACTACATCACCCACGTCGACACATCGATCCGCATGGCGGGCGCCGCGGGCATTGGCGAATATGTTCGCAAGTCGGCCAGTTCGACAGGTTCAGTTTCTCATGCCAGCGCCGCGGCCCTTGCTAATTTGCGGCGATACGCCGATTTAGCCAGCATGAATCCGGATTATGCGAATAACGGATTCGACACCTCGCATACCAAGACATCAAGGGCGCTTGGCCTTTTCGACTGTATCGAGGCACCCTGCGTAGACGAATGCCCGCTGGATCAGAAAGTCCCGCGATACATGAATGCCGTTCGTCACGGCGACATCTCAGGGGCGCGTCGTGTGATCGAGCGAGACAATCCACTGCCGTGCATATTGGGCCGGGTTTGCGACCATTTGTGCGAACAGGCTTGTATTCGCACGCACCTGGACGAACCGCTGGCGATTCGCGATATCAAGCGCTACGTCATGGATCAGTCGCAAGGTTCGAGCGGCGGCCCGATTGGAAAAGCAACCGGCGGGAAAGTTGCGATCATCGGGGCAGGCCCCGGCGGCATGTCAGCCGCGATCGAACTCGCCCGCGGCGGGCTCGCTGTGGAAATTTTCGAACAGCAGGCTTATGGCGGTGGCATGGTCGGCGGGGCGGTCCCGGAATATCGTCTGCCCCAGGCCGTGTTTGACAAAGATTTCAACGTGCTCCGCGAACTCGGAGTAAAGATTCACTACAAGCGACGTGTCGGCCGCGACATACAGCTGTCGCAACTGCGTCGCGACGGCTTTGACCATGTCGTGATCATGGTTGGGGCACAGCTGAGCAAGACGCTGTCCCTGGAAGGTGAGGATTGCGATGGTGTCGTAGACGCACTGCAGTTCTTGCGCCAGTCCCGCGAAGACCGCGCAGTCGACATTGGCGAGCGAGTTGGCGTTATCGGCGCTGGCGACACCGCGATGGACTGCGCGCGCGTCGCCTGGCGCCAGAATCATGGTCACGTCACGCTGATCTATCGTCGCACGATCGACCAGATGCCGGCCGACCGCGAGGAAGTAGAGCAGCTGATTGCAGAAGGTATCGAGGTGCTCGAACTGGCCAAGCCGCAGAGCCTCGTGGTCGCAGACGGAAAACTGAAGGCGTTGAAGTGCCGCCGCATGCGATTTACCGGCGACCGGGATACCTCGGGCCGCAAGATCCCTCACGAGGTGCCCGATTCTGAATTTGAGCTGCCACTGGATACGCTGATTCTCGCGATCAGCCAGAATGCGGTTCTCGACTTTTTCGACCAGGAGCCGATCAAGGTCAACGATCGCGGCTACATCCAGGCCGACCCGGTGACTTTCGAAACCTCGGTGCGCGGCGTTTATGCCGGAGGCGACGTTGCCAACGAGGGGCCCTCCTCTATCGTAAAAGCGGCCGCGGCGGGAAAAGCCATCGCCGACGCCATTTTGGGGCGCCATGCATCTGAACCCGATGCAGGTCAACCTGTGGCTGCTGACACGGCGGCATTGCTTCGTCGCAGGAGTCAAAAGCATCGACGAGTACCGGCACCGTGTACGGATCTCGATGACCGAAGCAACTTCAAAGAGGTCATGCTCACCTATTCCCCGCAACAAGCGAAGACCGAAGCTGCCCGATGCCTGGATTGCGATACCTTTTGCAGTATCTGCGTTGGCGTCTGTCCAAACCTCGCGCTGTTGACCTACGAAACACGAGCTTTCGACGTCCGCCTGCCCGAGTTGCGTTTCGAGAAGAACGGCTTTCGCGCTGCGGCCGGCAAGCCGTACCGGGTAAAGCAGCCGTTTCAGGTTGCCGTGCTGACCGACTTTTGTAACGAGTGTGGCAATTGCACAACGTTCTGCCCCACGTCGGGGCAGCCCTACCGCGACAAGCCTCGCCTGTATCTTGATCGGGCCGATTTCGAGGAACAGTCTGACAATGCCTTCATGGTGTCCAGGAAGCAGGCTGCCTGGACGTTGGAGGCGCGTTGGCAAGGCGCTGAGCACCGCATCGAGCTTAATGGAACGCTCGACTATAGCGGCCCCTCATTCAGCGCACGGATCAATCCACTCACGTTTGAAGTCGAGCGCGCTGAAATGACGCGCCGCGACGACACTTATTCGCTGGAGCCGTGTGCAGCGATGTTCGTGCTGGTCACTGGGATTCAGCGGTCTCTGCCATTCCTGCCAACGGCTTTGCCTGCAGATATGGCCGCGACAGGACGCATCAAACACCCGGGATACGAGGACTGAAATGAGCTCGCTGCTGATTACCAACGGCCACATTGTCACGCTTGATGCGAACAACCGGTTTATCGAGAATGGCAGCATCTACATCGATGGGCACGACATCATCGATGTTGGCAACTTCCCTGCTGACACTTACAGCGTGGACCGCACAATTGACGCCCGTGGCAGCCTGGTCATGCCGGGCCTGATAAACGCTCACCATCACCTTTATTCGACCTTCGCGCGCGGATTCACGCCGCCCGGCCCACCGGCCACGACGTTCGAAGAAAATCTCAAGAACCTGTGGTGGAAACTGGACGCCGCGCTGGATTCGGACGACGTTTACTACTCCGCATTGCTGGCGATCATGCACGCGGCTCGCGCCGGGTGCACGACGATAATCGATCACCACTCCTCGCCGTCGTGTTGCGACGGCAGTCTCGATGAAGTCGAACGGGCGTTCAGAGACGTAGGCCTGAGCGGCTGCCTTTGCTATGAGGTTTCAGATCGCAACCAGGTCGGCCAGGGCATCGAGGAAAACGAACGCTACATCCGGAAATGCCGTGCTGCAGACGACGGCCAGATGACGGCACTTTTCGGCCTGCACGCGTTGATGACGCTCGGCACCCGGACGCTCGATCGCTGCGCCGATATCGGCAATTCCCTCGACGCCGGATTCCACGTACACGCCGCCGAAGACGAAATCGACGTAACGCTTACCATGGAGCGCTACGGGCGACGCATCATGGACCGTTTTCTCGACTTTGCCATCCCGGGTCCGAAGACGATCTTCGTGCACGGCATTCACTTTGGGCCCAGGGAGCTGGATCTGCTTCGCTCCACCGATTCGACGCTCGTGAACGCCCCCGAATCAAATATGAACAACGGGCTCAGCGTCGCGCCGATCCTGGACATGCTCAAGCATGGCGTAACCGTCGGCGTCGGCACGGATGGAATGTCGTCGCATGTGATTTCCCAGGCCCGCGCCATGTATCTTCATCAACGTACCTATCACCGCGATCCGACGGTGGGCTTTACAGAGGCCTGTGAGATTCTTCTCAGGAACAACCGAGAGATCTGCAACCGCCTGTTTCGTGAACCTCGGGGCATGATCGCAACAGGGCAATTGGCCGATATCATCATTCCCGACTACGTGCCGTTTACGCCGCTGAATGCCGCGACGTTCTACGGGCACCTGCTGTTCGGCTTGAGCTTTGCACGGGTTCGCACGACCATCGCCCGCGGCCGGGTTATTGTCGAAGATGGCCACCTGCCGCACCTGGACGAGGACGAAATTCGTGCCCGCTGCACCGAAAAAGCGCCTCGAATTTGGTCGAGAATAAAGTGATAAATAACTGAATTAACTGATTTTATATGCAAGGCTGGAAGAACTATCATACCCCTGAGACGGTCGATGAGGCGATCGCGGTGCTGGGCGGATACGACGGCCGCGCCCGCGTTATTGGCGGCGGCACCGACCTTCTTGTCGAGACCCGACGAGGCATGCGGCGGCCCTATGAAGCCATGGTCGACGCATCCCGTATTCAAGGTCTCAACACCATCAGCCAAACCGATAACGGCATTGTGATTGGTTGCGGCGTTACTCACACCGCGATCATGCATGACGAACGCATCAAGCGGCATGGCCAATGTCTCGCTGAGGGTTGCAGCGTCATCGGCGGGCCACAGGTCCGCAACGTCGGCACGCTTGCCGGTAACGTGGCGCATGCGCTGCCGGCCGGCGACGGCACGATCGGCCTGCTCGCACTCGGTGGAGAGGTCGAAATCGCCAGCGCGTCGGGACGCCGCTGGATGCCCGCCAGGGATACGTTCATCGGTCCGGGCAAGAGCGTCATTGATCGTCACCGGGAAGTGCTGACGAGACTGCGATTCGCAGCAACGCTCAGCGGCGAAGGTTCTGCATTTCACCGCGTGATGCGGCCACAGGGTCTGTGTCTGCCAATCATCTCCATGGCGGCGCGACTGACCGTGGATGGTGGCACTATCACGGCCGCGAGCATCAGCATGGGGCCGGTTGGGCCCGTACCCTGGTTCGCGGTACCGGCCGCCGAAGCGCTCATCGGCGGACCCGCCAACGCGGAGCAGTTCGATAAAGCTGTGGCGATCGCCCTCGCGAGCGTCAGCCTGCGAACCAGCAAGTACCGGGCTACCGAGGAGTATCGGTCGACAATGATCCGCACCTATCTGCCGCTCATTCTGGCCAGGGCCGCCGAGCGTGCCGGAGCGCAGCGATGAGCCGGCTGCAGATGACGGTGAACGGCACCCCCGTGGACATCGATGTGCCCGAATCGCGCTATTTGTCCGAGGTATTGCGCGAGGACCTTCGGCTGACCGGCACAAAAATCGGTTGTGCCGAGGCTGAGTGCGGCATCTGCACGGTACTCGTGAACGGCATCGCGATCGTCAGCTGTGTTTTTCCGGCTTTCAAAGCGCAGGGTGCGAATGTAGAGACGATCGAGGGCCTGTCCCAGGACGGCAAACTGCACGCACTGCAACAGGCATTCCTGGAGCATGGCGCGGTTCAGTGCGGCATTTGTACGCCGGGTCTGATCATGACAGCCAAGGGTCTGCTCGATCGAAAAAGCACGGCGGGCGAAGCTGTGAACGAGGACGACATCCGGACTGCGCTCAAGGACTCGTATTGTCGGTGCACGGGATACCAGAGCGTGATCAACGCCATACTGCAGGCATCGGGCCGGGATGTGCGCCCTTATCTTCCCGAAACCCGCGCTGCGGGCCTGGCCATCGGTCAGGCACAGCCCAACCCGAATGCACTGGGAAAAATAATGGGTAGCGCCCGCTTCGCCGATGACTACCATTTCGCGGGCATGCTTCATGCCCGTACCAAACGCGCCGGCGTGCCACATGCACTGATTCGAAGCATCGATACCTCCGCTGCCCGCGAACTTGACGGTGTGCATGCCGTGCTGACGCACGAGGACGTACCCGGCCGCAACGCGCATGGCGTGGTCAGCGTTGACTGGCCGGTATTGTGTGGCCGCAAGGTTCGCTACGTCGGTGACGCGGTGGCGATCGTCGCGGCCGAAACGCAGGAAATCGCGGCCGCGGCCCTGGATCTGATCGAGGTCGATTATGAAGAGCTGCCGGCGGTGACCGATGTCATATCGGCCGCAGAGCCCGACGCGCCGCTGGTGCACGAAGAGCGACCCGACGGTAACCTGCTCAAACACATCAAGGTGAGGAAGGGCGACATCGAATCCGGGTTTTCAGACTCGGATGTCATAGTCGATCAGACCTATCGGACGCCAACGACGGAACACCTTTTCCTCGAGCCCGAGTGCTCGATAGGCGTGCCCGCTGGCTACGTGCCAACGAATTTTGGCGGTCACTGCGACGTACATGCCGTGCGCGGTGAAATGGCGAAGCACGACAAAACCACGATTTACGTTGGCAGCCAGATACCCTACATTGATCGCGACCAGGCCGCGGCAACGCTGGGCGTTGAGCGTGATGCGGTGCGTGTTGTGGCTACGCTGATGGGCGGTGGCTTTGGCGGCAAGGAGGATATCGCCGGCCAGATTCATGTGGCCCTGCTCGCCGAGGCCACGGGACGGCCGGTAAAGATGTTGTACTCGCGACAGGAAAGTCTGCTGGTGCACCCAAAGCGGCATGCCACCATCATTCGTATGCGTACCGGTGCAACAAATGACGGCAAGCTGACGGCCGTGCAGGCAACGCTCTATGGCGACGGCGGCGCATACGCCAGTCTCAGCGAAAAAGTTCTCACCCGCGCGACAACCCATGCGACCGGCCCTTACGACGTACCAAACGCAAAAGTGGACTGCTTCGCCGTCTATACCAACAACGTTCCGTGTGGCGCGTTTCGGGGATTCGGCGTCACCCAGAGCTGTTTCGCGGTCGAGAGCAACATGGACATGCTCGCCGAGAAGCTGGGACTTGATCCCGTAGAATTTCGCCGCATCAACGCACTGGATGTCGGCTCAGAAACTGCGACCGGGCAGCGGATGCGGGAAAGCGTTGGCCTGAAAGAGTGCATCGACCGGGTCGAACGCGATATGCGCTGCGACGGTTTTCGCTGGACCTGGGACGAAGGCCATCGCCGCTTCGCCTGGGGCCTGGCAGTGGGCTACAAGAACACGGGGCTGGGCGGCGGTGCGCCCGACAAAGCGACGGCCGAAGTCGAGGCATGGCTTGACGCGGACGGCGGCCTGATGGCCGAGGTACGAATCTCGTCGGCAGAAATGGGCCAGGGATTGCCAGCCGTGCTCGCGGCGTGCGTAGCCGAAGAACTCGGCATTCCCACCGGGCGCGTCAGAGTCCTGCTGGGCGATACCGATTACTGTCCCGACGGCGGTCCGACGACGGCCAGCCGTCAAACCTACGTCAGCGGCAACGCGGCACGCCTGGCCGCAAAAGAAGTGGCGCGGCGAATCGCGGAATCGGGCGCTGCAGCGAATATAAAAGTGCAGCATGAATACTGGGCACCCAAGACGATGCCACTCGGCAAGGGTGGCGATATGCACGTGGCATTCAGCTTTTGTGCGCAGGCCGCATTGTGCGAAATTGACATGCGGACTGGCGAAGTCATTGTTCGCAACATCATTGCCGCTCACGATGTTGGTCGCGCCATAAACCCACTGACGCTGGAAGGACAAATCGAGGGCGGCATTGTCATGTGCATAGGTTATGCGCTGACCGAACACTATATCCAGGAAGAGGGTAAGCCCTGGACCAACGTCATGGCGCGGTACAAGACGCCGAGCATCACGCACGCGCCGAAGATTGTGTCGCACATCGTGGAGCACGGCACTGCCGACGGGCCATTCGGCGCTAAAGGCGTCGGCGAATTGCCCAGCATTCCGACCGGCCCGGCGATTACGAACGCAATCTACCGCGCTACCGGAGTACGCGTTCGCAGCCTGCCTGTCGACCAGGACACGCTCCTGCAGGCCATTCGTTCGGGTGCAAACGACGTTGAACTCGCATGGGGCGATCGTACGCCCATCCCCAAAATACAATTCGGAGGGCACAGTGAAGCTGATACCTGAAATTCGCGAAGATGTGCGGCAGAAGAGTATCGCGCGCGCGCGTGCTCAGAATATTGTACTGCCCACGTTCGCCCAACAAAAAGACCCGACGCTGGTTCCGGACGCGATCAAGGCTCGACTGAAAGACGTAGGCCTTTGGGACCTCGATCCCGCAAACCTGTTTCGCATCACCTGGAAAAACGAGCCCGTCGAACATGGCGGCGGATTTGGAGAAGGCAACTGGATCGAATTCCCGCCGGCATTGACGGGCGTCGACGCAACAATCGTCGGTATTGTCGGCCAGTGGTTTCCGACCGGAGCGCACAAGGTCGGCGCGGCTTACGGCTGCCTCGTACCGCGACTCGTAACCGGCGCCTTTGATCCGGACACGCAAAAAGCCGTGTGGCCATCGACCGGCAACTATTGTCGCGGCGGAGCCTACGACTGTGCCCTGCTGTCCTGCCCCGCCGTCGCAATTTTGCCCGAAGGCATGAGTCGCGAACGCTTCGAGTGGCTCAGGGAGATTGGCACAGACGAAATTATCGCCACGCCCGGCACAGAATCCAACGTCAAGGAAATTTACGACAAGTGCTGGGAGCTGCGTAAGGAACGTGGCGATGGCATCGTCGTATTCAACCAGTTCGAGGAATTCGGCAACGCGATCTGGCACTACCAGATGACGGGGTCGATCATCGAGGAAATTTTCCAGAATCATTATGCGCATGGACGCCGATTGTCGGCCTACGTCAGCGCAACAGGATCCGCCGGCACCATAGCGGCTGGCGACTACCTTCGCACGCAGCACCCGAACATCCGCATCGTAGCCACCGAAGCCCTGCAGTGCCCTACGCTGCTACAGTTCGGATTCGGCGAGCACCGTATCGAGGGCATCGGCGACAAGCACGTACCCTGGATTCACAACGTGCGCAACACGAATCTCGTGGCCGCCGTCGATGATGAACAGACCATGCAGCTCATGCGTCTGTTCAGCGAAGACGATGGCCAAGCCTGCCTGCGCCGTGAGGGCGTCGAGGACGACCTGGTAACCACGCTGAGCGAGATCGGAATATCCGGTCTCTGCAACCTCGTCGCCAGTATCAAGGCCGCGCGTTATTACGACATGGACAGTCGCGATGTGATCTTTACGCCCATAACGGACTCGATGGAGTTGTATGCGTCGCGAATGCAGGAAATGAAGGAAACGCACGGGCCATACAATGCGCACCTCGCCGACCAGCATTACGGGCGCTATCTGCAAGGCACGACTGCGGACAACGTGCGTGAGCTCGGCTATGCCGAGCAGAAAGCACTGCACAACTTCAAGTATTTCACCTGGGTTGAGCAGCAGGGACGAACATCAGATGAACTGCGGCAGCTTTGGGACGAAGACTTCTGGCACGAAATTTTTTCACAGGACGTCGTCGACGAATGGGATCGTCTGATCGATGCTTTTAATAACGGCGGAGACAAGTAATGAGCAGCAGCTATTACGCGGACGCGATGGACGTCAAAACAGACCTCGTGAAATTCATGCAGGACATTATCCGCATTCCGTCATTGAGTTCCGAGGAAGGTGCCGTCGTCGAACGTATCCGCGAGGAAATGCTGAAGATAGGTTACGACGAAGTTACGGTCGACCCCATGGGCAATGTCCTCGGTCGCATCGGTAGCGGGCCGCGCATCATTGCGTTCGACGGTCACTGCGACATCGTCGATGTCGGCGACCCGGACCTGTGGGATCGCGATCCCTACTCTGCCGACATCGAGGACGGCATCCTTTACGGTCGCGGTGCGAGCGATATGAAGGGCGGCGTCGCTTCCAGCGTCTATGCAGGTGCGCTGCTAAAGAAGCGAGGCATCCCGGACAACGTCACCTTTTACGCAACGGCGACCGTTCAGGAAGAAGACTGCGACGGTCTTTGCTGGCAATACATCATTAACGAAGGTGGTCTGCGCCCCGAACTTGTCGTCATCACCGAGCCCACGAGCCTGCGTATTTACCGCGGTCATCGCGGTCGCATGGAGATCGAAGTCCACACCTCGGGCATTTCCTGTCACGGATCAGCCCCGGAGCGTGGTGACAACGCCGTCTACAAGATGGCGGGCATCATCGCCGACATCGAGAAGCTCAATGAGCGTTTGCCACCGCGGGATCCGCTGGGTAAGGGCACGGTTACCATCAGCGAAATTCGCTCCAGCTCGCCGAGCCTCTGCGCCGTCGCCGACGGCTGCACGATACATCTCGATCGCAGGCTTACGATCGACGAAACGGAAGACACCTCTGTCGCCGAAATTCTGGCCCTGCCTTCGGTAAAAGCCGCGAATGCAAGCGTAACTGTACTTGACTACGAAGTGCCCAGTTACACGGGGCTTAGCTACCCGACTCGCAAGTACTATCCCACATGGGAAACAAAGGAAGACGAACCGCCCGTGGTGGCGGCAGTGGCCGCGTACAAGCGCGCTTTCGAAAAGGAACCTGAGGTCGGTCACTGGACGTTCAGCACGAACGGCGTCGCCACGGCCGGTATGCACCATCTTCCGACAATCGGATTCGGCCCGGGCCATGAACGATTCGCGCATGCACCAAACGAGCAAACCGAGGTAGAGCATCTCGTTTGCGCGACGGCATTCTACTCCGCGCTGGTCGATGAATTCGCGCAGGCATAAAGACAGGAGAACACTCACAGTGACACGTACAGCAAAACCGATTCCCGATCTCATGAAGGGCCGTGACTGGCTGATGACCCAGGATTGGTCGGACGATGAAATCGGGCTCGCCCTCGATACGGCCGAGCAGTTAAAAGATGAATTCAAAAGCGGGGTGCCGACCCTGCACCTGCCGCATAAAACGGCGTTCCTCATATTCTTCGACAAGTCGACGCGCACCCGGAATTCGTTCGAGGCCGGCATGACGCAGCTCGGTGGACACGCCCACTTTATCGACTCGGAGACATCGCAGATCGCCCACGGTGAGAGCCCGAAGGACATGGGTACCATCCTCTCCGGTTACGGACATGGCATCATGATTCGTCACGACCTGGTTCCGGGCGAGGGCCAGTCGTACATGCGGGATGTCGCAAAATGGGCAAGCGTCCCCGTCATCAACATGCAGTGCGACGTCGACCATCCGTGTCAGAACCTGGCCGACCTGATGACTATTCGCGAAGAGTTCGGAAAAGATCTCAGAGACCTGAAAATCGCAGTGTCGTGGGCGTACGCACCCAGCTATGTCAAGCCAATGTCGGTGCCGCAAGGTCTGATCATGCTCATGACGCGCTTCGGCATGAACGTGACGCTCGCTCATCCACCCGAGTACCAGCTTATGGAGAAGCCGATGCAATTGGCACGCGACAATGCCGAACGTTCCGGCGGATCTTTCAGCGTGGTCGACAATATGGAAGAAGCGTTCGCCGACGCCGACATCGTCTATCCGAAGAGCTGGGGCGTGGAATCGCTGTTTGGCAAGCCCGATGAGGCTATGAAGGTCGCGCAGCAGTATCGACACTGGATTTGCGACGAGGCAATGATGGCGCGCGCGACGGAGCGGGCCATTTACATGCACTGCCTGCCGGCCGATCGCGGCTTTGAAGTGACCGACGCGGTTATCGACGGGGCGCAGTCACGCGTCTACCCCGAGGCCGAGAACCGCCTGCACACGGCAAAAGCCCTCATGGCGCTGACGATGTAAGGCGGAGTGAATTAGATGAAAGGGTCCGAATCCGGCAAGAACACCGACGCCCCGCTGGTAGTGATAGCGATTGGCGGCAATTCGCTGATTAAAGACCGGGAACACATGGATGTACTGGATCAGTATCGCGCGGCCGGCGAGACCAGTTATCACATCGTACCGATCGTCAAGCGAGGTTACCGGGTACTGGTTACCCACGGTAACGGTCCACAGGTCGGATTTATCTTGCTGCGCTCAGAGATGGCACGAAACGTCATCCACGAAGTGCCCCTGGCCAACTGTGTAGCCGATACTCAAGGCTCGATCGGTTTGCAGATCGCCCAGAGTCTGCAAAATGAACTCTTACGCCAGGGAGTGGATCAGCAGGTGGTTGCGCTGGTTACCCAGACCGTGGTTGACGAACACGATCCGAGTTTCAGTAAGCCAAGCAAGCCCATCGGACCGTTCATGACAGAAGCAGAAGCCCGCAAACATGAGAAAGAAGACGGTTGGGCTGTAGGCGAAGATGCGGGCCGCGGATGGCGCCGCCTGGCTGCATCGCCGGCGCCGCTCAAGATTATCGAGCTGGCAGCGATTCGCACGCTGCTCGATAGCGGCGCACTCGTCATTGCGGCCGGCGGTGGCGGTGTTCCGGTCATTTACAAAGCGGACG
>JBATHK010000065.1:0-19799 GCA_049666725.1 Woeseiaceae bacterium
CGTGGCCGCGGTTCCTGCCGTTCGCGACGCTCTGCTGGCGCGGCAGCGGGCTTTTCGGCAGCCCCCCGGGCTGGTCGCGGACGGCCGGGACATGGGGACCCATGTGTTTGCCGATGCGCCGCTCAAAATCTACCTAACGGCGAGCGCCGAAGAACGGGCCCGAAGGCGTCATAAGCAGTTGAAAGACAAGGGTATGGATGTTAGCCTTGCCGCCCTTTCACGGGACATAGAGTACCGTGACAGGCGGGATTCCGAGCGATCGGTCGCCCCGCTGAGACCGGCAGAGGATGCCAGAATTCTGGATTCCTCGGGCCAGTCCATCGAGGCCGTCACGCAGACAGTTCTTGATTGGGTCTCGGAACTCTAGTTTCAGAAGATGAATTCATGGACGGGATCGGACAGGATGTTCGTTCCTTTTTTGTAATGACCGTCGGTAGCAGGATGCGACCAGGCGTTTGGGTGGGAATACAAGTTCCCTTGGTTAATTAAACATGTCAGAAAGTTTCGCAGAATTATTTGAAGAGAGTTTTGCCAGTCAACAGATCAAACCCGGTTCGATCATCAAAGGGGTTGTTGTCGCGGTAAATGACGATGTTGTACTCGTCAGTGCAGGCCTCAAGTCAGAGGCCGTAATCCCCCTGGAGCAGTTTAAGAACGACAAGATTGAAGGCGGCATCTCCGTAGGAGATGAGGTCGAAGTCGCGCTGGATGCTGTTGAAGATGGTTTTGGTGAGACCAAGCTGTCGCGTGAAAAAGCAATCCGCGCGCGTACCTGGATCGATCTCGAAAAGGCTTTTGAAGACGGGGAAGTTGTCGAGGGCGTCATTAATGGCCGCGTCAAGGGCGGTTTCACGGTCGAGATCGACAATGTCCGCGCGTTTCTGCCGGGTTCATTGGTTGACGTTAGACCGGTTCGCGATCCCGCGTACCTCGAAGGCAAGAGCCTCGAGTTCAAGGTCATCAAGCTGGATCAAAAACGCAACAACGTGGTTGTGTCACGCCGTGCCGTTGTTGAAAAAGAATACTCTGCCGAGCGCGAGGCGCTGCTGGAGGGTCTCCAGGAAGGGCATTCAGTCAAGGGCGTCGTAAAGAACCTGACCGACTACGGCGCGTTCGTCGACCTGGGTGGTATCGACGGTTTGCTGCACATCACCGATATGGCCTGGAAGCGCGTGAAGCATCCTTCCGAGGTGGTTGAAGTGGGTCAGGAGATCGACGTCAAGATCCTCAAGTTCGACCGTGAACGCCAGCGTGTGTCGCTGGGCATGAAGCAGCTGGGCGATGATCCGTGGCAGGATCTGGCTCGCCGTTACCCGCCGCAGACGCGTATTTTTGGCAAGGTCACCAACATCGCCGACTATGGCTGCTTCGTTGAAATCGAGGATGGCGTCGAAGGCCTGGTGCACGTTTCCGAAATGGACTGGACTAACAAGAACGTCAATCCGGCGCGCGTCGTATCCATCGGCGAAGAAATTGAAGTCATGGTCATCGAGATTGACGAAGAACGTCGTCGTATTTCGCTGGGCGTCAAACAGTGTAAGTCGAATCCGTGGGCCGAGTTTTCGGCGACATTCAATCGTGGCGACAAGGTGTCTGGCCAGATCAAGTCGATCACCGATTTCGGTATCTTCATTGGGCTGGACGGTGGTATCGATGGTCTCGTGCACCTCTCTGACATTTCCTGGGACGACGTCGGCGAAGAGGCCGTGCGGAATTACAAGAAAGGCCAGGAGATAGAGGCATCGGTTCTTGCGATCGACGCCGATCGCGAGCGAATTTCGCTGGGCATCAAGCAGCTCGAAAAAGACCCATTCTCGAACTGGCTTGCGGCACACCCGAAAAACACGATTGTCAAAGGCACGGTTACAGAGGTCGATGCGCGCGGCGCATTGGTTGATCTTGGCGATGGTGTATTCGGGTCGCTGCGTGCGTCTGAACTGGCCCGTGGCCGGGTAGAGGACGCGCGGACCATGATCAAGGTGGGTGAAGAGGTCGAAGCGAAGTTCATCAACGTTGATCGAAAGAACCGCGCGATCGCGCTTTCGATCAAGGCCAAAGAGGTTCATGACGAAGCTGAGGCGGTCAGTAGCTACAAGTCTGACGCATCCGCAGCCCCCGTCGGGACCACTCTGGGTGAGCTTCTGAAAGAAAAGATGAGTGGCGGAAGTAAATAATAAGTAAAAAAGGTAGCCCGGACGCCCCCGTCCGGGCTATTATTGTCTTTACTATCCGTGGGTTACGCTGACAGGGCGGTACGGCGACAAGTATAATGACAAAATCTGAACTCATAGAATCAATCTCACGCAAGCAAAAGCACTTGCCGGCAAAAGATGTCGAGCTGGCGGTTAAGCATTTGCTCGACCTCATGAGCGACTCATTGGCGAAGGGCCAGCGTATTGAGATTCGTGGCTTTGGAAGTTTCTCTCTGCACTATCGTCCGCCGCGCATCGGTCGCAATCCGAAGACGGGCGAGGCCGTCGCGTTGTCCGGTAAGTACGTTCCGCATTTCAAGCCCGGTAAAGACCTTCGCGAACGCGTTAACGAGAGTCGCCACTTTCCAATCAAGAATTGATCGGGCGCAATACATTGCGGCGATGGATCTGTTTCTTCAACCGTCTGACAGTCTTGGAGTGAACGCATGCTGAAACGTATCGGCCTGCTGATTCTCATCTTGGTCATAGCCGCAATGATGGCCACGTTTACCGCCATTAATACCGGTATGGTCGATATCGACCTGGCCTTCGCCAGGTTTACCCAGCCATTGCCGCTGGTGCTAACCGTGACTTTTGCGCTGGGCTGGCTATTCGGCATTCTCTGCATGGGCGTTTTTGTACTGAAGCTCGTCAATGAACGGCGCATCTTGCGACGCTCCCTGCGGCTGTCCGAAAGTGAGGTTACAAGCCTGCGAGGTTTGCCGCTAAGCGATGCCGACTGAATCTACCTTCCTGCTGGCGGGGCTGTTTCTGTTGCTCGCCGCCGCGGGCTGGGCAATGGGTCGATTTGGTGAACGCGATGAAGAAGATGCGCCGCCGCCGCTCAATATCGACTATCTGAAAGGGCTGAACTTCCTGCTCAATGAGCAGACGGACCAGGCACTCGAGCACTTCCTGCAGATGGTTCGCGTCGACGACAAAACCATCGAGACCCACTTTGCCCTGGGTAGCCTGTTTCGTCGTCGCGGTGAGGTCGATCGGGCGATACGCATTCATCAGAACATCATCGCGCGCCCGGACCTCGCGGCGGAACAGCGCGACCAGGCTTTGTATTCCTTGGCGAAAGACTATTTCGCGGCAGGATTGCTGGATCGGGCAGAGAGTCTATTTGCGCGCTTGTCGGAAGGTTCGCGCTACCAGGTCCAGGCCCTGGAAAGTCTGTGTCGTATATATGAACAGGAACGGGAATGGGAGAAGGCGGTCGATGCGGGGCAGCGACTGGAAGTTTTGAGCGGCCGCTCACTCGCACTGCAAATCGCCCATTATTACTGCGAGTGTGCGGAGGCGGCGGCGGCGCGGAACGACTTTGCATCGGCTCGTGAGTACGTCAAGAAAGCTCAGTCGGGACGCCCGCGCACGATGCGAGGTGCATTGACACGCGCACATATCGCCCGGGACACGGGTGACAACAAGACGGCACTGAAGCTTTATCACAGAATTATCGACGAAAATACCTATCTTATCGCTGAAGCATTGCCAGAAATCGTCTCGATCTACAAACGCGAAAATGCGACCGCCGAGCTTGAGAGCGCCCTCAAAGCACTGCTGGCAAAAAATCCGGAAACGAGTTCGCTCATTGCTTACACGGCAATCGTAAACAACCTGGGCGGAATCGCCATAATCGACGAATGCGTCAAGCAGTACATGCTGAACGAACCGACCCTCGGCGAATTCGTTGAACTGCAGCAGCTGTCGGAGGGTGATGCGGGATCCAGCGATTTGGCGCTCAGCAAAGTTCGGAATGCATTGTGTAAACTCGCCGGCACTACGCCCCGATACCAGTGTCAGGAATGCGGATTCTCGAGTCAGCGACTCCTTTGGCAATGTCCCAGCTGTCGCAACTGGGAAACGCAGCGTCCGGCGTCCAGGGTACAGTTCGATACCCTGCTGCAGCACAGCATTACCAAACCCTAGTCACCGTTTTCGCTCGTATTGCGAAGTTTTGTCAGCGGTGATTGGCCGGCGACACCCCTAAGCTCCTTCATGCCGCACGACCGCGGCTTGATCATCACGATAAGGAGCTAATGATGAAGACCTGTAATTATGTCCTGGCGATAGCATCGCTGGTAGTCCCATGGATCGCGCTGGCCGGCCCCGTAAACGTGAACACTGCGGACGCTGAAACCATCTCCGCAGAACTCAAAGGAGTCGGTCTCTCCAAAGCCAGGGCGATCGTCGAGTACCGCAAGAAACACGGTCCGTTCCGGAAGGCCGATGATCTTTCACTCGTGAAGGGTATTGGCGAACGTACCGTGGAAATTAATCGAAATGACATCCAGGTGTCGAGCGAGAAGAAGAAGTAGCAGGCGCTTAATGTACTGGTAAACCCAGAGTCGCGCCGGCCGGCGGTTGGCGCGACTCGGTTCATGTGCCTTACGTGACGTTCATCGTGACGCGGCTGCGGGCTTTTGGCTATGATTCGCTATCAATCACGTTTGATGGAGTATCGACTTGGGACAAAAAGTCAGAGCAGCCGTTTTTCCGGTCGCGGGTCGCGGCACGCGTTTCCTGCCGGCAACAAAGGCCAGCCCGAAAGAGATGCTGCCAATTGTCGATAAGCCGCTGATCCAATACGCGGTCGAAGAAGCCATAGCGGCCGGGGCGACCAAGCTGGTCTTTGTCACGGGCAGTTCCAAACGCGCGATCGAGGATCATTTCGATACAGATGCGGAACTCGAACAGGCACTCATTGAGTCCGGCAAGGACGAGCTGCTGGCGTCCATCCGCGGCATCGTTCCGCCCGGCGTTGCCTGCATCTACATTCGACAGGGGGAGCCGCTGGGGCTTGGTCATGCCGTGCTGTGCGCTCGTCCCGCAGTTGGCAATGAGCCGTTCTTTGTTCATCTGGCTGATGACCTGATCGCTGGCACCCCGGGTTGCCTGAGCCAGATGGCGGCCGAGTACGCACGCCATGGCGGTAGCGTGATTGCCGTTGAAACAGTCCCGCGGGAGCATACTTCAAGCTACGGCATCGTTGCTGTTGATGAGGCCGACCAGAACCGCATCACGGAGATCGTCGAAAAACCGGCGCCGGAAGACGCGCCGTCTGACTCAGCGGTAGTCGGGCGATATCTTTTGGCCCCGGCCGTATTCGACGAGCTCGAGAAAATTGGTCAGGGTGCCGGCGGCGAGATTCAGCTGACCGATGGCATCGCCAGGCTGCTGAGCGACGAGGCTGTATATGCCTATTCGTTTGACGGCGTGCGCTACGACTGTGGCAGCAAGCTCGGCTACCTGCAGGCGACGGTTGCCTACGGACTCGAACATCCGGACACCGGGGCCGCTTTTCGGCAACACCTTCGCGATTTGCTTGCGGAGTAAGCCCGTTCTCCCGGATTGCACCGTGCGATTAGCTGGTTTGTGCTGGCTTATTCAGAAAAGCGACAATAGCGCCAAGCAATAATAGGACGAGACACTCACCGACAATCTGCTGAATCGCCAGATTCGCAGGCATCGGCTGCACGACAAAATAGATCGTATATGTTGGCACGGCCGTCAACAGGGCGATCGCAGCACCGAATCGCAAACCCTGAGCAAGCCATGGTTTGTCTTCCTTGCCGCGCTGGTAGATCCAGACAAATGCTCCGGCCATGACAAGGTGTGCAATAAGCATCAGGTAGAAGTACTGCTGCGTATCGTCTTCCGTGCGGTAGAGGTTCGGATACTGCGCGTACAGGTCACTGAGCCAAAAACCGTGTACCGCAAAACTGCCGGCCATCCAAACGACAAAAGCAACAATCCAGGAAACAAGAAATCTGTTACCCATGGGACCTCCCTTGGCCGGGTGTAGTTAGAGTACTTGATCTGGCCGGCTGGTCTACTAAGTGTAGACTAGGAATTGGCCAGTGCAGTCACAAGACGCACGAAAATCTAACGGCAGGCGTCGGGGAGATGCTTGGTTTCGATGACGCCCGCGCTCGCGCAAATCCAGCTGACGCTACCAAGGTTGTCGACACCGGTGAGCGTGACGATTTGGCCCGAGATGGCACTATGAGCTTCGTATCCGAACTGGATCTGGATGACGTTGTCGATGACTTCGACCTGTTGTGTATAACGGCCGCGAATCTCAGCCGGCGCGGACAGGCCCGCATCGTCATTTTCCGATGGCCACGTGCCACTGTCCATAAAAAACTCGGCAACTGAGTTTTTCGCGCCGCTGGAGAGATTCAGTCCTTCGGACACCTGCGTGCGGATGACATAACGCTGGTACATCGGAATCGCAATTGCGGCGAGAATGCCGACAATTGCCACGACGATCATGAGTTCGATCAAAGTAAAGCCGCGCTGATTGCTATCGGCTGGTTTCTGCGCTGAACCCGGCACGGGATTTAAGGTTGCTATTCGCATGGTTGCGGGCTTCGCCAGCTCTCCTAGGGCCGCAGTGAGAGGATTGCGGCTGTTCCCGTTGCGGATGCTGACTGTCGCATTTTGGCGACTAGATGTCCGTTGCTGTCATCACACGAAAAAGTGTGAACTGCGTCTCGTCCGGGTCCACCGCAGGCTCAAAAAAAAGGACCTTCAATCGAAGGTCCTTTCCTTAAATTTGGCTCCCCGACCCGGACTCGAACCAGGGACCAATTGATTAACAGTCAATCGCTCTACCAACTGAGCTATCGGGGAATAGTCCGGCACCTTGTCGCAATGCTAACGGGTGCGGGCCGGAATTCTCGTCCAGCACCCGTCCGAAGTCAAGCCGCCAGGACGCGTTTAATGCGTTTGATGGCTTCCTCGAGCATCTGTAACGAACAGGCGAACGACAGGCGCATGTAATCCGGGGCGCCGAAGGCAGAACCTGGCACGCAGGCGACGTCGGCTTCGTTGAGAAGCAGTTCTACCAGCTGGACATCGTTGTCGAGGCCTTTTTGCTCGAGTGCGCCGCTAATCTTGGGGAACGCGTAGAACGTACCCTCACCATGACGGCAGTCCCATCCCTCGATTTCGTTCAATGCAGCGACAAGAAAGTCGTGCCGCGCCCGGTAGGCGGCCGCCATCTCGGCCACAGGTCCCTGGTCGCCATCCAGTGCCGCCTGCGCGGCAGCCTGGGAAATGCTGCAGGGATTGGACGTACTTTGGCTCTGAACCGTTTTCATCGCACTGATGAGTGTCCGGGGCCCGGCGGCGTAGCCGATGCGCCACCCGGTCATCGCGTAGGCCTTCGAGACGCCGTTCGTAGTAACAATTCGATCATTGAGCGCAGGGCAGGCCGTCGCGAAGCTGACGAAAGGCTCATCGGCCCAGTGAATGTGCTCATAGATGTCATCTGACACCGTTACAACGCCGGTGTGCTTCTCGAGAACGCTTCCGAGCGCCTGAAGCTCCGACTTGCTGTAGCTGGCCCCGGTGGGGTTCGAAGGGCTGTTGAGGATGAACAGCCTCGTTTTGTCGCTTATAGCAGCTTCGAGCTGTGTCGGCGTGATCTTGAAATCGCTTTCGATACCGGCGGGAACAATGACCGGTTCAGCGCCCGCGAGCCTTACCATGTCCGGGTATGAAACCCAGTACGGCGCGGGAATGATAGCCTCGTCGCCGGGCCCAAGAAGTGCGATACAGAGATTAAAAAGCGCCTGTTTGGCACCGCACGTCACGAGGATTTGAGCGGGTGCGTAGTCGAGCTGATTGTCGCGGGCGAACTTGCGTTGAACGGCTGCCTTGAGCTCGGCGGTGCCATCGACGGGCGTGTACTTCGTCTTGCCGCACCTGATTGCCGCGATCGCCGCGTCTTTGATGTGCTCTGGCGTATCAAAGTCGGGTTCGCCGGCACCAAGGCTGATGATATCCCGGCCCTCAGCCTGCAGCCGCGTCGCCAACTCCAGCACGGCTCCGGTCGGGGAGGGCTTGACCGCTGCCATCCTTTTGGAAACTGATAAACTCACTCGATTGCCTCCGACTTACTGATGCCAATGGTACGTGAATCCAAAGCCCTGCCCAATAAAGAACACGATGAACGTGATCGACTCACGCTGGTGTCCGACTTCGAGCCGGCCGGCGATCAACCTGACGCGATCCAGGGCCTGGTTGACGGGCTCAATGACGGACTGGCCCGCCAGACGCTGCTGGGCGTAACCGGCTCCGGCAAGACGTTCACCGTGGCGAGCGTGATTGAGCGCTTGCAGCGTCCCGCCATCATCCTTGCGCCAAACAAGACCTTGGCTGCACAGCTTTATGGCGAAATGCGCGAGTTTTTTCCGCGAAATGCGGTCGAGTATTTCGTGTCCTATTACGATTATTACCAGCCGGAAGCCTACGTCCCGAGTTCCGATACCTATATCGAAAAAGACGCCTCCATTAACGAGCATATTGAGCAAATGCGATTGTCGGCAACCAAGGCGCTGATCGAGAGGCAGGACGTGATTATCGTGGCAACGGTATCGGCCATCTACGGCCTCGGCGATCCCGAAGCTTACTTCAGCATGGTGCTGCACCTCGTGCGGGGAGATCGCATCGATCAGCGATCGATACTGCGCCGCCTCGCTGAGCTGCAGTACCAGCGCAACGAAATCGACTTTTCCCATGGTACCTACCGGGTGCGCGGTGATGTCATCGATGTGTTTCCGGCCGAGTCGGATCGCGACGCCGTCCGCATCGAGCTGTTTGATGACGAGATCGAGTCGCTTTCGTATTTCGATCCACTGACGGGGGAGGTTGTAAGACGAGTGCCCCGGCTCACGATCTTCCCGAAGACCCATTACGTGACGCCTCGGGAGCGGCTGCTGGAGGCCTGCGAGCACATAAAAGTCGAGCTCAAGGAGCGCCTAAAGTACCTCAGAGAGAATGAAAAACTACTGGAAGCTCAGAGACTTGAGCAGCGAACTTTATTTGATTTAGAGATGATAAAGGAGCTCGGATATTGCTCCGGGATCGAGAATTACTCGCGTTATCTGTCGGGGCGAAATGCCGGCGAACCGCCGCCGTGCCTGTTCGACTATGTTCCCGACAACGCCATCCTCATCATCGACGAGAGCCACGTGACCGTGCCGCAGCTCGGTGGCATGTACAAGGGTGATCGCTCGCGAAAGGAAACGCTGGTCGAATTCGGTTTTCGTCTGCCCTCGGCACTCGACAACCGGCCTCTCAGGTTTGACGAATTCGAGAGCCACTCACCGCAGACGATCTACGTCTCGGCGACACCTGGCAAATACGAAAATGCCCACGCCGACAATGTCGTGGAGCAGCTTGTCAGGCCGACGGGTCTGATTGATCCGACGGTCGAAATACGTCCGGCAAAAACGCAGGTGGACGACGTGCTCTCCGAGATCGGCCATCGCGTCGCCGCAGGGGAGCGTGTCCTGATTACGACGCTCACGAAACGGATGGCCGAGGACCTGACGGACTACCTGCGGGAACACGGCGTTCGCGTGCGATACCTGCACTCCGATATTGGCACGGTCGAGCGGACCGAGATCATCCGCGATCTTCGGCTGGGCGCTTTTGACGTACTGGTCGGTATCAATCTGCTGCGTGAAGGCCTGGACATGCCGGAAGTGTCGCTCGTGGCCATACTTGATGCTGATAAAGAGGGTTTCCTGCGCTCCGACCGCTCGCTGATCCAGACCATCGGTCGGGCGGCCCGCAATATACACGGCAAGGCAATTCTGTACGCCGACAACAGGACGGGATCCATGGAGCGGGCCTTGGAAGAGACCGGCCGCCGCAGAAAGACGCAGCTTGCATTCAATGAGAAGCATGGCATTACCCCGGCCACGATCATAAAACATGTCGCAGACGTCATGGAGGCGGCCTATCCGTCGCCGCAGAAAAGTCGGCGCAAGGTCGCTGAAGACCAACCACTGTACGAGCTGATGACGACGGAGCAGCTCATGAAGCGCGCTGCCAAGCTCGAAAAAAAGATGCTCAGGCACGCACGGGACCTGGAATTCGAAGAGGCCGCGAAGCTCCGGGATGAGATACAGGTCGTTCGGGATTACGGGCTCGGGCTTGTGAATCAGAAGGCGGGCTGACAGGTGTTGCAGTCAAGCAGGGGCTTCAGTATCGTACGGCTCCCGCCGGGTATCGGATTGGGCGATTAGCTCAGGGGCATACGAACGAAGGCATATAGCATCGGATTGGGCGATTAGCTCAGGGGTAGAGCGCCACGTTGACATCGTGGAGGTCGGTGGTTCGAGACCACCATCGCCCACCAATTCATAGCAAGGCCGGCCGGGCCCTGCAAATCCTCGCAAATCCCGACAAAACGCCTGATTTTTTTAGAGAAATCGGCGTTCCCAAGGTTGTTTCTTCGCATCCGGCTATATAGAATCGCGTTCCCGCTCATGCGGCGGCATTGTGCCGTGGGCCAGCAGCGGCGGGGACCGATGAGTTTCTGGAGGATCCGGGTATCGCAGTTACAAAGCGTGTAAGACGCAACGAGGAAATCGAAGCCACCGAGGTACGGGTTATTGGCTCCGACGGTGAACAGGCAGGGGTCATGGGGATCGCAGCAGCGATCGTACTGGCCAAGGAAGAGGGCCTTGACCTCGTTGAGGTATCGCCAATGGCGGATCCACCCGTTTGTCGCGTCATGGATTTCGGCAAGTACTTGTTCGAGCAGAACAAGAAAAACCAGTCTGCGAAACGCAAACAGAAACAGGTCCATGTAAAAGAAATCAAGTTTCGTCCGGGAACGGAAGAGGGTGATTACCAGATCAAGCTCAAGAAATTGATCAATTTTCTGGAGATCGGTGACAAGACCAAAGTCACGTTGCGATTCAGGGGTCGGGAGATGGCGCACAAGGAACTCGGTGCGCAGCTGCTGACCAGGGTCCGGGACGACCTGGAGGAGTACGGTTCGGTAGAACAGATGCCGAAAATGGAAGGGCGGCAGATGGTCATGGTTATCGCGCCGAAGAAGTAACAGGCGATAACAAGGTTAGCGAAAGAAAAAGTGAGTAACGGCCCAAGGGCGTGACAACCCGGAAGGCTCTACCCGCCTGCGGCGGCCGGAATAACCCGGTACGGAGCATGGCTAAAAAGTGAGTACAACATGTCTAAGATGAAAACCAATCGGGGCGCGGCCAAGCGCTTCAGCAAGACGGGCAAGGGCGGTTACAAACGCTCCCAATCCCATCTCAATCACATTCTTACCAAGAAAAAGTCGAAGCGTAAGCGCCATCTCGGTTCTACCGAGCAGGTCGCCGATGCCGATGTAAAGAGCGTGCGTCGCATGCTCCCTTACAGCTAAGAGGAGATTGAGACATGGCAAGAGTAAAACGTGGCGTTGTCGCCAAGGCCCGCCATAAGAAAGTCCTCGGTAAAGCGAAAGGCTATTACGGCGCGCGCAGCAAACTTTTCAAGACGGCCAAGCAGGCTGTCATCAAGGCCGGCCAGTATGCTTACCGCGACCGCCGCCAGCGTAAACGTCAGTTCCGTGCACTCTGGATCGCACGTATCAACGCGGCGGCCCGACTGCATGGCCTGTCCTACAGCCGTCTCATCAATGGTCTGAATCGTGCCGATATCGAAGTCGACCGCAAGGTGCTCGCGGATATCGCCGTACACGATCCCGAAGCTTTTGGTGCGATTGCAGAGGCGGCCAAGGCCGGTCTCGAGCAAGCTCAAGCTGCCGGGTAAAAATGCTGGTGCTGACGCGGGCGACCGCGGTCGGCTCCGGGTTATCTGCAATGCAGCCACTGAGCGATCTTATCGATCAAGCAGCGTCCGAAATCGACGCCGCAGCCGATCTGGCGGCGCTGGATGCCGTTCGTGTTTCCTATCTCGGCAAGAAGGGTGAACTCACGGCTCGCCTGAAGTCCCTGAGCCAGCTTCCGGCCGAGGAACGCCCGACGGCCGGCCAGGAGATCAACAAGGCCAAGCAAGCCGTTCAGGGGCAATTAAACGAACGCCGCGAAGCGCTCGAAGCCGCAGCGCTCGAGGCGAAGCTGGCAGCGGATGCCGTCGATGTAACGCTGCCGGGCCGGGGCCAGTCGATCGGCGGCCATCATCCGGTTACACGGGCGATGGTGCGTATCGAGAAGATCTTCCGCAACGCCGGTTTTGGCGTTCGCTCGGGTCCGGAAATCGAGGACGATTTCCATAATTTCACGGCGCTGAATATTCCGGACAATCATCCGGCGCGCGCAATGCATGACACGTTCTATTTCCCGGGCGGTCATTTGCTCCGAACCCATACCTCTCCCGTGCAGATTCGCGCCATCGTCAAGGAAGGCGTTCCTATTCGCATCATCGTGCCAGGCCGGGTCTACCGCTGCGACTCCGATCAGACACACACGCCGATGTTTCACCAGGTCGAGGGACTCGTCATCGACGAAAACGTCAGCTTCGCAAACCTGAAGGCAGTATTGCATCAATTTGTCGAGGCGTTTTTTGAGCGCAAGGCCGAGCTGCGATTCAGGCCGTCATACTTTCCGTTTACGGAGCCGTCGGCCGAAGTGGACATCACCTGGGGAGAGGACAAGTGGCTCGAGATTCTCGGTTGCGGCATGGTGCATCCCAACGTTCTCGAAAGCGCTGGCGTCGACCCTGAGAAATACACCGGATATGCGTTCGGCATCGGTATCGAGCGTCTCGCGATGCTGCGCTACGGCGTCAGCGACCTCCGCACGTTCTTCGAGAACGACCTGCGGTTCCTGCGGCAGTTCAGGTAACAGCGATGAAAATTGCAGAATCCTGGTTACGCGAATGGGTCAACCCCGATCTTGATACCGAGGCACTCGGTCATCAGTTGACGATGCTCGGCCATGAAGTGGACGGCATCGCGATCGAAGGCGTAGGCATCGAGGATGTTGTTATCGCCGAGGTTGTCGAGGTTGCACGGCACCCGGACGCGGACCGCCTGACGGTTTGCAAAGTTGCGGATGGCAGCGGGGACATCGTCGACGTCGTCTGTGGTGCCCCGAACGTCGCAAAAGGCATGAAAAGCCCGTTGGCAAAGCCGGGCGTCAAACTGCCGAATGGTCTGAAGCTGCGCAAATCCAAAATCCGCGGTGTCGTATCCAATGGCATGCTCTGTTCCGCAGTCGAACTCGGCCTTGGCGACGAATCGGACGGCATTATCGCGTTGCCCGAAGACGCGCCGGTCGGGTCACCGCTGGTCGACTACCTGCATCTGCCTGACGCAGTGATCGATCTCGATCTGACGCCGAATCGCGGCGACTGCTTCTGCGTGCTTGGTATCGCGCGGGACGTTTCGGCGCTCACCGGAGCGCCCCTCGCGGATTCGTCGGTCAACCCCGTGCCAGCGACCATCAAAGATACGCATCCGGTCGAGCTCGTCGAGCCAGCGGGCTGTCCGCGATTCGCGGGCCGCGTCATCCGCGGTATTGACCCGAAGGCCAGGTCGCCGGTATGGCTGACCGAGCGACTGCGGCGTGCCGGTCTGCGCGGCATCTCACCGGTCGTCGATGTTACGAACTACGTCATGCTGGAGTATGGCCAGCCGTTGCATGCTTACGATAGCACCCGTTTACAGGGGCCGATCCGGCCGCGATTGGCCAAGCCAGGTGAGAAAGTCACCCTGCTCGATGAGAAAGAGGTCGAGTTAAACGACGACACCCTGATTATTACGGATGACAGCGGCCCGATCGGCATTGCTGGAATCATGGGTGGCCTGAGCACAGCGGTTTCTGACAAGACGACAGACGTTTTCTTCGAGGCAGCATTCTGGCCGCAGGATTTCATGGCCGGCCGCGCGCGAGCTTACGGCATGCACACGGATGCCTCGCTCAGATTTGAGCGCGGTGTCGATCCTGACGGACAGGCACGTGCCGTCGAACGGGCGACGCAGCTGTTGCTGGATATCGCGGGCGGTAGTGCGGGTCCGCTCTGTGTGGATTCAGCGAAAGAGCATCTTCCGCTGCGCAAGCCCATTCGCTTGCGCAGGAATCGTCTGGCACGCCTGTTGGGCATTGAGATCGATGACCGCAAGGTGGCGCAGATTCTCGAGGGACTTGATCTTGACGTAGCGGCGGCCAAGGACGGTTGGCAGGTCACGCCGCCCAGCTATCGCTTTGACCTCGAGATCGAGGCCGACCTGATCGAAGAGGTGGCCCGAATTCATGGCTACGATGCCATTCCAGAGACGACGGAATCTGTGCGCTCACCGTTGACGCCCGTCACTGAAACCCGCATTGAACTCGAGCGCGTGGCCGATACCCTGATTGCCCGCGACTACCAGGAAGTCGTGACCTACAGTTTCATCGACGCCGAGGCAAATATTGCGTTTACCGGCGTCGAGTCCGCATTGGTATTGAGCAATCCCATTTCGTCCGATATGTCGGTCATGCGCGCATCGCTGTGGCCCGGCATGGTCGCGGCGGCCGCCGCGAACATGGCGCGCCAGCAGGAGCGTGTTCGCATCTTCGAGGCAAGCAAGTCCTTCCACGGTACCTTGGAAGCGCACACCGAAGTGGTGCGCATAGCCGGGCTGGTCAGTGGCCCCGTCGTTCCAGAGCAGTGGGGTGACAAAGGGGACACTGCCGATTTCTTCAACGTGAAGGCCGACGTCGAGGCGGTGCTGTTGCTTGCGGCTGATGCCGGCGATATCAAGTTCGTTCCCGCAACGCATGCTGCGCTGCAGTCCGGACAGGCTGCGAACATAATGCGAAACGGTGAAATTATCGGCGTGCTGGGCAAGCTGCATCCGACCCTTGCGAAACGTTACGACCTCAAGCGTCCGGTCTATTTATTTGAGCTGGACGCTTGCAAAGCGCTGGCAGCACATGCGCCGGTTGCATCGTCGATATCGAAATTCCCAGCGATACGTCGGGACATTGCGGTCATCGTTGACGACGCGGTGTCGGCCAACGACCTTGTCGAAGCCGTGGCATCCAGTGCACCCGAGCTGATTCAGGATGTCAGGATTTTTGACATATATACGGGCGCAGGCATAGAAGCTGGTCGAAAAAGCATCGCAATAGGCTTGATTTTACAGGAAACATCGCGCACCCTTACTGACGATGATGCGGACGTCGTGATGGCTGCGACAATAAGCAAATTAAAAGACAAATTCGCCGCTGAACTGAGAGACTAATCCCGATGGCGCTGACAAAAGCAGAAATGGCAGAGTCGTTGTTCAATGAGCTGGGTCTCAACAAACGGGAAGCGCGTGAGCTCGTCGATATGTATTTTGAGGAACTGCGTGCATCACTTGCAGTTGGGGAGCAGGTCAAACTTTCCGGATTCGGGAACTTTGATCTTCGGGATAAAAAAGAACGTCCAGGCAGAAACCCGAAAACCGGAGAGGAAATTCCAATTAGCGCTAGGCGCGTGGTGACCTTCCGGCCAGGACAAAAACTAAAGGCCCGAGTGGAAGCATATGCTGGAACCGGGGAATAACGACGAACTTCCTCCAATACCTGGTAAGCGATACTTCACGATAGGTGAAGTCAGCGATCTGTGCGCCGTTAAGCCGCACGTACTCAGGTATTGGGAGCAGGAGTTCCCACAACTAAAGCCCGTCAAACGTCGCGGCAACCGCCGCTACTATCAGCGGCAGGACGTCCTGATTATTCGTCAGATTCGCAGCCTGTTGTACGACGAGGGTTTCACCATCGGCGGTGCCCGCCAGCGCCTGACGGGCGATGATGCCAAGTCGGATGTGTCGCAAAGTCAGCAGATTATCAAACAGATACGCATGGAACTTGAACAAGTCCTTAAGTTACTGCGCCGCTGAATTCTTATCTTCCCTCCTGCAGCCGCGGCACGTAATATGCTGCCCAGTAGGAGCGCCTCATGGGCGCGACTCAACGGTCGGGGCGTAGCGCAGCCTGGTAGCGCACCACAATGGGGTTGTGGGGGTCGGAAGTTCGAATCTTCTCGCCCCGACCAATTTAGAAAAAGTGGCCGCTCTCACTTCTAGTGAGCGGCCTTTTTTGGTCCTCGCCCGGACCCATTAGCCGGTTCGTCGCAGCCGTGCCACGGCTTCATACACCGCAAGTAACAACGCCAATAGTGACAAGGTCGATGCCCCACCCGATACTGCGGGCGTTGCGGACTGCATCACGGAAATTCCGTACGCTGCCCATGCGACAACCAGGACGAATACGACATCGCTATGGCGCAGCACGACGGCCGCCGCGATTGCTCCGGCGAGCGCCAGTTTCAGCAGCGTCCAGCTCACGGCCGTGAGGCCGATGTTGTCCCAGCCATATCCGGTTTGCACGATGCTGAGATTCGCGATCGTCGCAACGACGATCCAGGCCGTGTACAGACTAAAAGGGAAATGCAGGAGCAGACGTTGCGCTATGGAGGCGTGTTTAACCTCCTCGAGCAGCGCGCGATAAATCAGTATCAGGGTGACCAGCAGGATCAGCATGATAAACAACGAAACGACTAGCAGGTCGTAGTGCCAGGCAACGATCCAGCTGGCATTGGCCACGCAGTTGAGCTGGAACAGCCGACTGATGCCGGCGATCGTCCGGTTGCTTCGCTGCGACGGCAGTGCCTGGTAGACCACAAACACGAGCAGGGAGAGGTAAATCACTCCCCAGATCGAAAACGTAAACCCGGCCGGTGTGAACAGTGACGGGTATTTGGCTGAGATCTCGGGCATTGTCTGGCCGTTGATCGGCAGGGCGTTGGCCAGCACATTGAGTACGACGACGAGGACAAACGCGGCAAGATTTCCGCCCCAGTCCGACAGTGGTCTTTGCATGACTAGTTGCTCCGGTGGCGTTCCTAGAAAGTACCGATCGTCGGGAGCTTCCTGTCCTGGATGCCAAGCAGTATCGGTTGTGCGGTTTCGCGGTAGATGTTCACTTTAGCGTTGAAAGCGACGCGCGAAAGTCCATGCTTGTCCTTGATCGTCAGCCGGCGAATGTTGAACTGACCGCCGCCCATATTCTCCCCGGTCAAGTAGCACTTGATCGCGGTTACGCGCTCGCCGGCGAGCTCCATACCACTCAGCTGTGAAAGATTTCCCTGGGCTCTTTCCAGGAACGTAACGGCATCGATGTTGGGGTCGATATAATTTTCGTCGTGTTCGGCGTCGTCATCGATATCCGCCATGAAGTCGCCGACGAGGATCTGGCCGGGCAAAGCCGCGTCGATCATGCGCGCCAGCTCTATAGTGACATCGCCGACGATGAAGTTCTGCATGGTCGGGTTAAGCCCTTCCGCCTGGTGAAATTCGTAGCAACTGCCGACGTGGAAGCAGGCGCGCAGGCGTGGTACGGCCTTCGAATGCGATTTGCTGCGCGCAATGGCGTTGTCCGCGAGGACGATGTGCATCAGGTGGTACAGGTTCACGCTGGCTTCGAGGCCGTCGTCGCGATTCCAGATGTAAAAGCCGTCGCCACTGGATGAGCGTGCAAAATTCAGGTTCACGTCTTGTTCGAGCATCTTGGCGTGCGCGGAATTCAGTGAGTAGGACAGGCTGTTGAGCTGCGTCATCTGCTCGAACGGCGTCAACAGACCGAAGCCGACGATATCGAACAGCGTTACGGCCCGGCTTGCGACATAGTTGATGCCGTAGCGCTGAATCATCTTCTCGATGATCTGCGTTTCCACCGCGTTGCCGGTCAATGGCTGGCGCAGCGGCACATGAATTGGCTCTACTTCGAGCAAACGGGCTACTTTCTGCATTTGCGGCACGGAAAGCCGGCGCTCGCCGGAGATCAATTCGGTGATGAAGCGCGGCGACAGGCGCGGCGGAAGGCCGTTGGCTCTCGGCGATGTGTAGTCGGCGATTGCATAGTGTGGAACGACCAGTATTGAGACGCCGTCATCCACCGGCGACCAGCTCAGGATGTTGTTCTGTCCCAGTGACCAGTGGCTGTGCAGACACTTTTCGAGATGTACAAGATTGCTGCGCTGTCGAAGCCCCATTTGTTGGGCGAGTCCGGCCAACTGGTCAAGGTACGGCGAATAGTCCGCTATTCGTCGAATCCCCGATTTCGACAGATTCTCTAGATCCATGCCTTTACCCCAGCGACTTTCGCGAACGCGGATTCTCTGCCACAGTTCACTTCGCCCACGCTAATCAACTCTGGTGAACATCGCAAGCATTATCAGGAAGTCACCGTATCTATTTTAAATTACAGACATTACTCTTGAGCGCGTCGCAATTGACTTTACATAACAAATGACAATAGCAGGACCTGATATAGCGGACATCGGCGCAATGCGCGAACGTCTCGCCCAGCAAACGACGTTGACGCCGGTAATCCGCTGCGCGGCCATCGAAGAAGCGATCGGCGGGAGTACGCGGGTTTTTGCGAAACTCGAGTTCCTGCAGCGCACCGGGACATTCAAAGCGCGCGGCGCGCTCGCGACCTTGTACGGGCTGTCACCCGAGCAGCTCGCGGTTGGTGTAACGGCCGTTAGCGCCGGTAATCATGCAATTGCGACCGCTTTTGCGGCACAGTCGGTCGGTACCACCGCGAAAGTCGTGATGATTCGTTCGGCCAACCCCTCACGAATTGAAGCGTGTCGGTCGTACGGCGCGGAGGTTGTTCTTGCGGATGACGTTCACCAGGCATTCGAGGTTGCCGAGAAAATCCAGAATCACGAAGGGCGGTATTTCGTGCACCCGTTCGAGGGACCCGCAGTCGCGACGGCTACCGGCATTGTCGGTCTCGAGATCTGTGAGCAGTGCGATGACTTCGACACCGTTATCGTGCCGGTCGGGGGTGGCGGACTGATTGGCGGCATCGCAAATGTCGTGAAGCGACTCCGACCTGCGTGCGAGGTAATCGGCGTTGAGCCAGAGGGCGCGGATACCATGCATCGAAGCCTGTCCAGCGGCAAGCCTATGGGTATCGAAACGGTGCGAACAATTGCTGACAGCCTGGGAGCGCCGTTCGCGTTGCCGTACTCATTCGGGCTTTGCCAGTTGCATGTGGACCGACTCGCAATGGTCGATGACCTGCAGCTACGCAGGGTCATGGGATACCTGTTCAGGGCCATGAAGATCGCCGTGGAGCCCGCGTGTGCTGCGAGTACGGCGGCGCTTTTGGGGCCGCTGCGAAACGAATTGCATGGAAAACGCGTCATGCTCGTCATGTGCGGCAGCAACATTGACTGGGCTACTTTTGAGAAACAGGCAATTTTTGATGATGGCGCTGATTGACCGGCTGAAAGCCATCGTCGGCCCAGCGGGTTGGAAGACAGATCCGGCCGAGCTGCAGCCGTACCTGAGCGAATGGCGCGGCCTCGTCTTCGGCAAAACGCCCATCCTCGTGGCACCGAAAAGCACAGAGGAAGTTTCTGAGGTGGTTCGCGCCTGCGCGGCGGCAGGCACTGCCATCGTGCCGCAGGGCGGCAACACCGGGCTATGTGCCGGTGCGGTCCCGGACGAATCGGGCAAGCAGATCCTGCTGTCCATGGCGCGAATGAACCGCATTCGCGACCTTGACCCGGTTAATTTTTCAATGGAAGTCGAGGCGGGCTGCGTGCTTGCGGATATCCAGGCCGCGGCGAAGTCGGTTGAGCGCTACTTTCCGCTTAGCCTGGGGGCAGAAGGCAGCTGCCAGATCGGCGGCAATCTTGCCACCAACGCGGGAGGCGTCAACGTAATCCGCTACGGTACGGCTCGCGCGCTCGTCCTCGGACTCGAAGTGGTCCTGGCTGAAGGTACCGTGCTTGATGGCTTGCGATCGCTTCGCAAAGACACGGCGGGCTATGACCTGAAGC
>JBATHK010000066.1:0-2405 GCA_049666725.1 Woeseiaceae bacterium
GCGTCCGCGTATAGGGCACCCATTTCTCGGGTCCCGACGAACCACTCGATGGCTCCAGCATATCGACCTTTTCGGCCGTGAGAACATGGTCTTCCCCTTCTGCAATGCGCGTGATCCAGGGCTGGAAGTCGTCGTAAGTCCCGATCGGCACCCGCGCGCTGTAGTCTTCCCACGACTTCAGCCGGGAGAATTCGTTAGCGCGGCCAAACGCCGTCGCCGCGTTGCGGGAGAGGTATGTGCTCAAAAGGCGACGCTGCACGGCCTCCACATTGGATGCGGCGCGACGAAATCGAAGCCACTCGGGAATGCTGGCAGCCAGCCAGCTGGCATTGGCGAAGGCAGCGCCCGCGTTCACGACTCGACGATTTCAGGATAGAGCTTGCGGCCCCGGGCCCACATCCTGCGCCCGAGACGCGTCAATCTGTCCTCGCTCACAATCGCGAAACACACGAGTTCGTCACCCTGTTCGTGCCCCGGATTGCGTTCGGCGAAAAACGCAATGTGCGGGTCGGCCAGCCGGTTTTCCGGTATGCCGCGATACTCTTTCTGCAATACCGGTGGAGCGTCGAGCTGCACGATACCGGTATCAGGATTGTAGCGGTCGCCGAAGCGATCGCGCGCCACGGCATGCATGATGGACTGGACTTCGGCCGGCGTGGGGCGGTCGTAGCGAGGAAAATAATAGTCGCTGTAGACCGGCAGGAAACGATAGGTGCGGTAGCCCGAGACGAGCAGAAACCAGTACACGCTTTCTTTCTTGTGCAGCCGTCTGAGGTAGTCGATGGCGCCCATCCAGTAATAGCTCAGGGCAGAGTCACCCCAGGTGTCGGTGCTGACGACCGTGTCGCCGGAGTAAACGACAGTCAGCGGTTTACCATCGATCGCGACGTCGTAAAAATGCATGCACGAAAATCCGCCCAGCGAATCGTCGTCGCGGCGCAGCAGCAATACCCAGTTTTTCTCTTCGAGGTCGCGGATGAATTGTTCGTACGACACCTGCTCGAACTGGGTTGAAAACAGCGCGTACATCGAACGGCGCGTGTCTTCGCCAACGTCGCCCTGCTTTACAACTGTGCCTTTCACAGAATCGCCATCTCCGGATGCGGCATGCGGCCGTCAAGGTCGGCGGCAGAGGCCGCACCGTCTTCCCAATAGACCACATAAATCATGCTGACGTAACTGTGGCAGGGAAACCGCTTGCGTACGACCCTGGCCAGCGGGTTCCTGTCCGCATACGCGATCATGACGTAGTCAATGCCACGCCGCAGCGCTTCGCGGCTGGCCGCTGCAATGAGGGCAACCAGCGCTTCTTCATCATCCGCTGCAACGGCTACATGCGAGAGAAACGCACTCTCGAGGCGCGCGCCGGGTTCCGGCAGGCGTGGCCGACCCATGAATGGTGCAACGAGGTTGAGGAACGGCCGGGCTCGGCCCAGCTGTTTCGCATAACCGGCAACAACGGTTTGTTTGAACGACCGCTGGTCCCAAAGTGCGAGGCAGCCAGTGAGCTCGCCTGCCTGGCGGCAGAGAAAAAAGTCCTGCAGCGCAAGGTCCCTGCATCGTTTCGGCGAACTCAGCGTTGCCTGGTTCCAGGCCGGGTGAAACTGCTGCTTGCGACCCTGCCGCGTGAGCAGCGCCGCTATTTCGGCGTAGTCGTGACCACGTTCGACTTCTTTGCTGGAACGTCGCGCAGCGAGGCGCGCCGGTATCGTAAACGTGCTCATGGTTTCGAGCGGCTGGTAGGTGGGCATGTCAGCCAGCTTTCGTTCGAGCAGCCGGCGCGTCGTCATGTTGTCCGCAATGATGGTGGTCAGGTAAAACGGCGTGCTGCCAGCGTCGTGGAAACGGCGCAATGCCCGGTAAGAGTGCAGCAGCAGGTGACGGCGCTGTTTCAGGCCACCGTGGATGCGAAACTCGCCAAGATAGCCGAGGCGCCGCACCGTGCCGTTGATCCAGGCGTCCAGTTCGAAGCGTGCGCCGGCGCCGAGAAACGTGCGACCGTCGTCGCCGTAACCCATGATCAGCTCGTACTTGTCGCCCGAGATAGCGGCGGCGTGAAACGCGTTTGGCTCGCGCTCGAGGGCAACCCGGATGCTGCCGTGCAGCGGATTGTTCCTGAGCAGCGCTCTGAGTTCCGGCTCGTTCTCTGCATCAGCCAGCAGGAACCTGAGTTCGGACGTCTTGCTCACGATTTCGTCAAATATGTCCGGGCAATGGTGTCAGCTGGCCAGGCCACCCCTCATCACCGAGCGGCAGGTCGTTACGCTGATACACTTCGCGGCGCATCATCAGGTTGATCAGCGGGAAATGGCGCGCGATGAAGAAGTTCGAGCGGTTAACAGGATCCGCGAACCGCCGCAGCATGTTGGGCACCGAGTAAAAATCGGCGCGGGCATCAATACACA
>JBATHK010000067.1:0-2728 GCA_049666725.1 Woeseiaceae bacterium
CCAATGCCTACCGAAACCATCCCGGTAAGAAAAGCACCGAGACCGGTTAACGCGAAATCACGTGCTGAGAATTTCGGACGAGGACTCGGCGAATCGAAATTTGGTCGGGACACCGGTTGCCGACGCAGCAACAACATGCCGATCGCCAGAACAAACACGAGCACCGCATAGGCTGCAATCAATATCGCATCGTGGACAATGTGTGCCACCAGCGCGCCGATAATGGCGACAGGCGCCGAGATCTTAATGAATCGGAGTGCAAGATCGAAGTCGATCATGCGGCGGCGGTAATAGCCGATAAAGCCCGAGATAAAGCCGAAGGTCTGGGTTAGCAGGGCGGTGCTGATCGCTGCGAAGGTGGACGCGAGTACATACTCCGGACCCAGTAAGGGAAACAGCAGCACGAATATTGGCGTGAACAGCGCTGCTCCGCCGATGCCGCTGAGCATTGCGCAGGTCGCAACGCCAATCGACACCGGGAACATAAACCAGTAAAGCGTGAAATCCACCGGCTTACTTCAGAGGGTGCAACTTGCGGGCAGCGAATCCGGGACGTTCCACTTCGGCTTTCCGGCGGTCACAAAATCTTCGGGGTTTAGCGAGCTCCCGTTGTCTTCAAACCACTCGACAAGCACATCGCGCGTGAGTGGCATGCCGTCGCCAAGGGCAAAGCCGCCTTCGGGTATCACCGGTGTCAGTATTCCATCGCCGCCCAACGCGAGATAGTCGTTGACTATTACGGTCAGCCGATCGTCGTCGCGAATTACTGCCCCACCGTCTAGTTTCATGACGACGTCCATTTTATCGTTGTTGCATTCGATAAACACGCGCATCCCTGAAAAGCCCGCGCGCCGTCCATGATTGTGCGCCTGCCCCGCGATGATCTTGCGAAGTTGACGGCCCGCGAGTTCGAGTTCCACGACCCGGTTATCGAACGGGAACATCTCATAGACCGAACCGAACGTGAGGTCGCCTTCTGGCAAAGTGTCTCTGATGCCCCCGACAACATTGTGGATAGCGATATCGGCACCCGTCGCCTCAAGTATTGCGTCAGTCATCAGGTTCGCCAGGGGCGATTCGGTGTCAGGTGGGTGCTCGAAGGCGGACTCGAGGTGAACACCCAGCTGCTGTTGTTTAATTCCCTCGGCAAACGCCGCTGCGCGCGCGGCAAGCCCCAGAACCTTGGGGTCTGGCTGGACGGTATGACCTTCGTATACCGCCGCTACGACTACTTCGCTCGGCGCGTCACCGGTAGACGCGCAAGCTCCGCTCGAGCGAACGACAGAGACGCATGCCCAGTGCGGGGGATAAACCCTGCGGGAGACTACGTTTCCCGAGTTTGAGTCGATTACGAAATCGACCCGGCTAAACGCGCGCGTGCTCGAATAGCTGGACGTGATCGATATGCCGTTGACGATATGTGCGATACCCCGGTGAACGTGCCCTGCAATGATGTGATCAACCAGGCCTGTTGGCAACGCCGATGCTACGCGCATGATCTCGCCGGCCATGTTGCAGGAAGAGAGGTCGGTCGGGTCATCAAATTCGAGGCAGCGACTTCCGGCGTGCGCCGTGACTACGACGATTGAAGCACCCTGTTCACGCAGCGCCTCTGCCTCTTTTGTAATCGTCCCGGCCAGCGGTGCGACGCGCAAACCGGCAACATTGGCAGCAATGGTCGTCTGCAATGCGTGTGAGGTCATTACGCCAACGATGCCGACCTTGATGCCGTTAACGTCGAGGATGAGCGACGCACGGACGTTCTCCCAGTCGACGGGCCTGCCAGTTTTTTCGTCGATCAGGTTTGCGGCAAGTACAGGAAAGTCGGCTTCGCTTATCCGTCGCTTTAGCGCACCGCGAGGGTCGTCGCCGGCGTCTTCCGGGACGGCCTTGCTACCAATCGGCCCAAAGTCGAATTCATGATTGCCAATTGCGGCCGCATCAAAGCCTATCGCGTTATACGCTGCGACGACGGCGGCGCCTTCGACCAGGTTGGATTCGAGCGTTCCCTGCCACATGTCGCCGGCATCGATTACGAGGACGGCTCCGCCGTCCTCATTGCGGGCCGCTCGCAGCGCATTGACGTAAGCCGAAACCGCGACCAGACCGCCGCGGTCCCCATCGGGCAACAGCTGGCCGTGAACATCGTTGGTCCCCAGGATGGAGATCGTGAATTGGTCGCGCGGCGCGTCGTGTTGGGCTGCACAAGAAGCGAGCGCTACCGTGACGACGAGCGAAATAGTCAGCTGGCAGATTGCGCACCGTGGAAGGTTATGTGACGTCAAACCAAAACACCTTTGGGATTCAATCGCTGATTCTAGCCTGTACAGCGTTTGGCGCGAAATCGTAATCGCGTTGCTCCGTCATGGCGTATCATGCCGTGCATGGTGACAGCTGCAAAAACATCAGAGTACAGCGTTCTCGAAGAAGTCCTGCATGCGATCACGCATGGGGTTGGGGCTTTGCTGAGTATCGCGGGGCTCTCTTGGATGCTGTACCTGTCCATTGCTACAGCGGATCCCTGGCGCATCGTCGCCAGTTCCATATACGGCGCGAGCCTGATCACCTTGTTTCTTGCATCGACTGTCTACCACGGCATGTATGCCTCGCGTCACCGCGAGATCTTCAAACTGCTGGATCATTGCGCCATCTACCTGCTGATCGCGGGCACCTACACACCGTTCCTGCTCGTTGCGATGCGCACGAATACCGGCTGGTGGCTGTTTGG
>JBATHK010000068.1:0-2355 GCA_049666725.1 Woeseiaceae bacterium
GTATCTTCAAAAAGTCCCTGCGTTACCCCCCGCTTACGCTACCGACGCTCGCCGCGCTCGTACCTGAAGACGTCGAACACGAACTGCAAATGTTCGACGAAGGCATCGAGGACATCCCCGAGGATCTCGATGTCGACCTTGTTGGCATCACCGTCATTACGGGCAATGCGAAACGTTCTTACGAGCTCGCAAAAAGCTTCCGCGCACGCGGCGTCACGGTCGTATTGGGCGGCCCACATGTCACGCTCGTACCCGACGATGCGGCGCCACATGCCGATGCCATCGTCGTCGGCTACGCCGAGGATACGTGGCCCGAGTTATTGCGCGATGTCGTCAGCGGCACTATCAAAGCGCGTTATGACCAGTCTCCGGACCTGAGCCTTGCCGGACGGCCGCGTCCGAAGCGCGATCTGATCAACGCCGGGCGCTATGCAAAAACTCACGTATTCGAGGCGACCCGGGGATGCGTGCATCGCTGCGATTTTTGCGTCGTGCCGTTTGCCTGGGGACGAAAGCCGTATCAGAAACCGGTTGCCGAAGTCATCGACGAAATTCGTTCGACGGGCGCGAAACGCGCGATATTCATCGACCTGAACCTGGTGGCCGACCCCGAGTATGCCGCAGAACTGTTCGAGGCCATGATCCCCCTTAAAATCAAGTGGGGTGGCCTCGCCACTAGCCTCCTGGCTCGCGACGAGAAACTGCTCGACCTGTGCGCGCGCAGCGGCTGCATGGGTTTGCTGGTCGGCTTTGAATCGATATCCCATTCTGCGCTCAAGGACATTCACAAGGGCTTCAATACGCCCGACGACTACGCGGAATGGATACGGCGTTTCCACGCGCACGGCATAGCCATCAACGGAACTTTCGTATTTGGCCTCGACGGCGATACGACCGATGTTTTTGAAGCAACGAAGCAGTTCGTGATCGACACTGGCATCGACCTGCCGCGCTTCGCAATTTTGACGCCGTTCCCTGGCACCGCACTGCACGAACGTCTCGACGGCGAGGGGCGCGTGTTCACCAAGGACTGGGAGCTCTACGACGGGCAGCACGTGGTATTCCAGCCCAAACAGATGTCGGTCACGGAGCTCGAACAAGGCAGCGCGAAAGTCTGGCGCGACGTTTACAGCTACGGATCCATCGCACGGCGCATGCGCTACACGCCGATTTCCAGGCTGCTCTACCTGGGCGCCAATTTCGGCTATCGCTTTTATGCCAATCGTCTGGACCAGTTTTACACCTGTGACTGGCGATTGCTGAATCCCGACCCTCCCCGCTTACGCCCGCAGAAGAGCCTGTGAACACAGTGGCAAAAAAGTTTCGGCTAACGCTTATCCATCCCTGCGTCGGTCGCTGGGCGGGTGACAGGAAGTACATCCGCAGCTGGCAAATGGAGCCGCTCGCGCCGGCCGTGCTGGCGGGACTCACGCCCGAAGACATCGATGTCCGTTTCTACGACGACAGGCTCGAAGACATTCCGTTTGACGAGGCCACCGACCTCGTAGCGATCAGCATTGAAACCTACACCGCGAGGCGCGCCTACCAGATAGCAACCGAGTACCGACAACGTGGTGTCACGGTTGTGCTGGGCGGCTTCCACGCAACGCTTTGTCCCGATGAAGCGTCACTGTATGCCGATGCCGTGATCATCGGCGAAGCTGAAGCCCAATGGCAGGCCGTCCTCGACGACGCGCGTCACAACACGCTGCAGCAGTTCTATCGTCAGCCACAGCGGCCCGACCTTGCCCTGACCCGGCTCGATCGCGGTATTTACGAAGGCAAGCGCTACCTGCCGATCACGCTTATCGAAGCGGGCCGTGGCTGCCACTTTCGCTGTGAATTCTGCGCCGTGCAAAGTTATTTCAATGCCACACAGACGCGGCGCCCGGTCGAACATATCCTCGACGAAGTGCAGCACACACGAAAACGCGGCAGCTTCTACTTTTTCGTCGACGACAACATCACGTCGAATTTCGACGAAGCAAAGGAGCTGTACCGCCAGTTGGCGAAACACAAGATTCGCTGGGTATCGCAGGCCAGTATCAACGCGGCGCATGACGGTGAGTTCCTCGACCTGATTTCAAGAAGCGGCTGCGAAGGCCTGCTGATCGGCTTCGAAAGTCTCGAACGCAAAACGCTGCGTTTGATGAAGAAGAAATTCAACACGATGGGCGGCGGCTACGACGTCGCGCTCGCCAACCTGCGCAAATACAAGATTCGCCTCTACGCGACATTCGTCTTCGGCTACGACCACGACACGGCCGAGACCTTCGAACATACGGTCGAGTTCGCGAACAGGCACAAGTTCTACATGGCCGCCTTCAATCACCTGACGCCGTTTCCCGGCACGCC
>JBATHK010000069.1:0-3155 GCA_049666725.1 Woeseiaceae bacterium
GCAGCGATTCTAAAACAGAATGGTGTCGTGCCGCTTTTTGGTGCATCAAGAACACACTGATGCTGGCCGAGCTGCAAAGCTACATCGCCAATATTTACGACGCCGAGTGTGGTCATCAATTACACGACTATCTGATTACCGATCGCGGGCTCGCGAACAGGCTTGGCCGCAAAGCGCTCCCTGGCAATATTGAAGAGAGCGTTTTAATCGCTGAAGATAAAAGCGGAATCGCGTTGAGCGTATTTCTCGACGAAGCGCTGTTGTCGCGGCTCGATAATGCAGATCCAATGAATAGACTCCGAGCAGATCAACTCGGGGATCTTGCGGTGGTGCTCGAGGGAATCAGCCATTTCAACTATCTTGGATGGTGCGCGGGAAAAAACAAGTCAGTGACACTGCTTGAGCTCGAACTTCAAGCAGAAATCGACAAGTTCGTGACCACAGCATTGTTGGCACAAGAGCAAGAAGAGTTTTCGCTATTACGGAATCTTCACAAGTTGTTGTTCGACAACATCGTTTATCAACCAACATTAAATCGACTTGAGCGCGAACGATACGAGCTTGCAAACAACTATGCCGCGCGATTCTGCAGACGGCTTCTCGAGCGCGTATCGCGGGAAAATGGCAATGTACAGTTGCGCGAGTTCTATCGGCTGCCACAATCGGAAAAAATGAGCTACATCCACACGCTCGCCTGGGAAAACTGAGTTAGCACAAACTTTCAGTTATTCGGTTCGTAGTTAGATCACTGCACTGTAACTTGTTGTTATAAACGGAGACTGTTGGGGCGCCCGTTGCCTATTCTGCACCACAGTGCATAACGTTGCAGGCCCCAATCACGCAAATCTCCCGCAAGCGATTTCAATACTTCACACAACCGTGCAGCACCCAGTCACAAAATTCTTACGCAGCTTAGTCTCTGGGAAAGCTGGGGCGATTCAACACGCCCTTTTGGTTGCAAGAATGCGGAACACATCTAGAATTTACCGGGCCGACAAATGCGCCAAGCGACCAATGCGCTTTTGTGAGCAGCCAATTCAGTGGGGGGGTACCAAATACTCCACTCTTAACATTTGGCCGCTTGGCCATACTCGTCCGGTGCCTCTGAACTCCGTGCGGGCAGTTGCTTTGTGCTGCATATTGGGCAACGGACGCCCCGGTAACTCTCTGAAACATAAAGCCTCAGGCGATCCCACACGCGACTGAAAATCCGCGTGTCGCTGGTTTAAGCCACCCGAATCCGTCCATGCTACCGTCCGAAGGCGCCGCCCCATAAGCCGCTATCCGGAACCTCCTGCCAGGAGTATGATCTCGTCGGCCTGATTGCCGGACACCGACCATGGATCAAACAAACTACGACTGGCTCGATGCCTTGCCAGAAGCCGTCAAGGCTTACACGGGCGGCCGCAACATCGAGGAAGTGGAATGCATCGTTCCTGACCTCGCGGGCATGTCGCGCGGCAAGGCTATGCCGGCCAAGAAGTTCAGCCCCGACCACACAATTCACCTTCCCGTTTCGATCTTCTACCAGACGATATCGGGCGCGGATGTCGAAATGGAAATCGACAACCAGTGGGCGGAGGGCGATCTCGCATTGCGCCCCGACATGACGACAGCGCGGGCCGTGCCTTGGGCAAAGGAACCAACGCTGCAGGTGATCCACGACCTGTACAGCCAGAATGGTGTGGTCGTCGATTTTGCGCCGCGCCAGGTCCTGAAGAAGGTGATCGGTCTTTATACAGACCGCGGTTGGGCGCCGGTGGTTGCGCCCGAACTCGAGTTCTATCTCATCAAGCCCAACACGGATCCGAACGAACCGATCCAGGCACCTATCGGCCGGACGGGCCGCCCCCGCACGAGCAGGCAGTCCTATTCCATGTCGGCAGTGGATGATTATGGTCCGGTCATCGACACGATTTACAAGTTTGCGGAAGACGCAGGTCTCGCTATTGACTCGGTCATCCAGGAAGACGGCGCCGGGCAGGTCGAGATCAATCTGAGCCATGGCAACCCGTTATCGCTCGCGGACCAGGCGTTCTATTTCAAGCGAATCATTCGTGAGGCCGCGCTCAATCACGACATGTTCGCGACATTCATGGCGAGGCCCATGCGCGACCAGCCGGGCTCGGCCATGCACGTGCACCAAAGCGTCCTGGATATCGCGACGGGCCGAAACCTGTTCAGCAACGCTGACGGCAGCGCGAGCGATCACTTTCGCCACTTCATAGGCGGCAGCCAGCACTACCTCCCGCAGGCCTTGCCACTGATCGCGCCCTACGTAAACAGTTACCGGCGGTTTCTCGACGAGGAATCCAGTGCGCCGACCAACTTCGCGTGGGGCTACGACAACCGCGCGACGGGCCTGCGCGTGCCGAACTCGGATGCTGCCAACCGGCGACTCGAGAACCGCGTCATCGGTGTCGATGCAAACCCGTATCTCGCCATGGCGGTCGCGCTCACCTGCGGCTATCTCGGCATGTTGCACGGGATCGAACCCGGTCCGCCGGAGGCGGGAGAACCCGACGACGACGCCTACCCGATCCCGCTGACGATCGACGAAGCGCTGACCGCGTTCGAAGAGGCGACAGAAATTCATGGCATCCTCGGCGAGACGTTCTGCATGATTTACGACGAGGTCAAGCGCGAGGAGATGCGCCTGTTCCATCGTGAGATCAGTCCCTGGGAGCGAGAGCACCTGCTGCTCAACGTCTGATTCGGGAGTCCTGAATGGCGTAATTCTCACGGCCGAAACGGCAGGCGAAAATTGCTTGACAGCCGATAAGATCAGGCGCCCAATGCGCGAAAATCGATGGGCAAATCGCACCCGGAGCCCGCCATGGCCGCCAATACCAATTCCTCGAAGCGGGCACGCAAGACGACGCGCAAGCAAGCCGTATTGCGCACGTCAATCGGACCTGTCGAAGACCTCGAAAGCTACGTCAGGGCAGACTGGTGGCGCGATATTTTCAATGCCAACTATTTGCGCACCGATGGCGATGTCGTCGATGACCCGGAGATCACCGCGTTCGAAATCGACGCCTTCCTGCAGATGGTTGACGTGGACAAAACGACGCCGACGCTCGACCTCTGCTGCGGCCAGGGTCGCCACGTGCTGGAACTCGCGTGTCGTGGTTTCCTCGACCTGTATGGTGTCG
>JBATHK010000070.1:0-5881 GCA_049666725.1 Woeseiaceae bacterium
ACGGCCGGTGCCGAGACGGCCACAAGGGCCATCATCAGCAGGAGCATGCCGCGTTGAACGCGACGTTCTGTCGATGTCTGCATCAGTTGAACCTGAAGCCACCAACACCATGCAATTCGCCGACATCAGCACTCGCGCCCGGGCCATGACAAAGCTGACACGTTTCGTTACCGGTAGAAATCAGGGTGCCGGTATCGTCTTTGCCGGCCAAAAAGTCACCGCCGTTCTGGATCATATGGCTCTTGGCCAGTGAACTCGTATGGCAGCTGGAGCAAACCGAACTGTTCGGCGAGATAGCCACATCATCGACCGGTGACAAACGATCATCGCCAGCATCGATCGTTGTAGCCAAAACAGCCGTCGGATCGACCGGATAGTAGGTGCCAACTCCATCTTCGTCCTTGCCATGGCAGCCTTCGCAATTGTTCAATCGACCCGGGTACACGAAATTGTAAGTGTGCGGTGTGCTCGGGAACCCGAAGCCGCAGACGTTATAGGGAACGCCGCCCGGCAGGCCGCCGGCATGCAGCGCATGGATCATGTACTTCATGTCGATCGACACGTCTTCGGTGCCCAGCTCGGTGGCGCAGGTCCCGACGCGGCGGTTGATATCCGTCGCGTTCGGGTTGTGGCAGGTTACGCATACTTCAATGTTGTCGGTGCGGTTGTTGCCGTGTATCGATAGCTGGTTGTGACAATCGTTGCATTTTTCGATGGCAACCGCCTTACGCCGCGGTACGGCCGAGGTGTCTGTGATCGGCGCGTATACGATCGCGTTGGTGACACCGATTCGCGACGGCGTGCGGTCAATTACGACGGCCGGGTGGCCGTCTATGGTCACCGCCAGCGTGCCGCTCGCGGTCGCAGGGATCGCGATCGGCGAAGTCACGCTGAACACGCCGGCGCCCATGGCTGTCGATGTGCCGCCACAGGCCGTCAACGGGTTCATCGATACCGGTTGTCCCGGTCCGTTACCGCTGTCGACATTGGTGTAATCCGTCGTATCCCAGGCTATGCCGATAGCGAGCCGACTCACGCCTTCGTCGCACGTGGTGAACTCGGAATCGTTCTGGATATCGTAAGGCGCATCGCCATTAGTCGGGTCGGTCACCGAGAACTCGACGACAGGGACTTCACCGATGCTCGTGCCTGTGATGCTCACGATGTTGTACTTGAAAGCTTTAGCGGCTTCAGCTTCCGGAATCCGGTGCACGTTCGCGACGTGCAGCGGAGGTGGTCCCTGGGCTTCATCGTGGCACAGGGCGCACTGCGTGTCGTCGGTGAATACGTACCCTCCGGGATGGTCGCCGGCGGCCCAGTCGATATCATCGTGGCAGGTGCCGCAGGAAGCGCGATTCTGCACTTCGCGCCAGTTACTGGCCTGCGGGACGGTCGCGTCTGACTCCTGGTGGCAGGTCGTGCAGTTTCTTACATCCTGCGGGAATAAGATGTCGGAATAATCGTGCGGTGTGTTGTTGTAGCCGATAACCCGGTAGCCGTTGGCGAGTTTCTCGCCGTAGTGGATTTTGTGAATCATGACTTTCATGTCCACCGAGCCACCCCACGGCTCCAGGGCCGTATCGGGATCAATTGAGTATGGATTGTGGCAGGTCACGCAATACTCGACGTCGAAACGGGCTTCGCCATGCACTTCGAGGTTGTCGTGGCAGGCATTACACGCCGCGTTGTTCACGATCAAACGCTGCTCGACGGGCACGCCGCCCGCCGGAACGAAATCATAGGGAGCATTGTTGGCCGGGATATTCTCAGGCAGGAATCGGTCCGTACGAATTTCGACGCCAAGTCGATGTGTCTTGATGTCACTGAAAACCGGCCCGCCCGCATAGGCGGTCAGGGCCTGCGCAAACGTGTAGGTGTAGGTGCCATCACCTTTGTCCGTAAACCGGGGGGGATTGGCGCTGGCCGACTCCGTCGTGGCCTGCGCGTTGGGGTAAGCGGGCGTGCCACGAGTGACGTAAGACTGCCATTCGCTGGAGCCGCCATTCTGACCGGGGGAAAGTTGTGCCAGCGTAAAGCTTATGGCGCTGGCCGGCAGCCCGGACAGGCCGAAGCCCAGATCATTACTGAGGCGCAGCTCAACTGTCGGCGCGCCGCCGCCGGCGGGAACATCGACGCTCAGAATCGAGACATTGATTTTTTCCGCCGATTCTACAGGCACGGTCGATGAGCCCGATGGTCCGGGAATTCCCGGTCCCGGGGGTCCCGCGGTACCTTGGCCACCGGCTGGGCCAGCGGGACCGGTGTCGCCACTGCAGGCAAACAAGAGGGCTGAGGACAGCAGTACAGCGGCCAGCTGCCATTTTCTGGCGATTAAGCGGAACATATCGTTTCCCTGTGTGACGTTAGTGCTTGTCTTGCTTGAGGATTTCCTGCTTTTCTTGTACAGACGGACGATCTGTAAGTGTTTTTTTAACAAATCTGCACACTAATTGTATCGCGGCAACTACGTACTGGCTGTCGCTTGTGCGCGACCCGATAATATGCGGCATTCCGGGCCCTGACCAGCATTTTGATTCAGCGTGGGTTAAGCGAGGAATAGGCAAAATTGCGGTATGATTCCCCAGCCATCTGTTTATCGCCAGGAGACGACATGAAACGACTGACTATTTATTTGATGACCGCCATGCTTGCTACTGCTTTCTCGGCGGCCAGTGCCGGCGATGTCAATGCACTGATGAAGGGTTGCAATGACTGTCACGGACCGGGTGGTGTGAGCCAGGTGAGCGACATACCGAGCCTTGCGGGATTTCCGGAATTCGTGCATTCCGACGCGCTGTACCTTTACCGTGACAATGAACGGCCCTGTGCCGAGTCCAAGTACCGGCACGGCGATACCAGCCGCGCGCCGAGCAGCATGTGCGCCATCGCCGCGAAACTGAGCGATGACGACATCGACGCAGTTGCTGCGGCCTATGCAAAATTACCGTATGTGAAAGTGAAGCAGGAATTCGACGCTACGCTTGCCGCAGCCGGCGAGGCTTTGCACAATGAGCACTGCGAAATGTGCCACTCGGAGGCCGGCACGAATGCGGACGACGAGGCCGGCATGATGGGTGGACAGCCGATGGACTTCCTGCGCAGCTCGTTCAAGGAGTTCGCCGCGGATGCCCGCTCGCAGCCGAAGAAAATGAAAGAAAAGATGGAAATGCTGTCCGAGGCCGACTTCGAGGCCCTCGCACATTTCTACGGCAGCATTCAATGACGAAATCCAGTGCCGCCAGCCATGACGCTGGCGGCATGTTCGCCGCTATCGACAGGAAAGACGCCCAGGCGTTCGTTGGTTTTCTGACCGAGGACGCCGTTTTTCGTTTCGGCTCGGCGCCGGCCGTGCGCGGGCGGGAGGCTATTGCTGCCGCCGTGGACGGTTTTTTCGGCACTATTGCGGGCTGTTCACACGCTGTGCAAAACACATTAGCCGACGGCACGACGCTGGTCTGCGAGGGCGAAGTCACCTACCGCAGGCACAACGGCACCGAGATTACCCTGCCTTTTACCGATATTTTTGAGTTTCACGGCGACCTGATTGCCCAGTACAAGATCTACATCGACATCGGCCCGCTGTACGCGGACTAGCACCGCCCGGCGGCCGCGCCGTACTCTCGGAAAACCCTGATAGCCCGCTGGTCTGCCACTGACATACTAGGGGCATTCGCATCAGGCAAATCAGACATGGCAAAGGCCGTACAACTCGCTCTTCCATCGCGAGGGCGTTCACCGGACCCGCGGGTCCTCCGGATTAGTCATAGCAGGCCCTGGCTGGCCCTGGCGGCCGCGGTCTTTTGGCTGGCGGCAGCTCCGGCAACGGCCCAGGACAACGAATCGTGCTTCCGTTGCCATGACGACGCTGAACTCACCGCCTTCCATGGAGAAGAAGAGGTATCGGCTTACGTCGACAAGGCGGCCTACGCGGCATCCGTGCACGCCGGCATGGCCTGCGTGGAGTGCCACGCGGATCTGGCCGGCAGCAAGCGCCGGCGGCACGCTGAGGATCTGGAGCCGGTTGATTGCAGCGACTGCCACAGGCCCCAGGCCAATGCGCACAAACGTAGTTTGCATGGGGTAGCCGCGAAAGACGGTGATCCTATGGCGCCGGTCTGTGCGGACTGTCATGGCAAGCACGATATGCTGTCGGCCTCGGACCACAACTCGCCGACGGCGGTGATGAACGTGCCGCTGCTCTGTGGCAGTTGCCACCGAGAGGGATCGCCCGTATCCCGAACTCACGAGATATCGCAGGAGAACATCCTCGAGCATTACTCGATGAGTATTCACGGTGAGGGTTTGTTCCGTCAGGGCCTCACGGTTACGGCCGTCTGCACCTCCTGTCACACTTCCCATGACATCCGACCGCACACCGATCCGCGATCGAGCATACACGCGAACAACGTTGCCGCGATGTGCACGACCTGCCACGGGCAAATCGAACAGGTGCATCGGAAGGTGATCGATGGCGAATTGTGGACCAAAGATCCGGGCAAAATTCCAACCTGTGTTGACTGCCATGCACCACACGAGATCCGCAACGTTTTCTACCCTGACGGACTGGCCAACAAGGATTGCCTGACCTGCCACGCGCAGCCCGATCTGACGATGACACGCGCCGGCGGCGAGACGGTCAGCTTGTTTGTCGATGAACAGCACTACAGCGAGTCGATGCACGCGGGTACTGCGTGCGCGCAATGTCACACAGAGGTGACAGTATCCAAAGAGCGCGCCTGCGAGACGATACAGTCCGAGGTCGATTGCAGCATCTGCCATGCCGAACAGGTCGCCGAGTACGAGGGCAGTGCGCACGGCACCCTGCATGCGCAAGACGATCCGGATGCACCGACGTGCCAGGATTGCCATGCCAAACACGCCACGCTCGGCAGTGAATTTCCTGGGTCACCTACGTATCCGCGTAACGTCCCCAAACTTTGCGGAGAGTGTCATCGCGTCGGTGAACAGGCCGCAACACGGATCCACGCCAAAGTGGACGACATCGTGGGCAGCTATGAAGACAGCGTCCATGGTCGAGCCCTGGAGGCCGGCCTCATCGTGGCGGCAACCTGCGCCGATTGTCACGGCGCACACTCCGAGCGTCCTCCCACGGATCCGGAGTCCCCGGTAAGTCCGCAGAATATCGCTGGCACCTGCGGCACCTGCCACCACGGGGTAGAAGAAACGTTCCGCACCAGCGTCCACTGGCCTGAAGACCCGGACCCGGACAAAGAGTATCCCACCTGCGAGGACTGTCATGCTTCGCACACGATCTCGCGCACTGAACAAGTGGGATTCCGCACAGAGATGATGCAGCAGTGCGGCCGCTGTCATGAAGACGAGACTGAAACCTTCTTCGACACCTTTCACGGCAAGGTCTCGCGCCTGGGTGGGGAGAGTGTCGCGAAGTGTTACGACTGCCATGGCACGCACGATATTCTCAGTCCGACCAACCCTGCATCGCGGCTTAGCCGCGACAACGTGGTTGAGACCTGTGGCCAGTGTCACGAGGGATCGCACCGGCGTTTTGCTGGCTACCTGACACACGCGACGCACCACGATCGTGAGACCTACCCGTGGTTGTTCTGGTCCTTCTGGGGCATGACAGCGCTGCTGGTCGGTACGCTGTCGTTTGCGCTGCTGCATTCGCTGGCCTGGGTCGTACGCTTATTGCTGAATCGCGACGAGTGGAAGGCGCATAAGGCCATAGCGCGCAATAAAGACCAGAAGTTCTACCGCCGGTTTAGTCGCTACCAGCGCACCATGCATATCGTAATGATGCTCAGCTTCTTCACACTGGCATTGACGGGCATGGCATTGAAGTTCTCGTATATGTCGTGGGCACAGGTTACTTCCCGGGTACTCGGTGGGTTCGACGGCA
>JBATHK010000071.1:0-16383 GCA_049666725.1 Woeseiaceae bacterium
CCTCGGTTCGACCCCGGTTACGCGGCTGACTTGATGCTGTCCGCGATTTTTTCCGCGATCATGATGGTAGGTGCATTGGTATTGCCGGAGACCAGCGTCGGCATGATGGATGCATCGACAACTCGCAGGGCCTCAAGCCCTCGAACCCGGGCCGACGGGTCGACGACAGCGGTCGCATCCGAACCCATACGGCAGGTCCCGACCGGGTGATAGATGGTATCGCCTCGACGCCTGATGTCATCGTTGAGTTCGTCGTCATCCGCGTCGCTGTCTGTGTACAGGGTTCGACCAACGACCTGTGCAAACGCCGTCGCATCCAGGATGCGATGAACCAGCCGCGCACCTTTAAGCGTGCGTTCCAGGTCGTCGCCCGCACTCAGGAAGCAGGGATCAATCGCCGGCGCGGAGCGCGGGTTGGAATCAAGCAGCGTCACACTTCCCCGGCTCTCCGGGCGCAGCACGCACACGTGGCACGATATGCCGGCCCTGAAGTGCTTCTTGCGACCATGGTCATCAACGATGCCCGGAACAAAATGCAGCTGGATATCCGGGACGGGTTCTTCGCCAGAGGTGCGTATGAACCCACCGGCTTCGGCGAGGTTCGACGTCAACGGGCCCTCGCCTCGCCGGTATCGCAGGTAGTCGGGAATCGCACGCAGCGCCCTCGACAGCGTGTAGCCCATTGCATGTGATGAGGTCACCCGCCGAATCACCGTATAGTCGAAGTGATCCTGCAGGTTATCGCCAACCTCGGGCGAATCATGGATAAGCTCTATGCCTCGCTCCTTCAGGTGGCCGGCCGGGCCGATACCGGAAAGCATCAGGAGTTGCGGCGACTGAAGTCCGCCGGCCGATAGCAGCACTTCCCGACTGGCCTGTAGCGTTACGCTACGATCACCTTTGTGGAACTGCACGCCGACAGCGCGCTTTCCGTCGATAACAATCTTTTCAACGTGCGCCCCGGTCACCACATGCAGGTTGCTTCGGCCTGAGGCCGGAGATAGGTAAGCCGCGGCCGCGCTGCAGCGGCGACCATCTCGCTGCGTCACCTGGTAGAAACCCACTCCCTCTTGCGACTCCCCGTTGAAATCGTCGTTGCCGGGCAGGTTGAGCTCTCGTGCCGCCTCGATGAACATCTGGCTCAGCGGATTTTTGTAACGCAAGTCACTCACAGACAGCGGTCCGCCGGTGCCGTGAAAATCGTCCTCGCCACGTTCCTGATCCTGCGCCTTCCTGAAATAGGGTAGAACATCGCGATACGACCAGCCGCTGGCGCCCGCCTCGACCCACCGCTCGTAGTCCGCGGGCGTCCCCCTGGCGTAGATCATGGCATTGATCGAGCTCGAGCCGCCAAGAACCCGGCCCCGCGGCTGGTAGCCTCGCCGGCCATGCAGGTGCTGCTGCGGAACGGTCTCAAAGCGCCAGTTGAGTTTCCTGTTTTCGCCTATGAGCGAGAAGCCAATCGGCAAGTGAATCAGCGGATGACTGTCGACGGGGCCGGCTTCGATCAGACAGACACTCACCGCCGCATTTTCGCTCAATCGATTGGCCAGCACGCAGCCGGCTGAACCTGCACCAATGATGATGTAGTCGAACTTATCCATGGGCCCTGTAAATTACCATCTCAAACGAACCCCCGCGTACTCTTTATCAGATCGTAGGCTGCGTTTATCTCGCGTGATCGTTCTTCGGCAACGGCACGCATGCTTTCCGGCAGTCCGCGAGCGGCTAGCTTGTCCGGATGATTCTTGCTGATGAGCTTGCGGTAAGCACGCTTGATATCCGCTGGACCCATGTCCGGAGTCACACCCAATGCGACGTAGGCATCGGCGAGCCGATCTTGAGGCGGCCTGCCAGACGCATCCCGCGTAGCGCCACCCGTTGCCGCTCGCAGCAGCGATTCCAGTTGCGCAACGTCTGCCTCGGCCAGCCCCAGCCGCCCTGCAACACGAACGAGCATGGCGTGTTCTTTCGGGTGGACTTGCCCGTCAGCGGCCACTGCCATGCACTGCAACTGCAGAAAGAGCTGAACCAGCGGCGCGCGCCCGCGACTGATTGCCGCGAATCGATCCACCGCAGCATCAAGATCGAAATGCGGCTGTTTTCCTTCGCTGAACGCAGTTTTGGCGAGACGCCGCTGTTCGTCCGTGAGGCGCAACATGCCGAAGATGCGCTCAACGGTGTTGATCTCGTCGCGTGAAACGACGCTATCCGCTTTGCAGATAGCGCCCATTACGGCAAAGACGGATTCGATCAGCTCAGTTTGTGCAACGCGCAGCCCGCCGATAACGGTTCGCCGCAATACGTTACTGGCGAGATAGCCAATAGTTGCGCCCACAAGCAGACCGGTCAGGCCACCCGTGAACAGACCGATGATTGCGCCGATGAATGCGAGTGCCATCGCTGAATTCCAAACGCGCCGACGGAATCGGCGACAAGCCGTGCTACGGTCCCGTGCTACCTGAAACGCAGCTCGAAACCGATGTGCAAACCGGAATCGAATGTATATCGGCCGACGTTCTTGTATTTGGCCTCAACACGCCGCAAGCCCAGATATACATCGCCATCGCGAACCACGCTATAGCCCGCACGCAAACCAACTTCGTAGTACTCACTCTGGTCACCGAACGAGGACACGTCAGGTGCGTAGTAGCCGTAGCCTCCGATGTTATAGCGATTGGCATTCGGCAGCGTATATCGTGCAAAGCCTCCGAGCGCTAACGCGGTTCCGCTAACGGTGCTCGGATCAGTGCGAGTGTGGACTACCCGCACCCCCAAGCCGGCCTGCAATGCGGTTCCGCTTCCGCTCGCGGCATCCACGAGGTGGAAGCTCGCGTGAATGACATCTCCTTTGTCCTGGTTGTAGAGCCAGCCCAGGTTGGCAAGGTAATTCGGATCGCCAATCCGCCAGGTAAATCCCAGACGAACCGCGTCGTTGTTCAGGTTAACGTCAAGCGCCTTTCCTGTCGTTTGGGCGGACGCCATACCCGCCAAGAAACACAGGCAAAACGCAAGCGTTGTTTGATTCACTTTCATGATAATTCCAGTTGTGTGCCCAAGTCGCCGCTCGCTGTCGTTCGACCCGTCGCGGCCCGGGTATGATAGCGGACAATAGCAATACACGCATCGTTGCGAAGATAAACAATATTCGATTCTCAGTCAGGCATTTTTGCTATTGTTTCCACTGATTTAGAGTAGCGACATGCCAAAAGATGTCCGGACGCTCAGCCGGTTGCGCCAGGCCTGTGCCGAGGGAAAGCTCGATGAGAAAAGGGACTTCGATAAACTGTTCGATTTTGTGTCCTATCACTATTTCGAGGCCAGGAAATATCCGAACCTGGTGGAACTAATTAAATCCCAGGGCAATGAATAGCGACCACCCATGAATAAATCATTGCTTGTTGTTTTTCTCCTCTTGCAGGCCGCCTGTGCGGGCGTTGCGCCGGATCATCCAGTTGACCCTCAAACGGGTCCCGTGGCCTCACTCGAAGACTTCCGAGTCGCCGCCGGCAGCGGTTGGAAAGGACACCTGAGCTACCTCGACTATTCCAGCGAGGCCCTCTCGGAAATTCCGGTGGAGATCCAGATTGACGAGCCCGGCGGCCGCACGCTGGTCTATTCGATCAGATACCCAGGTGAAATGCAGTACAACTCCAGGGAGACAATCAAATTATCCCGCGACGGACGCAGGTTGAACGGCGGCTTGATTATTGCTCGCACGCGGAACGATAACGGCGGTCTTACACTGGTGACCACCTACCAGGGAAAAGATAATAATCGCCGCGCTGATATCCGGGTGACGTATGCGATCGGCAGCACGGCATTTTCAATCTCCAAGGAGGTCCGCTTCGAAGGTGAAAGCGATTATTTTCTGCGCAACCAATATTCACTCGTGCGTTGAACCTTAATGCTAACGAGTGGCCGAGGTAGCCACCGACACGCGAATTTTCAGTGAATAGATGCGGAGCGGGTCGACTTATTCGCCGATGCGGCTCTTTTCGTTCTTCTTCGCTTTCTTCGCAGCCTTTTTCTCTTTCGCCGTCATTGCCGGCTGCTTCTTGGTCTCTTTGTTGCTCTTCTGTTCTTTGCCCATGATTTTTGCCCCTGCCTTGAATTACCTCATCTATAGTATGCTACCCCACCTGCGATTGTGCCATCGGATTTCATCACGGCAACGCCAATCCATCCCACGGCTGTCACTCGTCCAGCCTGTAAGACCGCTTCAGGCGCTTCGTCTGAAACAACAGCGCTGAGCCTAACGCCACTAAGGCCACTACCGTCAGAATCAGGACCATCCTCGTGGCCGGCGCACCTTGCGCCGCCCGTATCTGTACCAGCGTATACATCGTCCACAGCCACTCGATCGCTCCAAACACGAGCGCCGCCTGCACCAGCCGCGCCACCCAGGCGCGCCGCAGGAACAGAAGGCCGATCAGCACGACGGCTGCAATTACGCCCAGCTCGTTGTTGTAGCGCAGGAAATGCGCGCCGAGCGCGACGAGGCTGAGCACAACAGGGATGTATAAAAGTGCAGTCATTGCTTGGATAATGACAGGAACAAACAGGAGTCATTATGAATTTCAAATCCCGCAAGCACCAGGCAGGCCGCATCCACTGGGCCATCCCTGTTGGCGCCATCGTCGTCGTGATACTCATCGCCGTGGCGGCGACGCTCGTGATTCAGGATGACGAGGACGCGCAGGGTACGCTGTCGGCTGACGCTACACGTGCCGCAGCCCTCGCCAGCGAACACTCACCTGCCGCCGGAGATCCGAACGCGCCGGTTCACATCGTCGAGTTCCTCGACCCCGCGTGTGAGACCTGTGCCGTCTTCTATCCGCTCGTTAAACGATGGCTGCAGGAAGCGCCTGGCAAGCTGCGCCTGTCGGTTCGTCATGTGCCGTTCCATCGGGGCTCCGAGTACGCTGTCCAGGTCCTGGAAGCGAGCCGCGAACAAGGCCTGTACTGGGAGACGCTCGAGGCCCTGCTCGCAACGCAAAGCCAGTGGACACGAAACCACACCGTGGTGCCCGAGCGCATAATGCCCGCCATTGCCAGCGTGGGCCTGAACATGGATCGACTAGAAACCGACATGAACAACTTCGACGTCAAGCTGCGCATGGAGCATGATCGCAAAGATGCTGTAACGTTGCTGGTCCGCGCAACGCCGCAGTACTTCGTCAATGGACGAGAGCTGACGGACTTCGGTTACGAGCAGCTCGCCGCACTGGTCCGGGACGAGCTGGCGAAGGCCGAGCGGGCGCAATAAAGATCGGATGGTCTTACGCCATCAGATTGACGTTCCTCGACACTTCGCCGGGTACGCCCGGGTTTGGTTTTTTTTCGAGAGCTTCGACAGCTAGCGACGGGCTTCCGACGGCAATGGGCGGGTCAGGATAAATACAGCCACTGCGCTCAAAACAACAACCTGACAAACGATGATCCACAGCGGCGCACCGAACAGCCACGTGATCACCGGCGTCATGCAGATAACAATCATCGCCGTCCGTTTCACCTTGCGGTCGATACTGCCGTCGCGGTGCCAGTTGTCGATCAACGGCCCGAAGGACCGATGCTCTCGCAACCAGCCATCCAGCCGCGCCGAGGAACGGGCGAACGCGAAGGCCGCGACCAGCAGGAACGGCGTCGTCGGCAACAACGGCACTACCACGCCGACGGCGCCAATAGCGAGTGACGTCAGGCCGGCCAGCAGCCAAAACAATTTAATTCCGCTATCCACACTTTTAGTTCATCACACGACAACCGGTACCGGCAAGTCCGGCGGCCTTCGGTCGCGAACCGTGCGCATTGAATCGCACATGAAAAGAGCAATGAGGAAGCCTGCTCGGGTAAGATTCATTTGTATGCCGACCAATGTCTCACCTGAATACAAGAAAGCCGAGGAGGCCTACCGCAAGGCACGCACGCCGAAGGACCGCCTGGACTGCCTGCGGGAGATGTTCCGGACGATCCCCAAGCACAAGGGCACGGAGCACCTGCAGGCCGACATCAAGACCCGCATCAAGCAGCTGAGCGAGGAGCTCGCAGGACCCAAAAAGGGCGGTCGCCGCAGCGGCCCGTCGCATGTCGTGCGTCCCGAAGGTGCTGCACAGCTGTGCCTCGTGGGACCGCCCAACGCCGGCAAATCCAGTTTGCACGCCCGCTTGACCGGGTCACACAGTGACATCGGGCCGTATCCCTACACCACGCATCTGCCGGTGCCCGGAATGCTCCCCTACGAGGACATCCACTTTCAGCTGGTGGATCTGCCGCCGGTGTCAGATGACTTCATGGAGCCGTGGCTGGTCAACGCGCTGCAGCCCGCCGACGGCGTGTTGCTCGTCGTCGACATCAGCGACCCCGATTGTCTGGAGCAGGTGCCCACGATTCTCGATCGCCTGTCGGAGAAGAAAGTCTTCCTCACTCCGGCGTGGCCGGGCCTGGCGTCAACGGACGCAGTGGACACGGACGAAACAGACGATCCGTTTCGTCTCGACCTGCCCACCGTGCTGATCGCGAACAAAAGTGACCTGGACCCCGATCCCCTTGAAGTCGAGATCCTCGAGGAACTGCTTGGATTGCGCTTTCCCGCCCTGACAACGTCAGCCAAAACCGGCGACGGCCTGGATGAGCTGGGGTCGTTTCTTTTTCGCGCGCTGCAAATCGTCCGCGTCTACACCAAGACACCAGGTAAAGCGGCGGATAACGACAAGCCCTTCACGGTGCGTCATGGCGATACGGTGCTCGATGTCGCCAGCCTGGTGCACAAAGACATTGCCCGGAGCCTGAATTTTGCGCGCATGTGGGGCGACGAGGTTTTTGACGGTCAGCAGGTCGGTCCGGACCACCTCGTCTCTGATGGCGATCTTGTCGAGCTGCATCTTTAGTCAAACCAGGACATTCCGAGCCGCGAACAGTGCGTACTTGTTCGGATATGAAAGGACCATTGCCTGACCCAGAATCGCTGTTCAGGTGACAGATCAGGCGTTGCGATCACCTTATGAACGACATGATTTGCAAAAAAAGGCAGAACATCAATGGCTGACTATATTGCGCCCCTCAGAGACTTGAATTTCGTCATTAGCGAACTTGCAGGCCTGAATGAAATCAACAAGTTGCCAGTATTCGAACACGCAACCGACGATCTTTTGGAACCCATTCTGGAAGAGGCATCGCGATTCGCTCGCGAAGTTCTGGGACCCACCAATGTCATTGGCGATCAGCAGGGATGCAGCGTGGAAAAGGGCGTCGTTAAGGTACCGGCGGAGTTTTCTGATGCCTATCAATTATTCGCTGAGGGTGGCTGGCAGGGACTCGATTGCCCCCAGGAGTATGACGGTATGGGGCTTCCCTCCCTTATCGGGACCGCCACGGCTGAAATGTGGGCAACGGCAAACCTCGCCCTGAGTCTGTGTCCCATGTTGACCAGCGGCGCGATTGATACTGTGGAACTCCATGCCACTGATGAACTGAAGCAGCTCTACTTGCCCAAACTGGTCAGCGGTGAATGGACAGCCACGATGGACCTGACGGAACCCCAGGCAGGTTCGGACCTTGCCAGGGTACGGGCCCAGGCCGTGCCCGACGGCGAGCAGTACAAGCTTACCGGCACAAAGATCTTCATCACCTGGGGTGATCACGAGATGGCCGGGAATGTTGTTCATCTTGTCCTTGCGCGACTGCCGGACGCTCCCGAAGGTGTGGGCGGAATTTCCTTGTTCCTCGTGCCGAAGTTTCTTGTCAATGACGACGGCAGCCTGGGAGAGCGAAACGACGTTTACGTAACATCGGTGGAACACAAACTCGGAATTCACGCGAGTCCGACCTGCGTATTGAATTTCGGTGACAGTGGTGGGGCCGTGGGTTACCTGGTCGGTCAGGAGAACCGTGGTCTCGCGTGCATGTTCACGATGATGAACCTGGCGCGCCTGCAGGTGGGCATTCAGGGACTCGCGCTCAGCGAACGCGCTTACCAGGCCGCACGAGACTTTGCCAAGGAGCGGGTCCAGGGCCAGGTTCCGGGCAGTCGAGAATCCGCGAGGATCATTCAGCATCCCGACGTGCGCCGCATGCTGATGACGATGAAATCACTGATCGAAGCCATGCGGGCCACCGCCTATGTCACCGCCTCGACAATTGACATCGCGCACCACACGGCAGACGCGGACATGCGGGCCGCAGCGCTCGAGCGATCGGCATTGCTGACTCCCATCGTAAAAGGCTGGATGACCGAGGTTGCGCAGGAACTGACATCGCTTGGCGTTCAGATTCACGGCGGCACTGGGTTCATTGAGGAAACCGGTGCGGCGCAATATCTGCGCGACGCAAGAATACTGACGATCTACGAGGGAACAACCGGCATACAGGCGAACGACCTGGTCGGTCGAAAAGTTCTCGCTGACAGTGGCGTGGGAATGCAGCGCCTGCTCAGTGAAATGGCTGAACTCGATAAGAGCCTTGCAAAGTGCGGTTCGGAATTTGCAAGCATCAGGCGCGCCGTGGCAACCGGCCGAAAGCGACTCGAAGAAGCGACAGACTGGCTATTGCAAAAAGCGAAAGATGAGCCGGCTGTCGTTTATCTTGCCGCGTTCGACTACCTTATGCTGGCCGGTACCGTGGTCGGTGCCTGGCAAATGGGGCGGGCTGCCGAAATCGCGCAGCAGAAACTAACAGGCAAAGCGGGTAATGCCGATTTCTACAAGGCGAAAATCATAACGGCAAGATTCTATGCCGAAGAAATCTTGCCGCGCTCCGCAGGCTACCTGGAAGCCGCCACCTCGGACAGTAAGTCAGCCATGGAAATGCCGGAAGATCAGTTTTAGGTCACAACCAAGGCCGATCCGCAGTGCGGCCAGCACAGCTGGTCGCCAGGCGCCGAATGCGAGAAGAGCAACGGTGCAGGCTCAATGCGCACTGAATCTGGACGCCGTTTCTCGAATCTACATTAAGAACTTGCTCTATGTTCCGCGTCGGATTCGTTGGGAGCACTGGCGGCTTTGCTCTATACTGATTCTGCACCGATGCTATCGATAAAAATAACAAACTGCAGGGGACCAAAAATGAAACGAATCATAGGCCTGTTTCTCGTCATTTGCCTTTCCATTGCCTCCGGCACCGCGCTGGCCGACAAATATTCAAAAAAGCAATACCACGGTAATCACAATGACACGCGACACGAATATCGTGGTGCCAACGAGCATGACAAGAAATCTAAAAAATCGAAGAAGTCAAAGAAACCGGCCAACGGTCTGAACCGGGCCGCTGCGCGAGAGCTCCGCAACGCAGGCGTGGACAAGTACCTTGGCACGTCGCAATCAACCGCGAGTGAACATGGCGTATGGACCAGGCATGATTTTGATTCCAACAAGGTACCGGATGATACCTACCCTGCGGGCGTTCGGCCGGATGGCCCGGTTTGCATCGCCGGTACCGACTACTCTGTATTTACCAGGCGAGGTGACCCCAAGAAGCTGTTGATCTTCCTTCAGGGCGGCGGCGCCTGCTGGCAGGGTTTCTACAATTGCAACGTCCTGTCCGAAGACCAGGAACCTCCCAAAGACGGTCCTTTCCCCGGCGTCTTTGACCCCACAATGTCGACAAACCCGTTTGCCGACTACTCGGTTGTTTACATGCCGTACTGCGACGGTTCGACCTTCGGCGGCGACAACGACGTGAATGATGACAACTTTCCATTCGGCCCGACACGCCACCACCGCGGGCTTCGTAACGCGAGCGCCGGTATGGATGTCGCAGCAGACACGTTCCCGAAAGCCAGGCAGATAACGGTCATGGGTCACAGTGCCGGCGGCGTCGGCGTCGCGGCGTTCACACCGTTCCTGGCGCGTTTCGCGTTTGGTAATAACATCAAGCTCACTGTCTACAACGACGCAGGGCCGATTGCGGTCAACCTGGGTACACCGCCCGGACTCGGCGGCCCTGATATCCCCTGGCTGTCAGTCTGGGCCCGCCAGAATGACTGGCAGTTCCAGCAGTTCTATCCGCAAAGCTGTATCGACGACGGCGGCTGCAATGCCTTTGGCCAGCAAACCGGGATTATCGAATGGCGGCTTGAAAACGATTCGACCATCCGCGAAGCGTTTTACGAGACGGACTCTGACGCAACGAACCGGTTTTTCGCACAGGGCGACGGCACTTTGATGGAGCCGTTGGTTTACCGTGAGCTGATCCTCACCGAGCACGGCGCGCTGAACGAGGCGTACCCAAGACGTTACAAGCGTTTCATCGTCAGCGGCGATGACACGCATGGTGCCGTGCAAGTAACGGCTCCTACGCGCAATTTCCCTTATCCGCAGCCATTCTCCTTTTATACCCAGGAAGCGAATGGCACGCATCTAAGCAAGTGGGCTTCCGAATTTGTGCGCATCGGTCAGCGCCAATCGAAGTTCGGCTGGAAAGACATTGTTGAGGATTACGTTCCGGTTCCAATTCCGTAAAACTGCTTGCAAAGACGAACGGGCCACCGCCATTTTGACGAGACCCCTGTGTGATCCGAACTGAAACCGACATCGCGGAATGCCGCAAACTCTGGGACATTTTTTCGCCGCGACAGCATGCCTGGGATGACTGGGACCTGATATTCGCGTTTCACGACCAGGACAAGCACCACCCGAATTTCCTGGTGCATGAAGACAGCGACGGGGCTCCGGATGGCCTGGTGCCGCTTGTTCACGACACGAAGCAAGAGCGCTTCATGTTGATGGGCGGTAGCTATCCCGATGGTCGGATTCTGTGGCTGCGTTACGAAGATTTTCCGGAGTTTTTCGAGCAGTTTCCCGAGCCGACGGTATTGTTCGATCTCAGGGAAAGCTGGGTCAGCGGCCTGCTGCAGCTGTACCCGCAGTTTGCAGCCAATTTCTCCGAACAGGACCTGCGTTATAACGTGGTGCCGTCAGAAATCGAGTTCGACTTTTTTAAACACATCGACACGTTTCCATCGGAGAAGAAACAGAAATTTCTTTACGACCTTCGAAAAATCCGCAGGCGCGAGCCAACGCTGCACTGGAGCAACGAAAACCAGGCCGATCTCTTCATCGAGCTGGTCAACCGTAATTTCGGTGCAGAATCAGATTACGCCAATGACGATGACGCAAATGAAGTACGCCGAGTCATCGATGAGCTGGAACGGAGCGGTCGCCTGAAAACCCTGACGATCGAGGTCGATGGTGCCAGGCAAGCGGTCTCGATGTCATTGCTGCACGGCAACAACATGATCGCGCTTTATGCTGCCAGCAACAATGACTACAACAATCTGGGCAAGTTACTCAATGTCGAGTGCATTCAGGAAGCCTGCAGGTTACGCGTCGATGAAATCAGCTTTATGACCGGAATGAAATGGAAAGCAGATTGGCGAATGAAGAGCGAGCCCTGCCGCACCATGCGCAAGCCGCCAATGCCGTGGCCTGCTACCCCAGGCTAGCTGTCTTTGCATCTTCCCGTTGTAAATCTTCGTGAACGGGCCTGTCCAAGCGCTGCTGGGGCGACTTCGCACCGGCTGTCGCAGACGCTGCACAAGTACACCAGCGATCGATTGCGGCCCGGATGATCAGCCGGCCGCCTGCAGGTCCGCCAGGTAGGACCGGACCTGGGCACGCAGCGCTCCTTCCTCTTCTTCCCAGTGATGCATCGCTGCCTGGATCCTTGCATCCGCGACGACCGCGGCGTACTGGGCCTGCGCAAACGTTTGCCGCCAGCCCAGGTTTATTGCCACCGAGCGGTTGAAGACCTCATCGAGTGCCACCTGGATCGCCTCCTCGATCTGACCTCGCATCGCGAGGACAGTGAGGTGCGTATACGGTTCTTCGGTGTAATCGAAGCCCATCGCCTCGCCTTTCGCGATCAGGATATCCAAGCGCCGCAGCAGTTCGTCTCTCGGCAGGGTCACATACCAGGCATCGAAAGCGATTCCTTGCGACAGCCGGTATTTCTGCGGGACGGAGTCTGCCTCGATGTCGAAGATGCCCGGCGCCTGTGCCTCCAGCCACGCAATCTCCTCGGCCACCGTGCCCTTTCTTACTGCGGCCCGCAGCAGGTACTGCACCGCGCCCTGGTATGCAAAGCGCCGGTCTTCGACGTCGTTCTCGATTGCCTTGCGCGCGACGGAGTCCGCGGCTTCAGCGTCACCCAAACTATCAGCCCGTACCAGCTCCGTCCTGTAGACAAGGCCACTGGTCGGCGCAATCGTCATTAAGCGGTTGCGAAAATCGTCGCCTTCCTCGAACAGCGCGAGGCGATACAGGAACTCCGCGATCAGACCCGGCAACTCGTGGTCGCGGGGGTCCGTCTCGATCGCCTTTATGAAATGCTTTACGTAGCCGACACCGTCTCCGGCTTGCAAGTTGATGATCGCGAGGTTGGTGTAAGCGTTGGGCTGTCGAGGCTCGATCTCGAGGGATTTCTGCAGCGCGGCGCGCGCATCGTCCCACCGCTCGAGCCGCAGGTACAGCGTCCCGAGTTCGTAGTGGATCTGTGGATTGAAGGGATCTCGCTGCAGCGCTGTTTCGAGTATCGGCAGCGCCCTTTCAGGCTGCATCTCATGTTGAAACGCGCGCACCAGCAGCAGCCGGAGCTGCAACTCATCCGGCGCCTGGGTGAGGAGTGCCTCGAGCGTCTCCACCGATGCCGCAATGGCTTCCTTGTCACCAGCGAGAGCTTTGGCGATCGCATCGACATAGGAACTCAACGCTCTCGCCAGGATATTCCCGGGGTCAGCCTCCAGCACCTGTCGCGTTATCGCATGGATCTCGGCGAAGGCCTCATCTCGCCCCATTAGCCCGGTTTCGAGTTGTTGGATATAGCTTGCAGCCAGCTCTGTCTTGGCCTCGATGAAATCCGGATCGACGAGCAATGCGCCCTTCAGCAGGTCTTCCGCGGCCTTAAGGCCGCCGTAAGAATAGGTGACGCGTTGGCGCCTTGCCTGCAGGTAGAGGTCGTAGGCATCCGGATTTGTTGTTTTAATGCCGGCGAGCCGATCGCCCTTCTCGCCGAGCAACGACTCCGACAACTCGAAACCCACGCGCTGCGCGATTTCGTCCTGGATTTCGAAAATGTTCTCGAGTTCACGATCATAGCTAGTCGACCAGACATGAAAGCCGTCGCTGGCACGAATAAGCTGGGCCGTGATTCGAACGCTGTCACCGACACGCTGCACGCTGCCCTCGAGCACGTGCGCTACGCCGAGGGCGGCCGCAATTTCCGGAATGCTCTTGCTCTGTCCCTTGAAAGCGAAGCTGGAGGTTCGCGCGGCGACCTTCAGGTCCGGGATCTGAGTCAGCATATGCAGCAGCGTCTCGGTCAGCCCATCCGAGAAATACTCGTTATCCTCGTCGTTCGACATGTTTACGAAGGGCAACACCGCGACCGAGGCTGTGCTGACCGGAGTATCGGCGACGTCGGAATCCTCGCCGACCTGGCGGGCGCTGAACAACCCGATAAAGACGACAAGTACGATGACGCCGATGACCGTGATGTGATCGAGCAGCTTGCCCGCCTTGGTCTTCACCCGCTCGGCATCGCCGAGTTCTTCCTCGCGCTTGATGCCCTCGGGTGTCAGCTCATAGAACCACGAAAAAACGACAGCCGGGATGAAGCCAAGGGCGAAGATCAGGATCACGGCCCGGGCGGTCCACTCGGGCGCGCCCAGCGTGGGTAGAATTGTGGTCAACACTTCCGTCAGGAGCCAGCCCACGACGAGGTAGGCCGCTGCGACGCGGAACACGTTGCGGCGCCTGAGTTCGGCAACCAGGGACATTCACGGACTCCACCAAAATTGGTCGACTACTAATTTACACCCATTTAGATGCACGAGCGCAGCAGAACGTTCAATTGATTGCCGGTGGCAATGAGCACAGACTCCAGGGCCTATGGGGACAGCATCCGGTTCCTCGTCAAGCTGTCGACGAGCGACGACACACCGGATCAAGACACCTGATCCGGTTTACGTGAACGCCAGCGATTCCGCGTCAATACCGCGTAGCAAGCGTCCGAGCAGGTCCGCACCGGTGATGACCTGCTTGCGATCGTCGGTCCACAACAGGACGATGTCCTTCTCGATGGCAGCATCGCTTTTCCGCCTCATGCCTTGCTTCAGCGCGAGGATGACGTGCCCCAGCGGGCTCTTCGGGTCGCGTATCACGATGGGCCGGTGGCAGTGCGCATAAACGTCGACGCTGGCCGGATCCGACATGACGGCTCTCAGGTAGGAATCGGCGTCCAGCAACAGCTGCGGTTTACCGTCGTTGTCAGTGATGATTGTCCACTTTCTGCCGGATGCATTGATACTGACGACGAACGGGTCCTTTAATGATTCGACCTGCGGCAATACCGGAAGGTCGACCTGCACCGGCATGGCGATAACGCTTGCCGGGTCGACGGTTTCTCCCTCTTCCTGGATCGGCACGTCGTCGATGTCCAGGAAGTTGAGCGCGCCCCTGCCTTCGATAAAGTCGATTTCGGCGTGATCGGATACGATGTGCTGCTCGATCACGCCCTTGAGCTGCTGCTCCTGCAGGTAAATCACGCGCTCTGCACCGAGCCACTTGTCCAACATCCATGCGCTCGGTTTGGCCACCGGGTAAAGCACGTACTGGTAAAATCGCAGCACCGGACTCAGCAACGACGCCATCGTCATTGCCCGACGCGAGAAATAGGCCTGCGGAATGATTTCGCCGGCGAAGGTGATAACAACGGTCGAAAACGCGAAGGCGGCAACACCGGCCATGACGGAGTTCGACAACAGGGTCAGCAACACGTTGATGCCAACGTTGCCCCAGAGAATGGTCGTCAGCAGAAAATTGGAGTCCTCCCGTAACGCCAGGATTTTTTGCGCCGCCGTGTTTCCCGCCCCCGATTCCGCCTCGAGCCGCAGCCGGCTGAGGCTGAAGAACGCCAGGTTCAGGCCCGAGAACATGGCGGAGTGACACAGGCAAAGGAAAATACCGACCCAGATCAGGTTATCCATTAATTGTTCCTAGCAGTACGGTCCTGAGCCGAACTGTACGCAAAACTCAGCAAAGTGCCATCCTGATTAAGCAAACCGGGGTCGAACCGCAGTTTAGGCCTATGGGGACATTCTTTCTCGCGTAGAATTGCCACGATGAAAACGATTCGAGTCCTGTTGCCAATAGCGATGGCGAGTGCGATCGCCTTGCTCGGCGGTTGCGATCGTCCCGACTCGCAGGAAGTCAATCCCGCCGCCGACCTGCTTCTCGTCAATGCCGACGTCGTCACGGTGGACGCGGCGCTGCCTTCCGCAGAAGCTGTCGCGATCAAAGACGATCTCATTCTCGCGGTCGGTACATCCGAAGAGATGTCAAAATATCGCGGCGAGGACACTGAAGTCATCGACCTGCGCGGCCAAATGGTGGTGCCGGGCTTCATCGAAGGCCACGGGCACTACACGAGCTTTGGCGGGTCGCTGATGATCCTCGACTTCCGCAACGCGAAGAGTTTTGCCGAGATCGTTTCGATGGTTGCAAAGGCCGCGGCCGAGACACCGGTCGGTGAGTGGATCGTCGGACGCGGCTGGCACCAGGACAAATGGGAAACCAGGGAGAACGTGCTGGTCGAAGGGCTACCGGTTCATGACTCCCTTAGCACCGCAACGCCCGATCATCCCGTGATGCTCATTCACACAAGCGGTCACGCCGTGTTTGTGAACCAGCGCGCCATGACGCTCGTGGAAGTCGACGGCAACACGGAGCCGCCGGCGGGCGGCGAAATCGTACGCGACGCAGGCGGTCGCGCCACGGGTATGATGCGCGAAGCGGCGCAGGACATTTTTCGCATCGCCTATTCCGGCCACCAGGGGCGCCGCCCGGCCGGCATTGCGGAAGCGGAGCTGCGACGCATGGTGACACTCGCCGGCGAAGAGTCACTGCGTCACGGCATCACCTCGTTCCAGGATCTCGGCACGACCTTCGCCGAGGTCGATCTTCTGAAAACGATGGCCGACGAAGGCAACCTGCCCGTGCGCCTGTACATGGCATTCGAGGAACAGGCCGCCGACATGGCGGACCGCCTCGACGACTATCGCATGGTCGGCTACGGCAACAATTTCCTCACGGTGCGCAGCATCGGTGAAAAAGTCCTGGACGGTGCGCTTGGTACACACGGCGGCTGGCTGCTGGAACCGTACTCCGATATGCCGCGCAGCTACGGCCTGAATGTCGTCCCGGTCGAAGAGATCGAAGCATCGGCAGAACTCGCAATCAAACACGACTACCAGATGGCGATCCAGGGCATCGGCGATCGCGCGTACCGCGAGCTCCTCGACATCTACGAGGCCGTGTTTGCGAAGCACCCCGACAAAACCGATCTGCGCTGGCGAATAGAGCATGCACAGGTAATACACCCCGATGACGTCCC
>JBATHK010000072.1:0-22068 GCA_049666725.1 Woeseiaceae bacterium
CGCCGAGCCCAAAAGGACCCTACCTGGGTATTTGATCTCTCAAGGCACGATTTCAAGCCGTTACTTATACGTAACCCTGAGCGCGGTGACTAAATCGGAGATTCACTGTATAATGAACCCGCGTGTAATCCCTTTACGCATCCTTTGTGCGCTAATCACTCAGATACCCAACCTTATGATTCAACAAGACTTCGTAGTTACTTCAGTGCTGCCAATGGAGCCTCCCGCAGATTCGGAGGCGTCCGAATGGCACAGTTATGTCATCACCCAGGGCGACAATACGATTCACGGCTATCGGGAAGGCAACTTAAAGACTGTTACCGAAGCAGCCAAGGTCATTGTTGGTCAATTGAACGAACGGCGAATGGGAAAGCGCGCTCGCGCCCAGCTCGTTATTGCCAGCTCCAAGAAAACCTGACGCGGGACATCGTCTTTCATGGCTAGCAACTCTGACAAAAATCTCGCCTTGTTCTGCGATTTTGAGAATATTGCGCTCGGCGTTCGCGACGAAAAATACGCGAAGTTCGATATCAACTGGGTCCTCGAGCGACTGCTGGTCAAGGGAAGTATTGTCGTAAAGAAAGCCTATTGCGACTGGGGACGTTACAAGGAATTCAAGGCAACGATGCACGAGGCGGCATTTGAGCTGATTGATATTCCGCACGTTCGGCAGTCGGGCAAAAATTCAGCGGACATCCGCATGGTCGTCGATGCCTTGGACCTGTGTTACACCAAGTCGCACGTAAACACTTTCGTCATCATCAGTGGCGACTCCGATTTTTCGCCGCTTGTCAGTAAATTGCGTGAGAACGCAAAGACGGTCATCGGTGTTGGCGTCAAGAACTCGACGTCCGACCTGCTAATCAGTAACTGCGACGAGTTCATTTTTTATGACGATATCGTTCGCGAACAGGCGAAGAAGGATAAGAAACCGATAGCGTCGAAAGGACGCACAACAAAACGCAAGACTGCAAAAGCCAAGCCGAAGGATAACAAGCAGGAAGGCATCGACATGACGCTCGAGGTTGCGGCCGCATTGAATGCGGAGCGCGGCGACCAGGACAAGCTCTGGGGCTCAATGGTCAAACAGGCGTTGAAACGGGTCAAGCCGAGCTTTAACGAGGGCTATTACGGTTTTGAGTCATTCAGCAAGTTGCTGGAAGAGGCACAGGCGCGGGGCCAGCTGGACCTGGAACTCGACGAACGTTCCGGCGGCTATATTATCCGTAAAGTCGTTCGCTAGGAAAAAATCGAAAGGCTGGCGTTCCAACTACGGGCCAAAAACGCGTCTCAAAAGATCCGTAGTTCGTTTCGCAGGATCCTGCCGGATTGCGGCTTCCTCCCTGGCGAGATAGTAAAAAATTCCATCCATGCCTTTTTCGACGACATAGTCGCTAAGGTCGGCATCAACTTTCGGCACGAATGGCACGGAGTTGTAGCGATCCATGGCCGCCTCGTAGGAATTAGCGGCGCCGACGTCCGCCAGGCTCTCGTCGACGACGGGTTTCATTTCGATGGCCAATGGCCCGGACATCTTCGACCTGAAGTACTGGGTTGCTGAATCATCCGGACCTTTGTAGATCGCCATAACGTCGTCCAGGGTCATTTCATTGATAGCGTTAACGAACAGCTGTTTGGCCCTGGGTGTCGCGATTTCGGCCGCGCGGTTCAGCCGGGTTTCGAGATCGGTCAACATGGAGTCCATTCCCACCTTACCCAGCACGTTCTTGACCTGTTCGAGCTGCGCTGGCAGTGGAATATGGATCTGTGGGTCGAGGTTGAAGCCGTCGGTCGTGCCGAGACTGCTAACGACGTTTTCCGTCCCTACAAGCAGCGCCTCTTTGAGGCCCCCGCCAATATCGTCCGTGTTCAGGGCTTGCGTTGCTTCCTGCTTTTCATCACTGCCGGAAACCATGCCCTTTAGCTTGTCCAGCCATCCCGCCGATACGCTGCCACTCGCACCAATCGCAGCCAAAACCAGCAGCGTCGAAAGCCATCTCGACGGCTGCGTCCTGTGGGCCGTTGTTTTGACCTTGCTCATGACCTGAACGTCCTTTTGACTGCAATCAGAACGATATTATACGACGGACGACAGGCGATGGCGCTGCCAGGTATAAGCCAGAATTGATTAATTCAGAGAATAGATTCAAAATTTCACGAGCGTTCGCATAAAGTATTTGCGCATTGCAGGCCAGGCGCGGAAAACGAATAACCGGTTCACAGCATGAAGAGGTTTATCGCAGAGTGTCACCGTCGTCGTGTATTTCGGCTTGCGGCGCTGTACATCGTCGGCGCATGGGTGGTCCTGCAAGTGGCCAGTCTCGCGTTCGAAAGCTGGGAGATTCCGCAAGCTGTGCTGCGGCACGTCTGGCTCGGCGCGATCATTGGTTTTCCTGCTGCGTTGATATTCGGCTGGCGATTTGACTTTGTCGGTGGTCGAATCGTCCGGACCCTGGATGAAAACGCAACTGACGATCTTTCGCTGCGTGTCACTGATTATCTCATTCTGACCGCATTAACAATTGTCATTGTGGCGATGATTTACGGAGTAGGTACTGAAATATCGACAGTGCCGGCATCTCCGCGGGGCAAGGTAGCTGCGCCGATCGAAGCGAAATCAATTGCTGTGCTGCCGTTTGCTATCGTCAGTCCCGACGAAGATGACGCCGCATTTCTCGCTGTTGGTTTACAGGATGACCTGCTCACACGGCTTTCAAAAATCAGTGATTTGAAAGTCATATCGCGAACATCGGTTGAACGTTACCGCAATACGACGAAGAGCATTCCTGGAATAGGCGAGGAACTCGGCGTCGGCAAGATATTGGAAGGAGGCGTACAACGCTCCGGTGACAATATTCGCATAAATGTTCAGTTAATAGATGCTGCTACGGATACACATATCTGGGCGGAAACTTATGATCGTAGCCTGACGGCCGGCAATGTCTTCGCAATTCAAACCGAAATTGTAGAAGAGATTGTCCGACGACTGCAGGCGACACTGACGCCACAGGAAACAAGGCAGTTGACGACGATGCCGACAGAAAGCCTGGCTGCTTACACAGCCTTTCTGAAAGGTAGAAACCTGAGCAATATCGAGTCGGTTGAATCACTGAACGCGGCAATTCCATACTTTCAGTCTGCCGTCGAGCTGGATCCGGATTTTGCGCTGGCCTATGTCGGCCTTGCTGACGCGTATTTGACGCTTGGCGCAAATTTCCTGGGTGGACCGCCAATCGATGAAAGCAACGCGCTCGCTGAGCCACCGTTGACGAAGGCGCTGCAACTGGATCCCGATCTCGGGGAGGCGTACGCCACGCTGGGTCTTTTGAGGCAACAACAGGGAAACTGGCAGGCTGCGGAGCAAGCCTACCAAACCGCGATTGCATTGCAGCCGAGCTATGCTCGTGTCTTTCGTCTGTACGGTCGCCTGCGCCGAGGTCAGGGCAGGATCGAAGAGTCGATGGCGTTTTTCAAGAAAGCCCTGGTTCTGGACCCGTTTTCGGCACCCGTGAATGTTGAACTGGGACGAGCCTATGACGCCTTGGGTAATTTCGATGAAGCGTTGCAAAGATTCCTGCGAGTCGCTGAAATCGAACCGGATCACGCCTTTGCGTATGTCTATATCGCAGCGATCCATTACCTGGTCTACGGCCAGGTGGACGAGTCCCTGGTCTGGTATCAGAAGGCTGCGGAAAATGACGCTCTCAGCCCGAGCCTGCAGGCAGCGCAGGCGATCGCTTACCTCGAACTCGGCGATGCGGACAGCGCAAAAGTGTGGATCGACCGGGGGCTGGAATTGGGACCGAAGTCCTTCTGGGCGGTCTGGGCCAGCACGCTTTTCAACCTGCATACAGGCGACGAGGTCGCTACCCTGGCCGATGCGCGAACGTTGCTGGAGGCTTACCCGCGCAACTGGGGCTCTCTGTTCGTCCTCCGCAATGCAGACCTGGCTGCCGGCCGTTACGAAGTTGCCCGCTCTCGTTACGCCAGGGCTTTTCGCGAATTGACGGAACCAGAAGTGCCGGAGGTCAACGTCTCCAACTACCAGGCCGCAGTCGACCTGGCGCTCGTGCTGATGCGTTTGGGTGAGCAAGCAAGGGCGGACGATCTTCTCGCGGGGAGCCTGATGGCCATCGACGCGCTGCCGAGGCACGGGATGAACGGCTACTGGATTACTGATGCCCGTATTTACTCACTCCAGCAGCGCCCACAGCAGGCGCTAAATGCGTTGCGACAGGCCGTCGATGAAGGGTGGCGGATTTTCTCCTGGCTCTATCTGCAGCACGATCCCAGTCTCGACGCAATTCGTGCAGAACCGGAGTTCCAACGCTTGTATGCAGAGGTGCAGGCAGACCTGGCAGCGCAAGCCGAACGTGTAAGGGAATTGAAAGCAAGCGGTGAGCTGGCTAATCGAACTGACGCGCGATGATGACCGCAAAACGCCAGCAGGCTTTAGGAGCGACGCGGCTTACGCGTAGTGCGGATACACCGGGTGGTACATGTACTCGTGGATATCCGCCAAAATGTCCGCCGGCTCTTCGCGATCTGTAAAGCCGTTGTCGTAAGCCATCTTCGCGACATCTTTGGCAATGAGAGCCGATACGTGTCGAATGTGTGACAGCGCCGGATAAACGCGGCCTCGCTCCAGGTCTGCGTCCGTCACCTGGTTGGCCAGCGAATGTGCCGCCGCCAGGAACATTTCATCGGTGACGATCCGGGAGCGACTGACGATCACACCCAATCCAACACCGGGAAAGATGTAGGCATTGTTGCCTTGCCCGGGCACGAAGAGTTGGTTGCCGAGTTTCACAGGATCGAACGGGCTTCCGCTTGCAAAGACCGCACGTCCCTCGCTCCAGGTGTAGGCCTGTTCAGCGGTGCATTCGGCCTGCGACGTCGGGTTTGACAGGGCAAAAATAATGGGGCGTTCGTTGATTTTCGCCATCGCCTCGATAACGTCCCTGGTAAATGTACCGGGCTGTCCCGAAAGTCCGAGAATGGCGGTCGGTTTCAAGGCATTAACCGCATCGGCAAAGCCTGCTATGAATTCATGCTGGTGAGCATAAGGTTCCTTGTGAGCAGCGATATTGTCGCGCCCCGCAACAAGCAGGCCTCTGCTGTCGACAAACCAGCAGTGCTTTCGGGCTTCTGCTTCGTCCATACCTCCTTCTTTCAATGCAGCAACGAAAACATCAGCGATGCCGATGCCTGCCTCACCGGCACCGAGGAACAGGATTTTCTGCTCGGAAAGCCTGCCGCCGGTAATGCGCATGGAGGCAATAACGCCCGCCACCGCAACGGCGCCAGTTCCCTGGATATCGTCATCGAACAGGCAGGTATTGCTGCGATATTGATCCAGCAATCGGAATGCATTGGTGTTTCCGAAATCCTCGATCTGGATCAATACGCCCGGATACAGTTCCTTGGCGGCAGTAACGAATTCATCGAAGAGTTCATCGTAGTCCTTGCCGCGGACGCGTCGGCACTCCAAGCCGTTATAGAGCGGATCGTTTAACAACTTTTCATTATTAGTACCGACATCCAGCATCACTGGCATGCACTGCGTCGGATGGATTCCCGCGCAGGCCGTGTACAGGGCCAGTTTGCCGATGGGTATGCCCATGCCATCGGCGCCAAGGTCGCCCAGTCCAAGAATTCGCTCGCCGTCGGTTACGACAATGATACGAACATCCTTATGCGGCCAGTTTTGCATGATTGTCTTGACGCGACCTTTGTCATGCAGCGACACATAGAATCCGCGCGGTTTCCGGTAGATGTGCTGAAATTCCTGGCAAGCCTTGCCGACGGTCGGCGTGTAGATAATCGGCATCATCTCTTCGAGGTGAGTCATGATCACCCGGTAAAACAGGTTCTCGTTGCGGTCTTGCAGTGCGATCAGGTACAGATACCGCTCGAGGTCGGTCGGCTTTGCGCGGATATTGCCGAGCACACGCAGCTCCTGTTCGGCCATGGTGTGAACACGGGGCGGCAATAGGCCACGTAACTTCAGTGCATCCCGTTCGGCTTCCGTGTAGGCAGTGCCTTTGTTGCGCACGGGATCATGAAGTATTTTTACGCCAGCATTCAGGTTGGGAGGTGTATTGTTGATCACGGCTTTTCCTTCATTTCTGACGCCCGCTGCCAAAACTCCGTCGGCCATCGACAGGGTGGAAGTTACTCTTTTTATTGCACTTTCATATGTCGGATTTCACGTAGGCGTGCGCTAGGTACAAGCTCGTATCGGTTACGAAAGGGGGTGCGTGTAGCATTCCCGCAGTATCGCAGCTACTTGAGAAATCTCCATGAGCCGCAGGGTAATCATCATGGGAGCCGCAGGTCGTGACTTCCACGTATTCAACTGCTGTTACCGGGACAACGCGGACTTCGCGGTCGTCGCGTTCACGGCGACGCAGATTCCGCACATCGAGGATCGCCGTTACCCGGCCGTGCTCGCCGGAGCGATGTACCCGGATGGCATTCCGATTTGCCCTGAAGAAGACCTTGACGAGCTGCTTGCCGGGAAAGACATCGACGAAGTCATATTCGCGTACTCCGACGTGAACCTGAGCTACATCGAGGAACGCCGCCAGAAAGTCGAAGCGCACGGCGTCAGGTTCTCCCTGTTCGATGTCGATGCGTCAATGTTGCCCTCGACAAAGCCAGTCATTGCGATTACAGCGGTGCGTACGGGTTGTGGCAAGAGCCAGGTGTCGCGACGCATCACGGATATCCTGCGTGAACTCGGCAAGAAGACTGTTGCGATCCGTCATCCGATGCCCTACGGGGATCTCGCAAAGCAGGGCGTGCAGCGCTTCGAGACTTATGAGGACCTTAAACGGCATGACTGCACGATCGAGGAGAGGGAGGAGTACGAGCCGCACATTGACAACGGTGTAATTGTCTATGCCGGAGCTGACTACGCCGCAATCCTCGCCGAAGCGGAAAAGGAGGCGGACGTAATCGTCTGGGATGGCGGCAACAATGACACGCCGTTCTACAGGCCCGATTTGTGGATTACGGTCACCGATCCGCACCGTGCCGGTCATGAGCTGGAGTACTTTCCGGGCACCGTCAATTTTCAGCGGGCCGATATCATCCTGATCAGCAAGATTGGCTACGCGGACGAAGCGAACATCAAGGTGATCGAGGCCAACGCAAGAAAATTCAATCCCGATGCCACAGTCCTGCGGCGCAACTCTCCGCTGCACGTTCCGGATCCGGATGCGATCACCGACAAGCGCGTCCTGGTTATCGAAGACGGGCCTACCACGACGCATGGTGGCATGCCGTTTGGCGCCGGCGTGCTGGCTGCAATGGAGAACCATGCCGAAGAGTTGGTCGACCCAAGGCCGTGGGCCGTTGGCGAAATAGCGGCGACCTACAAAAAATATCCTGACATCGGGGATCTGCTGCCAGCGATGGGCTATGGCGACGCACAGATCCGCGATCTCGAAGCGACCGTCAACGCGGTGGACTGCGACCTGGTACTCGTGGCAACGCCGATCGATCTCACGCGACTCATTGATATCGAAAAACCGCACATGCGTATCGGCTACAGCCTGCCGCCTGGCGACGGCGCGTTGACGGAGGCCGTAAAACGAGTCGTTTCGTAATTCAGCGACCGTTCACACAAATTTCATCTGCTGTTAAGTGACGGGGCACTATTCTGCAAGCGAAAACAAAGGAATGTGCTTTAGGAGCTTGTCATGGATATCGTATACGCGGCAGAGAAAACCAGCATCGCCAAGCTATTGAGTGACTACACGCGGCGCACGGTCAGGCCCGAGGAGATTCAGGTCACCGAGAACCCGGATGAGACAGGAAGTTTCTACATCGGTTTCAAGCTCGACCATTATGTCCTGTCACCGAACGGTCTGATCGAGTCGGACGGCCTGGAGCTTGTCGAGTAGCAGGCGCCGGCATCAGCCGCGATCCTAGCGCGCATGGGGGCCTCTCTCGATTCGGGTCTGTTTGCCCGTTTACTATGTCATACCGCGCAACTCTGTACGCGGTTTCCACAATGCGAGTAAATTCCGCCGACTATACAATCCACTAGGATGACGGGTTGGAGGTTCGCACATGTTGACAGGCGTACTCACGCTAGCGGCGCTGAGTTTTGTGTTTGCCTCCCTGTTGGTTGTGGCTCACAAAAAACTGCATGTCGACGAGGATCCTCGGATTGAGGCTGCAAATGAGATGTTGCCGGGCACAAACTGCGGCGCGTGCGGCTACCCGGGTTGCCTTGGTCTTGCCCAGGCTATCGTTGACGGTTCGGCTCTGCCCGGCAAATGCACGGTAATGAACGAGGAAGAACGCGAATTGCTGGCCCGGTTTCTGGGCGTGGACGCCGGCGCAGAAGAAAAGGTCGTGGCGCGACTCGCCTGCGCGGGCGGCATCAACGTGGCGCGAAATCGCGCCCACTATGAAGGCATCAACTCGTGCCGAGGAGCTACGCTCGTCGCCGGCGGTGGCAAAGCCTGTTTCTGGGGTTGCTTAGGGTTAGGCGACTGCGAGGTGGTTTGTGACCTCGACGCGATCGTAATGAATGAATATGGCATACCTGTCGTCATTGAAGACCGTTGCACGGCCTGCGGCGACTGCGTCGACGCTTGCCCCAAGGATCTGTTCTCGTTGCATCCCGTTAGTCATCGCCTATGGGTCGCCTGTAAGAACCTCGAGCACGGCGATGCTGTACTCGAGGACTGCGACGTCGGCTGCGACGCTTGCGGCCGATGCGCGACCGATGCGCCGGACGGCGTGATCACGATGGTTGATAACCTGCCGGTTGTCGACTACAGCCGCAATCATGACGTAAGAAAGGCGATTGATCGCTGTCCGACTGGCGCGATCGTGTGGTTCGACCCAATCAAAGGACCTGTCACGGGCCACGCGGCGAAGAAAGTCATTCGCCGGAGTGCGCGACAGGCAACTGCGACCTAAGCTCAGGGACCCCTGCATGAAAAAGAAACAATTGACACCTAAATACCCCGGTATTCGAGCCGCGATGGACGGCAACACTGCCGCGATCATGTGCGAGCGGGAGTCCTCCGATGGCGCCGGCGCCTATCCGATTACACCTTCTACGCAGATGGGAGAGTATTGGGCAGAAGCGGCCGCCGCCGGACACATCAATATTTCCGGCCGGCCCTTGATCTTTATCGAGCCCGAAGGCGAGCACGCGGCCGCGGCCGTAACCGCGGGTCTGTCGATGACCGGGCTGCGGGCGACCAATTTCTCTTCCGGCCAGGGCATCGCCTACATGCACGAGTCGCTGTACGCCGCCGTCGGCAAGCGCCTGACCTACGTGCTCAACATCGGTTGCCGGGCCATGACCAAGGCGTCCCTCAATGTGCACGCCGGCCACGATGACTACCACTGCGTCGACGACACCGGCTTTTTCCAGGTGATGGCCAAGGACGCGCAGGCCGTGGCCGACCTCAACATCATGTCGCACCGCATCGCCGAGTTGGCGCTGACGCCTGGCATCGTCGGCCAGGATGGCTTCCTGACGACGCACCTGATCGAATCGCTGATGATCCCGGAGCGCGAACTGATTGCCGAATACCTTGGCCGACCCGACGAGATCATTGACACGCCGACCCCGGCGCAGAAGATCATCTACGGTGAAAAACGCCGCCGCATCCCGGAACTATGGACCGTGGACGACCCGGTATTGGCGGGCCCGGTGCAGAACCAGGATTCCTACATGCAGAGCGTCGCCGCGCAGCGACCGTATTTCTTTGACCACGTGCAGGCCATCACGGACGGGGCTTTCGACGCGTTCTACGAGCTGACCGGGCGGCGTTACAGCCGTGTCATGACCTACCGCACCGACGACGCCGATTATCTGATCGTCGGTCAGGGAAGCGTCAACTCGACGGCCGAGGCGGTCGCCGACTGGATGCGCGAGACGCGCGGCGTCAAAGTTGGTGTCGTCAACGTCGTGATGTTCCGGCCTTTCCCGGGCGACCTGCTGAGCGAGGTGCTGAAAGGCCGTAAGGGCGTCGCCGTGCTCGAGCGTACGGACCAGCCACTGGCCTCCGACCTGCCGCTGATACGCGAAATCCGCTCGACCTTAAGCAAGTCCCTCGAGAACGGCCGCAGCCGCAATGGCCGGGCCTACCCCGAGCTGGACAGCTACAAGAGCCTGGACGACATGCCGCCACTGTATTCCGGTTCTTTCGGCATGGGCAGCCGTGACCTGCAGCCCGAGGGCGTGGTCGCTGCGATCGAGAACATGCTGCCGGACGGCAAGCACAAGCGCTTGTTTTACCTGTCGATCGATTTCGTGCGCAAATCGATGATGACCCCGATGCAGGAGGTCTACAACCAGCAGGTGCTGGACGCCTACCCGGATGTCGCCGACCTGTCGCTGCGCGGCAGCGAGAACCCAAACCTGATGCCGAAGGACGCGATCACGGTGCGCATGCACTCGGTCGGCGGATGGGGCGCGATCACGACCGGCAAGAACCTCGCGATGACGCTCTACGAGCTGCTTGGCTATCACATCAAGGCCAACCCGAAATACGGTTCGGAGAAGAAGGGTCAGCCAACCTCTTACTACCTCTCGGCGGCGCCCGAGCCGATCCGCATCAACTGCGAGTATTTTTACGTCGACGTCGTGCTGTCGCCCGACCCGAACGTCTTTGGGCACACTAACGCGCTAGCCGGCCTCAAGAAGGGCGGGGTGCTGGTGATGCAAAGCGACGCCGCCTCGGTCGAGGATTTCTGGCACGCGATCCCGATGCGCTACCGCAAGCAGATTGTCGAGAACGAGATTCGCTTGTACTTCCTTGACGCATTCCAGATTGCGCGCGACGAGGCGACGGACCCCGAACTGCAGCTGCGCATGCAGGGCATCGCGTTCCAGGGCGCGTTCTTTGCGACCTCGCCGTTGCTCGAAAAGCACGGCCTGAGCCAGGAAAAGCTGCTGGATGCGATCCGCGAACAGCTGCAGCACAAATTCGGCTCGAAGGGTGTGCGCGTGGTCGAGGACAACATGCGCGTCGTGCGCCGGGGCTTCGAGGAGATTACCGAAGTCACGGACAAGCATCTCGAGGAACGCGCCGACGCGAAAGCCGGCGGCAGCACGCTGCCGGTGCCGGTAATGGTCAAGCGATTGCCCGAATCGGATTCGCCGTCGTCTGATATCCACCGCTTCTGGGCCCAGACCGGCAGCATGTACGCCTCGGGACAGGGCGAACAGGTGCCGGCCGATCCGTTCATGAGCATGAGCCTGATGCCCGCCGTGTCCTCGCACTTCCGCGACATGACCGGCATCCGCTTCGACCATCCGGAGTTCATACCCGAGAACTGCACCGCTTGTGGCGACTGCTACACGGTTTGCCCCGACACGGCGATCCCGGGCCTGGTCAATGAAGTCGGACAGGTGCTCGACACGGTCGTCAAGCGCATGAAGAAGAACGGCAAAGCGACCGAGCATCTGCCGCGCGCCGTGCGCAAGATGGAGTCGACTTTGCGCAAGAGCCTTGTCGACGCGGCAGAGAACTATTCGGTATCCGACCTCTTCGAAGAGGCGATCCAGGCTACCATCGAAGCGGCGCCCAAAGAGTCTGACGAGCGCCAACAGCTCGCGGACGAATTTGCCGATTTTCGTGAGGAACTCGGCACCTTCCAGTTCTCGCTGACCCGCCCCTATTTCACCACGCCGGAGAAGAAAGAAGCCGGTAGCGGCGGCTTGTTCAGCATCACGATCGACCCTTATACCTGCAAGGGTTGCATGGAATGCATCGAGGTCTGCAGCGACGACGCGCTACGACCCATCAAGCAGACACGCGAATCGGTCGCCGACCTGCGCAAGAACTGGGATTTCTGGCTGGACCTGCCGAACACGCCGGAGAGGTACATCCGCGTGGACGACCTGGAGAAAGGCATCGGCGCGCTCGAGACCATACTGCTGAACAAGGATGCCTACCTGCCGTTCGCCAGCGGCGATGGCGCCTGCCTGGGCTGCGCCGAGAAAACTGTCGTTCACCTGTTCGTCGCCACGGTCGAGTCGCTGATACAGCCGCGCGTGAAAGCCCACGTGGCCAAGCTTGACGACCTGATCGCCAGGCTAAAGGAACACATCAGGCTCGAGTTGGCTGGCTCGATCGATCCTGGTGACGTTGAGGAGATGGCCGCGGTCCTGAGTGACGCAGGTGATGGAGAACTGACGCTCGCGAAGATTGCGGACAGCGTGGAGAAAACGCACGAGGCCGCGCTCGTCGATCGCGACTGGCTCAAAGCTGTCACCGACCTGGTCGCCAGGCTGCAGGACCTGCGTTGGCGCTACCAGAAGGGCACGACCGGCAAAGGCCGTTCGAGCATGGGCATGCTGAACGCCACGGGCTGCACCTCGGTCTGGGGCAGCACCTTCCCGTTCAACCCTTACCCGTTCCCATGGGCCAACCACCTGTTCCAGGATCCCGCATCCATGGCGATGGGCGTGTTCGAAGGCCACATGGCGAAGATGGCCGATGGCTTCAAGGTCGTGCGCATGGCCGAGGCGCTGCTCGAGGGCAAGTACAACGCCGACGAGCAGGAAGAGCGTTATCGCTATTTCGACTGGCAGGATTTCACCGACGAGGAGTACCACCTGTGTCCGCCGGTGGTCGCGGTTGGCGGTGACGGCGCGATGTACGACATCGGTTTCCAGAACCTGTCGCGCGCGCTGATGTCGGGCAAGCCGATCAAGGTGCTCGTGGTCGACACGCAGGTGTATTCCAACACCGGCGGTCAAGCCTGCACCTCGGGCTTCTTCGGCCAGATTTCTGACATGGCGCAGTTCGGCAAGGCCATCAAGGGCAAGGAAGAGGTCCGCAAGGAGATGGGCCTGATCGCAATCGCGCACCGCACGACCTACTTCCTGCAGTCGACGATCGCGCACGCCAATCACATGATCGAAGGCTTCGTGGAGGGCCTGATGTCCAGGAGGCCGGCGGTGTTCAACCTTTACTCATCGTGCCAGCCGGAACATGGCATCGGTGACGACATGTCACATCACCAGGCCAAGCTGGCAGTTGAATCGCGCGCCTACCCGCTGTTCCGCTACGACCCCGACCGTGGCCCCACGGTTGGCGAATGCCTCGACCTGGACGGCAACCCGAACCCGGACCTCGACTGGCCTGTGGCAAAAGTCGACTATGTTGATGACCGCGGCCGCGAGCAAACGATGGAATTGCAAACCACGTTTGTCGATTTCGCGGTCACCGAGTCACGCTTCCGCAAGCACTTCCGCAAGATCCCGCGCGACTCGTGGAACGAGAACATGGTGCAGGTTGGCGAATACCTGGCGCTCGACAACGACGATCGCGAGGGCAAGGTGCCCTTCGTCTGGGCGCTGGACGCCAAGAAGAAGCTCAGCCGCCTGCTCGTCGCTCAGCCGATGATCGAATCGGCCGAGGAGCGTCGCGCGTTCTGGATCATGCTGCGCGACCTCGGCGGCGCCGAGGAGGAGGCGGCCGATGCGGACGCAGTGCAGATCGAGTCCCGTGTGCGCCAGGAGGTTGTACAGAAGCTCGCCTCCGGCCTGATGGGGCTGGTCAGCGGCAGCCAGGCGCTGGACATGGGCGCGCTGCTCGAAGCCGTGCCGTCGACGCCCGCTGCGGGGCAGAAACCGCAGTTGGCGGCCGTGCAGACCGCCGCGCCGGCCGTCGAGGGCGACTACATGGCTCCGTGGATCGATACCGAGGAATGCACCGCCTGCGACGAGTGTATCGATATCAATCCGCAGATCTTCGCCTATAACGACGACAAGAAAGCCGTCATCAAGAACCCCAACGGAGGCCCTTATCGTGACCTGGTCAAATCCGCCGAAAAATGCACGGCGGAAGTCATCCATCCCGGCCTGCCGCGCGACCGTAGCGCGAAGGATATCGACAAGTGGATCAAGCGAGGCGAGAAATTCAATTAGCGGGAAAGGATGACGGCCTCTTAAGATGCTGGAACGGTTACGAAAAAATACTTTCAGGCACGGGGTGCACCCGCCCGAGATGAAGGACGAAACGGCGGATCTCGCGATCCGCCAGTTCCCGTTCGCGCCGGTGTTGATCGTGCCGCTCAGCCAGCACCTGGGGAATCCGGCGAAGTCGGTTGTGCGCGAGGGTCAGGACGTCATCCGCGGGCAGACTATCGCCGAGCCGGACGGCTTCATGTCGGTGGCCATGCATGCGCCGGCATCCGGCATCGTGCGGCGCATCACGCTCGCGCCCAGCATTACCGGCACCAAGGTCGAGAGCATCTTTATCGAGCCCTACCCGGCATCGACCCAGGAGATCAACGACGGCGAGCCCTGCGGCCTTGACGCCACGCCCGACGAGATCATTACTGCGATCCAGCACGCCGGCATCGTCGGCCTCGGCGGCGCGGCATTCCCGACCCACGTCAAGCTGAAACCGCCGGAAGGCAAGCATCTGGACACGCTGTTCGTCAACGGCGTGGAGTGCGAGCCCTACCTGACCACCGACTACCGCGTGATGCTGGAGCAAACCGAGGACGTGTTCATGGGCATACGTTACCTGCTGCGGGCCACCGGCACCTCCGAGGTCATCATTGCCGTCGAGGCGAACAAGGAGGACGCGGCGGAACGATTCAGGTCGATGTGCCCCAACGACCTGCCTGTTAGCGTGAAGGTGTCGCCGGTGAAGTACCCGCAGGGCGCGGAAAAGATGATTTTCAGCGCCTTGCTCGGACGCGAGGTGCCGTCCGGTGGCCTGCCGGCCGACATCAATGCGATCTGCTGCAATGTCGCGACCACCGCTGAAATCGGGCGCCTGCTGCCGCGCGGCCGCGGCATCCAGGAGCGCGTGATCACCATCGGCGGACCGGGCGTGCAAAAGAAGGGCAACTACCGCATTCCGATCGGCACGCCCGTGCGCTTTGCGCTGGAGCAGTGCGCCCCCGTCGACGACATCTCGCGGGTCTTCATGGGCGGCCCGATGATGGGTCCGACCGTGTCCAACCTGGACATCCCGATCACCAAGGGCACTTCGGGGATCACGGCCTTCACGACCGCCGAGACGGGGGGATCTACGGGCCACAAGAAAGTTTATCCGTGCATCCACTGCGCGCGTTGCGTCGAGGCGTGCCCGGTGTTCCTGAACCCGTCGCAGCTCGGCATCCTCGCCAAAAACGAGGAATACGAGCAGATGGCAGAGTCCTGGCACCTGATGGACTGCTTCGAGTGCGGCGCGTGCGCGTACGTGTGCCCATCGCACATTCCGCTGGTCCAGTATTTCCGCATGGCGAAAAAGATGGTCCGAAAGCTGAGCGCCGCCTGATGGCCGGGTCGAGCAAATATCTCGAGATCGGCTCGTCGCCGCATGTGACAGACGGCACCAGCACGGACGTCATCATGCGCAACGTGTTCCTGGCGCTGCTGCCCGTCACGGCATTCGCGATCTACGCGTTCGGCACAGGCGCCGCCCTCGTGATAGCTGTTGCGACGGTCAGTTGCGTGCTCACGGAACACTGGCTGTGCCGCTGGACCGGCAAGCCGTCCACTGTCGGCGACTGGTCCGTGGCCATCACGGGTCTGCTCTATGGCCTTATCCTGCCGCCGGACCTGCCGCTGTGGATGGTGTTCGTGGGTGGTGTGTTCGGCGTGGCGGTCGCCAAGTTCCTGTTCGGCGGGCTGGGCATGAACGCGTTCAACGCGGCGCTGGTTGGACGCGCCTTCCTGCAGGCTGCGTTTCCCCAGCCCATGACTCACTGGACGATGCCCTTCGCAGAGGGCCGCTTCGAGAACATTCCCACCTCGATACTGGCGACGCCGTTCTGGGAACCGACCTACGACGCGGTGACCACTGCGACGCCGCTGGCGCTGATGAAATTCGAGGGCCAGTTCGCGGGCGGCCGCGAACTGATGGCCGGCCTGACGTCGGGTTCGGTTGGTGAAACCTGCGGCGTGCTGATCCTGCTGGGCGGCATCTACCTGGTCGCGCGCAAAATGATGAACTGGCGCATCCCGGCATCGATCTTCCTGACCGTGGCGGCGATGACATGGGCCTTCCAGCTCTACGACCCGGTGACCTATCCCGGACCCGTGTTCATGCTGTTCTCCGGAGGCCTGATGCTGGGCGCGGTGTTCATGGCTACCGACATGGTGGCCTCGCCAATCACCAACGCGGGCTGCTGGCTGTACGGCATGCTGATCGGCGTACTGGTGGTGGTGATCCGTTTCTGGGGCGGCATGCCCGAGGGCGTGATGTACGCGATCCTGCTGGCAAACGCGGTGTCGCCACACATTGACAGACTGATCCAGCCAAGGGTGTTCGGTACCGGCAGGGGGGCGAGATGAACGAGACGGCGCCCATCGAGCAGAAACGGACCTCGGCCTGGTCGATGTATCGCGCGATCGTGGGCATCGGCGCGTTCTGCGCCCTGTTGATCGTGACCGTGTACGAGGCCACCGCCGAGCGCATTGCCGACAACAAGGCACGGTTTCTCAGCAATGCGGTTGCTGAAGTTCTGCCGGCCTCGAAATCGACAGTGGAGGTCACGCTGGATGCCGATGGCACGCTCGTCGCGGCCACGAAGCCTGCCGAGCTGCCGGTGTTCCTGGGCTATGGCGAAAATGGCCAGCTCGTCGGCGCTGTCATCACGGCGCAGGGCATGGGCTACGCGGACAACATTCGGATTCTGTACGCGTATTCATTCGAACGCCAGGCAATCGTCGGATTCAAGGTGCTGGAAAGCAAAGAGACTCCTGGCCTGGGTGACAAGGTCGAGATCGAGCCGCACTTCCTGGCCAATTTTGAGGGACTTGATGCGCGCCTCAGCGGGGACGGTACAGCGCTGGCGAACGCCATCGTGACGGTCAAGCAAGGCGAGAAAACCGAGCCGTGGCAACTCGACGGCATCACCGGGGCCACGATCACGTCGGACGCCATAGGCGCGATCCTGAACCAGGGCTCGAGTGCGTGGTTGCCCGTGCTCGAACGGGACGGCCGTGCGATCCCACCACCGCAGCCAACACAGGAGTAGAACGTGGCGCTGAAGCAGGTCAGCCCGACCGACGAATTCATCAAGGGCCTGTGGCGAGATAACCCGGTTTTCATCCAGGTACTCGGCATGTGCCCGGCGCTGGCTGTGTCTAACACCGCAATCAATGCGCTGGCCATGGGGCTCGCAACTACCTTCGTGCTCCTGATGGCCGGTCTGTCAGTGTCGCTGCTGCGTCACTTCATACCTCGTGAGGCGCGCATCGTCAGCTACATCTGCATCATCGCGACTTTCGTGACCTGTGTGGACTACGCGATCATGGCGATCAGCATCGAGCTGCACCGCGCGCTGGGCGCGTTCATCGCACTGATCGTCGTGAACTGCCTGATCCTCGGCCGCGCCGAGGCCTTCGCGTCCAAGAATAACCCGGGACGCGCGTTACTGGACGGACTCGGCATGGGCGTGGGCTTCACCGTCGCGCTGTTTTTCATCGGCGTAGTGCGGGAGATCCTTGGCAGCGGTTCGCTGTTCGGCGTTGATGTGTTCCCCGACGGATTCCAGACATGGACCGTCATGGTGCTGCCGAGCGGCGGCTTCTTCGCCATGGCGATGTGGCTGCTGGTGGTCAACTGGATTCGCCAGCGCGAAGCAGATGCCAAGAAACAGGCGAATCAACGGACCGGGGAGGTGGCGTCATGAAAGATCCGGGTTACTGGTCGATCTTCCTGAACGCGGCGCTGATCAACAACTTCGTGCTCGCCTACTTCCTCGGTATTTGTCCGTTCTTCGGCGTGTCGGCCAGACTCGAAACGGCGGTTCGCATGAGCGGCGCCGTTGCTTTTGTCATGCTCGTCGCCTCGGTATGCGCGTTTGGCATCAACCTGATACTCGAGGCGATCAACGCGCCGTACCTGCGCATCATCTCGTACATCCTGGTGATTTCGTCGACCGTCCAGCTCGTTGAGATGCTAATGCGCAAATTGAGTCCGCCCACGTTTCGTGCGTTGGGTATCTTTCTGCCGCTCATTACGACGAACTGTGCAATTTTAGGTCTCGCGTTGTTTCAGACCAACAAGGGCTATGGATTCATGCAGGCAATCGTGTATGCGTTAGGCGCCGGTGCCGGCTTCGCGCTGGCGCTCGTGCTGATGGCCGGCGTGCGTGAGAAACTCGACCTCGCGGACGTGCCTGAGCTTTTCAAGGGAACCGCGGCCGCGCTGGTCGTGGCCGGAATTTTGTCCATGGGCTTCATGGGATTTGCGGGTCTGGGCAGATGAACTTTTTTATGGGTATCATCATTGCAACAATTGCCATCACCGTGATGATTGTGATTCGAATCATTGCGTTTGATAGCGCTTTTAGAGCGCGGCTAAAGGCCAGTCGCTCCGGCAGCGCTTGCGACGACGCATCTAGTTGCTTTAACGGCTGCGGTGCCGACAAATTCGATTCTGCTACCAGACCCGCCCCTGACGGGAAAAGGGCAAAAAGGAGTGCTCCTCATGCGTCTTGAAGACTATCCAAAAGAACCTCGCTTTTCCGCGACAGTTTTAAGTTCCGAACGTATCACGGACGAAAGCGCAGATGCCGAAGTCCGTGAACTGGTGCTCGAAGTGGACCGGCATGAGTTCGACTTCGAAATCGGACAGAGTATCGGTGTACTGGTCGAAGGCCCGAAGGAATTCGGCGCCTCTTTGCACCACCGGCTGTACACTGTTGCCGATACGCCGCGTCCAAAGGGCAAGGCAAAACCCGAGATCACGCTAGTTGTGCGGCGCTGCGACTACATAGACGACTACAGTGGCGAGAAGTACGCAGGCGTCAACTCCAACTACCTGTGTGACCGCAAGCCGGGCGACAAGCTATCCATAACCGGCCCGTTCGGCCTGCCGTACAAGGTGCCGGAGGACAAGAAGGCCAACCTGCTGCTTATCGGTCTCGGTACCGGCATTGCACCCTTTCGTGCCTTCATCAAGCATATCTATCAGGAGGTCGGCGACTGGAAAGGCAAGGTCTTCCTGCTGTACGGTGCACAGTCGGGCCTCGAGCTGCTGTATATGAACGATAAGCGTGATGACTTCGCACGTTACTATGACGAGGACACGTTTGAAGCGATCAAGGCGCTGAGCCCGCGCCCGAACTGGGCGGACCCGATTGCATGGGATTACGCGATCGAAGGTCGCGGTGAAGAAATCCTGAACATGCTCGACGATGAACATACTTACGTGTATGTAGCCGGCCTGGTCCCGATCCGCGATGCACTCGACAAAGTGTTCGCTAACCTGATCGGATCTCAGGAATCCTGGTCGAAGAAGAAAAAGGAACTCATCGACGCAGGTCGGTGGGTCGAGCTTTTGTATTGATAGCCGATTTTTCGGGCCGGGCAGGTCGCAGCGGATCGGACTCGGCACCGGCAGGCCCGGGCGGCACTGACACGCGAGGCGCCGTTAGGTGACAATCGCAGCGTGAAGGTTCGTGGGGTAATTGCGCCGATCCTGACGCCATTCAACGATGATCATTCGGTGGCTACGGATCTTTATGTCGCGCATGCGAAATGGCTGTTCGAACAGGGCTGCGCCGGCATCGCGCCATTCGGCACCACGGGCGAAGCGCTGTCGGTCGGTATAGATGAGCGGATAGCCGCGATCCGCACGCTCATTGACGGCGGCATCGACCCGGCCAGGATGATCGCGGGTACCGGGTTGTCGAACGTTGCCGATACGGCCCGTTTGTCGCGCGCCTGTCTCGACATGGGCTGCGCCGCTGTCCTGGCGCTGCCGCCGTTCTATTACAAGGGCGTCGCCGAGGACGGGCTGTACGAATATTTCAGGCAGCTGATCGCGACCATCGGTTCGGATGCGCGAATCTACCTCTATCATATTCCGCCGATTGCGATCGTTGGCGTACCCCCGAAACTTGCCGCGCGCCTGCACCGCGATTTTCCCGAACAGATCATCGGTATCAAGGACAGCTCCAATGACTGGGAGAACACGCGGGCGCTGCTCGGGATTGACGGCTTGACGGTTTATCCCGGTTCAGAACTACCATTGGTTGACGCACTGGAGCTCGGTGCGCCCGGTTGCATCACGGCGACTGCAAATGTCAATGCCGGCGCTATCGCCAGGGTGGTCGACCTGTACGATCAGGGCGATGTGAGCGCCGCCAGGGAATTGCACGAAACCGTCAAACGCTTTCGATTGTTGCTGCAGGACTATGCCCCGATTCCGGCGCAGAAATGCCTGCTCTCGATGGCTACCGGCGATTCCCGCTGGGCCAACGTGCGGCCGCCATTGACGGCCATGTCCGATACGCAGGGCCGCGAACTGGCTGAGCGTCTCGACGCTTTTGGGGACATTCTTAATTTAACGTACTAATACATTAAATTAAGAATGTCCCCAGTCATCATGACGCGGCAAGGACGTCTCTGACGGCATCGATCGAGGGGTCGATCACGAGCGGTTTGCCGGCCGCCTTTTGCGCGCTGCCTATGTCCTTGAGACCGCTTCCGGAAACCAGGCAAACGACGAGCTCGTCGCTTTCGATCGTGTTGTTCCCGACCATTTGCTTGACCGCGGCCAACGGTGCGGCTGCAGCGGGTTCGGGAAATATGCCGGAAAGCCGCGCCATCTCCGGAATGGCTCCGAGTATGTCCTCGTCCGTAACCGTTACGGTTTCGCCACCGGACTCGATTATCGCCCTGACCGCGGCCAGCCCGTCGCGCGGCCGGTCCACGGCAATCGAATCGGCAATCGTTGCGGCCTTGACTTCGTCCACGGCGACCGACCGCCAGTCTATCCTGGAGGACCCGCCGCTCCGAATCCTGCGAACGGTGTTGCTGATCGCTGCGCTGGCGTCCGACTGGACACAGTCGATTTTCGGCAGTTGCTTGATCAGTCCAACGCCTTTCAGATCGCACCAGCCTTTCCACATGCCGCTTAGCAAATTGCCATCGCCTGTCGGCACTACGATACGATCCGGGACGCGTCCGTCCAGGGACTCCCATATTTCGTAGGCACAGATTTTCTTGCCCTCCCGTGTAAACGGGTTGTAGCCCGTGCTGCGATTGAACCAGCCGAATTCGTCTGAGGCGATTCGACAAAGATCGAACGCGTCGTCATAGTTGCCACGAATAGCGAGCACCGTGGCGCCGAATGACAGCGCCTGCGCCAGCTTTGCAGCAGGCGCGGTTTGCGGAACGAATACGATGGCCTGCATGCCTACGGCGGCCGCCACACACGCGAGTGAAGATCCTGCGTTACCCGTGCTGGCGACGGATACGATGTCTGCACCGATATCGATGGCTCGGCGAACCGCTATGACGCTCGCGCGGTCCTTGCTTGATGCACTCGGGTTGACGGTGTCGTCCTTCAGGTAGAGATTTCGCATGCCCAGCGATTGCCCGAGCCGTTTTGCCGGATAAAGTGGCGTAGCTCCGATACGCAGCGGAAACGGGGAGTGCGGTTTTGTAACGGGAAGAAACGGCGCATAGGAAAACAGGTACTTTGCTCTGCCGTCACGCAGTTGCTCGATGTTTCCGGCGACTGCTTCATAGTCGTAGGTGATGTCGAGGTTGCCGCCACAAGAAGGGCACAGGCACCCTGCGAATTTCATATCTTGCGTTGTCGCACAGGAAAAACAGCGATAGCCGTTCATCGGCATGCTCCTTCAGGGCACGATGTGTGTCCCACTGATTCCTTGCAGAGCCCCTTCGAGGTGATGGGGCTGCGTAATGATCACTTCCTTGCCGCCGTTCTCGAGAAACCTTAGCGCACTCTCAATTTTCGGCCGCATGCTGCCTTCTGCGAAATGCCCTTCCTCGAGGTAGCGGCGGCACTCGGCCATGTTCATATGGTCGATGTCGATTTGTTCCGGTGTTCCGAAATTCAATGCCACTTTGTCGACGTCGGTAGAAATAATAAATACCGACGCGCCGAGCTCGCACGCGAGCAGGCAGGATGCGGCGTCTTTATCGATAACCGCCGGGCGGGGTCGCAAGGTACCGTCCGCTTTGTAAATGACCGGAACACCGCCACCGCCGGCCGCAATGACGAGTGCGCCGCTATCGAGCAGCGTGCGAATCGCTGCCAGCTCGATAATCTTGAGCGGCGCCGGCGATGCAGCCAGGCG
>JBATHK010000073.1:0-22452 GCA_049666725.1 Woeseiaceae bacterium
CGTGTGGATCGCGCGTCGGCGGCTTCACGTGCTGCCAGAGCTGGCTTTGCCCGCGCATCCGCCGGAACCGCTGCAACACCCGGATTTGCGCTGGATATCGCCGCCCGAGGACAAGCAAGCCATTGGCATCGAGCAGGTGCGAGACCTGGTTGCCGACCTGAGCCTGACCAGCTATGCCGGGGCCGGCAAAGTCGCGGTTATCGATCCGGCGAATGCGATGACCAATAATGCGGCCAACAGCCTGTTGAAAACCCTGGAGGAGCCGCCCGGTGACGCGCTTCTGATTCTCATTGCAGACAGGGTGGGGCGGCTTCCGGCAACGATATTCAGTCGCTGTCAGCGCATAGAGTTTGCGCCGCCCAGCCAGGCCGACGCACTGGAATGGCTCAATCATCTGCGTCCCGGCGTGGCATGGGCGGATGCACTCAGGGTTGCGGGTGGCGCGCCAATATCGGCAATCGCGGCGCTCGAGAACCTCGAAACGAGTGCGACAATGATGCGTGATCTGAATGCCCTTGGGCATGGCAGCGCATCGCCAGTCGAAGTCGCGGCACGCTGGGCCAAACTGCAACCTGGCTTCGTTCTCAACTGGCTCGCGCAGCAGGTGAAACTGGCTGCCATCGCAGTTTCCGCGGGGCGAGACAGCGCCACTGGCGTGGCAATCGACCAATCTGTGCTGCAACGCATGGACAGGCGAAATCTGTTCTGCTATTTAGACATAATCAACCGTCTACGGGGCCAGCCCGGCGGTTCATACAATGTACAACTGACCCTTGAAGGTCTGTTGATTGACTGGGCAGACGGTCTTCGGGACTGCGGCCTGGAGCCATCCGCTGATGGCATGAACTTCCTGCAGGCCAGCGGCTAGATCGTAGCGAACAAAGCGCAGGAAATTTTCGGACAAAAGGGCAAGAAATGAGCAAACCAGGACTGCTGACACTGACAATTAAAGACAAGAGTGCCCTGTACCTTGCGTACATGCCCTTTGTCATCAATGGCGGTCTGTTTATCCCGACGAGTAGTTCTTACAAACTCGGCGACGAGGTATTCATGTTGCTCAACCTGATGGGCGAGGAGGAGAAGATCCCCGTCGCCGGCACCGTAATCTGGATGACGCCAAAGGGGGCACAGGGGAAACGCACCGCCGGAATTGGCGTGCAGTTCAGTGATCAGGATCAGGGCAACACGCAGAAAAAAATCGAGACCTATTTGGCTGGCGCCCTGGGTGGCGACAAGCCGACCCACACGATGTAGAGACGACTAGCTCGTTTCGCTGCCAATGCCACCGCGCAAAACGTACGCCTGATAGCCGCGTTCGCTCAGGATATAGGCGCCGGCGGAACTGCGTCGCCCGGTATCGCAACACAGAATGTACTTCTGGTTCTCATCCAGCATCGATATTTTCAGGCGAATAAAATACAGCGGTATATTGATCGCACCGTCGATGTGCTGATTTTCAAATTCACTGGGCAGCCTGACGTCGAGCCACTGACCGCCCGCCCGGACGAGTTCCTCCGCTTCTTCGCGACTGACCCACTCAAGCATCGGCTCGTTCAACAGTTTCTTGAAGTCTTCCTTGCCGAGGCGCATGACAGAGCCTTCGCTCTGCATCGTGACGGTTGCATTTCGCTTGGCTTCGGAAATCAGCGCTTCTTCGCCGAAAGTATCGCCGACACGAAGCTCGGCAAGCTTTATGCCTTCCTTGCTTAAAGGGGTCTCGCGCGTTACGAGAGCCGAACCTCGAATCAGCACATAAAAGTAATCGCCTTCGGCTCCCTGCTTGAGGACGACGTCGCCGGAACGATAATTGATTTGCTGCATGCGCATGAAGATCGCCTGGATGTTTGCCGGCGGAATCTTGTGGAACGCCTTGGTCTGCAGCAACATCGTCATCCAGTCTTCGTTGCCCTCGTCGGCCATAGACTGCAGTTCGGATACTTCGTAGGTACCCGTCTGGTCCCAGGTGAGCATGACGTCGAGCAGATCGCTGTCTATCGACAGGAACTGGACACGATCCCGTGCACGCGCGGTTATCCGGCGCGGGTAGACAGGTGCTACGGGATTTCTTGCTTCTTCACTTTTGCCTTCGATAGTGCCAATGGTCTTGCCCTGATCGACCAGCTCCAGGATGCCCGAAATTATGTAGATGGTTCGCTTCTCGGAATCGCCTTCCTTGAACAACACCTGCCCGGGGGACAGGTCGCGGATTTGCACCTTCCGGGCAAGTGCCGCAAGGTTGTCTCGCTTCAGACCGTCGAGCGGAGAGAATCGCCTGAGCAGTTCGGTGCTTACCTGCTCAGCGGCCATTCCGCGTTGTCCTGTAGTTGCTTGGCATTCGCTCTTCGTGTTTCTTCTTGCTATCCAACGCGCATTCTACCTTTAATTCAACAACTTCCGGTACCGTTGAAGCAAGGCATCGTGAATCAACGCACAGTTTGTTCAATGATTGCTGCCTATGTGTGACCAGCGTCACAACTCGGACCAACCCTCATGTCGCAAAAATCGGTCGCCGTGAGTCTTGGCCAGGCTCTCGAGCGCCGCCAGGACGTCGTCTCGACCGCGTTCGAGGGCATAGTGCAACGGTCCGCCTCGAAACGGGGCGAACCCGGTTCCGAAAATGACCCCGGCATCCAGCAGGTCGGCATCCTTGACCACACCCTCATGAAGGCAAGCGACGGCCTCGTTGACCATCGGCAGAATGAGGCGATCCTGTATGTCCCCGGGCACGGATGCGTTTTCCGGCGCCGGTTTCACAGCCTTGCCGTTTTCCCACCGATAAAATCCCTCGCCGGATTTTCGGCCGAGAAGGCCGTCGTCAACCATCTTCGATAACCGTTCCGGGACGGGCCGATTCATCGCAGCGCCCAGTACCTTTGATACGTGCAGAGCCACATCAATCCCGACGCTATCGACGAGCTCTACTGGCCCCATCGGCATTCCGAATGCTTCCGCGGCCTTGTCAATTTCAACCAGCGGCACGCCTTCCTCGGCCAGATGCATCGCTTCAGCCATGTAAGGGGCGAGAATTCTGTTGACGACAAACCCCGGTGAACTTGCACATTCAAGTGGCAACTTGCCAATACCCTTGGTGAATGCAAAACCGATATCCATCGCGTCCTGGTCGGTGTCTTCGCATCGAATCACTTCGACCAGCGGCAACATCGCGACGGGATTAAAGAAATGCAGGCCAATAAATTTCCTGGGTTCCGTCAGAACCGTGCGCAATTCTTCGAGGCGAATACTCGATGTATTGCTGGCGAGGAGGGCGCCGGGTTTCATTTTCGCCTGCAGCGCCTTGTAAAGCTCCTGCTTGGCTTCGAGATTTTCGTAAATCGCTTCGATGATGAGATCTGCATCGTGAACGCCCTCGCCACCGACATCGGCGCGCAGGCGCTTTTCCGTCTCCTCGCGCTTCGCGGCATCACGAACACGTTTACTGAAAAGCTTGCTTGCTCTTGCCATTGCCGGATCGATATATTTTTGTTCCCGATCCTGTAATGTCACGGTGTGTCCACGCAGTGCGCACCAGGCGGCAATATCACCACCCATTACACCCGCGCCGACTACATGAACATGCTTGATCTTCCGATCGATCTTGTTGCCCTGTGCCTTTAGCCGGCTTTGCAGGAAAAACACACGAACGAGGTTCCGAGATGTGCTCGTGCACATGAGATTCGCGAAGCTGCGTGCCTCGGCCTCATAGCCGGTTTTCGAGGAAGCGCCACTGGCCGCCCATAAATCGATCATGGCGTAGGGTGCCGGGTAATGTTCCTTGCGTGCTTTGCCGCGCACCTGGTTCAACAGCATGTTGCGAACAATTGACCTGGCAGGTTTCAGGTTCAGCAGGCGATCAAGCAAGGGTGCCTGGTGCTTGGGTTTTGCTGCTCGAACCAGGTCCAGTGCCGCGGATCGCCAATCTTCCGCACTGCTGATCTTGTCGATAAGGCCGATCTTCCTGCCTTTCGATGCGGTGATCGGATTTCCGGTCAACATCACCGGCATGCCGGCGCGAACGCCGCAAATCTGCACAATACGAACCGTGCCGCCGAAGCCCGGATGCAGTCCGAGTTTGACCTCCGGCAGGCCCAGGATGCGGCTGTCGCCGGCCAGCGCAACCCGGTAATCGCAGGCCATGACAAGTTCCAGGCCGCCGCCAAGACAAACGCCGTTGATCACGGCGACCGTCGGACATTGAAGACCCTCGATACGGTCGAATAATTGCTGACCTTGCCTGACGAGTTCGTAGGCCCGTTCGGGCGTATCGATGCCAACGAACTCCTTTATGTCGGCCCCCATGACAAAGCTGCCCGATTTCCCGGAGTAGACAACGAGGCCACGCGGAGGGCTCGCCTCCAGCGGTTCGAGGATGCTGTTGAGTTCCAGCAGCACCTCGGATGACAGAACGTTGGCGCTGGCGTCCGCTTTATCTATACAAAGCCAGACAATACCGTCGTCGTCGGTTTTTACTTTCCAGTGTTGCGTCATTGAATTTACCTGTGTCAGGTGACTTCGAAATCGCAGACCAGTGGCAGATGGTCTGACAGCTTTACATCGGGTATGTCGAATGCCGTCACTTTTATTCCATCCTGATAGAGGACAAAATCAAGCTCCTTGCGCGGCGCGCGACTTGGATACGTGGGACGGCTATCGACGTTCGCGGACCGCAGTCCCGCCGCTTTCATAAAAAGGTAGATCTCATTCTCGCCCCAAAACGTATTGAAATCACCGGCCACTACCACCGGCTTCGCCGTGGCCTGGATGAGGTCGTAAAGGTGCCGCAACTGCAGGTGTCGATGTCGATACTTTAGCGATAGATGAACCAGGAAGATCGCGTAATCATCCATTTCAAGCTCAATGATCAGGCGTTTGATGCCGGTATCGAAATAGTGGAATTTCTCACCGTGCATCCGCGGTGCCGCCATGAATGCATTGCCCTGCATGCGCACGATCGGAAGCAGCTGATTCAGGGATTTCGAGCCGTATTTTGTTTCGTAGGAGGTATTCATGCCGAGGTCGCCGGCCAGCTTTTCGGCCTGGTTGACGTTGCGACTGCGAATGGACCCGGTGTCAACCTCGATCAGGCCGACAACGTCGGGATCCACGGACTGGATAAAACTGGCTATCTCCGGCAACACGCTCTGATTCCCGATCAAATACCCGGCACCGGGCAACGCCATGCGCGAGCTGGTGCCGCCACCAACAGCGTATCGAATATTGTATAAGAGAAGCCGCATGCGGCGTTACGATACCGAAACCCCGGGGGCATGGAAACCATTGAAAACATTCTGTGACGCGGTTTTCGCGAGTCGGCTCCAAATTGGCTAGACTAGGGGCATACGCGACGATTTATGGAGCTTGCGGTGTCTGAGAAAAACCCGATTCGGGTGTTTGCCACCCACAGATTTGAAGAGAGCGATGATTACCTGCGCATTTTCGAGTTTCTCGAGGGTGTGGATCGCTTCTATTACGTGAACGTCAGCAAACCGGAGAACATCCCGGGGTCCGGTGGCATGCAGGCGGTCAAGGACGAACTCATCCAGCAAATTAAAGCCAGCGAGGCGGTATTCGTCTTGCCGAGTCTCTACGACGAAGAGCAGGACCTCGTGAAGTTCATGATGGATGTGGCCGATGCCAACCAGAAGAACATGATTGCCGTGCGGCCGTTTGGCGGTGTCGCCAAGGTGCCGGAGGCGGTTGCGTCGCGGTGCAAGGAAGTCATCGAGTGGAATGACCGCGAATTGGCAGACTCGCTGCGACGGCAGGCGCGCGGCGAGGACACGGCGCGCTGGGAGGTGCTGGATTTTCCAGGATTTGATGCCGATGGCCCGACGGAATAAGTAATTAAAACAATGAATTATGGCATTTAGTTGAACCTATTTAGTTGATGCGACCTGTCGTTATTGCCCATCGCGGCGCGTCCGGGTACCTGCCCGAACATACGTTGCCCGCCAAAGCGCTCGCGTACGCTATGGGCGCTGATTACCTGGAGCAGGACGTCGTCGCGACACGTGACGATGTGCTCGTTGTGCTGCACGACATCCACCTCGATCGCGTTACGGACGTAGCCCTGCGGTACCCCGGGCGGCAGCGGCGAGACGGTCGCCACTACGTCAGGGACTTCGATCTCGGGGAGCTGAAGTCTCTACATGTCCATGAGCGCAGCAATGCGGACGGTTCACCGGTTTATCCGCATCGATTCAGTTCCTCCGACGAGGTCTTCCGAATCCAGACCCTCGCCGAGGAACTCGACTTCGTGCAAAAACTGCAGGATGCCAGCGGCCGCGCCGTCGGCATTTATCCCGAAATAAAACGACCTGAATGGCACCGACGTGAGGGCGTCGATATCACGCCGCAATTCCTTGAGGTTCTGGCCGAGCATGGCTACCGGGAGCGATCTGACAATGTTTACCTGCAGTGTTTTGATGCCAGGGAACTGCGGCGCATTCGGCACGACCTGGGGTGCCGCCTGAAGCTGATCCAGCTTATCGGGGAGGACAGCTGGGGAGAATCCTCAACGCGCTATGCGCCGTTGCGGTCCCAGCAAGGCCTGGAGCGACTCGCACGGACGGTGGACGGGATCGGACCCTGGATCCGGCGCGCCTACCGTGTTGCTCGAAAGGGCGGGGCAATCCGTTCCACAGGGTTGGTGGAGCGAGCCCACAAGGCCGGGCTCGCCGTTCACCCGTACACCTTTCGGGCCGATGAGCTGCCCGAGGGCTTCGCCTCATTCGAGGCTTTGCTGGCTTTTTCTATCGACAATCTGCTCATCGACGGCCTGTTCACGGACTTTCCTGACCAGGTTGTTCGATTCATGCGAAGGATTTCCTCGTAACGTGCCTCTAACAGGGGAATTTGCGAGGGCAGCCAGCAGTGCAGGGAGGCATACGATGAAAAAAACGTGGTTGATGGCGGCGATATTGATGGTTTTTGGACTTGGTCTGAGCACGGTCGCCTGGTCCGAAACGCCGGTTGGCGCAAACCTGGATCTTTCAGAATACCGGGGCAAGGTGGTTGTTCTCGACTTCTGGGCTTCGTGGTGCGTACCCTGCCGGCGGTCATTCCCCTGGTTGAACAGCATGAACGACAAATACGCAAAGGACGGCCTGGTCATTATCGGCATCAATGTCGACACGGAAACGAAGAGTGCGGCGGATTTTCTGCAGAAATATCCCGCCAGGTTCAAAATTAATTACGATTCCGATGGCATTCTTGCAACAAAGTATGGCGTACAGGGCATGCCGAGTTCGATCGTGATCGGGCGCGATGGTCAGACGAGTGCGCGTCACCTGGGGTTCAAGGTGCGGCGCCAGAATGAATACGAGGCCGCAATTGTGGCAGCACTGCAGCAGGAGATGGTGGAATGAACAGGAAGTTTGTACTGGCGGCAATTACAGTGTTGCTGTGCTCGGGATGCGCTTCACTGGGCGTCGAGCCCTGGGAACGAGACGTACTTGCGAAGAAGGAGATGCAGCTGACCACGGATGAACTCGAAGCAGCGACGGACGACCACATCTACTTCAGCAAGGAAGCATCCAGCGGCGGCCGTGGGTTTGGCGGCGGCGGCTGCGGCTGCAATTGAGGGCGCCGCGATGACTCGAAAAGAAAACCGATCAATCTCCGCGGCATTGGCCGCAGCGACCTGCACGTTGCTGGGGTCCGGCGTTTCGGCGCCGGTCGATGCCCAGGAAGAGCAGGCGTGGGATTTCAACACCTCGTTGCTCTATTACGGCGAAGACGGCGATCGCGTCAAGGATTTCAGCGTCAGTGCCATCGCGCGACGCATGTTTGTTGACGACCGCTATCTGACCCTCGGCCTGACCGTTGACGGCCTGACCGGTGCTACGCCGAGCGGCGCAATTCGGCAGGACGTGCCGCAAACGTTCACCCGTCCGTCGGGGAATGCCGCTTACTCGGTAGCGGCCGGCGTACTGCCGCTGGACGATACGTTCAAAGACACGCGAGTGGCTCTCAGCGGTGGCTGGCAGCAGCCCGTCGGCGAAAGCAGCCTGATCAACGTTGGCGCCAGTGCATCGAAGGAATACGACTACACGCACTTCGGCGTCAATGCCAGGTATGCGAGGGACTTCAACCAGCGAAATACGACGCTGTCAGCGGGTTTCGCCTATTCGTTTGACTCGATCGAGCCAGTCGGCGGAGCGCCGGCGCCACTGACACCCATGCTCGACGTTGGAGATACCAGCAACCGGCTGGGCGATCAGGATAAAGATGTGCTGGATCTGATTCTCGGCATCACGCAGGTCATTTCTCGCAATCTCGTCGTCCAGGCCAACTATTCCTACAGCAAATCGGATGGCTATCTCACGGATCCCTACAAGGTTTTGAGCGTCGTGGACGGCACCTCGGGCGACACGTTGTTACGGACCTTGACGCCAGGAGTGGAGGGACCCTCGCACCAGTTTCTTTTTGAGAACCGGCCCGGCGAGCGAACCAAGCACAGCATCTACGGGCAGGCCAAGTACTACATGAATGGCAAGGTACTGGATGCGTCCTACCGTTATATGACCGATGATTGGGAGATCGACTCGCACACAGTTGACCTGCGTTACCGGATTCCTATCGGCGCGGACCGCTACTTCGAGCCACATCTGCGTTTTTACACGCAGACAGAAGCCGAGTTCTATAGGCTGAGCATTCCCGATTCGGCGCCGATACCGGGTTTTGCATCCGCCGACTATCGCCTCGGCAATTTCGATGCGATCACGGCCGGTCTGAAATATGGCTGGCGGACGCGAAATGACAACGAAATGAGTGTCCGTCTTGAAGCCTACCGCCAGACGGGCAGCGTGCCGTCCAGCCAGCTAATCGGCAGCCAGGCGGGTCGCGACAACTACCCGGACCTGAACGCTGTCATCCTGCAGGTAGCGTATCGCTTCTAGCCACGGACAAGGACACCGCGAGATTCGGCTCGAACTGGCCGAGGATGCCTGGCACGGCCGCTTTCGAGCGATGGCGAGCCCCTGCGAACTTGTCTGCGAGGCCACGAAACGGCGGGAGGCGCTTGAGCTGACGCAGCGCGTGGCCGACGAGGCCTGGCGCATCGAGGACAAGTTCAGCCGCTACCTCGCCGGAAATATAGTGAGCCGTATCAATTCGGCCGCTGGAACGCCGGTCGAAGTCGATGATGAAACGGCAGACCTGCTGGATTTCGCCGCAACCCTTTACGAGCTTAGCGAGTGTCGTTTCGACATTAGCTCCGGCGTGCTGCGGCGTATCTGGCATTTCGACGGCGGTGAAGGGGTTCCAGGTGAAGACAGCGTCAGGGAAATCCTGAGCCTCGTCGGATGGCACCGGGTCAAATGGCGGCGGCCGGTCCTCGAAATGCCTCCGGGAATGGAAATAGACCTGGGTGGCATCGGCAAGGAATACGCGGTCGATCGTTGCGCGGCGCTCGCAAGAGAGCAGGGCAGCAGTCCCTGTCTCGTCAATTTCGGTGGCGATCTCGCCACGACCGGCGTGCCGCGACGGCGACAACGCTGGAAAGTAGCTATCGAGGGCGACGAGCCCGACGCACCGGATCGGATTATCGAACTCAAACAGGGAGCCCTTGCTACGAGCGGCGACGCGCGCCGCTTCCTGCTAAAGAACGGCGTGCGCTATAGTCATATTCTCGATCCGACAACCGGATGGCCTGTACCTGACGCCCCGCGATCAATTACGATAGCCGCTGACACCTGCGTGGAGGCGGGCATGATCAGCACCCTGGCGATGCTGCGAGGCGCGGAGGCGGAGAGTTTCCTCGGCGCGCAGGACCTTGTGTACTGGTGCCGCCGTTGAGTATTGTCTTCCCGGTTATGACTCGAAAACGCTTGAGAATAGTAATATAACACATTGTTTATATTGATATTATAGTACGAAGCGCTCGGCTCGAATGGTGATTTTTGTGTCGTCTTCAGCGCACTTCGGTATCAGTATTGAGAACTCGGTCCTTTTCTGAACAACAAATCCCAATAATGATAGCCAGATGTTTGTCGAGTTAAGTCAGAATTTTATCCTCATGACGGCCGGGGCATTCCTGCTCGGCTGGCTTCTGTCGTCGATTAGCTCGAGCCTGAGTTCCAGGCACAAAGCGAAGAAACGCGATCCGCGTGATGACCGTATCCGTTCAATGGAGGCGGATATGCGGGTCGCAAAGACTGACGCCGAGAAGACGCGCAGCAATCTCGAAAAACTGGAAGAAGAGCTCAAGGAAGCAACGGCCGGTATAGAGCGTCGCGACAACGTTATTACAGAACAGCAAACAAAGATCGATCGCGTGTCCAGAGATCTCAAGGAGTCTGTAATGAAGACCCGCGAGCTGCGTGCCGAACTGACTGAGCGGGCCACTGAGAACGTGCATGCCGAGGCCAAGATCCGCGAAGTGGAGACCGAGCTATCGGTTGCCCAGGCGTCGCAAGACATGCTGGCGACGGGCGTACTCGAATACGATGCGACAGACGGTGATGAACAGCCCGAGGCCGATCTGCAGAAGGAAAGCCGCGGCGCTGCGACCTGATTGCCTACGGGTCTGTTCTGACCAGAACTGAGAAACCGGTGTGGCGCCACGCCACATACAGGACTACGAAATAGCCTTGCATCAGCAGCGCTGAAATCCACTCAATGCGGTTTTCGGCGGAATCGGCGTCATCCAGAACAGCCTTCAAGACCAGGTTCAGAACGCCCAGAACAAACGGCAGCCCACAGAGCCACAGCATAGCGACGGCGTTTTTTTTCATGGATTCTGAGGCTTTACGCTTCGCGTGCCGCAGCAGTGCAACCGCGAGCGTCAACTGCGCGGTCGCTGTCCCCAGGAAATACAGATAGATACCAAAGCGACGCATGACCTCGTAAAAGGGTGCTTTGGTGCCAAGAAACGTCACGTACAACACGAGGCTGAGGGCGCCCAAAAAGCCGGCCAGCATGATTGCACCGGCAGCCTTGGTCGAGGGCTCAAGAGCACGTAGCCAATGTGCCGACAGATACCAGAGGACAACGAGCAAGATGGACTGGGGTAGCATCACGGCGCGAAACAGCAGGCTGCCCGGCATGTACCGTCCCGTGGCGCTTATGGACGTGCAGCCTTCCACGTAGGGAACGCAGGATGGCAGTACGTCGGCATTTACACCTACCCAGTAGGCCAGCGTGATACCGGCGACAGGTGCAATCCCGGCAAGTAGCGGTAACGCTCGAATCAGCACCCGGCCAGCATAGCGCAAGCGAATCTGCTATACCTTAAGGAAACTAACAAAAGGGGATTCATATGACGATCATGACGCTGTGGCTGCCGATCATTGTATCGGCCGTTGTCACTTTTGCTGCCGGTGCCGTCATCTGGATGGCAATGCCCTGGCACAAGGGGGAATGGCAACAGGCGCCTGACGAAGAAGCGGTGAGGGCGGCGCTCAAAGACTGCCCGCCAGGCATGTATACCGTGCCGAACTGCAATGACAGGGCGGAGTTCAACAGCCCGGAGATGCAAAAGAAATTCGTGGATGGCCCGCAAGGCTACATTACCATCGTGCCGTCGGGGCTACCCAAGATGGGAGGCAAGCTGGTGATGATGTTCGGCTACAACCTGGTTGTAGCCGTTGTATGTGCCTACATGGTCATTCGAACGTTGACGGCCGGGGCCGACTATCTCACGCTATTTCGCGTCAGCGGTACCGTCGCTTTCATCGCGTATGGGATGGCGTATATTCAGGAAAGCGTCTGGTTCGGTCGCCGCTGGGCATCCACGATGAAGACCTTCCTGGACGCGCTCATTTACAGCTTGTTGACGGGCGCCGTATTCGGCTGGCTGGCCTGACCTGGACTGACTCTAGACGTTGAGGTAATTCTGTATCTCGTAACGGCCGCTGCGCGCCAGTAGCTCCTGTTGATCGAAGTTGCCCGTTCTTTCGGTAGGAAGTTCAGTCTCCAGGCGCCGCCGGATGCGCATTAATTGACCCTGCACGTCACGCATCGATGCGCGCACGATCCTGATAACGTCGCTGTCATTGGCTGTTGCGATAAAGCACTTCATCTCAAAATATCTCGCGAAAGTTTTTTCGTATTTCTCTACAAGAGGTGTGCTCGTGCCGTCATGCATAACATCGATAATGTGGTTGGTCGAAATGCCACTGGAGAATGCGAGCATGTAGTGCCGGTGTTCCGCGAGGATGGCATCGTCAAAGTCCAGCGTAGTGTGAAACAGTCGAAACAGCTGTTCGCGCCGTTTGCCGCGGACCTCGTGCGTCTGCAGATACTTGAAGAAAGCGCGCCGGTGAATCAGCTGCACGTCAGCATGCCGCAACGCCAGCACCTGGTATTTTCGTGTGCTTTGCTCAGCGACCGGCCGCAACAGGTTGGCATGTCGCAGTTCCCATTCACGGTACTTTTTGTCATCAGCCACTATCGTATTCGCAATTCGCGACTGACGAGCCTCCGGCGATTCGCAGGCATTCTCTAGCGCGTACTCAGACGCTGTCATCAGCTGCCGATGCCGCGTGGAACTGTAACGGAGCATGCTTGGCACCTCCCAGGTGCTCTTGTTCCTTGTGATTGCAGCTTATGTTTAAAAGGGCGTGCTCTCAAGCCCCCATATGGGGGCAATGTGGCACTGATCGAAGATACCCCCTTTAATTTAACATAATATACATTATACGCATATATGGGGCCAAGAGCCTTCTCTCCCGATCATTGCCTCTACCCACCGAACAAGGCGAATAACTCTGCACCTGTAAGATCTTTGGTCTTATAAGCCAACCGGGATCATATGCTGCCCGGACTGCTTCAGGCGGTAGAAAAGATGCGTCCCACAGTTGTGGCAAAATCCGCGTTCGGCCCAATCGGAGGAATCGAATACCGAGACATAGTCCTCGCCGTCAAATTCGACGTCCGTGCCGCAGTCTATTTCCATAAACGGGCCGCCACCCCAGCGGCGACACATCTTGCAGTGGCATGCGCCCACGTCGCTACTCGCGTTCTTCGCCATGATGTTCACCTTGCCGCAAAGGCAGTGGCCTCGTCTCTCGATCGTGTTCGCTGATTTCGAAGTCATTGTTGTCCCTCAGTTTGTCTTTGTGCGAGCAGCGTCAGTATCAGCGCGATCAAAGCAGGAACCGCTTGCACAAACAGAATAGATGGCTTTGCTGTAATCGCACCAAAGACGCCGGCGATAATTACGCAACCCAGAAAGAATACTCGCAGCGGCAGTCCGTCATCTTTGCGAATAAGGCTCCAGATCAGCCCGGCCGCAAGAAACCCATTGTATAAGCCCTGGTTCGCAGCGAGCACGGCAGTTTGTTCGGCGAACTCCGGAGTAAGACCGAACGCCCGTAGTCCTGCCGGTTTAGTCCAAAGAAACATCTCCAGAACAAGAATGTAGATGTGTTCAATTGCGACTAGCCCAACTAGTGCGGTGGCGACCTTCTTCATGGCAGGAACCTCGTAGTATGCCGGCGATACAGCGGGCCTACGCATAGCATACCGCACGTAGTTTCTCACCGTCTTGCGGGTAGATCCTTAAAGCCGTCGCGACAGGTATGACCGCTATGTTCTGGCCCGTGCGCGGTATTTCCTGCCCTTAATTGGCCGATCACTTAGCTGCCGTAATGCTTTCGACACCTGTTTGTTCTGCACGGCGACATAGCTGACGGTATCAAACAGGTCGATCTTGCCAACTGCGTCTCCGGGGATGCCGCCTTGCGCTGTCAAAGCACCCAACAGATCACCGGGCCGCAATTTATTTTTTCGCCCGCCGCTGATCTGGATTGTGGTCATCAATGGTAGGAGTGTTTCGTCCCCGCGTTTCGCATCGGGAATGCCGCGTTGCTCAATGTGCGTATCCGGGAGCGACTTCTCGATTTCTTGCAGTCGCCACATCTCGCGTTCCTCAACGAGACTTACCGCGATGCCCGTTTTCCCGGCACGACCGGTTCTACCGATGCGGTGAACATACACTTCCGGTTGTTGCGGTAATTCGTAATTGAAGACTGCATCGATATCTTTCACGTCCAGTCCACGGGCTGCAACATCGGTGGCAATCAGCACGCTCGCGCTCCGATTTGAGAAACGAACCAGGACCTGGTTTCTCTGTGCCTGGTCGAGATCGCCGTGTAGTGCAATCGCAATAATCTTTTCGGCCTGAAGATGCCTGGCAACCTCGGCGCAATCGACCTTAGTGTTACAAAACACGAGGTTGAGCGCCCCACCCCACGCCCGCAATGTCCGCACCAATTCTACCTTTCGATTTTCCCGGGTCACAGAACACCATGTCTGCGTAATATGCGCGGGCGACTCGTCATCGGTCACATCAACCGTGCGCGGCTCGTGCTGCACTCTTCTGCTGATATCAGCGATCGCCTCGGGATACGTTGCGCTAAACAACAGCGTTTGCCGCTTCGCCGGAACGTACGCCAGGATCGCATCAATCTCATCCATGAATCCCATATCCAACATTCGGTCTGCTTCATCCAGTACCAATGCCTGGAGAGAACCGAGATCAATATTGCCGCTGCGCAAATGCTTGTGCACGCGCCCTGGTGTACCGACAATGATGTGAGAACTGCGTTGCAGCGATGCGGTTTGATCGCGTAACGGCGCACCTCCGCAAACACTCATGACTTTGATGTTCGGGATCGACCGGGCTAGCCGGCGGATTTCTCGGGCGACCTGATCGGCCAATTCCCGGGTTGGACATAGCACCAGCGCTTGCACCGCGAACGATGACATATCCAGCCTGTTGAGTATGCCGAGACCAAAGGCGGCTGTTTTTCCGCTGCCCGTCTTCGCACGTGCCAGCACGTCTGCGCCAGCGAGCAGCAGCGGCAGCGTCTCGGCCTGAACCAGCGTCATCTGGGCATAACCGAGATCGGCAAGGTTGCCGAGCAAGTCTGGTTTCAGTTGGAGATCGCCAAAATTCTTTGAGGAAGGCAAGATTTGATATTTCGCCGTGCTTTGAATCAAGGTGGAACTCTAGCACTAACCCCCCGGCATGTGCCGTATCTTGACTATTGTACAAATCCCGGCGCCCTGCCCCGTCCGGCGAGTCAGAGACCGCTCTTTCACGTCAAAAATGTCGACTGCTAGCCTGCCCTTTGTGTATTGGCGCAGCTGCTGGCTTTATAATCGGCAGCGTAGTGAGCTATTGGATGATTGATCGTGTATCGAACTTCTGGGTGTGACAAATTGACCTGCCGTGATTTTGTTACGAAGGTGTCTGTTGGCTTTGCCGTCGCAATGTCACTTTGCACGCCCGCAACCGCAGAACAGAACGAACCGTTCAGGTTTGAAGTTACGCCTTACGCCGCGTATCGGATGGGTGGGAGCTTTGATGAAAAGGACGGTTCCGGCCGCGTTGAGCTGAACGACTCCAGCGCCGAGGGAATCCTCTTCAATATCGAGACTAACGCAAATGGCCAATACGAGCTGCTCTACGCCCGGCAGCGTACCGACGCGGACACGCAGGATTTTCTGGTCAATGACCCGACCATCGATATGGACATCGAGTATTTCCATTTCGGCGGTACGTATCTGTTTGACGGTGACAATATGCGTCCGTTTATCGCATTGACTCTCGGAGTATCCCGGTTTGATCCAGAGCTCCCCGGCTCCGACTCTGAGAGTTTCTTCTCGGCATCATTCGGCGGTGGCGTTAAATTGAATGCCAGCGGAAGACTGGGGGTACGACTCGAGGCACGCGCGTTCACGACATTTGTCGACGACGACAGCAACATTTTTTGCAGCAGTATCGATGGCGCTGGCGCCTGCCTGATACGGGTAGATGCCAGGACCCTTACGCAGTGGGAGGCGCGCGCGGGCCTCGTATTTCGCTTCTAGGCTATGGCTTAGGACTCCACCAACGGCATGCGCGGCAGCGATTGGACATCGGAAGAAGTGCGGCGTTAGGATTCGCGCCGTGCTGGAGCGTCACCGACCTCTGGCTATCAAGTTTGGGCAACTGACATAGGACGAATTAATGAAAAAGTTACTACTACTACTCGCAGCATTGTCTATCCAGACAACAGCTGCAGCGCAAACAACTCAGCAAAAGCTGCCAAGTGATCTCAGCTATTCCTTTGCCGAGCTTCGTTTTGTCGATGTCGACACTAGTGGTGGCGACGGCTTCCGGTTGGCCGGATCCTACGAGCTCGACGGACAGTGGATTATCGTTGGTGCCCTGACGGCACTGGATTTCAACAATAACGTTGATTCAACACTATTGGAGATCGGTGGCGGTTACGTGTGGAATTACTCGGAGGACTTCGACCTCGTGAGCACACTGCGGTTGGTTCGGGCCGAGGTGGATACACCAGGCGGTGACGCCGACGATTCGGGCTTCGCGTTTTCGGCGGGCGCTCGCGGGTTCTTGGCGCCGCAGTTCGAGATCCGCGGATCGGTGAATCATATCAACCTGGATAACAGCGATACGTATCTGCAACTTGCAGGCGATTACTACTTTACGGACCAAATATCGGCCGGAGTGAGCCTGGACTTTGCCGGTGATACGGACACTTTTAGTCTTGGCGCTCGGTGGTACTTCCGCTAGATCTGACTGCCCGGCAGTGATTCAATAGTTCGGCGTTGACTTTTGACACGAAAATGGGCCCTAACTTTTGCACAGATCATGGTGCCCTCCTTCATCTCAGGCGCCTGGCCTGTCGGCTAGAGGTCCTCCAGCGACGGCGTCCCGGCGCGCCAGCCCCACTCCACCTCCCGCATGAACCACGTGTAGGCCTCGATGTCCTGAACGCCCCAGTCTCGGAACCGGCGGAGCCCGTCGAACAACTGCCCAGCCATCTCCGCAGACGGCGTCACGTTCAGCGCGTTCAGCGACGCGATGAATCCGTCAGGCTTGTCCGGCGCCTCCTTGAGAGCCTGGGTCAGCCATTTGTGGTACGGGTACAGCGTACGGTTGTGAGCGAGAATCAGTCGACCGGCGTAAAGTGCAAGCTGCGACGCAGCACGCAAGATGGTGTAAGGGTTGTCATGCCGTGTGGCCTCACCCATCAGCCAGTTCTGGATGAACGCCATTGAGTAGAACGCCTTGATACGCCGGTCATGATCCTGTTCAGGGTAGACAGGAATCGTGGGCAGCAGGTCCTCTACCTCCCGCTGGTGGCAAAACGCCGCGAACGCGCCCTGGAACGCCGCGCGGGAGGGTTCGTTTCCGAATCCGGCGACGTCCCGCAGATACGCCAGGTCGATCACTTTCCCATCGACGAAGCCGCCGTCGTAGTCACAGAGATCGCGGCGGTTGATGAACAGATCGTCGGCCGTGTCGCGGCGAGAAAACTCCCCATCGGTCGCGACGATCATGAAATCCACATCCGAATCGGGGCGCGCATAGCCCTTCGCGACCGAGCCGCCAATGATCAGTGCGACGAAGCGGTCGTCGTCTTGGTAGGCCTCCACGAGCCGGTCGATGGCTCGCTGATGCCGACCAGCAATATGTCTGGATGGTGACATGATCTTACAAGTTTAACGTATCCACGCTCTAAAGCGTGCGGCGCTCAGGCGTTACGAACAGCCGAGCCAACCCTGACTCAAGCACAGTTGTTGAAGAAATTAACCGCCCCCCTCGCTCAACCCCTAAATTCGTATTCGATAATTATGTTCGCCGGCGAGTCGTTCCACACGTTCATCGCCCCATCAGATCCTTATTCCGTGCCAACAGGAAAGCAACAATCCCGATCACCGCAGCTGAAAACGCCGCATTCCAGACAATAGTCTCACCCGATGTCAAAGCAAACGACACAAATGACAATTGTCCGCCCGTGAAACGCTGGCTTCGGAATACCACGGCAATGGCTGCGATCGTGGGCGCATGGACCATCCCCATCACGACCACCAGAGCCGCTACGGACATCTCCGTGACCACGAGGCGATGGTGCACCTGCCACCAGCACGACGATGATCGTCGTGACGATAGGCAGCGCAAAGGCAATCACGAAGTACAGTGAAAGGGAGTTCTTCTTAAGATCCAGGTCCTTTAGCACACGTTTGCCTTAGGGGGCGCTCAGGGACGAGTTCATCGAATCACCAGATCCCCGGGAACAGGCGATAGCGGACGCGTTCCGAATACGGCTTATAGCCTTCTAGTTCTTGCAGCAAGGTCCGATCTTCGAGCGCGGTTCGGATAACAAGTCCGATGGCCGACAGAATTGCCGGCACAAAGGCCCACCAGGAACCCAGCAGGAGTGGCGCTGACAGGCACCAGCCGAAGAAACCCACGTACCCGGGATGACGAACAAATGCATACGGTCCAGTGTCGATCACCCGATGACCGCGTTCCGTCTGGATCCTGACGGTTTTCTCGAAAAAGGGATTCACACCCATCGACCACGAGAAAAGGGCCATACCCGGTACAAATAGTATCAGTCCGATCGGCCAGAATAATGGAGACATCGTCGACCACTCGAATCGAACTGCATCTAGGCCTGCGACGACGTAAATCGATATCAAGATCGGACCAACAATGACACCGTAGGCGATATCCCAGCCTTTAGTTCCTTTGCCCATACGCATTCGGGCGTCGATCAACTCCGGATTTACGCGCTCGAGGTAGATAACATTGACGAGGAAAAACAGTGTGACAATGCCAACATAGAACCAACCGGCTACCCAGCCCAAACGCCCGGCCGGCCAGAGGACAATAACGGCAAACACGGCGGCGGCTGCGATCACAACAAGCGTGAGTCGAAGTGGTCGCGGCAATCGCTGAGAGCGGCGGCGATTCGTAGCGGAAACCGCAGGGGGTTGGATTATCTCTCGTCGCTGTGCCTGGACCATGGCCGTACTCTCCAAACGAGCAAAGCGACGCCAATAGCGATCAGTACTAAGGGCGCCAACGGCTTCCCAACATCAAACCACTGCCAGGATCCCGCCACCGCGAAGCCAAGTCCTACAAGGACCCAGAAACCCTCCACGCGCACGCCGGAAATCTTGCGAATCGCCTGCATGCCTAAGGTAATAGCGGCTACTCCCAGCAAACCGACCGCTATACTGACCTCGGCAAGCCAGGCAATTCCTACCCAAATAAAGAACAATGCCCATCCCGCGGCGTCGAACTTGCTGGCGCGGTCATGTCGGGCCATGTATCTCATCATCTTGTCGAAGTCCGGACGACCGTCAGGACCACAGCACCAATTCATCTGCCGATTCCGTGCCGGAATCACAGGCCAGGACCAGCACCGCCTCGTAGTCTTTGGCGCGCTTCTTAAGGCGCTTGCGCTGCCGCTCTGTCCACAGTCACATCATTGGCGTTGGGGTGTGAATGGAAAAGACGCCCGTCCGAACGCCGCGTTCTCCCAGCGTATCGCGAATAGACTGGATGTAGTCCTCAAATGCGGCGGTCTTTACTCCATGTTTGAAGAACTCAATGAAGGGTTCTTTCTTCTGCATGGCAAGACACATGGGCGGACAAACGGGACAGGACGCGATCAAGACCGAGTTCAATCCGGCAAGATCGGAAGAGACGTCTCTTGGTATGAGGTTAACAGGCATAACCCTTCTCCTTGCGCCAACATACTTGTGGCGGCCGGAGCCGCTGCCACGGGGCCAGGTGCGGCAGCATCATCGCCTGGTCACCTTACAATCGTGACGCGCGTGCAATTACAATTTGGCCTAATGGCAAACGTATAGCGGTTCTCGGCTGCTGACAATCCGTAGTTGCCGCGCGAAACCTGCTGAAAATGTGGGTCGTACCGAGATTCTTGAATCGTTTGATCGGAATCCAGCATTGCAGATTCATTGACGGCGCCTGAGGGCAATCCCAGGCCACCGAACCGGTGCCCTCACCGACCGGTTAAACTCTATGCAAAGGCTCCTTCTCGCCAACTTCCTTAACTTTTGCCGAAGAGTTGGATAGACCGGCACGCCCCCCAACTATCGGCACTTGGTCGGATTGAAGGCCACGAGAGTGACCTCGAACAAAATTTTCGGGGGCCAAACCACTAATGGTTGGCTGCGCGATTCGGCAACAAGCGCTTGAAGCCAAGGTAGATGCCCACGATTACGCCGCCCGCGATAAAGCCGAAAAGGCCGTTGTAGAGTATCGATGCGATGACGCCAGCAATCCCGCCGGCCGCCGGCAAGCTGTGTGCCCAAACTTCAACGATATGTAAGCCTTCTGCCACTATCGGCATGCCATGCACGAGGATGCCGCCGCCGACCAGGAACATAGCGGCGGTGCCGACAATTGACAGCGTGCTCATTAACTTCGGCGCCATGCGCAGTATCCACGCGCCGAACCAACGCTGAAAACTCGCCAGGCGCGTTCTATCCTGTTTTTCTATCAGGTGCATGCCGACATCATCCATCTTGACGATGCCCGCGACGAGGCCATAGACGCCGACAGTAATTGCGGCAGCAAGGAAGGTCAGAACCGTAATCCTTGTAATCAGGTCTGCCTCTTGCACCGTGCCGAGGACAATGACAATGATCTCTGCTGAGAGGATGGCGTCAGTGCGAATCGCGCCGCGAATCCGACTTTTCTCAAACGCAACCATGTCGACACTTTTGTCAGCGACCGCCTCCAAACGCTTTTTGTGTTCTTCTTCCTCGGCTGATGCGTACAAGTAGCGATGTGTGACTTTTTCGAATCCCTCAAAACAGAGATACGCGCCGCCGAGCATGAGCAATGGCATAATAATCCAGGGGGCGAAGGCGCTGAGTAGCAATGCGATGGGTACCATAATCGCCTTGTTGATCGCCGAACCCTTGAAAACGGCCCAGACAACGGGAAGTTCGCGCTCTGCCCGGATACCCGAAACCTGTTCGGCATTCAGCGCGAGATCGTCGCCAAGTACACCGGCCGTTTTCTTTGCCGCGACTTTGGTCAGGACAGAAACATCGTCAAGTAATGTGGCAATGTCATCAAGCAGTGTGAAAAGGCTGGATCCTGCCAAGGGGCGACTCTCCTAAAAAGTATGGCCCGACACCGATAATTTGCGGGATCGAGAAATGGTAGGCGGCGCGACGTGGTTTAGCAAACTTGGGCACGCCAATCGGAAGAACCTTGGTCCACACTGATGCATCAAAGCATGGACCCGAAGGACCTAAGTTCTGACCCAAAGTTGCCGCCCTACTCCCTCAGGCGATCCTTCACTTTTGACACAAACTTAGGCGTCAACCACTTATCTGGCGCCCCACGGCAGCGGCGCATACTACCTCCGATCTGCAACCAATCGAATGAAATGACGTATTCAGCATCGGATTCCGTCGATTCTGATGCGGTTTGACATCGTCGAGAACCAAAACCGGGCAATTGCGAAGAGGTCTGTTGCTATTGTTGCTGAAGCAGGCAGACCTGCACCGCACTCGTATTCGCCCTACGACTTAACCAACCGCTTATGTGATCTGCGTCACAGGAATCCTGGATGGAAGATCCAGCAAGGCACCTCCGTGCGAGATCAATTAGTGATGAAATGACGCCATCCACGTAACCAGAAGTCTGTACTAATGCTTAAGCCTGGGAAGAAGCGCACCGAGAAACTTTGTATCACCTACTTCGGTCTACTGGGTCATGAAGTCGCTGTGATCAAAAGCACGATGAAAAGCACGCCCGATCTGGCCGCTGACTACGAACTGCGTGAGCCGAACCAAGCTGCAATGTGCGACATCGTGGTGGTCAACCAGGACAGTCAACTCGCAACGTCGTGGTGGAAACACTTAAGAAAACGGAATCCATCGGCAGTTCCGATGTTTGTCACCAATTCAAAACAAACACCCGGCGATAGCGCCTATTGCAAACGTCCGTTTTCGCCGTCCTTCCTACAAGCCGCTTTCCAGGACTTGGTCAGCAAGAACACACCGCACGCGCAGCATTTCTTTCAGTCAAAAGAATAATTCTTTATGTCCGAAGAGATGCACCTGGCCTCGCAGCGGCTGGGCGAAATAGTTGAGGAATCCCCCCGCCCTGCTCGCTTTCAACTAAGTAGCGATAATGCCGCTTATGGCTAGGACCTTGACTGTTGCATAGATCTTGGCGCCCTACTCCGCCTGGGCAGAAAGAACCGGCCAGCACTTGCCGCTCGAGCTCCCTGGGTTCTTCCCAAAACTTATCACTGGCGAACGGCCGCGTTCGGCGAATGGCGAGGTCCGCTATACCCCCCATACCAGCCGCTCGAACGGCCGCTTTCGGGGTATCATGGGGGTCTGCAAATGACCCGAAGCGGTCATTGAATAAGACTGAGCTCAAGGAATAGTCCAATGAAGATTCTCGCGATATTCAGTTTCATGTTGCTTGGTCTGCCGTCAGTTGCGGTATGTAACGACAAGGAAACACAGGCTGCCGAAGCACCAATCGATCTACAGCGGCTCTTAACCTATCCTTTCACAGGACCTGTCGCTTGGGGTGTTCATGACACCGATATTGAAGAACAAATCACGACGCGCTTTGGAAAACCCAACGACCGTATCCCTTCAATCTCAGAGGAAGCGGCCCGTCAAAATAGTCAATCAAACGAAGTAATT
>JBATHK010000074.1:0-154914 GCA_049666725.1 Woeseiaceae bacterium
TATGCGGCTGCGCTCGGGGTCCCCTATCGGTACCGGCATACAGGCAAGTAATCCAACGATGACAGGTATGACTACTAACATCAGCAATGCGCCGCTGGCGGATCGGGTGTTGGGTTTCATGATTGCATCCTCCTGTCTCTTGCAGACGGAACTGGCATGATTTTCACCTTACCGGGGGATCAGTCAACTGACCTGACGAACCGCTGATGTTTAGCTGATTATTGCGTATTCGATCCCTGCTTCGCTGGTAGCTGGTCGAGCGCTTTGCCAACACGCGCCATTACGTCGCCAGTCAATTGCAGCTCTTTATCATTCATCACCGAGGCCATGGCGCCGATAATCCTGTTTTGGCGCTCGAAAGACTGCTGCACCAGCTTTCTGCCGGCTTCAGTCAGGCTGATGCGCTTGTTGCGCGAGTCGCAGGGATCGCAGTCGCGATTCACGAGACCCCTCGCCTCGAGTTTCCTGATTAGCGCTGACACGTTGCTCTTGACAACCAGCAGGCTCTCCGCCAGCTGCTTTTGCGTGATGCCGCTCTTTTGCCAGATTGACAGCAGGATCTCGTGCTGAGCCAGGGACAGATCCAGCTCGCCGAGCGACTGGTTTAGCGCACGATGCACTTTTACGTTCGTCCTGGCGACCGCCAGCCAGACGTCGAAACCCCGTGTTTTTTCGAGCTTTTTCCCCGTTTTCATGGTCTCAGGATAACAGTTCACTTGTGAACCGTCTACGGGTCACCTAGAATCCAGTTAGTTCATAGGTGAACCTTTAGGATAAGAGTCATGCAAGACTATGTCGCAAATTTCGAGCCGCCGGGCCGGCTGGCAACACTGCTGGAACTGCGTGCACCGCTGGACTGGGCGTCAGTGCTTTACCGGGCACCTCAACTCGCCTCGGCACCCAGAGGTGACGGCAGGCCGGTGATGCTGATCCCGGGCTACGGAACCGACGAACGATCGATGCGACCGCTCGGCCGTTATCTTGAGTACCTTGGCTATAATGTTTACGACTGGGCGCAGGGACAAAATCGCGGCGATGTGGAGAATGACATTCAACGCGTCGGAAAACGAACACGTGAAATTTACGATACGCTCGGCAACGCGCCGGTGACCCTGATCGGCTGGAGCCTGGGTGGCGTTTCGGCAAGGGAAGTGGCCAGGCTGTTCGAGCCCTACGTCAGAGAAGTCATAACAATGGGTACGCCGATCATTGGCGGCCCGAAATACACGACGGTCGGTCGCCGATTCGCGGAAATGTCGAACCTGGACCTGGATGAGTTCGAAAAAGAAGTCCACGCGCGCAACTCTATCGGTATCAGGCAGCCTGTTACGTCGATATACAGCAAGGCGGATGGCATCGTTGCCTGGCAGGCCAGTATTGACACCTACAACAAGCAGGCCCGAAATATCGAGGTCAACAGTTCGCATTTTGGGCTGGGCGCTAACGGCAAGGTTTGGCACCTGATTGCCAGTCTCCTTGCTGACAATCTGAAAAATCACGATTCAGAAGGAACGGCACCGTAATGAAAGCAATCTGGAATGACGAAGTAGTCGCCGAATCAGACGACACGGTGGTTATCGAAGGAAATCACTATTTTCCGTTAGACTCCGTAAATAAATCCTACTTAAAACCCAGCAACAAGACCACAGGCTGCCCGTGGAAAGGTACAGCGAATTATTACACGCTTGATGTTAACGGCGCCGAGAACACGGACGCCGCCTGGTATTACGAAAACCCCAAGGATGCGGCTAAACAAATCGCGGGTCGTGTGGCATTCTGGAGAGGGGTTCAAATCGTTTAATAGGCAAATCAGCTAGAGATTCATCATGCGAACCACGCCGACACTCATCCTCCTGCTCTTGTGCTCAATCGTGGGCCACGATGTGCTCGCACAACCTGATCGGGATTCCCTGCTCGAAGCATGGGAAGCCCATATTGCGTCACTCCCCGGTACCGCGCGGTTCGAAGCGATTGGCGACAGCGCGTACCGGTTCGAGGACACGGATCTTCCCTACGATGGCGAACTTACCATTGTCGGTGTCCTGGTCAGACCGGCCGAATCAGCGGGCTTTGAAACCGGCTACTCGCACACAGGGTTGGTCGACTTCAGGTTGACCGAAATGCCGGAAGACCGCCTGTCTTCGCAAGTCTACTACTACTGGCTTACCGATCGTCAGACCCTGCACTACTCCAAAGCGGAGGCCCGTTGGGTCGACACTACGACATTCCAAAAATCGATCACGAATATGTACAACAGCGGCACCTCCTACGGTGGCCTTTCGTTCATGCTGAATTACGGAATCTGGATATTCCTGATCGCTCTGATCATCTTCGTGTTTATTGCTGTTGGCAAACAGGCGAAGAAAGCACGCTCATTGATGGACGATTCCGCCGCTATTAATGAGAAGGCCAAAGCGAACATCGATCGGGCGGAGGGGCTGCAAGATGAATTACTCGCGATTGCCCGCGAGAATCGCGACCTGCAGTCAGAAAACAACGAACTCCTCAGGAAGATGCTGGAAGCAATGAGCCGCCAATCGAAATGAATCGCCTTACCAAACCCTGTCAATCAAGCTATCGATCGCGGCCCTGCATTCGGGCTCGTTCAGCAGGGGAACATGCCCCCGGTTTGAAACGGATACAACCTCGAGGTCGGGTTTGCGAGCCTGCATTTTCCTGACGATATCCTCGGTCAAAAAATCCGACAGAACGCCCCAGAGTAAAACAGCCGGTGTATTCGACAATGTATCGAACATCTTCCAGAGGTCACCTGTCTTAGGTTTTAGTCTGCGTGCCGCCTCCCCTACATTGAGGTCAACATCGAGCTCCGGAATGCCATGTTCGTTTTCGCGGTAACCACGATGCACGAGTTTCTGCCAGCCGAGGTCTGACAGTCCGGGAAAGAAATGCGCGTAGGTGCGCCGGAATTGCGCGATCGCCTCGTCCCAGCTGCGCACGGGCTGCGCACGACCCGCATATTCTCTCACCCGTTTTGCTCCCGCAGGACTAACCTCCGGTCCGATGTCGTTCAACACCACGCCCGCGACTCTTTCGTTCTGCTGCGCAGACATTGCTATGGCGCAAATTCCGCCGAGCGAGGTGCCAACCACAATGACTTTCTTGATGGCCAATGAATCGAGTAGTGTCCAGGCGTCCTGCACATAGGTAGACACATGGTAGTTGCGCCATTCAGGGTCGTAGTCGGAAAGACCCCGGCCGCGGAAGTCCGGTGTAAGCACGCGGCGCCGATCACTCAGGTAGCTAGCGAGATCCTCGAAGTCCCTGCTGTTGCGCGCCAGTCCCGGAAGACAGAGAACAGGCGTGCCGCCTTTGCTGCTGGCAAAGTCCCTGTAGTAAAGCCGAAGTCCGTCCGAACTTCGAAAGTAGCGCGCGTTCTCGAAAGGCGGCATGTTATTCGAGGCTCAATCTGTCCGCATAGGCAAACAGGCCCGCCGCGCCGCCCGTATGCAAGAAGACGATTGTGCTGGTATCCGGGAAGCGACCGTTGCGGATGTAGTCAATCATGCCGGCGAGCGCTTTGCCGCTATAGACCGGGTCAAACAACAAACCCTCGAGGCGAGCCAGCATCAGGACAGCCTCGTTCATCGATTCAGTCGGCTCGCCGTAACCGGCGCCAATATAGTTGCAGTCCGCGACAATATCGTCGCGCGCAACAGCGCCCGACGCGCCAACGAGATCCGCGGTCTCGCAAGCGAGTGAGTAGACGCGCTCTTCCTGCTCGTTCTGCGGTGCATTGACGCCGATGCCCAGGATGGGCAAATCACTGTCGCCACCGCGGATACCGACCGCGAGGCCTGCGTGAGTGCCGGCACTGCCCGTCGCCGTGACAATGTGGTCGACGTTCAGGGCAAGGTCCGAGAACTGCTGCAGCAGTTCGAGACCGCAACCGACATAGCCGAGCGCGCCAACGGGATTCGAGGCACCACCGGGAATGATATAGGGCACGCCGCCGGCAGACCTAACCTCCGCGGCAACCGCCGCGATCGCCGCATCGAAGTCAGTTCCATTGTCGTACTCGCGCAAGTTGGCACCGAAAATTCGATCCAGGAATACGTTGCCCGAGTTCCTGTAGAGATCGCTCGGCTTTTTCACGCGGTGCTCCAGCAATATTTCACACTTCAAACCGAGCTTGCAGGCGGCGGCCGCCGTCTGGCGCACATGATTCGACTGCACGGCCCCGACCGTGACTATCGTGTCGGCACCTTGTTGCAGGGCCTCCCCCATCGAATACTCAAGCTTCCGCGTTTTGTTACCGCCCGTCGCGAGTCCGGTGCAATCATCACGCTTGACGTAGATCTGCGGACCACCGAGATGCTCGCTCAGGCGGGGCAGGTGTTCGAGCGGCGTAGGAAGATGCGCCAGGGAAACACGCGGAAATTGGGATAACTGCATTTCCTGTTCCTTATTGTTCAGGCAAGGGTTCGTTCGCCAACGCCAGCAGAACCGTCTTTTCGGCCAGCACGTCGGTTGATAAAATCAGCGGTACCGTGAACATTGACGGCTTCAGCACTAATGGCAACTCGGTGCAGGCCGCAATCAGGTTTGTCGCGCCGCGCGACAACAGTCGTTCGGCCAGCTCACACAAACCTGCCACGACGGGCTCCGACTTGTCGCCGGCCTTGATGCGGTCAATAAGCGCAATGGCCTCGGCCAGTTCGTCCGGCGTCGGCAAGATGGCTTCGCGGTTCGCATCGTCGAGCGCTTCCTGGTACAGGCCTGACGCAAAACAAGCTGGCGTCGTCAATACGCCGACAGCACCATTATCAGGAGCAAGTTGCAGTGCTCTCGACACGGATGCCTCGATGATACTGATGAACGGGACATTTATAGCCGCGACGATGTCGTCTTGCCAGGCGTGTGCAGCGTTGCAGGGCATCACGATAAAGTCAGCACCAGCCGCTTCAAGACGAGTGGCCATTTCTGCCAGAACAGGACCGGGGTTCTCGCCATCGCCACGCTTCGCCAACTGCCGACTCGGGACCCGTGGATTGTGGTCAACGAGCATACGTATATGATCCTGGTCCTTTGCGGCGGGCGTCTTCTTCAGGACCCTCGACATGAAGTCGATCGTCGCATCAGGGCCCATGCCGCCGATAACGCCCACCAATCTGTCACTTGTCGCCATAGCCATCGCCGGGTATTAGTCGAATTGACGTATCGTACCGCACTGTGCCCTTCCAATTGGCTGCCACTCTGTTATAGTCCGCCGCGTCTTGGCGCACATCGGTCTGCGCCACTTACTCCGGCCCCAGCAATCTCGCGGGTTTCGGAGCCTTTAAAGAATTCCCAGCCTGGACCGAACCCCAAGCGACTACCCGTCGCGAGCGGTCAGGCGACCTGGAGCAAAAATACAATGTTATTCAATCAACTCGGCCTGTCGGCCGAACTGCTGCGTGCGGTCGAAGAAAAGGGCTACAGCGAAGCTACCCCGATCCAGCAGCAAGCAATTCCTCACATACTCGAAGGCCACGACCTACTGGCAGGCGCCCAGACGGGCACCGGCAAGACGGCAGGTTTTGCGCTGCCGCTATTGCAGCGACTGCAGTTTGGCAAAATCAATCGTCGCAAAATACGGGCCCTCGTTCTGACACCGACGCGTGAACTCGCGGCACAGGTCGGAGAGAGCGTGCGTGACTATGGTCGTTATCTGCCATTCAGGACCGGCGTCATCTTCGGTGGCGTCAGCATCAATACCCAGATCAGCAGGCTGCGAAAAGGCGTCGATGTTGTTGTAGCGACCCCCGGTCGACTGCTTGATCACATGCAGCAAGGCACCATTGACCTTTCGGCGGTCGAGGTGCTGGTGCTCGACGAGGCCGATCGAATGCTCGACATGGGCTTTATCCGCGATATTCGAAAGGTCTTGAAAGTGCTACCGAAGGAGCGTCAGAATCTTTTATTCTCGGCGACCTTCTCCAAGGAAATAAAGCAGCTTGCCGCAAGCACGCTGAATTCACCGGCCGAGATCCAGGTTGCACAAGAAAACTCAACGGTGGATAAAGTCAGTCAGGTTGTTTACCCGGTCGACAAGAATCGTAAACGCGAACTGCTTTCGCACCGCATTGGCAAGGAAAACTGGCGGCAGGTTCTCGTCTTCATGCGCACCAAGCACGGCGCCAATCGTCTTGCAACGCAGCTCGAGTCGGACGGCATCACGGCGACTGCAATTCACGGCAACAAATCTCAGGGCGCGAGAACTCGCGCGTTACAGGACTTCAAGAACGGTTCCGTGCGTGTACTGGTGGCGACCGATGTTGCCGCACGGGGTCTCGATATCCAACGCTTGCCGCACGTCGTGAACTACGAGCTGCCGCACGTCCCTGAGGACTATGTGCATCGTATCGGCAGAACCGCCCGGGCGGGACACGAAGGTGCGGCTGTTTCGCTGGTCTGCGTCGATGAGCTGAGGCTACTGCGCGACATCGAGAAAATGCTCGGCTCAGAAATCACCAAAGAAGTCGTTCCGGGTTATGAAGTGGATCCCCGAATCAGGGCGGAGCCGATCCAAAACGGCCGATCCGGGCGGTCGAACGGGCCCGGCAACGGCGGTGCCAAAAAACACCGCTTTGCTGCGCCCAAAAGCCGAGGTGGAAATAGTAAAGGCGCTCCAAGGCGGCGACGCAAACAGGCCTAGCGCCTGCAGCCTCCCTCGCCGCGCGTTTCCAGCCCGCAACAGTCGGTCACTCACCTCATGCTAAACTCCAACGCACCCTGGACTGATACTGGTATCGAAGAGTACGCTTTCACAATCTATGGCCGATAAACTCGACATTGCTCAACTCCGGAGCCTCACCCCACTGAACGGGCTGAAGACGACCGCGCTCCATGCGATTCTCGACAAGATCGAATTGCTGGAAGCGCACCGCGGCCAGACGCTTTTCAAAAAGGGCGATACCGACAAGCGCGCGATCTATGTGCTGTCCGGAACAATAGGTCTCAAGGATGGCGACAAAGTTGTTCAGACCATCGCTGGTGGTACGGATGAAGCACGTAGCCCGATCGATCCCATCCTGCCACGCCAGCGGACTGCCGTAGCGGCAGGGGATGTTAAGTTCATCAGTATCGATAGTGACTTTCTGGATGTGACCTTGACCTGGGATCAGACCGGTATCTACGAGGTTGGTGAAGTAAATACCGAGCAGCTCGAGGAGAGCGGAAACTGGATGGCCGCCTTTCTTCATGTCAAAGCCTTCCAGAATATACCGCCGGCAAATATTCAGAAGATCTTCATGCGCCTGCAACAGGTTAACTTCAAAGCCGGAGACGTCGTAATCAAGCAGGGTAGTGACGGCGACTACTTCTATGTGATCAGCCGCGGCCGCTGCATGGTGACGCGCGAAACCCCTTTGAGTAGCAAGGGCATTGACCTGGCCGCGCTGGGCGTTGGCGATACTTTCGGCGATGAGGCATTAATCTCAGAGACAAAGTGCAACGCCACAATAACGATGCAGACGGATGGCATCTTGATGCGATTGGCAAAAGACGACTTTCAGGCTCTTTTGAAAGAGCCCATGCTCGAGCAATTGAACCAGGACGAAGCGGACAAAGTCATTGCCAACGGCGGTCAATGGCTTGACGTCCGCTTGCCGAGTGAATTCAAGGTCTCCCACAAGGATGGCGCCGTGAACATGCCGCTTTACATGCTTCGTCATAAGCTCAATGTGCTCGATCCCGGAAAGCAGTATGTAGTCTGTTGTGATACCGGCCGGCGCAGTTCCGCGGCGGCCTTCGTGCTGAAGCAGAAAGACTTTAAGGTATTCGTGCTGACGGGCGGACTAAACCAGGGCGACCTCTAGAAGCAGCTCGCCAAGAGCGCAGAACCTTCGTGTTTCGGTGCTGAAATTACCTTGTAAAACCCATTCAGGTACGCGGTTACATCCCACCTGCTTCGTCGCTTGAGCATGTCGAGTTCGTCAATGATGGCGTAAATAGCGTCCTTCTTGTCAAGGAACTGCTGAATTGTGTCCGGTAGCAGTTCATTGTTTTTGCACAGCCCCATGAAGTGTCGGTGGCGTACGCTACGGAATTTGTACCGCGGATTTGGTTCCGCATAGGGAGCATTGACAAGCCCGGAGAAATCAAAATCGTACGGCAGCGGTGTGAACGGCGGCGCCCCGGCTGCCGACATGAGATCGGCATTATGGCAGCAGTCCTTGCCCGGCTCGCCCCTTGTCAATGAGAAGTCGGTATTCCCGATCAGGTACTGGAAGACATTGACGAGATTTTGCTGCCGGCGGTCCAGGTCCTCGTCCGTTATGTCACCGATACTGACGGACTTCATGCCGACGCGCCTGGCCACATGCTCGTCTTCCTCAATGACGAATGCGAGTTTCGTCATTGGCTTGGCGCCTTCAGTGTCAACGTAGTTGACCTGCAAGAGCCGCACGCCGTAGCTTTTGTTCGTCACCACATGAAAAATGCGGTATGCAAGGAACTCACGCAATAACAGTTGTTCGTAATACGGTTTTTTGTTCTGGCAATGAGTAACCAGCTTGAGTTTGTCCTGTCCTGCAAACACCGTATCAGCGACCTGTTTTTTGCGGAAGTTCAGGCGGATTGGCGGGAAATCACAGTGCTTTTCCATCCGGCGATAGCTGCCTCGGGTGCGGATTTTCAGGTCGACCGTCCGCTCGTCGCCTTCGTCGCCGGTGAAGGTGAATGTTCCGTCAAGATATTCTTCTTCTGGTCGATCTCGGGTAAGCGTTGTCAGCGGTGCTTCGATGGTTACCTGCAGCGGCAAATGACTGCCAAACAAAGGCGCAACGATCTGACCGGCTTCAGGATCGTTGATTTGCGCAACGGCGAACAGCGGGATAACAAGAAACACCGCGAGCAGCTTGCCGATACGGCCCTTCTCTACCGGGGCTTTCCGGGTAGCAAATTTGCGACAACGTGAATCTGACACCGGTCTCATGGGGCGATACTTGCGCCGCCACCAATCAGTAGCAATCCGTATCACCCGCAGAACCTGGCCAGTTTGCCTCGCAGACCAGGTGCATTGAAAATCGCTGTGACTAGCGCCTGACTGTCACTGACTTCACCTGGGCAAATACCTGGTCGCCTTTCTTCAGGTCAAGTCGAGCAACCGAACGCCTCGTGACCAGTGCCAGCAGGTAGTCAGTACCGACGACAAGGCGCACCAGCGCAGACGAAGGTCCCGACGTTTGCACGTCATCTATCTCGGCAGAGAGGACGTTGAGTATGGTCGTATCGTCCGGCCTGCTCAGACAAATGCTGACGTCGTGCGCCGCTATTCTCAAACGAACGCTGCGCAAATTCGTGTCGTAGAGGCCCGGTACGCTGAGCTCTCCTCCCGAGAAATTGAACTGCGTCAGATCATAGTCGCAATTGTAGCGCCAGGGCCTGGCCTCAATGACGGAGCCGGCGTTCGATCCCGATAACATCGGCAGGTCCAGTCGTGACAGCATCTCGTGCAACTCACCGCCGGCGACGATCTTGCCATTGTCGATCAACAACAAGTGGTCACACAGGCGACTTACTTCGTCGATACTGTGACTCACGTAAATCATCGGCACGGACAGTTCATCGTGCAGACGGTCGAGATAGGGCAGCAGCTCGTCCTTGCGGCGTTGATCAAGCGACGCCAGCGGCTCGTCCATCAGCACGAGCTGCGGCGATCGCAGCAATACGGCGGCTATGGCAACACGCTGTGCTTCACCGCCCGACAGACCGTCAGGCTTGCGATCAAGCAACTCGGCGAGGCCCAGCATCTCGACCACCTGCTGCTGATCGACCTTTGGGCCTGACGATCGACGTAAGCCGAATTCAATATTTCGGCGCACATCGAGATGCGGGAAAAGCTTCGGCTCCTGGAAGACATAGCCGACGCCGCGCTCATGAACCGGGCGACTATCATGCGACAGGTCTGTCTCGAGGCCGGCGATACAGCGCAGCAGGGTCGTCTTCCCGGAGCCCGACTCGCCGAACAGGCCTGTGATACCGGTTGTTGGGATCTGCACGTCGACGTTGAGCTGAAAATCACCGCGTCGCACGGCGTGCTTCAGCGTGACCGTGGCCTCCGAATCCGTGCCGACAATCCGCTTCATCGCACGCTCCAGCGTCTGTTGATCACAAACATCCCGAACAACACGACAAAGGCAAACAGCAGCAACAAGAGCGACATCTGGTGTGCAGCGCCATAATTGAGCGTTTCGACCTGGTCGTAAATGGCAATGGAAATTACGCGCGTTTCCCCGGGAATATTGCCGCCCACCATCAGCACGACACCGAATTCGCCGAGCGTATGGGCGAATGCCAGAACGGATGCTCCAATAAATCCTCGAACCGACATCGGTACTGCGACGGCAAAGAACGCATCCAGTTTCGATGCACCTTGTGTCCAGGCAAACTCCAATGTCTGCTGCGGCAAAGACTCAAACGCACTTTGCAGCGGCTGAACTGCGAACGGCAAACTGTAAACGCAGGATGCAATGACGAGCCCCGAGAAAGAAAACGTCAGCGCAGTGCCGGTCAGCTGTACCCACCAGCTTCCGATCGCGCCGTTTGGTCCCAGCAGAATCAACAGATAGAAGCCAATTACAGTCGGCGGCAGGACAATCGGCATCGCCACGACTGCTTGCGCGACGGCCTTGAATCGCGAACGCGTTCGTGAAAGCCACCAGGCAATCGGCGTACCAACAAGGAGAAGTACAACCGTGGTAACGAATGCAAGCTGCACCGAAAGCAGCAGTGGCGCAAAGACCGACATGCGGGTCAGTTCGTCCATTAGTCCGGCACCATGTAGCCGTGTCGTCCGATGATCTTTCTGGCGGCCGGGCTAACCAGGAACTCAATAAATTGCCGGGCACCGGCATTGCTACCCGCCCGTTCCAGCAACACCAGCTGTTGCTGCAGCGAGGTCGACGAAGGCGCTGGCACGGCCCAGGCGCAGGTCGCGGGAGGCAAGTTAGGGTCCTTTGTTTGCGAAAGGGCGACGAACCCCATTGTCGCATTGCCGGTTGCGACAAACTGCAAGGTCTGTGCGATGTTCTCGCCGAATACAACGCGCTGCGACGCCGACTCCCAGAGGCCGGCCTTTTCAAGATATTCACGCGCTGCCGCACCGTATGGAGCGGTGGCCGGGTTGGCGAGTGCCAGCCAGCGATAGTCGCCTTGCTGGAGTGCCTCGCGACAGTCTTTGCCTCGCAGCCGTTCATCACGCGACCACAAAACCAGGCTGCCGACAGCGTAGGTCTGCCGACTGCCGGTCACGGCGTACCCGGATTGCTCCAGCAACAAGGGACGCAGTGAGTCAGCCGCCAGAAAGACATCAAAGGGCGCACCGTTGACGATCTGGGCATAGAGCTTGCCCGTAGACCCCGGGCTGATACGAACCGCTACTGCAGATACTTCCGTGAAAGCGGCCGAGAGTTCCGCCGCCGTTGTCGCGAAATTGCTGGCAACAGCAATCGTGACGACGTCATCAGCGAGCAACCAGCCGGGCAGCAGAGCTGCTACCAGTAGTGCGTGCAGCCGCACGACCGCCGACCGCACGTCTTACTTCACAAGCTGCGCTTTTTTCTGCCGGCGATAACGATGCAATAGCGGCTCGGTATAGCCGTTGGGCTGCTTGCAGCCATCGAACACCAGTGCACAGGCGGCTTGAAAAGCGATGCTTGAGTCGAAGTCGTCACTCATGCGTTCGTATGATGCATCACCCTCATTCTGCCTGTCGACGACTTTCGCCATGCGCTTGAACGTCTCGATCACCTGGGCCTCGTTCGTTATGCCATGTAACAACCAGTTGGCAATGTGCTGGCTTGATATTCTCAAGGTAGCCCGATCTTCCATCAGGCCAACATCGTCGATGTCGGGGACTTTGGAGCAGCCCACACCCTGATCAATCCAGCGCACGACATAGCCGAGAATTCCCTGCGCATTATTGTCCAGTTCGGCCTGAATTTCGTTCGCCGACAATCGACTCAGATCGCCCAGCGGTGGCGTCAGGATGTCGTCAAGGCTTGCCAGCTTTCTTTTTGCCAGCTCTTGTTGCCGCTGCCGCACGTTGACCGCGTGATAGTGCATTGCATGCAAGGTTGCGGCCGTTGGCGACGGCACCCAGGCACAGTTAGCTCCGGCTTCCGGATGCGCCTGCTTGGTCTCCATCATTTGCCGCATCTCGTCGGGCTTTGGCCACATGCCTTTGCCGATCTGTGCTTTGCCGGGCAGTCCGCAGCGTATGCCGATATCGACGTTCCAGTCCTCGTACGCGTTGATCCACGGCTCTTTCTTGATAGCCTCTTTAGGCAGCACCGGCCCGGCCTGCATGCTGGTATGAATTTCGTCACCGGTACGATCCAAAAAGCCGGTGTTAATGAACACGATGCGCTTTCTCACGGCGCGAATACAATCTGCAAGATTCACGGTGGTGCGGCGCTCCTCGTCCATCACACCAACCTTGATGGTATTCGGCTGCAGCTCGAACAGCTCCTCGACAAGACTGAATAGCCTGTCTGTAAAGGCAACTTCTTCCGGTCCGTGCATTTTCGGTTTTACGATGTAAATGCTGCCGGTCGAACTGTTTGGCTGATACCCATCGCGCCTGCGATCAGTCATGGCACATGCTGTTGTGATTACCGCATCGAGCATGCCTTCGAAGATCTCGTCGCCCGCATCGTCAAGCACGGCATCGGTCCTCATCAGGTGCCCGACGTTCCGAACCAGCAGCAGGCTGCGGCCCGATAACGACAGTTCACTGCCATCGGTAGCCGTGTAGACGCGATCCGGATTGGGCCTGCGCGTGATGGTCTTGCCTGACTTCTTAAGCGTTGCCTGCAAATCGCACTGAATCAAACCCAGCCAGTTTCGGTACACGCCGACTTTGTCCTCTGCATCCACCGCCGCAACCGAGTCCTCACAGTCCTGGATCGTGGTGATCGCACTCTCGAGAATGACATCGGCTACGTTAGCGGTCGCATCCCGGCCGACCGGATGATCCGGATTGACCTGGATTTCGATGTGCAGACCGTTATTGCGGAACAGATAAGCGCACTGCTCGTCACGCCCCGAAAAACCGACGAACTGTGCCGGGTCCTGCAGCTGTCTTGTTTCGCCGCTGGCGAGCGAAGCCACGAACGCCGTACCCGCCTCCGGACGATCCAGCCCGTAGCTATTCACATCAGCGTGGCTGACGCCATCGAGCGGAATCGCGCGATCAAGAAACGCCGTTGCGTAGCGAATAACGGCCGCACCTCGAGCAGGGTTATAGGGACCCTCGCGCTGCTGCTCGTTGTCCTCACTGATGACGTCGGTACCGTAAAGCGCGTCGTACAGGCTGCCCCAACGAGCGTTCGCGGCGTTGATAGCAAAACGTGCATTGCTGACCGGGACCACGAGCTGTGGTCCGGCGATGTCGGCAATTTCGGCGTCTACATTGGCGGTTTCAATCTGGAACGGTTTTCCCGCGTCGGCGAGATAGCCAAGATCCTTGAGAAACGCGACGTAGTCAGCGTGTCGCCAGGCCTTCCCTTGCCTCGCGACATGCCATTCGTCGATCTTGAGCTGGAGTTCATCGCGGACTGCCAGCAGCGAGCGATTGACCGGAGTGAGCTCGGTGACGATCGATTCAAGACCGCTCCAGAATACTTCTGACTTGAAGCCGATCGCCGGCAGGAGTTCCTGCTCGACAAAATCGAAGAACACGCGAGATACACTCAACCCGCCCACGGGTTGTCGATCGTCAATACTCATAGGGTTGTCCGCTGCTGATTCCACGAGTATTAGCTCCTGCCGGACACATACCTGTCAATCGGTTTATGCGACGAATTGCTCTTCTTCGGTACTGCCATCAAGCGCTGTCGTCGATGACAGTCCGTGCATGATCGTATTCTGCACCGCGTCAAAATACCCGGCCCCGACAAAGGACTGATGCTTGGCGGCACGGAAGCCGTGCTTCTCGTCTGCGAACTCTTTTTCCTGCAGTTGCGAGTATGCGTACATGCCATCCTGCTTGTAGGCGCGGCTCAGGTTGAACATGCTGGAATTCAGCGCATGCCAGCCTGCCAGCGTGATGAACTGGAACTTGTAGCCCATCTTGCCGAGTTCTTCGCGGAAGACTTTCATCGTCGCGTCGTCGAGATTCGCTTTCCAGTTGAACGACGGCGAGCAGTTGTAGGACAACAGCTGGTCCGGGTATTCGGCGTGAATAGCATCGGCGAAGATCTTTGCCTGCTCGAGATCGGGCTTCGACGTTTCGCACCAGATCATGTCCGCATAGGGCGCATAAGCGAGCCCGCGCGCGATTGCCTGATCCATACCGGCGTTCGTACGGTAGAAACCTTCCGGCGTGCGCTCACCCGTAATGAACGGATGGTCTCGATCATCCGAGTCAGACGTAATCAGGTTTGCCGCGTCGGCGTCGGTACGCGCCAGCAGTACGGTTGGAACGCCGCAGACATCGGCTGCAAGACGCGCGGCGTTGAGCTTCGCCACGGCCTCGTGCGTTGGCACCAGGACTTTGCCACCCATGTGACCGCACTTCTTGGCCGACGATAGCTGGTCCTCGAAGTGAACGCCGGCCGCGCCAGCCTTGATCATCGCCTTCATCAGTTCGAACGCATTGAGATTGCCACCGAATCCGGCCTCGGCATCCGCAATGATCGGTGGCAGCCAGTCGATGCTGTCGTCGTCGTTGAGCGCATGAATCTCATCGGTGCGGAGCAGGGCGTTGTTGATGCGCTCTACCATCTTTGGCACTGAATCGACCGGGTACAGGCTCTGGTCCGGGTACATTTCACCCGCGCTGTTGCCATCGCCTGCAACCTGCCAGCCAGAGCAGTAGATCGCTTTCAGCCCAGCCTGGATTTCCTGAACGGCCTGGTTGCCTGTCAGGGCACCCAACCCGCAAAGCGGTTCTTCCTGGTTCACGAGACGCCACATCTTTTCAGCGCCGAGGCGAGCGAGTGTATGTTCGATCTGCACCGTGCCACGCAGTTTCACTACGTCTTCGGCGCTGTAGCTGCGCTCGATACCTTTCCACCGAGGGCTGTTCGCCCACTCCGATTTGAGCTTGTTAATCTGTTCCTGTCGCGTCATGGCAATGTCCTCTTTTCCCTGGGCACCGGATATCGTGCCAAAAATTCACTTGCGGCCCATTGTACGCGCCATTATTATGAAATTTCACAGCGAAAATTTTACACTGTTAATTTCACAAGAGGGCTCGATATGAGCAGCCACCAGGGACTCCGCCGAAAAGCGCACTTTTTAGGCACTAAAATCAAGAGCTTACGGAAGCGCAACAACCTCACGCTGGAGGATCTGTCGGTGCGTTGCGTGCAGATCGATGCCGAGGCCGGCCCGTCAGTTTCTTACCTGTCAATGATCGAGAACGGCAAGCGAGTCCCTTCCGAACGCCTGCTGGAAATCATCGCCGAGATATTCCAGAAGGAAACGAGCTGGTTTTTTGATGAGTCCCTTGATGACGAGGCGATCGACACGGCACCTGCTGCCGCGGTCAGAGGCATGCCGCTGGAGCCCGGCTTTCTGTTCTCGGAATCGCTGCTGCAGCTCGCGATCCCTGAACTGCTTGCACAGACCGGGACCACGGGGCGACAGTTCGCCCACCTGCTTATTCGCGCGCACCAGGAGGCCAGCCACAACCGCTTCCCTGATATTGAGCGTGCCGCCGAGACTGTCGGCAAGAAACAGTTCCCGATGCACCGCGACAATCTATTTGCTTTGGCCCGGGATCTTGGCCTCAAAGTGCGGTGGTTCGACAATTCCACGTTCGAGGACACGGGCGAATCCGACCAACCCCTCAACACGCTGGTGCGCTCATTCTTCGATGCACCGAACACGGTGTACGTAAACCGCGAGCTGGAGAAAGACCCGGCGAGGCTAAAATTCGATCTCGCCAACCATATTGGACACATGGTGCTGCATGGCGGCGATGGCGCACGTGCACCGCAGGTCTCCGGCGGGCGCGTGTCGGGTCGTCGTCATGACGCCGAATCGATGAACGTGGACGCAAAGGATATCCTGTATGCGTGGCGCGACTTCGAGTGCAGCTATTTTGCCGCGGCGCTGCTCGCACCGAAAACCCCGTTCAGGCAGTTCCTCGCGCGACAAGCCTACGCCATTGACGCGGGCGACAAGATTGATCTGACCAAGACACTCGTTATGCGACGCATGCCGAGTGTTTCTCCCTACCCGCACTGGCACTATTTCGACGCCTACCCGCCCGGTCATCTGCGAGCCGTTTATCGCGGCAACGGCATTCCGTTGCCTTGGGGCAACATGACCCTCGTTTCGGATCCCTGCCAGCATTGGGCCGTCTTTCGAATGCTGAATACCCGCTCGACCAAACCCTCTTCGCAAATATCGGTGCTGCGAAGCGGCGATGACAAGCGGCTTTATTGCTGCCAGTCGATACGCAGTGAGGACGCAGCCGGAAATCCGCACGTCCTGTGTGCCGGCGTAGATCTTTCGCCCGCGCTCATTGCACAGAGCATTGATCCCAAGCGAACGATCGACATGATTGAAGCGAGCTGCAACAGCAGCGGCGGCTCAGGGCCGATCCCGACCGAGGCCCGCAAGCAGCTTGAGAGCATCGGCAAGATTCTGAATATCGGCTGGATCGAACAGGGAGCGGCGAGTGACGCTACGATTATTTGCCAGCGTAGCTCCAACTGTCCGCGCGAAAAACATTGCCTGGGCAAAGCGCCGCCGAAACTCAAGCCTCAGATTGACAAGATTCGCGAAGCAGTGCTGAGTGCATGAACCGGGTACTTTGTGATAAACAGCCGTTTTAGCCATTGAGTTAGTCATGTCAAAACCTGAAGCAAAAGCGTTTTTCGACGCAGCAACGTTCACGGTAACCTACGTGGTCAGCGACCCGGCGACCCGGCGGGCCGCGATAATCGATCCCGTACTCGACTTCGATTCCGCATCCGGTCGCACCTCAACCGCCTCGGCGGATCAGGTCGTTGCTTACGTCAACAAGAACAGGCTGACGATCGACTGGATTCTGGAAACCCACGTGCACGCGGATCACATCAGCGGCGCACCCTATCTTAAGGAACGGTTCGGCGGCCAGACTGCGATCGGCAGGGGCGTTACCGCGGTCCAATCAACATTCAAGGACGTGTTCAATCTAACTGACCTTGCCACCGATGGCAGCCAGTTCGATCATCTGTTTAATGACAGCGACACATTCGAGATCGGCAACATCAGTGGACGCGTGATCGCAACCCCGGGGCATACACCGGCATGCGTGACCTACGTTATTGGCGACACGGCCTACGTTGGAGACACGCTGTTCATGCCGGATTTCGGTACGGCTCGAACAGACTTTCCCGGTGGCAGCGCAGCGCAGCTGTATGACTCCATTCAGAAGATTCTCGCATTACCCGACAATACCCGGCTCTTCATGTGCCACGATTACAAAGCGCCCGGACGTGACGAATTCGCGTGGGAAACGACGGTCGCCGCACAGCGCGACGGTAACATTCACATCAACAAGAGTGTCTCCGAAAAAGCGTTTGTGGAGAAGCGCGAAAGCCGCGACCGTCAGCTCGGAATGCCAAAGCTGCTGCTGCCGGCGATCCAGGTGAACATTCGCGCGGGCCGGCTGCCGGACCCGGAAAACAACGATATCCGATACCTCAAGATTCCGATTGACGCCGTGTAATGTTAAGCAATTCGAGGCTGCAGGCATGTCAGCAAAAAAAACACCGGTAAGCGTTGGCGCTGGCGACAAGATCGTCGCGGCGGCCCGGCGCGAGCGGGAACAGCGAGAAAAGGGTTACCGGGCGCAGGCATTCAAGCTGTACCCCAAGATCTGCGCGCGCTGCGGGCGTGAATTCAGCGGCGAGAATTTGCGCGAGCTCACCGTGCATCACAAAGACCACAACCACGATAACAACCCGTCCGACGGCAGCAACTGGGAGTTGCTGTGTCTGTACTGTCACGACAATGAACACGCGCGGTATCAAGCCGCGGACCAATACAGGAGCGGCGCACCGAATGAGGAGCCGACGCCATCGTCTTCGCATACCCCTTTCGCCGGTCTCAACGAACTGCTTAAACAGAAGAAATAAGAAAACTATGCAAATCTATAGACTCACCGATGCGTGCTGCGTCGCCGGGCAGATTCAGGCGGCCGATATCGAAGCACTAAAAAACGACGGCTTTGTTGCGGTTGTTTGCAACCGCCCGGATGGGGAAGATGTCGGTCAACCCACGGCCGCATCGATCGCTGCGGAGTGCGCGAATAACGGCATTGCCTTTCACCATCTGCCGGTTTCAAATACCGGTATTACGCCGGAAATGATTGAACAGTTTCAGAAAATCGTCGCCGAGAGTAACGGGCCCGTGCTCGCCTACTGCCGTTCGGCTCAGCGCTCGTCAGTGCTATGGCAGTACAGCGGTTCGCCCTAGAGCATTTTTTTTCGAAACCGTTGCATGCCACCGATCCAGCGATCGTGATCAGCGGCCTTGCGCTGCACGTAGGTGGTCACCTGCGGATGCGTGAGAATCAGGAAGCGTCCGGCCAGCGCCTGGTCGACAATGATGTCGGCGACCGCCTCCGGCCGCATGATGCCGTCGACGTCGTTGCCCCTGAAACCACCCTCCAGTGATTCCGAATCGTCTTCAATGCCAATCATGCGGGTCGCTACGGCCTGCGGGCACACTACCGACACAGTAATGCCGGCATCACCGTAGTCAATCGCCAGCGACTCGGCAAAGCCAACGGCCGCGTGCTTGGTCGCTGAATACGCCGAATCGCCGATCTGGCTGAGCAGCCCGGCGGCTGACGCAATGTTCACCAGGTGCCCGCCGCCGCGTTCCAGCATGCGCGGCACCAGGGCTCGCGCCGCGAAAACGTGCGCCATGACGTTGACCTGCCAACACGCCTCCCAGCGATCGTCGATGGGATTAATGCCGCCTTCGGCGGAGGTGGCGCCACCGGCGCCATCGCCATAACCAACGCCCGCGTTCGAAATGAACATACCGACCGGGCCGTGGGCTTGCTCCACCTCGTCAACAAGCCGGGCTATTGCCTGCTCGTCACTGACATCCAGCGCTTTGGCGACGCCGTCAATCTCGTTCGCAACGATCGACGCCGCGGCTTCATCGATATCGGCCACGACGACGACCGCGCCGTCTTTAGCCAGGCGGCGGCACAGTGCGCGACCGATACCATGGCCCCCGCCCGTGACGATCGCGACCTTGATTGCTGGTCCGTTCAAAATGCGTTACTCCGCGGCCGGGTTATAGACGATGTTGCCATCCATCATTGTCAGGACGACCCCGGTCTTGTGTATGTCGTAGGCATCGACCTCGAAAATATTCTTATCGAGAATGACAAGATCTGCTTTCTTGCCGACTTCAATAGACCCGATCTCGTCTTCCATGTGCATTTGGTAGGCGGCATCGATCGTGAAGCCGCGCACCAGGCTCTCAATATCGAGTCGCTCGGTTTCTCGCGGCTGAACCGGCGCCTCGGGTTCTCCGGGATTTTGCCGCGTGTGCCCGATCTCAATCTGCACAACGGGTGACAGGCCCAGCGTACCTGCGCCGCTTGCCGGAAAATCGCTGCCGAACGAAAGCCGCACGCCCAGGTCCCTGAGGCTGTTGAAGCGCCAGAAGCGGCTGAACTGGTCTGCGCTGACGAACTGCTCGCCGTATGTATCGTATGACGCCCAGAGCGGCGTGCTCTGAGCGATGACATCAAGCTCGGCAAATCGCGGCAGATCCTGGTCTGTAATGACCTGGATGTGACAAATCGCAAACCGGGTACTGCTTTCGGGTGCGGCCTGCCGCGCCGCTTCGATCGCGTTCAGCGACTCGTGAATCGCGCGCTCGCCCAGTGCGTGAATGTGCACGTCGATGTCGTTCTCTGCCGCCCCGATGACCATTGACATCATCTCTTCCTGCGTAAAGACAGTCTCACCGCTGTTGCCGGGCTCGCCCTGGTAGTCCTCGAACATCGCGGCCGTGCGGCCCTCGACAGTGCCGTCATCCATGATCTTCAATACGTTGTAACGATAGCGGTCGCCCTTGATCATGCGACCCCACAGCAGCGCGTTGTCGACCGCATCGGCTGTGTCCCCGGGCCCGCGAGGCCGGTACGAACCGACCAGCCGCACAGTTAGATCGCCGCGATTTTCGGTTCGCTTCAATACTGATGCGGCGATGTCTTCGTAGCCGATAACACCGGCATCGAAAGCGGCCGTAACACCATAAGCGTTCATGATATCGAGAATGATGCCAAGGCCCTCGACTACTACTTCCTCGGTGATGACGTCGAGGCTGTCCATTGCCATTCCCGCCGTGCCTTCCAGCAGGTAGCCGGTCGCATCGCCGTTCGCATCGCGCTTGTAGTAGCTAAAGCCGGGAACCGGATCCGGCGTATCTTGCGTGATATTCAGGGCTTCGAGCGCTGCGGTATTGGCCCAGGCCGCGTGGAAGCCTTCATCCATAATCAGTACGGGTCGATCGGGAACAATGCTGTCAATCAGTTGCCGCGTTGGGCCGACGGGACCAAACGTCGTCGCCAGGAACCCGTAACCGAACAAAACCGGGACATCTGCGTTTTCGGCGGCGTAGTCTGCGATCGCTGCGACCCAACCCTCTACGGAGCCGGATGTATCCAGCGAGAGGGCCGTTGCGTAGGCGCCTCCGGCGATCGGATGTACGTGCGAGTCGATAAATCCCGGCAACAATAACTGCCCACCGGCGTCGGTACGCACAGTGGAGGTGCCTACCAGGGCTTCCGCTCCTGCCGCATCGCCGACATAAACAATTTCGTTGCCCTTTACCGCGACCGCTTCGGCCCATGGCTGCGCGCCGTTCACGGTGTAGATTTTTGCGTTCGTAAACACAAAATCCGCAGCACGCTTGTCAGCCGCACGTTCACCGCATGCGTTCAGCATAACGAGGCACAGCAGCGCCGTTGTAATTCTGCTATTCAAGCCCGGACCCATCCTCTGAGTAAATCACCCAAATCTTGGTATATCCCTTCGTGTCCCACACGCCGGTCCACTCCTTTGCAATGGTCACGGCCTCACCTGCGTTAATAACCTGTACCACGCCATCGCTGGACGTCAGCGTTACGCTTCCTTCAAGAAAGTACATGAACTCATCGACGCCATACGGCTCGGTGATTTCGAACCGCACGGCTCCAGACCTGTACATCCCCGTTCCGAATTTTTTGTCGCTGGAAAGGAATGACGTAACATCCAGTGTCGTATTGCCGTTTGTCGTGAGCTCTATTATCTCCGCCCGATCAAATACCTCGCCAGCAATATCGCCTCGTGATAGTTTCGCTGGATGGGGCGATTCGTTCACCGACGCGACCGCCACGGCTCCAACCAGGACCAGCAGCCCTGCATTTATAAGACTGGTTTTTCTCATACCCTTCCCCCTTGTGCCTCTGCCCGATCTCCGGCCGACTCTCACCTGGCCTCAAGATTAGCCTTGGTGCCGCAGTTAATCCACAATGTGGGCTGATGCGGTCATCTGGAGACGCGAAAATGCAGCAATGGCGATACCCGATCGTCTTTTCCGTGATGTCACTACTGCTTACCGCGACTTTCGTCTTTGCGGACGGTGATGTCACTGAGAAGCGCGTGCTTGAAGAGGCCGGCGACGGCAGCAACTGGTTCGTAAAAGGCGGTAACTTTCGCGGCGAGCATTTCAGTCCGCTGCGATCTGTCAACGACAAGACAGTTGCCGAACTCGGACTCGCATGGGCCAGCGATCTGCCTGTCCCGGACGGAATATCCGCAACACCCATCGTGGTTGACGGCGTCATTTATCTGTCCGGCGCATACTCGCTGGTGTTTGCCATCGACGCGGCAAGCGGCAGTATCATCTGGCAATACGACCCCGATGTGCGCTCCCGGCTGGCGCAAAATCCCTACATCTCGTGGGCCGCTCGCGTAAATCGCGGCGTCGCCGTGTGGCAAGGCAAGGTTCTCGTATCGACCGCGGACTGCAGGCTTATCGCGCTGGATGCAAAGACAGGCAAGCCAGCCTGGTCGAGGCAAACCTGTGATCCGGCACTCGGCTACAGGATCACGGATTCGCCCTACGTTGGCGGTGATAACGTATTCGTCGGCAACGCCGGCTCCGAATCGTACGAGAAAAACCGCGGCTATGTCTCGGCCTACGACATCAACGACGGCGCACTGAAGTGGCGCTTCTTTACAGTTCCGAGTGACAGGCCCGAAGAAAACACCTCGGCTGCAATGAAAATGGCAGCCAAGACCTGGTCGGGAAATGCTCTCGAGAAATTTGGCGGCGGCGGCAGCGCCTGGAATGAAATGACCTACGATCCCGTTTCCGGACTGCTGTTTTTTGGTACCGCCGGCGCGTTGCCGTACGACTTTCGCCTGCGCAGCCCGGACGGCGGAGACAACCTGTTTCTTTCGTCGGTCGTTGCGGTGAAGGCCAGCACGGGCGAGTACGCCTGGCATTACCAGACCGTTCCCGAAGACAGCTGGGAATACAACGCAAACATGAACATTGTGCTCGCGGACCTGACTATCGGCGGTAAAGAACGGCAGACGCTGCTGATCGCCCCGAAGAATGGCTTTCACTATGTACTCGACCGGCTCACGGGCGAACTCATCACCGCCGACAGGTTTGCGAAGGTCAATTGGGCGACTCATATCAACCTCGAGACGGGCAGGCCTGTTTACGATCCGGCCGCCGAATACTGGGCGCGGCCCGATGAGGCTGTTGCTGTCTGGCCGAACATGTGGGGAGCGCACAGCTGGAATCCGATGGCGTATCACCCGCAGCTCAAGCTCGTTTACATTCCCGTCATCGACGTTCCCACAATTGTGACCGGTTACGACAACGGTGATTTCCTGGACACGCTGGAAATGTTAACAGTAGTAGACAGCAAGCCATTCGACCCTGGCAAGCTCGTGGCGTGGGATCCGGTTCAGAACAAACCGCGCTGGACTGTTGCTCACGACCTGCCGTTCAATGGCGGCGTGCTTGCCACGGCCGGCAACCTGGTATTCCAGGGCGATGCGCACGGACGTTTTAACGCCTACGCGGCGGACAGCGGAGAAGCGCTTTGGTCAGTGGCAACCGGTTCGAACATTACGGCCGCGCCCGTTAGCTATTCCATTGCAGGCAAACAGTACGTACTGGTGCCCGTGGGAGCCGGCGGTGGCGTTCAGTTCTCATACCCACAGATGCATGCCGGCGACCAGGTTCGAGGCCCGACGCGCCTGATGGCATTCACGCTGGAATCGGATTTGGCCATGCCATCCGTGAAAGTCGAGCCGCGCACGCTGCCGACGCAGCCGGAATTGAAAGCAGACGCCGAAGAACTTGAGGCCGGCCGGCAGATTTTCGGCTGGGAATGCAAAGGCTGTCATGGCAAAAACGCCATTGCCCGTTTTGGCGGGTCGGTGCCCGACCTTCGCTATGCAACGTCTGAAACACACGCAACATGGCACGGCATCGTGATCGGCGGCGCACTGCAGATGAACGGAATGCCGCGCTTCGAGCTCAGTATTGAAGAATCGGAAGCGGTTCGAAACTACGTGCTGTCTCAAAGCCTGTCGATTAGCGAATAGTAGAACATGGCGAGCACCATGCCCGGATAGCGCAACAGCGTGCCGCCCGGAAACGCGTGTGTCGGCAAATCTGCAAATGCATCGAACCGGGCAGCCGTACCGCCGATCGACTCGGCAATGACCTTGCCGGCGAAGTTCGCGATCGAGATGCCGTGTCCGGAATAACCCTGCGCGAAGTACACGTTCGGCTTCAAACGGCCGAAATGCGGCAGGCGATTGACGGTGACCGACAGCGTACCGCCCCACGCATAGTCGATCCTGACGTCATCGAGTTGCGGAAACAGCTTGAGCATGTACGGGCGGACGAACCCGGAAATATCCGGGGGGAATTCCCGCCGGTAATTTTCACCACCACCAAATAACAGCCGATGATCCTCGGATAGCCTGAAGTAGTCGACGACGAAGCGCGTGTCATGAATACCAAAACGCCCGTCAATGAGTTCCCGCGCACGCTGTTCGCCCAGCGGTTCGGTCGCGATCATGAAATTATTGATGGGCATGATCTTGCGGGCAACGCGCCGTTCGAGCTTGTCGAGATAGCCGTTGCAGGCCAGAACCACGAATTTGGCTTTCACTGAGCCCTGCGAAGTCTTGACCAGCGCCGGGTCCGTTCGCGAATAGCCTTGCACGCGCGAGCGCTCAAAAATCCGCACACCGGCTTCCGCTGCAGCGCTCGCAAGACCGAGCGTATAATTCAACGGATGGAGCGCGAGCGCTTGTGAATCGTACAATGCTTCCAGGAAACCGTCGGTCGCCACGCGTTCTCTCGTTTGTTTTGCATTCAGCGATTGACAAAACGGGTAGTCGTATCGCTCCGCCAGCGCATCGCTGAGCTCCTGCGGCCAGCCCTGATAGCGTTTCTTGTGAACTCCAACGAGCTGACCGTCTTGCAAGTCGCAGGGAATCTTGTGCTTCACCACCCGCTGTCGAATCTCGTTTTTTGCCAGTTCCGCGAAATCCCAAAGCTGCCGTGAACGCGCATAACCGAAGGCCTTTTCGGTTTCGAATATGTCTTTGCGCTGGCCACTACCGACCAGGCCGCCACAGCGACCGGAAGCGCCGAAGCCAATACGCTCGGCCTCTAGCAGGACCACACCGAAGCCCTGCTCCGCCAGGTTCAGCGCTGCGGAAAGGCCCGTGAAGCCTCCGCCTATAACACAGACGTCAGCCCGCTCGGCGCCAGCCAGCGACGCGTGCTCGTGCATGCCCACGGCGGTTGCCGCGTAATACGAATCAGGATAGCCCGACGTCAGTTTCTTCTCTTTCTGCACAATGCCCCTGCAATTGGACGGGTGGCGATAATGGGCTATTGTTTCACCTTCTGAGCGAGTGCGCCCGCATGATACTACGCGACACCTGAAGTGAATAAGCAATACCACATCTACTTCGATCTCGACGGCACGCTTACCGACCCCTACGAGGGCATCACCCGGTGCATACTATACGCGCTCGATGAACTCGGGTTTGCTCACCCGAGTGACGAATACCTGCATGGCTGCATCGGCCCACCGCTGTACGAAACATTCCCGGAAATGGTCGGCAAGGAGCTGACGCTGAAAGCAATTGATTTGTATCGTGAGCGCTTCGTCGACGTGGGTTGGCAGGAAAACGAACCCTACGACGGAATACTCGACGCACTGGCGGCTATCTCGGCTGCCGGTCACACGCTATTTGTTGCCACCAGCAAACCCCACGTGCACGCAAGGCGAATCGTCGAACATTTCGGCATGGGCCAATACATCAGTCAGGTGTATGGCTGCGAACTGGACGGCACGCGATCCGACAAGGTCGAATTGCTGAGTTATGCAATCAAGGAAAACCCGGGTGCAGAAAAACGCGTGATGATCGGCGACCGAAAACACGACCTGATCGGCGCGATCGCGAACGGCATCCGGCCGGTCGGCGTTTCCTACGGTTATGGATCGATAGAGGAACTGCGCGGCGCCGGCGCCGTGGACATCGCCAGCACACCGCAGAGCTTGCCAGCCGTTGTTTTCAAAAACCTCGCTTAGCTAGATCTGCGTCCACCTGGCCGTAACTCCTTTCAGCATCTGAACGAGAAGCCAGAGAAAGGCGAGCGGCAGGATGATCGTCTGCAGTACAAACAACACGATCAGATCAATGATGTGTTCAGCGGCCTTGGATGCGTTTTCCTGAAGGTTTGCCAAACGATCTGAGATATTGACCGATGCCAGCGACTCGTCGATCATCGAGTTAAAACGATCCATGATTGACCGATCGTCAGCGGACGGCGTTTCGATGTCGACGTTGGCTTCCTTGATCGCCTTTCCCGTTACCTCGAGCGCCGCCGTTGCTTCGGCCTGCTGTGGTGCCAGGAAGGTATCGGAGACGAGGTTAGTGCCGATGACCAGCAGCGGAATAATGAAACGAACAATCAGCATCATCAGGAGAATCCGCGACGCTACCGCGGCAATCTTGTTTTGGTTCAGCCGCGGCGTCCATAGAATGACAATTGCCAGTAGCGATGCAATGACCAGTGCGATCGTCACGGCCCGCGATGCCGTAATAGTCAGCAGCACGTTTTGGAGACCGAGGGAGCTGGCGGCAACCAGCATGACGCTGGAAAACTGTTCGACCAGGTCGTTGATCGGATCCAGGATCTGACCAACTGAAACCGTCACACCGACGCCAACCTCGGTGCTTTGAATCACTGATATCACACCGTTGAGGGTTCGCGCAGCAGCAAACGTTACGAGTGCGCGCTTGAGCGCATCCTCGGCATAGGAATCGGCCGTGTGGTCGGCGACACCGCTTATCGCGACGGCCGAGGCCGTCAAGGCGATTAAGGTCCAGATGATTTTTCGTTTGTCCATCGTGAAGCCGTAGAATAGCATTATAGGCAGCCGCTTTATCCCGTGGCCGTCCTGGAGTGACTATGTTGTTGGAAAACGTCATTAACCTGAACGCGGAGTGAGTTTATGCGCAGATTTTTCGGCCTGTTAGTCGCCATCGGTCTCCTGGCAGCCTGCCAGCAAGCTCCGCAGTCCTCAGCGCCAGCGGACAGCGCTCACAAAGGCGGCAAGACCGCGAGTGTTGCAGAAAAGGAGTTCGCCGACGCAGTCTATCACTCCGGCAGAGTCTACACGGTCAATCCGGAGCAGCCCTGGGCGCAGGCGGTCGCTATTCGTAACGGCAAAATCATCTTTGTCGGCTCGGACGACGCAGTGCGGGTTCACATCGGTCCGAAAACAATCGTGCGCGATTTGCGGCGACGCCTGATGTTGCCGGCTTTCCAGGATTCGCACATTCATCCGATCACCAGCGGTATCGAAGCCGCGGCCTGCGATCTCAACGGCCTCAATGATGTCGCGCTTTACCGGTCCATGATCTCCCAATACGCGACCGCCAACCCTGACATGCCGTGGATTCTCGGCGGCGGCTGGTCGATGGCCGTGTTCGGTCCCGGCGCGGCAGCCAGCCGCAAGATCCTCGATGAACTAGTGCCTGACCGGCCCGTCTACCTGAGTTCGGCCGACGGGCACTCCGGATGGGCCAATTCTGTCGCCCTCGAGATCGCGGGCATTTCCAAAGACACGCCCAACCCGTCCGACGGCATAATCGACCGCGACCCCGAAACCGGCGAACCCATCGGCAGCCTGCAGGAAGGCGCCATGACGCTCGTTACGAGACATATCCCCGAAACAACGCTCGAGGACCGTGTAACGGGCCTGAAGTACGCGCGCGACATGCTGCATCGATACGGCATTACATCGATCCAGGACGCCTACGTGTTTGAGGGCGATCTCGAAGCCTACGCCGCGCTGGACGCCGCTGACGATTTGAATCTGCGCGTGATTGCCTCCCTTTGGTGGCAACGTGACGAAACGGAAGAGCAGATTCCGCACCTGCTTGAGCTGCGCGACCGATTCAACAAGGGTCATATTCGGCCGACTACCGTAAAAATTATGCAGGACGGTGTCATGGAGAATTACACGGCTGTCATGCTGGAGCCGTATCTGACCGAAGAAGGCACGCGCGGTATCCCAATGGTCGAGCCCGAGTTCCTGAAGGAAGCGGTCAGCCTGCTCGATGCCGAGGGCTTTCAGGTACATTTCCACGCCATCGGAGACGGCGCAATCCGGCAGTCGCTCGATGCAATCGAAGAAGCGCGCAATCGAAACGGCGACCTCGGCCACCGTCATCACATCTCGCATTTACAGATTATCGACCCGGCCGACATCCCTCGCTTTGCCAGGCTCGATGTTGTGGCCAACTTCCAGCCCCTCTGGGCCTACGCCGACGATTACGTTGTCGACCTGACGCTGCCTTTCATCAGCGAGGAACGCGCGAAGTGGATGTACCCGATCAAGTCGGTCATCGATGCGGGGGGCAAAGTGGCATTCGGCAGTGACTGGTCTGTATCGAGTGCGAATCCGTTTCCGCAGATCGAGACTGCGATCACGCGAGTGGACGCCGAATCGCATAACACGGAGGTGCTCAACCCCGAGCAGCGCATCACGCTGCAACAGGCAATCGAGGCATTCACGATTAATGCCGCGTTCGTCAACAAGCAGGACAACAGCACTGGCTCAATCGAGAAAGGCAAGCTCGCCGACCTGATTGTCGTCGATCGTAACCTGTTCGAGATCAAGCCCGGCGAGATATCCGATGCCGGGGTTGTGCTGACGTTGTTTGAGGGCGAAGTGGTTTATGGTGAGCCCGGCAAGCTCTGATCGGGCTAATACAACGATTCCTGATTCTCCGCGTTTTCCTCAAAAAAAGGGGGCGCTACTGCGCCCCCCCCTGCTATCGCTTGCCTCGAACTACATTCCAAAAGCATAGTTCGCCCGAACGTACCAGAACATCCCGCGCGGGCTGTGTTGGCTCTGCACATAGCCATAAAGATCCGAGTCGCCATCACCAATTGCAAACGGCGGATCCTCATCCAACAGGTTATCAACACCCAGTATCAAGCGGGTATTTTCGATACCGGAGTAGTTAACTTGCGCGTTGACGGTCAGAAAGGAGTCCACTTTTCGTGATGAATTTGAGTCGAAATCTAGAACGCCGTCAAAATCGATATCGGGCGTATCCTCAAATTCTCCGACGTAGTCAAGTTGCGTATAGAACCCCCAGTCTCCTCTTTGATAATTTCCGCTAAGCGACCAGCGCGTTTCCGGATATTCGTATTCCCCGGCCAGCGATCGGGTCACGAAGTTCACGCCACTCGAATCCAGTTCGACGCGGTCAAAATCCGTGAGGAACGTGTAGTACAGATTGAGACCCAGATCGCCGCCACTAACGTCCATCGAGTAAGACGCAGCAATATCGAACCCGGCCGCCGATTGCTCGCCGATATTCACGAAGCTTGTGCTAACTGACTGCAAAGGTCCTAACGACTCGCCAGGCTGTGGCGTACCGCGCACGCACACAGTGCTGTTCTGATCGTTGCAGAAGCTGTTGTACAGAAAGCCGAATGGTACGTCGTCGATCTTCTTCTCCTGGGTGATGTCCCAATAATCGAGCGATACCTGCAGGTCTTCCATCGGACTGACTGTAACGCCTAGATTGAAGGTTTCCGATTCTTCGGGCTGAAGCAACGGGTTGCCAGAAAAGATGACGACATAGTCGGTCGTGGCACAATAGGCCAGATTGATGGCACAGCCGAAGGTGTCCGAGAAAAACAGCGATTCCTGCGACGGCCCGAGACCTATTTGGGCCAGCGACGGTGCGCGGAAACCCTGTCCCCAAGAACCACGAACGGCGATCGCGTCGCTAATATCCCAGCGTGCGGCGACTTTGGGATTAGTGGTATTGCCAAAGTCACTGTAGTCGTCGAAACGACCGGCCACCTGTAACTCAACGTTCTCTAATATCGGCACTGAGAACTCCACGAAAGCCGCCCATGTATCGCGGGCCGCCGCTGCAGACACGGACTCCGTACCGAAAATCAAGCCTCGCTGGAACTGATCGTCCGGAGTGTCCGACACGTTTTCGTCACGATATTCTACGCCAGCCGCCATCATGACCGCGCCCGCGGACATGTCGAAAATCGGGCCGGAAATTGTCGCGTCGAAAGTCTCAAGGTCCGCTTTACCCTGGCGCACCAGGCTCGTCCTAACGCGGTCCAGCACATCCGCTGAATTGAAGGTTGTGCCGAATATGTTGTAGTTGCCCGCGTCGATTTCCAGCTGCAGGAAATCCGTGCGCACCCATCCCTGCGAGCGATTACCGGTCTGTAAGGACTCACTCCGCCCCTTGGACCCCGCAATTTCCCAGTTCCACTCGTTGAACTCGCCACGGAGCCCCAAAAGTATGCGTAGATTGTCGCTCTCGATACTCCACTGGCGCGGACCTGCATCCACCGGGCGGAAGCGAAATACATCAATCGTCGTTGCGCCCACAAACGGGTTGTCCGGGTGCGTCACCGGAACAGTCAGGCCAGCCGAGTCGTCGAGCGGTGTCGGCGCGCCTTGGGCGATTGACGTGTTGTGTTGAACGCCTATCTCTGTAAAGAGCTCCATATTATTGCCCAGGTTCCGGTTGCCCAGAAGAATCAGGCCCGTGCGTTCCGATGCCGGAACTAAGACGTTGAAGGGGCCGTAGTCGAACACACAAACGCCGAAATCCCGCTCAGGCGGACAGGTTGGATCGACCGTCGTCACGCCGTCGACGATAAACGTTCCCGGGAAACCGCGGGATGAACGGAAGTCCTCACCGCCGCGGGAAGACTGATCAGCCGTGGCGAGCTTGGGCCGCTCGGCGTTGAACAGTGAGCCGTTCTTGAAGTAGTCAAAGATCATTGTGACGTTGCCATCGTCACCGCCCGTTCCCCAGATCGCCGAAAACGTTGTCTCGGAACTGTCAGACTCAGACGTATCGCCAAAACCCGCCGTGAATTCGAGACCCTCGAAGTCCTTGCGCAGCACTACATTGACAACGCCAGCAACAGCGTCGGAGCCGTAAACGGCGGACGCGCCGTCCTTCAGAATTTCGACTCGCTCGATAGCCGCGACTGGAATGCTATTGATATCGACAAAGTTCGTCGTGACACTTTCCGCGAAGGAACTGATCGCGACTCGTCGGCCGTTGACAAGTACCAGCGTCGCGTCCGCACCAAGTCCGCGCAAACTTACCGCAGAAGCACCATTTGCCGTCGAGTCCTGGTTGTTGCCGCGGGTCGAAAACGTACCGTTACCCGCAGCGGGGATTTTCTCCAGCAATTGCTGCAGATTCAGATAGCCAGAATTATCGATGTAATCGCGGTCGACCGTCGTTATTGGCGATGGGCCCTCGAAATCGGATGATCGCCCGATTCGGGATCCGGTCACGATGACCTCCTCAACCTGGGCATCCTGCGCGAATGCGACTTGTGCCGGCATGGCGGTAAAGTCCAGTATCAGGACGACCCCGACCAGTCCAGCTGATAGCAATAACCTTTTCATCTCTTCCCCCTCATTCAGTTAAACAGGCTCGTGTTGTAATACCGCAACACCTTGACTGTATGGACGGCAACGACACAGACTGTGACGCTGCTCGGCAATTCTAGCTGCCTAACATCAGCATAGCTCACCTTCGTCATAATGCAACGTGGTAAAAAAACAACGAAACGGCTAACCAGGGCCAAAACCAGGCTTTTCGGCTTTCACTGCTTCTCATTTTCAAGTTCCGTCCAGATCTCGCGCGCCCAGTCACGAATTTGCAAGGACTCCTGCCAGCGATCCGACAGCTCGTTCTGGTTGGCATCCGTTATTGCGTAAGGTGGCGGACCAAGCTCACAGAGAAAAACGAGCGTCGCATCCCTGTCGCTCCTTTGTCGCCAAAGGCGCATGCCTTCTTCCCACCAGCTTTTGAAAATTTCGACCCACTGCTGGTGCTGGGGAAAGTTGATCTGGATCTGCACCTGTTCGCGGTTTGCGATACGACCCTGGAAGCAATCCGATCGTTGCAGCACTGAGCTGATGTATTTTTGATCCCGTTCCTGCACGGGTGCGCGGAGCTCGCGATCAATTACGAAGTGAGAAAGATCGGCGCACAACCGCATCTCGGGAACCAGCTCCATCAGTTGCAGCGTGAAATAGAGATCGTTGAGCAGGCCGTCGCGGTGAGTTTCAAACAGCAGCGGCACGGAAACGGCTGCGGCCTCGTCGATCCAGCGACGCACAAACGGCACGGCGTCTTCGGGCTTGATCGGCATCACGCCGCTGATTACATTGACCATGCATGCGTTCATGCTTGACGCGAATTCCAGCAAAGGCTGCATGTCGTCAGGCGAGTTCGGAAACGCGTTGACCATGCAACCCAGCCCATGCCTTTCGAATAGCGACCGCCTTTCGAGGTTTTCCGGAATCTCCGCGACGGAAGGGTCCAGGCAAATGCCGTCGAAGCCGGCCTCCGCCACCATGGCGAAAGACTCCTCGTCGCTTCGATCCGGCGTCCCTGGATTTCGCAGCTCCATAGCCCAAAGTGACTGATATATATTGAGTTTCTGCACCGGGCGGCTTCGCGTTGCGCAAGTAGACAAGCAATCGAGCCACTCTAGACGATTTCGTCAACGAGTCACAGCATTGTGGATACTCCGGGTCGCGGCGGCCACTCGTTGTGACTCAGAGAATCTGCAACAGGAATCCAGCTCCCCAATCGGCACTGCTATCACTGAAGCCCGTAAATGCATAGAACTGAATTTGCAGGCTGTCGTTTATGCGACTTGCGGTAAATGCAGACAGCTCGGAGATTGCGTCGCCATCGATCAGAGCAGACTCCCGATAGTCGTACATCAAGCCAAAACGACGTTTTTCGTTTAGCGTATACACACCCCCTAAGGACCCGATGAAAACGTCCTCCAGATCAAGGTCTGCGGTGTCGCCGCGAAACTTGTAGCCCGCGGAAACAAGCAGAGTGAATTGCTCATAGAACTTGAAAAGATCGGCTCGCACGGTGTAATCCTGCCCACCCGTTCCCAAACCCTTGACCTCATCGGCCGTACCGAATTTGATCTGGCCTGTAACATCCAGCGCAACACCGAGATCGTCGCTATGAAAGACGTCGTAGAATGTGACGCCAGCAATGACATCGCCAAGCCCGCTCTCCGTCCTCATTTCGCCAGTGCCCGCTACGGGCTCGCCGCCCGGCTCCGTTATGGTGCTGCCTGACGGAGCCCGAACACTCAGGTACGGGACGGTTAGCTCGATAGTGAAACGTTGATAGTCCATTCGTGCGCTTATGGGTACATACAAATCCTCGATAACCTCGGCTCCGCCGTATTTACCGCTGGAAAACTCCATACCGGTCGTCCATGTGAGCGATGTCTGTTCATCGCCTGCTGCGACCGAGGCATTTGCAAGCGCCAGCACGACACCAAGAATCTTGAACGCGCTTTGCGTGCGCCTGTTCATTTTCTGCTCCAATTGGTTTGATGATTGGTGGCAAACAAGGGGCCGATGGCTATCGGCCCCTCAGATGATGCCTTTGCTACTCAGCTTGCTCGGCTGCGGGCGGATCTTCTAGCACCTTGCCCTTCGCTTTGGCGCGCTGTCGCATTTTCTCCCGATGCTCTGCCATGAACTTCGTTTGCGCCTTTGGATCAGACTCGGTCAGTCGCAGCTGTTCGCGATACTGGTTACGCTCTTCGACGCTCATCAGTTCACTGCCGTATATACCTTTATCGCCAAACGATGCGTTGTCCGGCGCGTGTGTGCGATCCTGGTCGCGATCACGGTCGCGCGACGGATTGGTCGTCCTGTCACGATCACGCATACGATCCCTGTCAAAATCTTTTTGGCCACGTTCTACCTGGGCACGATCCTGGGGTTGGGCTCCGCCCTGGCCATGACGGCCCTGGGCCGAAGCAGCGTAGGACGTAAGCGCGAGTGCGGCCGCAGCAAGTAAGCAAATTGTCGTTTTCGTCTTCATGATTAGTCTCCTGTGTGAAGCTCTCATTAGAAGAAACGAATATGCTAATAAACGGTTGACCGTCCTTTCTAGGTACATTTACGTATCGGTGCGATCGGCCTCCCTGCGATCGCGCCCTACCGCAAGTGCGTCGACAGCGATCGCACCGCTTTCGTTGACGATCACCGGGTTGACGTCAAGCTCCGACAGTACGTCACCCAGCGCATGGGCCAGCACCGAGAAGCGAGACGCGGTCTCGCAAAAACCTGCGATGTCCACGGCCGGGTTGCCGCGGATTCCATCGAGCAGCGGCCGAAGCTGCATGCGATCGATGCAGCGTCGTGCATGCGCCGCGTCGAATGGTGGCAGGGCAAATTGCACATCATTGATCGTCTCCGCGAGCACACCGCCGAAGCCCAAAATCACGATGGGGCCAAACTGCCGATCACGCTTCAGCCCAAGGAACATGTCGACGCCGGTCGCAACCATGGGCGCGACAATGACGCCGTCTCCAAGCCGGTTCTTCAGAAACTGGTACATTTGCCGCAACTGATCTGCATCACGTATGCCGAGAATCACGCCGCCTTTTTCGGTCTTGTGCAGCAAACCCTCTTTTGCCGTTTTTAAGGTAACTGGAAACCCGACACGGCCTGCGGCATCCAGGACCTCCGCCTCGTTGCTCGCCGCCCGCGGTTTGGAGGTCGATATCCCGAAGTCCTCGAGCATCAGAAGAGTGTCGATCTCCGCAAGCGTGTCTCCCGACCGCAATCGGCCCTGCCATTTCGCGACAACCGTGCCTTTAGGACTGAGCGGTTCCACCGGTTCGCGCAGCAGGAAATCTCGATAAGCGAACAGTGCACGGGCGCCGCTCAGGAACTGGCTCACACCGTCCAGCACGGGAAAACCGGCGTGAGTACTGGTGACCACGGCTTCATCGTGTCCCGTGCCTTGTCGTGCCGATACGAGAGCGACGGGCTTGCCGGATTCACTTCGGGCCCGTTGCATGTAATTCAGGTAGCTCGCGTAGATCTTTCCGTCTGGTGCACGATCATGAATGACCACGGCGAGTGCGGCACCGGCATCCTGCATCATCGCTGTCAGGCTGCTCGTCATGACTTTACCGGCATCCGGACCGCCGCGACTCCAGGCGTCGAGCGGGTTGACGGCAGGCAGCTCCGGATCGAGGAGCTTTTCCAGTGCACTCACCGTAGCGTCGGAAAATTCAGTCAACCGGACGCCGGCTTCGTGGGCAAGGTCGACGAGCAGCTGCCGTTCACCGCCGGAATCATGCAGCGCCACCAGGTCGCCCGCGCCAACCGGATGCAATTCTGCGAACATGATGAGCATGGTTGCAAACTCATCCTGATCGCGAGCGCGCTGCACGCCGTAACGATCGAACAGCGCTTCGTAGGTCGCATCATCACCGGCCATCGCACCTGAATGCGATACCGTCAGCGCCGCCGACTTTTCTGTGCGTCCTACCTTCAGGGCGACGACCGGAATGCGCCGCTGCGCGGCTTTTGCCAGCGCTGCCCGGAATCCGTCGGGGTTTCTTGCCGTCTCAACGAACAAGCCGACCACGCGCGTTTCCGGCAGGTCGATTACGAAGTCCAGGTACTCGTCCATGGTCACGCCAAGTTCGTTACCGGTTGACACCGCGACATTGATTCTGAGTCGCGCATCGCAATCGATAATGCCCGACATGCCGGAGCCCGAGTGACTGATGAGCGCGACGTTACCCGGCGCTTCATGCGCCGTGCTGTCGAATCCACAGCTCCACACGTGATCCCGAACGTTGTAATAGCCCATGCCATTGGCACCACAAACCAGCATGCCGGCGTCGGCGATTTTTTGCTGCACGCGATCGCGCAATACCGGGACCGAGTCGTTATCAATGATGAGCGGCGACTGTATTACGGCGGCCGGAACTCCGGCAGCGATGGCTTCGTCGAGTACGGCCTCAAGGTGCTGATCGCCAACGGCAAAGATGACGAGGTCAGGCGTCTCCGGCAAATCGGCTACTGCAGCGAAACAGCGACGTCCATGCAACGTCTCGTAAGCCGGATTTACCGCGTAGATGTTGCCGCGATAGCCACCCCGTTCGAGGTTTTTCAGCACCCACTCGCCCATGGAGTCAGCTCGACTCGACGCGCCCACGATCGCAACCGAACGCGGCCGTAACAGTGGGTCTAGCCGGTGCTTCATCCTTGCGCGGCCGTTTAGTAAGGTCCGGGCGGTGTCGCGCCGCGGCGCGGCGGGAACCAGAACGGTTTGTCGATAACGGTCGCTTTCGCCATCATGCGATTCCAGTGCATCTCACGCTGATAGTAGATTTCAACCCACACGGAAGTGCCCGCTTGACCGTATGGCGTGCGCACCGTACCCAGCGCGATGTTCTGCTTGCAGACCGGCGACCACGCCGCTGAGGTCACGAAACCGATCTGACCTTTTTTGGCTTTTTCGTTGCCGAAGATATAGGAATGGTGTGCCGGCTTGTTGCCTTCTATGTCGAGCTTCACGAGCCGCCACGTCGAGCCAGTACGTTTTTCTTCTGCAAGAGCCCGGCGGCCGTTGAAATTCGGTTTTTTGAAATCAACCAGCCATTCGAGGCCCAGTTCCAGCGGCGAACGCGAAACGCCAGTACGCACGGTCTCATCGGCCGGTAAGAATTCCATGTAGGCCGCAAGAAAACCCGCTTCGATACGCGCCAGCTCCAGTGCGTGTGTACCTATCGCGCGAATCCCGAACAGCTTGCCGGCTTCGAAAAGAGCATCCCAAAGCGCCTCGGCCTTGTCGGGATCAATCCAGAGCTCGTAGCCCAGGTCTGCCGTAAAGCCAGTACGCGAAACCATGAGTTCGCTGCCCTGAAATTCGAAGTGCGTGAGTCCAAAAGGTTTGAGCTCTTCGAGGCCATCCAGGCCCATCGTCTTGAGTACGCTGAACGATGTCGGCCCCTGCACCGCGAGCGCAGCAACGTCTTCGGTCTCGTGTGTAATAGTCACATCGAATCCGATGGCGGCGGCTTGCAACCAGGCGAAGTGGCGTTCCTGTGAACAAAGGCGGTATTCGCCCTCGCGCAGGTGGAAGATCGTGCCATCGTCTATCACCTGTCCGTGGTCGTCGCACCACACTGCGTACGCAACGCGTCCCGGCCGAATCTTGGCCATGTCACGCGTTACGAGGCGGTTCAGGTAGTCGAGGGCGTCAGGGCCCGTAATCCGATATTTGGTCATCGGCGTCAGATCGAACACCGCGGTCGCGTTTCGAATGGCGAAGTACTCTATATCTTCGCAAAACAGCGAATCGGCGCTTGAATAGCCCTTCCACTGGTGCCATTCGTTTACCGTGTCCAGCGCCGCCAGCCGAGAGTAAAACGGCGTCTTCAGGCGCCCCTGATGAACGGGTTGGCTCTTCATGCTGCTTTCTCCCGGCGAAGGATGGCCCTGGCCGCATTCCTACCGGCGGCGCCGCTGACGCCACCACCCGGATGGGTGCCGGCGCCGCAAAGATAAAGTCCATCAAGTGGCATACGGTACTGCGCCGCCCCGCTGACCGGCCTTACGAACAGGAACTGATCCAGCGTGAGTTCGCCGTGATGCCAGTGCCCACCCGTGATATGAAACTCACGCTCGATGTCCACCGGCGTCAGCAGCTCGCTTGCCGTAATGCGTTGTTCAATGTCCGGCGCGTATTTCGCAATCGTACTGATCACGGCCTGGTAAAACGATTTTCGCGCTTCATCGTCCCAGCCGCCTTTTAATTCGTAAGGCGCGTACTGAACCACCGCCGACAACACGTGCTTGCCGGTCGGTGCGACTGACTCGTCGCGGAAACTCGGGAAGGTCATCTCGACGACCGGGTGCGGTGAGCTTTCACCGTACTTGGCAGGATTGAACGCGCGCTCGACGTAGTGTTCATCGGGTGCGATCACCAGGCGTTCGGCAAAGTCTTTCTTCGAGAGGCCCTCAATCATCGGCAGCCCGTCGAGGGCGAGATGCAGCTTGGCGGCATTGCCCTTCGCACGCAGGTGATGAATGCGCCGGGCAAAGCCGGTCTCGACATGTCTTGCGCCAACCAGATCCATCACGGTCCGTTTCGGATCTGCATTGGAAATTACCGTGTAACTGTCGAAGCGTTCGCCGTCTCCGGCTTCGACACCGGTAACCCGGCCGTTTTCGATAATGATGCGTTTCACGGGCATCTGCGTACGAATCGTTGCGCCGGCAATGCGCGCCGCATGCGCGAGCTCGTCGCAGACGCTGCCCATGCCTCCCTGTGGTACTGAGACGCGGCCGTGATCTCCGGCGAGCCGGTACAGATAGGTCATGATCGTGTTGGGTGAACGAGGGCCCAGGTGTGTGCCAAGCACTGCATCAAGGCTGATTGCGCCTTTCAGTAACGGGCTCCCAAAACGTTCGTCGAGCTCATCGTGAATGTTCATGCCGATGAGCCTCAGGAATTCCTGCATATCCTCTTTGCCCAGGCGGCGTATGTCAAAGCCCAGCTGTCCCAGCGTCACGAGGTCTTTTATGTCTTTGGTGCCAAGGCGAGGCGGCGCCTTGTTCAGATATTTTCTGAGCAGGTCTGCGAAACGCGTCATGCGCTTTCTGAATCGCAGATAACTCGCGGCGTCCTCGTCGGATACGCCTTCAACCGAGTCTGCGGTCAAACGCAGGTGCTTGCCATTCTCGGCTAGCGCAATCGTCGCCATGTCTTCACTGGATAAGGTCGGCGCAAGCTTGAGTTCTTTGCGTACTTCAGGCTGCAGCTGGTACAACAAATGGGCACAGGCCGAGACAGAGTAGCCGTCGGCAAACTCGCGCGTAACAGCAGCACCGCCGACCTGCTCGTTTGCCTCGAGAACGAGTACCTTCTTGCCGGCTTTTGCCAGCAGGGCAGAACACACCAGGCCGTTGTGCCCGGCTCCCACTACTATCGCGTCGTATCGGTCAGTCATCGCCGAAACTCTCCGGTACCGTGTTCGGCCGTTTTAGATCGGAAAGAATCTCCCGCGCTGCATTGGCGCCCGGTGCTGCCATGACGCCGCCACCGGGATGAGCACTCGAGCCGCACATGTACAAACCACCCACCGGGCCGCGGTACTGGGCGTATCCCGGCACGGGTCGGTTGAACAGCAGCTGATCCATCGTCAATTCACCGTGGAATATATTGCCTTCGGTAATCCCGATTTCTGCCTCGATGTCCTGTGGCGTCCTGGTTTCGACATGCAGAATAAGATCTTTGAAATCGGGGCTGTACCTGGCGATCTGGTCGATGACCGTCTTGCCGAACGCGTCCCTTTCTTCACTCCTCCAGGCGCGACCCTCGATCTGGTACGGACAGTACTGCACGAAGCAGCTCATGAAATGTTTTCCAGGGGGTGCCATGGTCGGGTCATTTAAGGTCGGGATCAGCATGTCCACATAGGGATCTTTGGACCATGTGCCATCCTTCCAGTCATCGTAGGCACGCTCCATGCGCTCCATCGAATCGATGAAATGCATATCACTGTGATACAGGGAACTGCCCTCCGGTAAAGCCGGGAACGTTGGCAGACCGTCGAGCGCGATGTTCAGTTTTCCGGATGAACCGCGGATCTTGAAGTTCTCGACGCGCTTGTGGAAGGACGCCGGCAAATCGTTCTTGTCCATGCAGGTCAGAAAGGTCCGCTTGACATCCATGGCGGACACAACCACCGGCGCCGATATCTCGTCACCATTTTCGAGAGCGACGCCTGCAACCTTGCCGTTCTTCACAATAATTTGATCGACGCCAGCCTCGGTACGCAGCTCGCCTCCGGCTGCCTGAAAAGCTCCCGCGATGGAATTCGAAACAGCGCCCATGCCACCCCGAGCAAAACCCCACGAGCCCACGTTGCCGTCGACTTCTCCCATGTAATGATGCAACAGCACGTAGGCGGTGCCCGGTGAATGTATGCCCAGTGCCGTGCCGATGATGCCGCTGCCGGAAAATGACGCTTTGATGATGTCCGTTTCGAAATACTCGTCCAGGTATTCGGCGACGCTCATTGTCCAGAAGCGGATCGTCTCGTACATGCGATCCTCACCCATATCGAGGAACTTGCCGCCAATCCTGATGAGCTCTTTTATGTCGCTTGGTTTGAACGACGTAGGATCCGGAGCGGTGCTGAGCAGGAAATCGCGAATAAAACGACATTGCCGCATTGTGTCGGCCGAATACGTTTTGTAAGCATCGGCATCGTGGCGCGAAAACCGTGCCATTTCTCGGTAAGAAACCTCTGCGTCCTGGTAAGAGCCGTAGTAATCGCCGTTTTCCATGAACGTCACGGACCCGCCGTAGGGTGTTACCTGCAGGCCGTGCTTGTGCAATTCCAGCGCACGATAAATTTCCGGTCGCAACAAGCTGCACACATAGGAGCAGTTCGAGTACCACCAGTCCTTGTATAGATTCCGACTAACCGCCGCACCGCCGATATAGTCGTTTTTCTCGACGCAAACGACATCGAGGCCCGCCCTTGCAAGGAAAGCGGCGTTTGTTAGCCCGTTGTGACCCGCGCCAACGACAATCGCATCGTAGGTTTTCATTTATTCGAGCTCTTGGCTTTGGTTTCTTCTTCGAGTTTTGACAACGTAATGTCCACTGCCTTTTCAAATTTGTCCAGCGTTTCGTCCAGGCATCCCACATTGTGAGATTCGCACAGAAACCAGGGTTCTCGTGAATCCGGCTCAACGAGTATTCCCTGTTCGTGCAGCTCGGGCGCAAGTGCGTTGTAGAACTCGTAATCCGAGTTCACCCACCCGCGGTAATCACTCGGTGCTTCGTCGGCAAAAAACAAACCCATTAGCGCAGGATGTCCCGTAAAACTATGAGCAACGCCACGTCTCGACAGGAGGCGACTCAGACCTTTTTGCAGTTTCAGGCCGTAGCTCTCGATGTCGGCGAGCGCCGTTGTTTCATCAAGAATCTCCAGTGTCTTCGCTGCCGCCGCAAGTGATACCGAGTGTCCGGTAAACGTGCCACCGTGTACGACGCTGTCGCCGACGTGTCGCATAATGTCTTCGCGCCCGGCAACAACCGAAATCGGATAGCCGTTCGCGATAGCTTTCGCAAACGTACACAGATCAGCTTTGATGCCAAACAGCTCCTGCACGCCGCCCTTCGCAACACGAAAGCCTGTTTTAACTTCGTCGACGATCAGCAGCACGTTATAGCGATCGCAGATCTCGCGTACGTCTTTCATGTATTGCCTGCGTGTGCTGATGGCACAGCAATTGCCCATGATAGGTTCGATCAGGAAAGCGCCAATTTCTTCATGCTTGCGCTTCAAGAGGTCTTCAAGTGCATTCGCGTCGTTCAACGGCACCGGATGAAAGAGCCGTTTTGTAATTGCCGGAACCCCGTCGCCATAGGGCAGGAGGTCGGGCTTGCCGTCACCCGGCTCCCAGTCTTCGACTTCCGAATACCACATCACCTCGCTGAAGACGCCGTGATAGCCGCCTTCCATGACGATATGCCCGTCTTTACCGGTGAAGGAACGCGCGATGCGCAAGGCCGCCATGACGGCCTCGGTTCCCGAGTTGGAAAAGCGCACAAGTTCGGCCGCCGGCACCATCTTGTTGATCCGGCACGCGACCTCGTATTCAAGTTCGGTCGACAGCGCAAAAACGCCGCCCACGTCCATGCCTTTTCTCGCTGCCTCGTCGACACGCGGATCTGCATAACCCAGGATGATCGGACCATAGGCAAGGCGATAGTCGATGTATTCGTTGCCATCGATGTCCCAGAGGCGCGCACCCTTACCCCGATCGACGTAGATCGTCGTGTCATCACCCCAGTAGCGGAAGTTCGAAGACACACCGAGCGGCAGCTTCTGATTTGCTCGTTTGAAATGCCGGTTGGACCGGGCCAGGCTGCGCATGAGCGCTCCCTCATAAAAATGAATGAGTATTCATTCATATTATGGCATGATTACGGCATGGTAGCCACAGCCAGAAACACCAAACGCACGGCGCGGCGCGAGCAACGGCGCCAGCAGCTGATCGATGCGACGATGAAATGCATCGCCCGCAAAGGCATGGGAGGCACGACGCTCGCCGATGTCGCCGGCGAAGCCGGACTATCGCAGGGCATCGTGAATCTGCATTTCGAGAGCAAGGAAAACCTGCTCACGGAGACGCTTCGCTACCTGGCGGATGAATACAAAGCGCAGTTCAACAAGGCCTATGAAAAATCCGGGCCAGGTGCGGCAGAAAAGCTGCTGGCATTAATCGAGCTCGACCTGCGCCCTTCCATCTGTGACCGCCGTAAAGTCGCCGTGTGGTTCGCGTTCTGGGGCGAGGTTACCTCCCGGCCCACCTATCGCAAGATTTGCGATGAGCGCGATCAATACTACGACGATATTGTCGAAAGCCTTGCCGGCGAGATAATCGCCGACGGTGGGTACGAGGACGTTACTGCCGAATCGGTTGCAATCGTGCTGACATCCATGACCAATGGACTGTGGTTGTCGTGCCTGATCAGTCCGGCATCATTTGACCGGCACAACGCCATGGTCGCGGTGCTTCAGTATTTACACGGCGTTTTTCCGAAACACTTTCCGTAATGAGATCTCGATGCACATAGAAATAAGCAAAGATGCACGTCGCTGGCAGACGATAGCCCGTGAGTACGCCGACAAATATCTGCAGCCGCACGAAGTCGAGGCCGAACTCAATGATGGCGTGCTGCCGGATGAGATCACTAAACGAAACAAAAAGCGCGCCATAGAACTAGGATTCACTGCAATTGACGTACCGAAGAGCCACGGCGGTCTCGAACTGCCGATGGAATCACAGGTGGCGATCTGGGAGCAGCTTGGTCGTGTAACCAACGCCCTGTCCTGGTGCTTTCCCGAAGCGCAGTCGTGGATGTTCGATGCCTGCTCCGACGCGCAAATCGAGAAATACATCCTGCCGATGTTGCGCGGCGCACAAAAAGACTGCTACGCGATAACGGAAGCCGGTCCGGGTTCCGATATCTCGGGCCTCGAGGCGACTGCGACCCGGGACGGCAACGACTACTTGTTGAACGGCGAAAAGTGGTACGTCACCAGTGGAAACCTCGCGAACTTTTTCTGGTTCCAGGCACGCCTGCACGACGAAAATGACGAAGCGCTGTTTCTAGTGGACCAGGGCACTGACGGCATCGAGATTACCGCGAACCCGGCGTTCAGTCATACCTACGCGGCGCATCATCCTACCTATCTTTTTACGAATGTCCGGGTCCCCGCATCGCAACGTGTCGGCAACCCCGGAGATGGCATGGCCTTTACGCACAGCTGGTTTCGGCACGAACGCCTCATGATCGGTGCTCGCAGCTGCGGCGCGGCGGCCCGCCTTATAGAGGAAGCCCTGGCATTTGCCAACGAGCGTATCGTCGATGGTGCGCCACTCAGCGAAAAGCAGGCGATCCAGTTCATGCTGGCGGATAGCGTGACTGAGCTGTATGCGTCGCGACTAATGACCTACGAAGCCGCACGGGCCGCTGATCGTGGCGACGACCTCAAGGCGCAGCACAGCCGCTGTTCCATGGTGAAGTTGTACGTGTCCGAAATGGCGAATCGGGTGGCGGATCGGGCGGTGCAAATCTTCGGCGGACGAGGCTACATGCGCGAAAACGTCGCCGAGCGTTTTTTCCGCGAGCTACGCGTTGATCGAATTTGGGAAGGCACAAGTGAGATCCAGCGGCTTATAATCGCCAGATCCTTGCTGAAACGTGGACTGGACGGAATGTGACTGCACGAGCGATCCTTCGCACTGGCCTGTATTCAGTATTTCTCCTGCTAGTCGCCTGCTCAGGCGACTCAAATAACACGTCGCACGGCGAAAACATTCTCAATGTCTATAACTGGGCCGATTACATAGCTCCCGATACGCTCGAAAAATTTGAGGCCGAATACGGCATCAAGGTCAACTACGACATTTATGACTCGTCCGAAGTTGTTGACGTCAAACTTCTTGCAGGAAACAGCGGCTACGATGTCGTCGTACATAGTAATCAGTTTTCTTCGCGTCTCGCGCCGATCGGGGTGTTCGAGAAACTCGACAAGACGCGCTTCGAGAATATCGGAAACCTGGATCCGGACGTGCTTGCCAAGATCGGGGTCTATCACGAAGTAGCAGACTACAACTTGCCCTATCATTGGGGCACGACCGGCTATGCATGGAACGCAGAAATGGTCCGCAAACGCCTGCCCGATCATCCTATGGACAGCGGCGATGTGTTATTCGATCCGGACGTCGTGTCAAAACTTGCGGATTGTGGTGTCAGCCTGCTCGACGGCCCTACCGACCTTTTCCCGATGGTACTTGCCTACCTGGGCCTCGATCCGAACGCCGTTGACGATGACAGCCTCGCCGCCGCCGAAACGCAGCTGAAGCTGGTAGAGCCGTACATTCTCTATTTCAGTAATCAGAAAATGATCTCTGACCTGCCGAACAAGGAAGTATGCGTCGCCATGAGCTGGTCCGGTGACTTTGCGCAGGCCGCAACTCGTGCGGAAGAGGCGGGCATAGACATCGACTTACGCTACACGGTGCCGAAGGAAGGCTCGGGGCTGTGGGTGGACGGTATTTTCATACCCAGCGACGCACCGCACAAAGACAATGCTTATCTGTTCATCGACTTCCTGATGCGCCCCGACATCGCCGCGGATATCGCTAATACGGTCTTTTATGCAAACGCCAACGCAGCATCCTGGAAGTACATCAAGCCGGAGATACTGAACAACCCGTCTATTTTCCCGGACGAAGCGACCTGGAAGCTCATGTATCCCATCCTTTCTGCTGACCCGAAACGGGAACGTCCCCGCACGCGCGCGTTTGCCAGGGTCAAGAGCGGTATATGAAAGATTTCATAAGCATCCGCGGCGTTAGCAAGCACTTCGGGGACTTCGTCGCCGTCGATAACGTCGATCTCGATATTGCCAAGGGCGAACTATTCTCGATCCTCGGCGGATCAGGATGCGGCAAGACCACCTTGTTGCGCATGCTTGCAGGCTTTGAAGTGCCAACGACCGGAACGATCGAAATAGACGGCGTTGACGTTACGAACCAGGCACCGTACGACCGCCCAGTCAATATGATGTTCCAGTCGTACGCGGTTTTTCCACACATGTCAGTTGCGAAAAACATCGCCTATGGTTTGCAGAAAGAAGGCCTGCCGAGAAAGGAGATCAACAAGCGCGTTGAGGAGATGCTCGAACTCGTGCAGCTCAGTGACTTCGGCAAGCGCAAGCCGGAGCAGCTTTCCGGCGGCCAGCGGCAGCGGGTAGCGCTCGCCAGGGCGCTTATCAAGCAACCGAAAGTGCTGCTGCTCGACGAACCGCTTGCAGCGCTCGACAAGAAGCTTCGCGAACGCACCCAATTCGAGCTCATGAATATTCAGGACCAGCTAGGCGTTACCTTTGTTGTCGTCACTCACGACCAGGAAGAGGCGATGACGCTGTCGACGCGTATTGCGGTAATGGAAAAAGGTCGCTTCCTGCAAATAGGCACGCCGCTGGAAATATATGAATATCCTTCGAGCAAGTTTGTTGCTGATTTTATCGGCACTATCAATACGTTTGACGGCAAGGTTCAGCGCCTTGATGAGGACTCGATTGTCATCGACTGCGAAGATGCAGGTACTGCCCTGACAGCGTTGGGCAAACACGCTGTCGAGATTGGGCAGTCGGTCTGTATTGCCGTAAGACCCGAGAAAATATTCGTTGGCAAGGATAAGCCGGAAAATGACGATGACACGAGGATCCAAGGTGTCGTGCACGACCTCGGCTACCTGGGAAATCTGTCGATCTATCGCATACGGCTGGCGAACGGCAAGATCGTCCTGGTCAGTTCGCAAAACAGGCGCCGGTCGGCAACCCGTTTCCTCGAGTGGGAGGATGAAGTCTGGATATCGTGGCGGCCACGCAGTGCCGTCGTATTGCTGGACTAGGACAAATGGCGGTCCACAATGCACTGAAAAGGGACCAGCTATGGCGTCACGTTGCAGTAGCCGTGCCCTATCTGTGGCTGCTCGTTTTCTTTCTTGCGCCCTTCGCCATCATTCTCAAAATCAGCCTCGCCGATCCGATCATCGCGCAGCCGCCGTTTACGTCGACGTTCGATGAGGGTGGCCAGCTTCTGGCATCCGCCGATAATTTCAAGTTCCTGCTGACCGACAAGCTTTACGCGATAACGTACCTTCGCTCGATCGTTATGGCCGGCATGGCAACCCTGCTGTGCCTTGCTTTGGGCTTCCCCATGGCCTATGGCATCGCGCGCGCGTCCGCATCGACGCGCAACCTGCTCCTTTTGCTGATCGTGCTGCCTTTCTGGATATCCTTCCTTCTGCGTGTGTACGCATGGATGGGGCTCATGAACAATTACGGCGTCATCAACAACCTGATGATGTGGCTGGGAGTCATCGAGCAGCCAATTCAGCTGATGTACACCGACTTCGCAATCTTCGTCGGCCTTGCCTACTCGTACCTGCCATTCATGATTTTGCCACTGTACGCGACGCTCGAGCGTATGGACCTGGACCTGGTCGAAGCAGCGCAGGACCTGGGTGCATCTCGCACGCGCGCATTCTGGGATATTACCTGGCCGCTCGCGAAACCCGGCGTTATTGCCGGCTGTCTGCTGGTTTTTATTCCCGCGATGGGCGAGTACGTTATTCCCTACCTGCTTGGCGGATCGGAATCGCTGATGATCGGCCGGGTATTGTGGGACGAGTTCTTCGTTAACCGAGACTGGCCGCTCGCGTCGGCCGTGGCAATCGTTCTCCTGCTGTTGCTTGTCGTGCCCATTGTTTTGTTGCAGCGATACCAGGCCAGGGACGAGGAAGCGGCGTCATGAAGTCACACTCGCGTTTTGTTATTTCGGTACTCGCTTTCGGCTATGCGTTTCTTTATATACCACTCGTGTTCGTGGTGGTTTATTCGTTTAACGACTCTAGAATCGCGACGATCTGGGGCGGATTCTCGACACGCTGGTACGGCGAGCTTTTCAGGAATGACCAGGTGCTGGATGCCGCGTTATTGAGCCTTCGCATTGCTTTCACTTCTGCCACCATAGCCACAATCCTCGGCACGATGGCCGGACTCGTGCTTGCACGGTTCGGGCGATTCCGGGGAAGAACGCTGTTCTCCGGGATGATCACATCGCCAATGGTCATGCCGGAGGTCATTACGGGACTCTCGCTGCTGCTGTTGTTCGTAACGCTGCAGCAGCTGACCGGTTGGCCCGGCCAGCGCGGTTTTACGACGATCACCATTGCGCATACGACGTTCTCGATGGCCTACGTTGCCGTGATTGTTCAATCACGCCTGCTTTCAATGGACGAATCACTCGAAGAGGCCGCGATGGATCTGGGCGGCAGACCAGGACGCGTAGTATTTGACATCACGTTGCCGCTAATCGCGCCCGCAATGATCGCCGGATGGCTGCTGGCCTTTACGCTATCGCTCGATGACCTTGTGATTGCCAGCTTCGTATCAGGTCCCGGCAGCAGCACGTTACCGATGTACATATTCTCGAAAGTGAAACTCGGCGTATCACCGGACATCAACGCCCTGGCAACGCTGATAATTGCGGCCGTGAGTCTCGGCGTGCTGATCGCCTGGATCGCGATGCGCCGGTTACGCAATTAGGGAACCGCCGGGCAAACTCAGGGCCTTTGCAGCTCCTGCAGAATCCACTCGATGTATGCACGCTCCGGCCGTTCCATTCCGGAGAATGGTCCCGGTCGATAGTACTTCGAGTGCACGCCCTTCGAATTATTGACGATTATCGTCTTATCCGACTGTGTGGTGATATCCCATAACCAGGTCAGGTCATCGACGTTATAGTCTTTGCCCTCTTCCGCGTCACCACGAACAAGCCAATAGATTTCGCAGTTCGAATTCTCGTGATCGATCGGCGTGAATACATACGCGACAACATGATCGCTGTAAGCCAGCAGGAATGAGAACGCGCCAAAGGAAAAGTCAGACGCGCCGCCGTCATAGTCGCTGAATTCGCCGAGCAACGGGGCGACAGGGCCGCCGTCTTTACTGCCTGTCTTGTACTTGTCGAACAGTGCCGTGCGACTGTAGCCATAACCGATTTCACCGGGACGCGCGGCCGTGTCGATATGGTTGATGTAAAGATCTTTGACGCCACAGGCTTCCATTCTCGCCTTCATTTTTCCCTGCACACGCTCGCGTTTCTCGCCGTCAAGCATGAGTGTGTGCATGCGTGCGTACTCGGGATGCGCCGTCGCGCAGTGGTAGCACTCCTGGTAATTCTCGATCGACAGCTTCCAGTTCGCCGGAATTTCATAGCTTTTCTGTGCCGCAACCTTGAGGTTTTCAAAATCAAACATCGCCATCGGCTCGGCGAGGTCTCGCTTCGCTCCCGCCAATGACGGAGGTGTGTCGGTAAAACAAATAAAAATCAGGCCATGAATGACGTCGACCGACACGGGATTGAGGCTGTGTGCCGCCATATCGAAGTCGTCGGGCATATTGCGTGCCGCAAACAAATGGCCATCGATGTCATACATCCAGCCGTGATATGGACAAACGAATTTGTCCGTGTGACCGCTGGAGTCCAGGCAAACCAGTGAACCGCGGTGACGACAAACGTTGGCGAATCCTCTCAGTTCGCCACTTTTGCCGCGCACGATAATCGCCGACTCCCGCGCAACATCGACAACCTTGAAATCGCCCGGTTTCGGCAATTGTGAAATGTGTCCTGCGAGTATCCAGTTGCGATTGATAATGCGTTCGATCTCGAACTTGTAGATATCAGGGTCGGTGTAAAAACGCTGGTCGAGAGAGTACCCCGGCTTCTGATCCGCAATCAGCTCGGCGATTGTTCGTTTGTCCCCCTGTGGTACGGCGCTCATCATTTATTCCAGCATATGAAACATTAGAATTCCTGACTTGCTACGATATCACAGCCGGTCCGATTCACCCGATCGGGCCAATTCCTGGTAAAGCGCAAAGGGTAGATCGTGGCAAAGGGGGATATAATGGGCGACAAGCGGCCGCAATCAAACAACAAAACGGGGACATTCATGGCAGAGAATGCTCACACCGAGCCATTAACCGGACACGCCGAGTTCGACTCGCTCATCGCAAAGCTCGCCGACGAACACGACGCTGAAAATGCCGAGGCGATTCGCGAAGGGATTATCGACAAGTTTGGCGTCGAAGGCACGGTCTTCATATCCGACATGGCGAGCTTTTCCAGCACCTCGAGAAAGCGTGGCGTCTGCCATTTCCTGAAGCTGATTCATCGCGCCAGGGGAATAATTGCTCCGATTATCGCGGCCAACAGCGGCAAGCTGTTGAAGTGCGAGGCGGACAACTGCTATGCCTTTTTCAAGACACCGGACGAGGCTATACAGGCGAGTTTCGACATCAATGCGGCGCTGTTTGATGCGAATCGTGCATTCGGACTCGACGAGCATATCTTTCTGTCGGTAGGTATCGACTACGGCCGCGTACTGCTCATCGGCGACGCGGACTTTTTCGGCGATCCCGTAAATACCGCATCGAAACTCGGCGAAGATCTTGCGATCCACGCCGAGACCCTGGTCACCAAGCGCGCGCTCGAACACTCCAACTTCGAGGTCCCGGCACTCGCCGAACGCATGGTGGCGCGAATATCAGACATAGAGATCAAGTACGTTCGACTCCCCATGGCAGCAGAATCCGCGAGCTATTGATATATGACCAGGGGCATTGATGACACGCAGGCGCTGCGACAGATCCTCGAGGTTACCCGCAAGCTTGCAGCGCCTTTCGACCTCGACACGATGCTCGCCGAGGTTGTCGATGCTTCCCGCCGGGTGCTGAATGCTGATCGAGGCACCGTCTTTCTTTATGACAGTAGTGCTAACGAACTGGTGGTGCGAGTCGGCACGGGACTGGAGCACATTCGAATTCCGGCTGACAAGGGCATCGTCGGTGAATCCGCCCAGACGCGCACGCTCATCAACGTGCCGGACTGTTACGCGGATGTCCGCTTCAACCGCGACATAGACAAGCAAACCGGCTATCGCTCTCGCTGTATGCTGACAATCCCGCTGATTGGGTACGAAGATTCCCTTGTCGGAGTACTGCAGATACTCAACAAGAAGAACGGCTTGTTCGACGAGCAGGACGAATTCGTGGCCCAGGCGCTCGCTGCGCAGGCTGCCGTCGTTCTGCATCGCGCTGCCGTCACCGAACAGATCATCGAATCGGAACGTCTCGATCGGGAAATAACGGTCGCCCGCGATGTGCAAATGGGCACCTTGCCCAAGAGCATGCCCGAAATTGCAGGCTACGAATTTGGTGGTGCGTTTGCTCCCACTGACCAGACCGGTGGCGATCTTTACGATTTTGTGCCTCTCGACGACCAGCGCTTGTTCCTGCTGATGGGTGATGCGACCGGTCACGGAATCGGTCCGGCACTCAGTGCAACACAGGTTCGCGCCATGCTGCGCGTCGCTATTCGGCTTAACTCGAGCCTCGATGATGCCTTCGTGCAAATCAACAATCAGCTTTGTGAGGACCTGCCTGACGACCGGTTTGTCACCGGGTTCTTCGGCCTTTTGGATGCAACGAGCAACACAGTTACGTTTCACTCGGGCGGACAGGGTCCAATCATGCATTTTCACGCTCGCAGGAATGAATACGACTGGCACGAAGCGACCACATTTCCATTGGGCTACATGCCGCAGACCGACCTGGGCCAGGCGGTGGTGACGTCCCTGCAGCCAGGCGATTTGCTTGGCCTGATATCGGATGGCATATATGAGTACGAAAACGACTCCGGCCTGCAGTTCGGGCAGCAAGGCGTCATCAACATCATTGATAACAACCCTGACGCAAGTGCTCAGGAACTGGTCGACATGATCATGCGTGGCGCCAGAGAGCATGGCGGCACGGCGCCGCAGGCAGACGACATTACGATAGTGCTGGCACGACGCCTGCCTGAGTAGAGCGCCCCGAACGATATGCTCAGACAATTCGCCAGAGACTACGATTCACTCGCCGCTATCTATGAGTTCGCGGAGACGGTTCTTGCAAACCACGAGATAGGCGAAGCGGTAAAGTTTCCCGTACACCTTGCGATGGAAGAACTTTTTACCAATATGGTGAAATACAGCCCGGATTCCGACGGCGAGATCGGCATTGACGTTGTGGTCGATGGAGGCGCCGTTACGGTTACCTTGACTGACGATGACGTTGACGAATTTGACGTAACCCGCCCCCGCGACATCGATACCAGTGCCTTGCTTGCGGAGCGGACGCCCGGCGGGCTGGGCCTTCATTTGTTACAGAACATCGTCGATAAGCTGGAGTACGAGTACCATGATCGACGAAGTAGAGTAATATTTACCAAGGAGTCAGGATAACAACATGTTCGAGATTGACTACGGCGACAACGGAGAAGTCATGTACAGCGGGCGTTTGGACGCATCGCAATGCGCCAAGGCACAGTCGTTCATGGACCAGATCGCCGATACTCGGACGCTGGATTTTTCCCGGCTGGAATATATCTCCAGCGCTGGGCTGGGTATACTGCTCAAGACGCAGAAACGTCTGGCCGCAAGCGGTGCAGCTCTAAAAATAACAAACGTCAACAATCACATTTACGACGTATTCCGCTACTCCGGCTTTAATGCCATTTTCGACATAAAAGCAAAAGAATAAGAGGTCGAATCGCGTCTTCACCAACTTTTTGCCGGGTCAATTGTATGTATGAGTAAGACAGACGATACAAAGTTGATTGAGCGGTGCATTGGCGGTGACCGCAAGGCCCTGGAAACCTTGTTGGTCCAATACGAGAAACCCGTGTTTAACGCAGCGTTTCGCATGCTGGACAGCAGGGATGACGCAATGGATGTTACCCAGACGGTTTTTCTGAAGGTCTTCGAGAACTTCGATCACTATGACCCGTCGCGCCGCTTTTTCAGCTGGATCTATCGCATCACGTTGAACGAGTCGATCAACTGGCTCGGCAAGGCGAATAGGCTGCAACCCTTGAAACAGGAAGCAGTAGATGAAGGCAGGAGTCTCGAACAGGAGGTTGACAGTGCGAATCTCTCGAAAGGCGTACAGGCCGCACTAATGGCCATCAACACCGACTACAGGACCGTTATCGTCTTGAAGCACATCCTCGGGTGCAGCTATAGCGAGATCGGAGAGATTCTCGAGATTCCCGACAAGACAGTTAAATCGCGCCTTTATTCAGCAAGACAGCAGCTTAAAGACGTACTCACACAGACCGGCGTACATTAATGGCAATGGACAAAAAACACCTGGACCTGATCAACGCCGATATCGATGGCGAAATCGGCGACAGCGCTCGAGCCGAATTACAGGCTTTCCTGGCCGAAAATGCCGAGGGCCGTGCTTTGCATGAAGAGCTCGCCTCGCTGTGCTCGACGCTGGACGGCGTCGAGTCCATAGACCCGCCACCGCACCTGCGGCACGTCATTATGAACTCAATAAAATCGGCCAAACCCGCGCCCGAATCTCCGGGCTTGCTTCAAAAGCTCTTCGCGATTCCTGCGCTGACGCACGCGGTTACGTTTGCAGCCGGCGTGTTCCTCACGCTAAGCCTGCTGAATTCAGGGCAAATTTCGAACCGGGCGTTCGATGACGTCACCGGGCTCGTCGGCACGATTGCGGACCCCATTGATGCCGAGGTTCTCGGCGCCGTTGCATTCGATAAGCCCGAAGTAGCCGGCAAGGTTGCCCTGCGCCGCTCGGGCGCCATGCTGATCCTGGATATGGACCTCGTGGCCATGCGGCCGATCGAAATCGAGGCCGACTACACGGACAGGACAATCTGGTTTAACGGTTTCGCACAGCTCGAGAGCAGCGGCACGAAGATCTCGGCGGAGACCGGGCGCATACGGCTCGGCATGGAAGGCAAGCGACGTTTCGCTGTTTATTTGCAGAACAAAGGCGGCCGGGAGACAACGGTCAAGCTACGATTCATGGCCGGCGGGAAGGTCGTGCACGAGGCTGATCTCAACTACACGCCCGCTCGATAGGGCCGATAAAAAGATATGCAAATCAGTTAATTACGTGTGGACACCAACTTTTTCATGCCTGGGTTGTATTACTAGGTAGAACAGACAGTGAAGAGCCCCGACGGGGCCAAAGGGGAAACAAGATGGCTACGAGTAACAAGGCAATTCCGCTAGTCCTGATCGGCGTTGCAGCACTCGCCGTAGTGGCTTACTTCGGAATGAAATACCCTCCTGGTGATAATGCGGCCGGCACGGTCGCTCCGGCCGAGCGCTATCGCGCCGCTCAACCCGACGCATCTGATGTGCTACTCGACGATCAGTCTGTCCAGAAGTTCATGCAGACCGACTCTTATGAACAACTCGTGAACGACGAGAGCTTCCTGAGCGCGATGCGCAACGAAGCGGTCGTCAATGCGCTGCGTGATAAAGGCCTCGTAGACGCGCTACGCGACAAAGGCCTGGCCGACGCGCTACGCGATAAAGGCCTGGCCGACGCTCTGCGAGACAAAGGTCTAAGCGACGCTCTGCGAGACAAAGGCCTGGCCGACGCTCTGCGAGACAAAGGCCTGGCCGACGCTTTGCGAGACAAAGGTCTGGCCGACGCTCTGCGAGACAAAGGTCTGACGACTGCTCTTCAGGACAATGGGCTGGCTACTGCGCTCACCAACAGAGGGCTGGTTGATGCACTGCGCGATAAAGGGTTTGCGACCGCATTGCAGGACCGCGCGTTCGTCGATCGATTAATGCGGGACAAGGGCATTGCCGACGCGCTCAGCAGTCGAGGGCTGGACAGCTCGCTGAACAGCGAGGGGCTCGCGACCGCTTTGAAGAACCGAAGCGTTGCCGATGCTCTGAACAACCGGGGCTTTGTCGACGCGTTGCAAAACCAGGGATTCCTGAATGCGATCCAGAATCAGGGCTTCGTGAATGCACTGTCCAACAGCAGCTTCACCAGCGCGCTGGGTAATCAGGGCTTTTTGGACGCGCTGCAGAACCAGGGATTCCTGAATGCGATTCAGAATCAAAGCTTCGTGAATGCTCTGTCCAACAGCAGCTTCACCAGCGCGCTGGGTAATCAGGGCTTTTTGGACGCGCTGCAGAACCAGGGATTCCTGAATGCGATCCAAAATCAGGGCTTCGTGAATGCTCTGTCTAATCGGGGTTTCCTGGACCAGCTGCAAAGTGCAGCGGCAGCAAGAGCAATGACGCAGTAATAAACGATGACAATGAGTCGCGCCGCCTGTCCGGCGCGACTCTGCAGGAAACGAAGAGGATACCGCGACGCTGTTTCGCGGTATCCTCTTGACGCATAACCAACAAGAATAAGAAATGCGAATATCAAGGCTCCGGTATTGGGTGACATTTGCCGCGCTCTGCGTCTGCCAGGGCGCGCCTGCACAGGGGCTGGACATGCTGGAGACGGATGATCTCCGTCTGCTGTATTTCGATCCAACTGAAACCTACCTTGTACCGCACGTTGCCCGATCGTTTGAGAACACGATGATCCGGCAAAGATCGATATTCGGCTACGAACCCGATGAAAAAATAACGACGCTGCTAATTGATTTCGGTGACTACGGGAACGCCTCGGCTAGTGCCGTACCCAGAAATACGCTGATGCTCGACATCGCCCCGTTACCGACCACGTTCGAAACGCTGACGGCCAACGAGCGCTTCTTTCTCTTGATGAACCACGAGCTGACGCACATTGTCACTACGGACATGGCAACTCGCGCAGACAAGCGAATGAGGCGCTTGTTCAATGGCAAGGTGCTGCCCGAGTCCGACCATCCCGAATCGATCCTCTATGCGGTGCTGACGACGCCGCGCATTCTGTCTCCCGGCTGGTACCTGGAAGGCAACGCGGTATTCCTCGAAACCTGGCTGGCGGGCGGCGTTGGACGCGCTCAGGGCGCCTATAACGAAATGGTGTTTCGTTCCATGGTCCGTGACGACGCACATTTTTATGACCCGCTCGGGCTCGTCTCCGAGGGCGCCAAGATCGACTTTCAGGTTGGCGTAAACAACTACCTCTATGGCACGCGATTTGTAAGCTACGTCGCGTATCACTGGTCGCCCGAAAAACTGATTGAGTGGATCGGCCGGGTCGAGGGGAGTCGCCGCTCCTACAGGGCGCAGTTCCATAAGGTCTTCGGCATTTCGCTGGATGAGGCATGGCAAAACTGGATCGACTGGGAGCACGACTTCCAGCAACGCAACCTTGAATCTGTCGCGGAATATCCTTTAACGGAAATGAAGAACCTGAGCGCACAGGCGCTGGGTTCTGTTTCCCGCGCGCACTACGACGCATCGAGCAATCGCCTTTACCTGGGCTTGCGATATCCCGGCGTCGTAGCCAACGTCGGCGCCCTGTCCCTGACCGATGGCAGCCTGGAAAAATTTAAGGACATAAAGGGACCGATGCTGTTTCGGGTGACCTCGCTCGCCTTCGATCCTGAAGGCCGAACGCTGTTCTACACGACGGATAACACTGCTTTCCGTGATTTGATGGCCATCAACATCGAAACCGGGGAATCCGAAATGCTGCTGCGTGATGCACGCATTGGTGAGCTGGCTTTCAACCGTGCGGATCGATCGCTGTGGGGCATCCGTCACCTGAACGGAATCGCGACGCTTGTCCGGCTTCCTCACCCCTACAAAGAGTGGAGCCAGGTTCACTCCTTCGATTACGGTACTGTCCCGTCCGATCTCGACATATCACCGGATGGCAAACTGCTTGCCGCGACATTTAGCGACGTGAGTGGTAACCAGACACTTGGCGTTATCGAAACTGAAGAGATACTCACCGGTAATATAACGCCGAAACAATCTTTCGATTTCGGCCTCGCGGTACCGGAAGGGTTCGTGTTCTCGCCGGACGGGAAATACCTTTTCGGGAGCTCCTATTACACCGGTGTTTCGAACATCTTTCGCTACGAGTTGGCCACCGGCGACATCGAGGCTGTAAGCAACGTGGAGACCGGGCTTTTTCGCCCAATTCCGCTGCAGGACGGCTCGCTGATTGCCTTTCAGTACAGCGGCGATGGCTTTACCCCGGTGCAGTTCAATCCGGAACCGCTTGAAGACCTCGGAACGATCCGGCTTTTTGGCAACGAGGTCATCGTCAGGCATCCGCAGCTACAAGAGTGGCAGGTCGGGTCCGCGGCAGACATACCGCTCGACGAGCTGACAACCCGGCGCGCGCCGTATGTGCCCACGAAGAACCTGGCGCTTGAGTCTGTCTACCCGATACTGGAGGGATACAAGGACACGGTTGCGCTGGGATTAAACGCGGTGTTCTCGGACGCGATTATGCTGGACCGACTTAAGGTCTCAGCGTCTTACAGCCTGGACGAGGACCTTGCATCGGATGAGCGGCCGCATATCAGTATCGATTATCGGCATACCGTGGTTAGCGCGTCACCGCTAGCCGGCACCTGGAATCTAGGGGCTGCTTTGAACGGCGCGGATTTCTACGACCTTGCGGGCCCGACAAAGCGCAGTCGTAAAGGCAATCGGTACTCGATTGGGTACGAGAAGACCCTGATTTACGACGAGCCCCGCAAGCTCGGTTTTTCAACCGACATTAGCCATTACTCGGATTTCGATGCCCTGCCCCGCTATCAAAACGTCGCAACTACGCTCGACAAGCTGACGACGCTGAACGCTAAGCTCGAGTATTCCCATGTGCGCCGTTCGCTCGGCGCGGTTGACAACGAAAAGGGATTTGAATGGGGCATCGGAACGTCGTTGGACCACGTGGCAGGAGACAATATACCGAAGCTGCTTGGCAACTTTGATTTTGGATTCGCACTTCCGTGGAAGCATTCTTCAATCTGGCTGCGTAACTCGGTCGGTGCCGCGTTTGGTGAGCCCAATGACGAATTTGCGAATTTCTATTTTGGCGGCTTCGGCAACAACTATGTCGACCGTGGCGCGATCAAGCGCTATCACGAATTTTATGCCATGCCGGGCTTTGAACTAAACCGCGTACCTGGCCGCAACTTCCACCGCGCCATGCTGGAGTGGAATCTCCCGCCCATTCGATTCAAAAGCGTTGGTACGCCAGGTTTTTACCTGACCTGGGCACGCCCGTCTTTGTTTGTGAGCTCGCTTGTTACCAATCTTGACGAAAGCTTGACCCGCCAGGAAGTGACTAACGCAGGCATCCAGGTCGATTTCAGATTCACAATCCTGTCACGCCTCGATATGACGCTGTCCGTCGGTTACGCCGAAGGCTTCGGCAGCGGCTCGGTCCTCGACGATGACGAGTTCATGGTATCCCTGAAAATCCTGTAGTCTGACGCCGAGCCTATTATGGACAGCCTGCAACGAGGATGAGCGCCGACTTCGCACTACACGCCCTGCTCGGGCTCCTTCCTGTCTGCTGCTTCCTGGCAGCGCTCATGTACCTGGACAGCTACAAGCTGATACCCATGCGCTGGGTCCTCGGCACGATCCTGCTTGGCTGTATTGCGGCGGTTGCCAGCTATCCAATAAACGTTGCCGGGCTTGAGTGGTTCGACATCGGTTTTATCCCTTTCTCTCGCTATGTTGCTCCGGTTATTGAGGAAGCGCTACAGGCGCTGATCATCATTATGTTGCTGCGTCGCAACCGCATCGGATTTCTTGTCGACGCTGCGATCTTCGGTTTCGCGGTCGGTACCGGGTTCGCAATATTTGAAAACCTGTTTTACTTGCAGGCGCTCCCCGACACTCGACTAGGCACCTGGATTGTGCGCGGCTTCGGGACTGCCTTCATGCACGGTGGTACAACAGCGATATTTGCGATCGTGTCTCACACTCTCGCAGGACAGAAGCCAACCCGCGGCCGCGTGCTGTATGTACCGGGGTTCGTCGTCGCAGTTATTTTGCATTCGGTGTTCAATCACTTCTTCTTCACGCCGATCGTCAACACGTTGCTGATCCTGGTTTCGCTGCCAATTTTGCTTGCGGTCGTGTTCCAGCAAAGTGAAAAATCGGTTTCCGAGTGGCTCGGCATGGGTTTTGACGCTGATACCGAACTGCTTGAACTCATCAACTCGGGCGAGCTTTCGGCGTCCAAGGTCGGACAGTACCTGCATTCGCTCAAACAGAAGTTCGAAGGGCCGATCGTTGTCGACCTATTGTGCTACCTGCGTCTACACACTGAACTATCGATAAGGGCCAAAGGGCTACTCATGATGCGTGAGTCCGGCTTTGTAAACAAAACCGGCGAGGAAACCAAGGCGAAACTCGAGGAGCTCAAGTTCCTTGAGTCCAGCATCGGCGCGACCGGCCTGCTGGCAATAAAACCCTTCCTCAAGATGAGCCAGAAAGACCTGTGGCAGTTTTACATGCTTTCAAACTAATGGGCGGCTGCTGAGGCGGTCAAAGTGTTACGGTGTCTCCTATCCATTGTCATTCGTGTATTCTAAATCTCAGCCCGTGCATCATCACAGCGACCGCACCGAGGCGAATTATTTTATGAACTTACTGCTCAGCATATCCGCTTTATTGCTTGGCCCGATAATTTACGGACTCGGCCGTCGCAACCATGTTGCCAGGCAGGTCCTCGACGGTTTTATCTTCATCACGATTGCCGGGATTATCTGTGTCAATATTATTCCCGAAGCGCTGACCGTTGGCGGCACGCTGGCTGTTGTCTTCCTTCTGCTCGGCATCGTGTTTCCGGTCATTATCGAGCGCGGTTTTCACGGCGCGTTTCACGAAGCCCACAAGCTGGTGCTAATTATCGCCGCACTGGGATTGATTGTTCACGCCACCATCGACGGCATCGCCCTGCTGCCGTCTCAGGACAGCGATCTTGCTTACGCCGTGATTCTTCACAGGCTTCCGGTCGGCATGGCAATCTGGTGGTCGCTGCGCCCGAACCTGGGCCTGCCGGTGGCAATTGCCGCGCTCGCAATGATCAGTATCGCTACGAGTGTGTCCTATGCCCTTGGCGGGCCCATGGTCGAGCTTGCGGAAGCCCGGAGTATCGCTTACGTGCAGGCATTCGTTTCAGGTTCGTTAATTCACGTCGTGGCGTTTGGAGTGACCCATGATCACGGCGGCCATATAGAGCCGGTCGCAAAGTCCCAGGACTGGGGCTACCGCGTCGGAATTTTACTGGGCCTGTTCCTGGTATTCACGGCCCCCCAGTTGCACAGCTCGTAAGGCCATTTACGCCCGGTACGTATTCAGGCAGGGCCCTCTTTCCTGAGGAAGCGGCTGCGGTGGATGATTAGCGGATCGTCTTCCCTGTCCTCGCACCGATGCACGCGGCCCACGATGATCTTGTGATCACCTCCCGGGTAGACATGCTCCGTACTGCACTCCAGGCAGGCGGCAAACTCGGGGAGAATCGGTACGCCATGAATTCCCTCACCGCAATCGAGCGTCGCGAACTTATTGTTGCCGCTTTGCGCAAACCGATCAGACAATTCCTGCTGATGCAGCGCCAGCACGTGTACCGCAAAATATTTGGCGCTGATGAAAACATCGTAGCTCATTGAATCCACTCCGACGCTCCAGAGAATTAACGGCGGCTCGAGTGAGACGGAATTGAAGCTGCTCACGGTTATGCCAACCTTCTCGTCCTTTGCATCGAGTGTCGTAACGACTGCGACACCGGTTGCAAAGCAGCTCAGCGTGCGGCGAAACTCGTCGACCGTTATTTTTGTCCTGTTTGCCAAAGCAGTTGCCTCTTATTGTCCAATGCGCGAAACAGCCCGACGATAACGCCACCGGCGATCAAATCCCAGACACCCCACACCGCGGCAATTGCCGCTGCACCACCCAGGCCCTTCAGCTGGCTGACCAGAATAACAAGAGCCAGCCCGGCATTCTGAATGCCTATCTCAAATGTCAGTGCCCGCCGGGTCCCCCGAACGCGCGACAGAACCAGTCCCGCGGCCGCACCTGTAGCGAACGCAATTGCATTGTGCAGAACTACAACGTAGCCGAGAATCGACAGGACGGGAAACAGTATATCCACGAAGTACACAATTCCGTAGACGATGACGCCAAGCAGCACAGTGCTCCCCAGTAATGTAGTGCGCCGCCGGATCCGCTCCGCCACGTCCGGCGCCCTTGCTGCAACCGTCATTCCCAACACCAGTGGAACAGCCAGTAACAGGGTCGTTTGCGCCAGGAACAAGAGTGGACTCACGTCCAGGGTCTTTAGCAGCGTCGATGTGGGCTTGTAGGTATGTGACCAGAACAGGATTGACGCCGGTGTCAGCACGGCTGCCAGCATGCTCGATGTCGCAGTCAGGGCGACCGATACGGCGACGCTGCCGCGGGACAGGTAGGTCATCAGGTTCGACACAGCGCCGCCGGGACAACAGGCAACAACAATCATCCCGAGCGCTACGGATGCGGGCGGCGCAATTATTAGAATCAGCAGGTAAGTAACGAATGGCAGGACCAGCACCTGCGCAAAAACACCGCCCAGGAACAGCACGGGCTTGTCGAGGAGGAAGCGAAAATCATCGATGCGCAGCCCGAGCGCGACGCTGAACATGACGATCATGAGCGCCAGTACCACGCCCGTCTGCCCGATTGGATCGAGGACTATGCGCAGACTGTCGAGCTCGGTTACGTCCATATTTTCAGCAACTTGTATCTCCCTTGGGAATAACGGCTTGCGTACAGTGTAGCGTCCGTTCAGACCGCATCAAAGTACTTGCGCACTACTCGACATAGGCATAACTTGAATAAATCGCCCCTGCGAAGGATAGATGATGAACATGCCAAGATTCTTCCGGCTGCCAATACTGTCGGTATCGATTGCTTTGTTATCCGGCTGTGTCATGTCCAGCAATGTGCAGCAAATTGATCGGCTTGAGTCTGTCGGTGAGAACCCGCGTATCGTCATGATGCCGCCCGACGTGAAGTACTACCTGTTGACTGCTTCCGGTGTGCCGGAACCGAATGTCGAATGGACCACCGCTGCTCGCGAGAACTTCCACGTGGCAATGACGGACTATGCGGCCTCGATCGGTACCGAACTCGAATTTATCAGCCAGGACAACCTGAGCGAAAACGAGATTCGCTATGAGTCCCTGCACTCGGCGGTCGGCAGCTCGCTGCTAAACCACCACTTCGGCATGATGAAGCTCCCCAGCAAGAACGGCAAGTTCGACTGGTCACTGGGGCCCGAAATCGCGTCGATTGGCGAGAATCACGATGCTGACTACGCGCTGTTCGTTTACTACAGGGACTACCAGGCCTCAGGCGGCCGAGTTGCGCTGGCGGTCCTGGCGGCCGCGGTTGGCGGTGCGGTTGCGACCGGTTCCGAGCACGGCTTCGCTTCGCTGGTTGATCTAAAGACGGGTGACATCGTGTGGTTCAACGTTGTAAATGCCGGCGCCGGTGAACTGCGGAACAAGGACGGTGCAGCGACCGCCGTTCGCGCCCTTTTTAAAGACATTCCAACAGCCCGGGGCAGCGGCGAACAACAATGAGGCAAGCCCGCCCTGTCGTGCTGCTGGCGTGCCTGCTGGCATACTGGCCCGTGTTCGGCGCCGAGAGCGAAACACTCGACCACAGGATTCCACCCGGGTACGAGCCGGTTGAAGCTGAGGACGAGCTGGGGCTCTGGATGGAAATGCGCGAGTACGAACAGGCGCTCAAGCAGTCCGCCCTGCTTGTCCGGGACCCGGGCCTCAACGACTACCTTCAGGAGATCGTTTGCAGGGTTGCGGCAGGGTATTGCAAGGACTTTCGTGTTTACCTGATCCGCAACCCGGACTTCAATGCATCAATGACTGCTACCGGTATGATGCAGGTCTGGACAGGCCTCATTGTCCGCGCAAATTCAACCGACGAAATTGCAGCCGTTATCGGTCACGAAATATCGCATTACACGCTGCTGCACTCACTCGCGACGCTGCGGGCACTGAAGAAGAAACTGGCAACCGGCACATTCGTCGATATCGCGTTAATACTGGCAACCGGCTATGGCACGGGTCTCGGACAGACTATGGCTGCCCTGAGCGTCATGTCCTTTAGCCGTGAACAGGAAACAGAAGCCGACCTGCTCGGCGTGCGCCTGCTTGCCGAGGCCGCCTATGACCCTCATGCCTCCTACGGAATCTGGGACAAGATTATTGCCGAAGAAGAAGCGGCCGAAGTAAAACGCGAGAAACCTGGAGCATTCGGAAAGACTCACCCCGACGCAAAACTTCGCGCGGCATACCTTAAGGAACTTGTCACGGCCCGTTACGGACCGCCCGATGCCGAAGCGGTTGCCGATCAGCGCTTGTTGAGCGTGCTCAATAATAACTACATGTTGCTGATGGAAGACCAGCTGGATACCAATCGCTATGGACGCACCAAGGAACTGCTCGAACGCCATGCTGCATTGGGCGTCGAGCCCAGCCTGGTCCGGTATTTCTATGGCGAGATGTTTCGGCAACGCGGTAGTGAAGGCGACAGGGATCTCGCGAAAAGCGCCTATTTGCACTCCATAGAACTAGGCAAGGCGCCGGCCAAGGCATACAGCAACCTCGGCTACCTGTATCTGAAAGCGGGCGACATGGAGAGCGCCAAGACCTATTTTGTCAAATATTTGGAAATTGACCCGGACGCATCGGACCGGGAAATGATCGAATTCTACCTGGAGGATTAGTCGTCATGATCTACCGAATCTCATCACTTGTTGCGTTGGCCGTCCTTGCCTCGGGGTGTGTCGACACCAACTACACGCTTGTCGAACCGGGTTCGAGAGACTTCGCGGGAATGCAGGTTAATGCCACAAGCGGCTGGAACCAGGCACCTCCGATGAGTACGCCGTCAATGCAGAAGGGTGCTGTGCTGTGGACGCATGATGGTCCGCTTCTGGATCAGCTGATCATCATCCCCGGCGTTGCCGATGGCGAGCCATTGATGAAGAGCTCAAACAAATCTGCCGCGATGCCACTTTTCAAGAAAGACATGCTGCCGAACGAAATCGAGGAACTGACCGAATCCACTTTCGTCAAGTACTTTGGCGAAGGCAATGCGGTAGTGACAACCAAGAACCTGCGGCCACAGCGCTTCGGCGAGTATCGAGGCGTCATGTTCGATGTTGACGCGACCGTATCCGAGAACCCGAACTATCGGGGAACGGCCGGTGCGTTTGTCGCCAACGATAAGCTCTATATGATGTTCTTCCTTGGCGCCGTGCCGCATTACTTCGACAAACATTCAGCGGCCGCTACGTCAGTCATCCAGAGCGCTATGCTGACCGGCGGTAGCAGTACGCCTGCCAAGGACTGACGCGTCCGGAAACGTCAGGAGGCAACGTACGCCCGTGGCACGCGCCCCCTTACTGCCAGTAAAACGGCTGCGTCTTGCGGTCGCCGGTTACCTGCTCGTTCAACGTCGCAGCATCGTAAAGCCGGCCGTTTAGCATGACCATCTCCACTTTGTCAGTCTGAAAAATATCTTCCACGACATTGGCGTCAATGACCACGAGATCGGCAAGCTTGCCAACCTCGAGCGAGCCCAGGTCGTTGGCGAAACCGAGTGCTTTGGCAGGCGCGGTCGTTGCCGTTCGTAGTGCTTCGATCGATGACATGCCGCCTTGCGCAAAACTCCAGATCTCCCAGTGGCTGCCCAGCCCCTCGCGCTGGCCATGTGCACCAATGCTGACCATGACGCCCTGATCAGCGAGCAATTTTGAGGTCGCTGCGCTGGTCGTATGGTGGTAGTCGTTATCCGGAGCAATCAGCCGGCGCACCGACCGCGGTTGCAAAATATGCGGCGGTACGAAGTTCGAAAGTAACGGGTGCTTCCAAACTTCAGTTTCCTGGTACCAGTAGGTCTCGGCACTGAGGCCACCGTAGGTGACAACGAGCGTTGGCGTGTAAGCCACATTGGTCTGACCCCAGAACTGGAGTACGTCGTCATACAACATGGACTGCGGCAGGTTGTGCTCGATGGCACTGTTGCCATCCGCCACCATCGACAGGTCCATGTGAAACAGCGAGCCGCCTTCCGAGACGACGAGCATGCCCTCTTCTCTCGCGGCCGTCGTTACCTGCTGACGCTGTTCACGTCGCGGCTGATTGTAATTCTTGATGCTCATCGCGCCCTGCGCTTTGAGCCGTCGAACATGTTCACGCGCGTCATCGAGCGAGTTGATTTCCGCGAAGTACGTGGAACGTGCGCCGTAAACGATGTCGCCGGTAGAGAACATGCGCGGCGCAAGAATCTGGCCCGTGCGCTGCATCTCGTCGGCCGCGAAGATCTCCGTGGCGTCGTTGGATGGGTCATGAATGGTAGTGACTCCCAGTGCCAGCGTGGCATAGGCCGTCCAGTTTTGCTCCGGAATGATGCCGACGCCCGCGGGCCCGTGGGCATGCGCATCAATAAGGCCGGGGATAATGGTCTTGCCGTCCACCTCGACTCGCTTTGCGCCCGCCGGAATTTCAACATCGCCCGACGAGCCGACTGCGCTGATACGGTTGCCGTCAATCACGATAATGCCGTTTTCAATGACGCCACCGTCGGCATCGGCCATCGTCACAATACGAGCCCCCGTTAGCGCAACTACGGTCGAAGGAACATCCGCGTCAAGACGCATCGACATCGAAATGCCGTCCACGGGCGCTTTGTAGCCTGCATCCTCATCATCGTCGGCGGCCAGTACGAACAGTTCTTCGACGCTGGCATCGAAAAGCGTCGCACCCAGACTCCATGCCAGCGTCGCACCGCCGTTGGACCAGTGCGGAAAGTTGCCGCCATTACCACTGACTTTGGTCATGCTAACGCTGGCGACCTTCGTAGAGATTTCCAGCGGCTTGCCGCCCGGCGGTAACGGCAACGCGTACACGTGGTAGTTCTGCCGGAACGCAAAATATCGATCGTCCTGGGACACTTCATACTGCACGACGTGCTCGCCGCTTGCGTGCGTGCGTTCCTTGTCGCCTTCCAGATCAATGCTGACCAGCGAGCGGCCTGTCTCGCCACGGCGCGTGACATAGAGTCGGTCACTTCTACTGCCGAAATGCGGGTTACTGCCATCCGACGTAATCTTTCTTGCATCGCCGCCGTTCGCTGCGACAACAAATACACCGGTGTCCATCGACCAGTCTGGTGAAGTCAGATAACCGCCATCGTCTGCATCGAAAACAACCGAATTGCCGCCGGGCGAGAATCGCGGCCCGTGGTAGTGCCCTGGCTGACGCGTCAGTCTTGTGCTCTTGCCGCCGGATGCGCGCACGCGGTGCACGTTCCCGAGTTCCTTATCGTCCCAGCTTATGAATGCGACGTTCTTGCCGTCGCGTGACCAGCTTGGGTCGTATTCGAAGTGATCGCTCGCGTCAGCGGTGAGTCGTTTCGGTTTGCCGTCGGGAAGGCTCTTTATATAAAGTCGTCCCGCGCTTTCGAACACGACCTTCGCGCCATCCGGCGAAAGCTCGGCGTTGCGAACCATGGATGTTGCAAAACTCGCGGGCGCAACATCGATATTTGGCCGCGGCGCATCGTAAACCGTTCGCGTATCGCTGACGTGAAACGGAATTTCGGTCACGTTCTTGCTGCCGATATCCACGCGCTTGATGCCTCCGCCCGACCAGAACACGACACTCCGCGAGTCGGGCATCCAGTCCATGTTCGGATACGCACCGTGTACGGCCCAGACTTCCTGCAGGTCCTTGTCAAGACCCGTGTAGATCGGGTATTCAGCGCCACTTAGCAGGTCTTTCAGAAACAGCGCGCTGTTGCCGCGTATGCGGCGAACAAACGCCAGGTACTTGCCATCCGGCGACGGTGCGGGTCGCAACGCGCCACCTGCGCCCGTAACGAATACGATGTTTTCACCCGTTTCCAGGTCGTATCGGCGAATCGCAAATACTTCGCCATTCGAGTCCTGTGCGTAAACAAAAGAACTGCCTGGCGTTTGATCGAGCGAGTAATAAAGGTATCGGCCGTCGGGCGAGAAAGCAGGCTCACCGAGTTCTTTTTGATGTGCTTCGTTCGGGCGCTCGACCACGGCCACGCCGCCTCCGCCATTGCGATGGTAGATCCAGATCTCGCCGGTACCCAAAGATCGTTGCGTTGTGAAATGCTTGCGAGCCGCAAGGTAGTCACCGTTGGGCGACCAGTAAGGGTTGTTCAGCAGCCGGAAATCCTCTTTGGTCAGCTGGCGAGCGTCGCTGCCGTCGACTTTCATAATCCAGAGGTTGTCGCCGCCACCCGCATCGGAAATGAACGCGATCTCCGTGCCGTCGGGCGAAAATCTGGGCTGCATGGACCATGCGAGCCCGCTGTTGATGGACCTGGCCTCGCCACCCTCTACGGGCAGCACGTAAATATCACCCAGCAGGTCGAAGGCAATCGTCTTGCCGTCGGGGCTGACATCGAGGCTCATCCAGGTACCACTGCGCGTGTCGATCGACACTTCCCGAGGCTCTCCCGGTATGGCACTGACGTCCCAGCTGTCCTTTTCAGAATCGGATTCATCATCCGATGCAAAAACGAGCGCCGCCGGCAGCAAAAAGAAAAATGCAGTGAGGGTCTTATTCGAAATCATTCCGGGCCTCATACGTTTAGTTCAGGTCGGGATGATAACAGCGTTCCCTCATGCAGCCACAAAACGTCGTGCGCAGCCTGCAACATCCGGTCGCTGTGGGTGATGACAACCCGTGTGATATCCAGCCGCGAGATTGAGTCGATGACACGCTTTTCCGAGACGGCATCTAGCCCACTGGTCGCCTCGTCCAGCAACAATAGTCTGGGTTTGCGATAAAACGCTCTCGCCAGCAGAATGCGCTGTGTCTGCCCCTTCGAAAGCGACGATCCCAGGTCGCCGATTCTCGTTTGATAACCCATGGGAAACGCTTCGATTTCTGCGTCGATGCATGCGTTCTTTGCGGCTTCTCGAACTCGTCCAAAATTAATCTTGCTATTGAACACCGCGATATTCTCGGCGATAGAGCCTTTCAGCAGGCAATCCTCCTGAAATACCGTCGCCATCTCCTCACGCAGGCTGGGAAGGTGCCAGCCATTTACCGCCAGGCCACCGATCAGCACTTCGCCGATCGACAGAGACTCGACGCCGGCCATGATCCTCAGCAATGTGCTTTTCCCCGTGCCCGAGCAGCCCGCGATCGCTGTAAAGCCATTGGACGGGACGTGGCAGGAGCAGTTCCTGAGCACCCACGGTTCGCCCGGCGCATAACAAAACGAGACGCTCCTGAGTTCGATGCCGTGCGCAGAGTAGGCACGAACATTCCTGCGACGACCGTCGGTCTCATCTTCATTGAAAATAATATCTGCCAGTCGATTCAGGGGCACATCGAGCAACTTGTATTCGATCACCCGATCGGCAATACCGGCTGCTCGCGACATGAACATTCCGAGGTAGGCGACGAAAGCTGAGATCATGCCGATGCTCATGCGCCCATCCAGCCCCCTTTCTGCAAGCAGGTAAATACTGACAATGCGCAGCCCCTGGAACAACAACTGTCCCAGTGCGCTATCGAGTATCAGCAGATTGCCGGCCCTGATTTTTTCGTTGATGGCAGTAGCGAACAGGTTGCGCCATTCCGACTGCCTCGCAGCTTCACCGTTGGCCATCTTGATGGTCTGCACAGCACGCAACGTTTCCAGAAAGTGCGTTTGTACAGAAGACTCGGACAGTGCGATAGCGCTCGACAATCGAAGCCTGAGCGGCAACATTGCCATGCGCCACAGGAACCACAGGACCATCGCCGCTACCGCGAAAATTGTGAGCTTCAGTTCATACGCGGCCATCAGGGCCGTGATGAGGACGATGAACAACAGGTCGAGCACGAGGGCCGGCGCCGAATGTACGATAAAATCCTGAACTTGCCGTAGAGACTGCACGCGATGTTGTACATCGCCGAGATCCCGGCTTCGAAAGTAAGTCAGGGGCAGCAACAGGAGCTTATGCAGCACGCGCGCCGTAATGTCGAATACCGATACCTGGCTCAGGTACTGAAATGTCAGCTGCCTCATCGTGTTCGCAACAATCTGGAACAAGAGCAGCACGGCGAACCCCAGTGCCAGCGTATTCAGCAACAGGTAGTCGCCCTTGCCAAGCACCTGGTCGATCACGACCTGCAGGTAGAATGGGGACGCCAGCACCAGAATTTCACAGATCAGCGCAAGCACGAGACCGCCCGACAAATTGCGGACAATCTCGTGCCCGGCTGGCAGCAGCGAGTTCAGTGCAAGTCTCGGCAGACGGCCAGATCTCCTGAAACCCGGGCCTCGTGATATCTCCAGCGCGACGCCCGTGAATGCGTTTTGCGCCGACTCATAGGGTTCTTTTATGATGCCGCGCGCCGGATCATGAATGACGAGATGACTGCGATGCACGGATTTCAAGACGACGAAGTGATTGAAACTCCAGTGCAGTACGCATGGCGTCCGCAGGCGACGCAGCTCGCTGATGCGGCAAGTCACGGCGCGTGTCGAAAGCTTTAGCGAGTCGCAAATAGCGGTGACGTCTTTCAAGCTCGCGCCCTTGAGAGAGGTTAGATGTTGACGGCGCAATGTTACGAGATCGGCGCGCAGGCCGAGGTAGTTCGCAACCATTGCAACACAGCTCAGGCCACATTCGGTCGCTGTGTTCTGCCGGATGATCGGAAGGCGTGACGCTCCGCTCATCCACAAATACGGCTGGGGAGTGGCCCGTCCTCGCACTTACGCTGCATCTCGCTGTCGAAGTCGAATCGGTTCGAGCAGCCAGTCAAGCAGGCTGCGACTTTCAAGAATGATTTCCGCCGCGAGCAGCATTCCCGGCCGCATCGGCGCGCTGCCGGATTCGAGAAAAATGCTGTCATTCTCGATCGCGATCTGAACCTTGAACGTTGCCTCGCGCAAGGAGAATGTCTGCGGGAGTTCCGATGGCATCAGGATGAAGTCGGATACGCGTTGCACCTCGCCCTCGAATGTACCGAACTGCTGCACCGGGAACGCATCGTACATAAGCCGCACGCGCTGTCCGGGCTTTATAAATCCGATCGCGCTCGATGGCACATACACCTCGGCGACCAATGTCAGATTTTCGGGAAGCACTGTAGCGAGCAGGTCGTTCGGCAGAACCGCACTGCCCTTCTGCACCTGCAGCGCGGCCAGTTTTCCGGTAATCGGAGATTTCAGCACAACGCGTCGTTCGGACTCGTGCCTCGTGATTTGCTGCTGCAGCTGCGAGCGCTGGGATCTGAGGCCCGAAATGGAGCGCTTGGTTTCGACCGGCAGAGCCTTCGCCCTGGCCGTCAATTGCTCGCGCTCGCGGTTGAGCGCCATTTCGGTTTGCTGCGCCTCTGCCAGAGCCTGCTTCAGGATCCCGAGTTCGTCAGCCTGTTGCAGTACCTCCCAACGAGTCGCCGCGCCGCTCCGGGCAGCGGACTCGATTAACGCCAGCTTGTCGGATGCTGCGGCGAGTCGCCGCTGCTGCTCGACTATCTGGCGTGACAGCGCAAGCTGCGCCCGCTCCAGGCTCTGCAGTTGCTTAGCAATTGAGTCGCCTTCGATGTCGGCTTCGGTCCGAAGCAACCCGGCCCGCCGGTCGAGTGCTGCGACCTGCTTGGTGAGTTCCTCAAGCAATTGATCCCCCGAGCTGCGGCCGTCTTCCATGAACGTGTCACGCGACAGGTAGATAACGGGATCTCCAACACGGACAGTATCGCCGGATAGCGACGTAATTTTTTCAACAACGCCGGCGCCATCATGTGTAATACGCGCCACGCCGTCGCGTGAGATTAGCCAGCCGCGAACCGTCTCCTTGCGGGAATACTCGGCCGTCGCCAGAAACGGTACGGCGATTACTGTGATGACGACGAGGAAGGTGCCGATCCAGACCCAGGGTCGCGGCATTATCGAAATCGGCCGGCCGAAAGGGCGCTGTGACAAAGCGCTGATAGCCTGCCTGCGAAAAAGCGTTTCTGAGTAGAGCGTCGTCACAGCCCCTATTCGTAGGGCAACCGGGGCATAACTTCAAAGCTAATTAGCGCGCTAAAACTGCAGAAAGTGTTGCTCATCAATGAAACGCTGGCGAAGATCATTGTCCGGTATCCAGCATTCGGACTTCATACCGAACCACTTGTATCGCCGGTTCGCGATGAAGTCGTAAACCGGGTCAGCGATAAATGCAGGAACCCAGAACAATACGTAATAAATTACCGGCCACGCGCCGTCCAGACGCCTGATAATCTGCAGTGCAGCGCGCGATTTCCTGTACATTTTGTCGCCGACGATCAGTAGCACAGAGCTCAAGGTGTCAAAAGCGTATTCGTGGCGCGAAAGGAGTTGCTGCGCCGCTTCCGATTGCAGGGACGCAAAACGAAACCTCCTGTTCTTGTCGCGGCGAACAACAAAATGCACAGTACTTTCGCACAGGTTGCATACACCGTCGAACAGGATCACTGGCATATCAGGGCCGGCGTTGTTTTGGTTGCGTATCATTCCTCATTACCTTTAGCACGCCTGCTATCCTTGCGCCATGACAACAACCGACGTGATCATTATCGGCGGCGGTGCCGCCGGTCTCATGTGCGCCATTACAGCAGGTAATCGCGGGCGTCGCGTCATCGTCCTCGAAGGCTCCAACAAGATTGGCAAAAAGATCCTGATGTCGGGCAGCGGCCGCTGCAACTTCACGAACCTGCACTGCGAGCCGTCCCGCTTCGTTTCCGCGAATCCGCGGTTTTGCATTTCGGCTTTGAGTCGCTATACACAGTGGGACTTCATCGCGCTGGTCGAGAAACACGGCATCCCTTACCACGAGAAAACCGCCGGTCAGCTATTTTGCGACAACTCATCCAAAGACATCGTCGCGATGTTGCTCAGCGAATGCGAAAGCGCGGGCGTGCAAATACAGACCCACTGCGACATTGCTTCGGTCGCTTTCAAAGACCGTTTCACAGTGACGTCCGGCAAGTGCAGCTTCGAATCAGAATCGCTCGTGGTGGCCTCGGGCGGGCTGTCCATACCGAAAATGGGTGCATCGGGATTCGGCTATCAGCTGGCACGACAGTTTGGCCATACGGTGCTCGACACCATAGCGGGACTCGTGCCATTTACATTCACGGGAGCCATGCACGATCTGACCGTTCGGTTGTCGGGTATCAGTACTGCGGCGACGGTCAGCACCCGCGACGTCGCGTTCACCGAAGACATACTGTTTACGCACCGCGGCCTGAGCGGCCCCGCAATTCTGCAGCTCTCGAGCTACTGGTCGCCCGGCGACAATGTTGAGATCGACCTTCTGCCCGGGACGAACGCGGTCGAATTCCTGCTCGGCGCCAAGCAGGCACAGCCGAAATCACTGCTGCGAACCGTATTGGGCGCCGTGCTGCCGCGCGCCCTGGTCACCGAGCTGCAGGCCCTTTTATGGCCCGAGGTCTCCGAGACACCGCTGACGGAAATCGCGGACGACAGGTTGCGCCGTATTGCCGCGAAGCTTGCTCATTGGACGCTGAAGCCGGCTGCCACCGAAGGCTATCGAACTGCCGAGGTGACGCTCGGCGGCGTGGACACGAGCGAGCTGTCGTCGAAGACAATGGAGTCCTCTCGCCAGCCCGGACTGTACTTTATCGGCGAGGTCGTCGACGTCACGGGCCACCTGGGCGGCTTTAACTTCCAATGGGCATGGTCGTCCGGCTGGGCCGCCGGGCAGGTCGTCTAGGGTCCATAGAGCCAAATCGAATATCGCCATAACCAGACCATCTGGCCGGATCATTGCTCATTCGCTTTGGCTATATAGACTCAGTGCTATGAACGCCCGCGTCGAAGAACTCTATCGGTACGACGAACAGGTCTTCGACAGCATCGCTGACCTGATTCCGAGCCCCGAAAACCCGACACCCATGCTGAGGCTGGGTGAGCGGTTCAATCCGCATACGGACTACGAGGTCCTGCTGAAGCTGGAGGGCATGAATCCTTTCGGCTCAATCAAGGACCGCACCGCGCTCTACATGCTGCAGGGACTGCACCTGAAAGAAGGGCAATCGCTGGTTGAACCGTCCGCCGGTAACACCGGCATTGCGCTGGCCGCGCTGGCAAATGCCCGCAATACGCCAATCGAGATAGCCCTGCCGGAAGGCGCGCCCGAAGAGAAGAAGGCGCTGCTGCGCTTTCTGGGGGCCGAGCTGATCGAGGTCGAAGATGAACTGTGCCCTATCTTCCCGTCCGAAGGCGCTCGCGGCGTCGTCAAGAGCATGGTCGAAAGCGAGGCGTTTGGCGGTAAGTACGTCAGCCCCAATCAGTACGAAAATGAGCTCAACGTCGCCGCCCACTATCACTCGACCGGGCCTGAAATCTGGCGACAGACGGGCGGCAATATCGATTACTTCTTCGCCAGCATCGGCACCGGCGGCACGATCACCGGCGTTGGCCGATACCTGAAAGAAATGAATCCGGCGATCAAGATCATTGGAGTCGAACCGGCAAGCCGTCAGCATCGCCTGTCAGGATTGAAGCGCATCACGGGGCTGCCCGACGAGTATTTCCCGAAGATACTCGACCGCGACCTGCTCGATGACCTGATTTCAGTAAGCGATGACGACGCGTTCCGGGCCGGCATCAAGGTAGCACGCACCGATGGCGCGATGGTTGGCCCGACAACGGGCGCGGTTCTGCACGCCGCGATCGAGATGGGCGCTGCGAACAAGGGTCGAGCCGTATTGATTTCGGCCGACAGTGCGACCAAGTACATCTCAGCCTACGCGAAGTACCTCGAAGACTGAATCGCCGCAGCGCAGCGAACGGCGCGTTGTCCCCTATCCTTGCGACAAGCCGTGATACGAGCGGCCTTGTATCATCGCTGGACATCGCCATCCGTATCCACGAAAATTCCTGCTTCTGACGGCGCAATCGCATCACCAGCTGAGAGACTCACTATGCACCGATTCAAGTTACTCGGACGACTGCTGCCACTGTTGTCTTTGTTTGTTGCTCCCCTCGCTACGGCCGACGTGCTCGACGACATTCTCGATAGGGGAACGATTCGCGTCGGTGTCGCTGAATTCGTGCCCTGGACCATGCGCAACAAGTCCGGCGACCTGATCGGATTCGAAGTCGATGTTGCGAAGCAGATCGCCACGGATATGGGCGTCGAGGCAGAGCTAAAGGTTTATGACTGGGACGCAATCATTCGGGCCCTGGACAAGGGTGAGATCGACGTGATCGCTGGTGGCATGGCCATCACGCCGGAACGTGCGCTAAAAGTGAATTTCAGTCGCCCGCTTGCGATTTCCGGTGTCGGGCTGGCAACCAACACGAACAAGACACAAAACATGAAGACGCTGGATGACCTGAACAACAAGGGTGTCACGATAACGACGGTTGCCGATACGATGGCGGCGAGCGTGGCCAGGACCTTGTTCGACCGCGCCAATATCAAGGTGTTTGAAACGAAAGAGCCAGCCGAGAAAGCCGTGATCGAGGGTAGCGCTCACGCCTACCTGGCCGGCGTCCCGGAAGTCCAGTTCCTAGTGCTCAGAAATCCCGCAAAACTCGACCTGCCGATCAACGAGCCGCTGGTTGCTTCCAGCGAGGCGCTTGCCGTCAAAAAAGGCGAGCAGCAGCTTCTGAACTTCCTCGATGCCTGGGTGACGGCGAGACAAACCGACAGCTGGCTGGCGACCTCGAGGGACTACTGGTTTGGCACGCTGGACTGGGCGCCGACGCTCGGTGATTGATGCAAACGCTGCGTGAAACTTTATTGAAACTCATCGCGGTACTCGCCGCGATACCGCTGCTTACGTTTGCGCAGGAAACAGACGACCAGCCGCAAGCCGATGAAAAGGCGATCGAGGAAGTTGTTGTTTACGGACCTCGAAGCGGCGATCCGATCGATATCGATGCTCTGTACCTGGAGCAGCTGCGCAAGCGAATCCTGGACGACTATTTTGAGCAGCAGCTGATCATGGAACGACAGCGGTGGCGCAGCTCGCTCGACGTCAAATTGAAGAGCCCGTCGCGAATCCGCTGGGGATACGACCCGGGAGCAGAACTGCGCATGCGACGGGAAACCGACCTGATGGACCTGCCGTTCGAAACCACAAGGCCTGCATCCATCTTCCGCATCGGCTTCTGATCTACCGCTAATCCCGGGTCCGGTTGCCAAACCGGCCGCCGCATCAGAAACGCCATGCCACGGCCGCACTGAAACGAGTTGCCGGATCGCTGTGAAATCGCACTCGGCTGTCATCCAGTAGAGTCAGCTCGAATCGATTTCGAAACTGCCGGCCAACCCCCGCTGTAATGAGGAAATGTTCGTTGATCTGCCATTCAACGTCCAACTCGAGCAACCACGCCTCGTAGAGCACGCGGGACTGCTTTTCCAGGCCCTCGTCCTCGACGTACCACTCGTTGCCGTCCGGCCCGATCCGCAAAGCTGACGCAAGATTTGGTGATATGCGATGGGTCAGCTGCGATGCCGGAAAACCCAGCTCGATGATCCAGTCGTCAGCAGGCTGAAGCTCGATCCCGAGCGAGGGATATACCTGGTAGCCGCCGAACCGGTGGTCGCCGCACGCGCCGTACCAGAGCTGTGACCGGTCGGATAGCTGCCGGCTCCAGATCAGTGCCGCCAACACCTGAAGCGCATCCGCCTTGTACTCGGCCGGTTTCTTCGCGATGTTCGACGAAGCGGACAAAGCGGGCGCAATGCTGAAACGCACGCTGCTGTTATCCAGCCGGCGCTGTTTGTGCAAGGCAAGAAAATAGGTGTGTAGATGGCCGTTTGTTTGCGGCTGAAGCGGGTCGACGCTCAGAATCGTGTAGCGATGTCCGGCCCCGACCGACCAGTCGTTGCGCAGCTGGAGCTGCAGGTCGAAACGGCTGTTATCCTGTTCGACCTCACCGCTACCCGGTTCGATGGAAGACGCTTGCTGCCTGCTGAAAGCGATCGACAGATGCGAATGAGGCGCCGGCTGCCGGCAGATATCGACGCCGGCCAGGCTACTCGAGACGCAGAACGGCAGGAGACACAGGCTGGTGACGCAGCTCTGGACCAACTTCAGACTTAGCCTGTGTGTTGCGCCATGCACCTTGTGTCGCCGTCCCCGATCGTCAGGATTACATCTCGGCGACCATGCGGCCGAATTCTTCTACTTTTTTCCAGTCAGTAAACTCGACAATTGCGCTCGGGTCCGTCGGACCCTTGGTTATCCACATGATGAAACGGATCATCTGCCTGTCGATGAAACCAAGACTTGGGTAATCAATCTTTCCGGCGAACACGCCAAGCTGCTGCGGCTGCCAGTCAATCTTCTTTAAAAACTTCTGCAGATAGGGATTGGTTTCTGGTTGATTCTTCTCCGCTTTTCGCGCGACAACGTTCACAGAGAAGAAGGCGTTCGGGTACGCCTCGAGAATCGATTGATTCTCCTTTATAAATTCACTGACCAGGGGCTGATGTTTGCCGTAACGAATACTCGCTCCGATTACTACCTTGTCAAACGTTCCCGATACCAGCTCCGGCTCGTCCTTGAGGTCCTGCATTTGCACGCGGTAGCCCTCTGCTTCAACCGTTTGTTTTATGCGCTTGCAGATCTCGATTGTGTGGCCGTCCGTGGTGGAATAAAGAATGAGTACTTTCGCCATTGATTGCCGCTCCCCGGGCATAGGTGGAATCCATTAGTGCTTCTAACCGTAAAATACCTTACAAAGGTAGGTTAGGAGAACCTCCATGGCCAGGCACGTCGACATCGAGCAGTTGAGTAACCAGCTGAAATCGATCAGTGAGGTTGCGAAAAGGCTCGAGTCAGAATACTCCGACGACCTTGCCGCCGTTCACCCCGAATTCCGCGACAGTGCCGTGAACCTCGTGCACTACGTCGCGCTGCGCCAATCGGACATCAGTGAACTCCAGGAAGATCTGGCCACCCTCGGGCTCTCCTCGCTCGGCCGCGCTGAACGCAATGTATTGGGGTCGGTCCACGCCGTCTTGACAGCATTGCAGAAACTCGCTGGTAACACTGGCCACGATCCGGACCTGGGCGGCGTAACTCTGCAACTCCGGCACCCGCGGGCCGACGCGCACAAGCAGGCGATCCTCGGCGATCACCCGGCGGATCGGGACACGAGCATCATGGTCACGCTGCCAACCGAAGCTGGCGAAAATCTGCAGCTTGTATCTGAAATGATTGCCGCCGGAATGGACATCGCAAGAATCAACTGTGCGCATGATGATGCGGCAACCTGGCAGGCAATGGTTGAGAACGTAAGAGCAGCCAGCGCTGCGGCCGAAAAAGAATGCCGCGTAATAATGGATCTCGCGGGCCCCAAGCTTCGTACCGGCCAACTGCGCCCGGGACCGCGAGTGATCCACCTTCGTCCACGACGGGATCCACTCGGGCGCGTCATTGCACCCAGGCGTATTCGATTCATGCCCGACGACGTTCTGCAACGCGGTACCAAGGCCGCCGTCATACCCGTGCCACACGAATGCATTGAATGCGCCGAGGAAGGCAATGAACTCCGTTTCAAGGACACGCGCGGCAAGAAACGGCGTCTGATCGTCGTCGAAAAAGACGCCAAGGGCCTCGTACTGGAGACCTGGAAGGGTGCTTATATCGCGACGGGAACCAAACTGCGCCTCGTCCGACACGACGCCGGCGAGAAGCTCGTGTATCGCGTCGGCGAGCTGCCTGCAATTGAGCAACCCATTCTGTTGCGGGTTGGAGACACGCTGATACTCCACAGGGACAACATTCCTGGCGCGCCCGCAAAAGAAGATGCCGCGGGCAACAGGATCACGGCCGCGCATATCGCCTGCCAGCAGCCGGAAGTCTTCGAGTTCGTTACCGTCGGGGACCCGATCTCCCTGAACGACGGCAAGATTGCGGGCATCGTGCGATCAGTAGCTGAAGATCAGCTCGAGGTGGAGATTACGAAGGCCAAACCGACCGGGAGCCGCCTGCGTGGAAATCGCGGTATCAATTTCCCGGGCAGCGATATACGGCTGCCGGGCCTGACTGCCCTTGACCGCGATAACCTGGAGTTCGTCGTTGAACACGCTGACGCCGTTAGCCTTTCGTTTGTTCGCGAGCCAGCTGATGTCCGGCTGCTGCAAGAGGCGCTGCTGCAGTTTCCCGACAAACAGGTGGGCGTCGTCATAAAGATCGAGACCAAGCGCGGCTTCAAGAATCTGCCAAGGCTATTGCTGGCCACCATGCGCAGCTACCCGGCCGCCGTCATGATCGCGCGAGGCGATCTCGCAGTCGAATGTGGTTGGGAGCGCCTTGCCGAACTGCAGGAAGAAATCCTCTGGTTTTGCGAAGCTGCGCAAATGCCCGTCATGTGGGCGACACAGGTCCTGGAACAGGAAGCCAAGAAAGGCCAGGCCTCTCGCGCTGAAATCAGCGACGCCGCGATGTCGCAGCGCGCCGACTGTGTGATGCTCAACAAGGGGCCGCACATCCTTGCGGCCATACGCATGCTCGACAACATCCTGCGTCGGATGCAGAAGCATCATTTCAAGAAGACACCGCGAATGCGCGAGCTCGGCTTCTCCGAGGACAGCAACTAGCTACACTCGCACCCCGGTAAACTCCTTCTCACGCAGCTTCGCAGTCGCGGCCGCCAACCTGGCAATGGGCACTCTTGGCCCCGAGCATGAAACGTAGTCAAGCCCGACGTGGTGGCAGAAGCGAATTGACTCGGGGTGGCCGCCCTGCTCGCCGCAAATACCGATCTTCAGATCTTCGCGCTGCTGCCTGCCGCGGTATACCGCCATATCGATGAGCTGACCAACACCCTGGACGTCCAGCACCTCGAACGGGTTGTCCTGAAGGATGCCGGATTCGTTGTACATAGGCAGGAACTTGTTCTCCGCGTCCTCGCGCGAAAACGAGAAAACCGCCTGGGTCAGGTCGTTTGTGCCAAACGAGAAGAACTCGACATGTTCTGCCAGCTGTGACGCTCGCGTACAGGCTCGCACGGTTTCGATCATTGTCCCAAACTTGAACCTGATCTTTTTGCCAAAACCCTTCTCGAGTTCATCCGTCAGTGCATCAACCGTGATCCTCACTTTCGAGAGCTCCTGCGAAGTGATCACCTGCGGCACCATGATCTCGGGACGTACTGAAATGCCTTTGTTCGCACATTCTACGGTCGCCTCCAGGATCGCCTGTATCTGCATCGAATAGATTTCCGGGTAAGCAATACCGAGGCGCACGCCGCGATGGCCCAGCATCGGATTCACTTCCTGCAGTTCCCGAACCTTCTTCAGCATGCGCTCTTTCTTGCCCAGCGCGTCGTTGACGAGTTCCTCGCTGAGCTCATTGAATGCCTCGGGCAACTCGGGCGGATGCGCCAGGGTTGCCAGCGCGGTGTGCCGTCCGCGGACGACATTGCGATAAAGGCGCAAGGTCTCGATTTCCTCAAGCAGCTGCTGCTCGGTTGGCAGAAATTCATGCATCGGCGGATCCAGTAGCCTGACGGTAACCGGGTTTGGCGACATCACCGAGAATAACTCGACGAAATCCGCGCGCTGAATTGGCATCAGTCGATCTAATGCAGCCTTTCTGTCGCCCGCGTTGTTTGCAAGGATCATGTCAATAACAATAGGCAGGCGATCGCTGGCATTGAACATGCGCTCGGTACGACATAGACCGATACCCATAGCGCCGTATTCCAGTGCCTTTCGCGCCGCGTCCGGAGTATCCGCATTAGCCATTACCTTCAACCTGGCCGTTTCGTCGGCCCAGCTGAGCAGCAGCTCCAGGTCATCCGAGAAATGCGGCGGTACCGTCGGAATAGCGCCGAAGTAGACCATGCCCGTCGCGCCATCCAGCGTGATGACGTCACCTTCGTGGAGAACGTAATCGCCGACATGAGCCTGTCGCAGAGCGACGTCGACCACGATCCCTTCGGCGCCGGCAACGCAGGGCTTGCCCATGCCGCGGGCAACGACGGCCGCATGCGAGGTTTTTCCGCCCCTGCTTGTCAGGATGCCTTCGGCCGCGAAGAAGCCGTGAATATCCTCGGGGCGCGTTTCCTCACGCACCAGGATCACCTGCTCACCCATCTTGCCGAGCTTTTCAGCAAGGTCGGCATCGAACACGCATTTTCCCGACGCAGCCCCGGGGGACGCCGGCAGTCCTGTCGCAATCGGTCGGGCAATACTTTCAGGATCGAGGCTCGGATGCAGTAGCTGCTCCAGCAGTTCGGGGTCAATTCTCAGCAACGCCTGGTCTCTTGAAATCAACTTCTCTTCGAACATGTCAACAGAGGTCTTGACCATCGCGGTGGCATTCATTTTTCCGTTTCGCGTCTGCAGACAATAAAGCGTGCCTTTCTCAATCGTGAACTCGTAGTCCTGCACCTCCTGGTAGTGCGACTCGAGCTTGTTGCGCAGCTCCACGAGTTGCTTGAACTGCTTCGGCATCTCCGTTTCCATTTGCTGCAATGGTTTCGGCGTCCGAATGCCGGCAACGACATCTTCACCCTGGGCGTTGGTCAGGTACTCACCGAACATCTCGTTGTCACCGGTGCCCGGGTTACGCGTAAAGCCAACACCGGTCGCGCAGTCATCGCCCATGTTGCCGAATACCATGGTGCAGATATTCACGGCCGTGCCGTTCGCCATGTCAGGCGTGATGTGAAACTCGCGCCGATAATCGACCGCGCGCCTGCCCATCCACGAACGGAATACGGCCTCAACCGCAAGCTGCAGTTGCATCATCACGTCCTGAGGGAAGTCCTTGCCGCTCTCGCGACGCACCACGCTGAGAAACTTCTCGCTGATTTCCTTGAGATGCCCCGCATCAAGCCCGACGTCGGCCTTCACGCCGGCCTGTTTCTTGACGTCATCGAAATGCTCGTCGAAGTGCTCGTCTGCAATACCAAGCGCAACTTTGCCGAAGAGCTGGATAAAACGACGATATGCGTCGTAGGCAAATCGTTCGTCGCCAGTCTGCTGGATAAGACCAGCAAGCGTCTTGTCATTCAGGCCGAGATTGAGAATGGTATCCATCATGCCCGGCATCGACATGGCCGAGCCGGAGCGCACGGAGACAAGCAGGGGGTCGTCGCCCTTGCCGAAAGACTTGCCGGTAGCCGCCTCGAGTTTGCCGATCTCCTCCTTTACGGCCTCCATGAGGCCCTTGGGCAGCTTGTTTTCCTTCAAATAATCGAGGCATGCCTCAGTCGTGATAACGAAGCCGGGTGGGACATTGATTCCAATCTGGGTCATCTCGCACAGATTGGCGCCCTTGCCGCCGAGCAGTTTCTTGTCGTGGCCGTCGCCATCAGCAAATGAGTAGACACGCTTGTTCTTCATATTCAGGTTACCGTTGGGTGAATCAGGAGTATTTCGGGGTCGAATAGTCGCTTATTAGCAAATCGCATGCCATTACGGCAAACCACTAAGGCCCGGGCCGTGATTCTGCCATAATGGTGCATGGAAGATCTCGGCGCCCTGACCCTGATACCGACACTGATTGTCTTCACCCTGGCAGTCCTCACGCATCGGCCAATCGAATCGCTCATTACCGGCTCCCTGGTTGGCCTTATCATGATTCACGGCACAGGCTTCGTTGGCGGGTTTGCCGAGGCGTCGATCCGGGTGATGACGGATGATGACGTCGCCTGGGTGATTCTTGTCTGCGGTTTCATGGGCAGCCTGATCGGCATTCTCATTCGTACGGGGGCCACGTCCTCTTTTACCGCGCTGATGTCGAGCTACGTCCGATCTGAGAAAAGCGCGCTCATGGCAACCTGGGGCCTGGGCATCCTGATGTTTGTCGATGACTACCTGAATTCCCTGGCCGTCGGATCAGCCATGCGCAGCCTGACCGACAAGTACAAGATATCGCGCGAGAAGCTCGCGTATGTCGTGGATTCGACCGCGGCACCCATCAGCGTCATTATTCCGTTTTCCACCTGGGGCGTATTTTTCGCCGGACTGATCGTCGCCAACGGCATCGCGTCCGAAGGTGAGGGATTTTCAACCTACATCAGCGCCATTCCCTACATGTTTTATCCATGGATTGCCGTGCTCATGGTGCCCCTTGTAATTGCGGGCATCATCCCGTCGTTTGGCCCCATGAAGACCGCCGAATCCCGTGCACAGATGACAGGCCAGACGGTTCCGCCGAGCGCTGCACATATCGAGGCGGCCAACCAGTCGATCAAGCCGAACCCCGACGTCAAACCGCGCATCGCAATGTTCATCGTGCCAATGACCGTACTTGTGCTGGCAACGCTGTACTTTGACAAGGACTTCCTGGTCGGCATCTACATTGCGCTCGGCGGCACGGCAATTTACATACTGGTTACACGCATGCTGAGCATGAACGATACATTTGACACGATCGTTGACGGATTCAAGATGATGATCGAACCACTCGGCGTGCTGGTGGCGGCGTTCATTCTGAAGGATGTCAACGACGTACTCGGCCTGGCGCCGTATGTCGTAACTGCAATGCAACCCTTGTTAACGCCAGAGTCCCTGCCGGCCGTGATTTTTGCCTCGATGGCGCTCGTTTCATTCATGACCGGATCGAACTGGGGCGTTTTCGTGATCATTCTTCCGATCGTGACGGCGCTCGCCAACAACCTCGGAGCGGACATCGTCCTGGTTATCGGCGCCACGCTGTCCGCCAGCACGTTTGGCAGCCATGCCTGTTTTTACTCGGACGCCACCGTGCTGACGGCGCAGGCTTCAGGATGCACGCCGTTTCAACATGCCATTACGCAGATACCCTACGCCTTGATCGCCGCGGCAATCTCGGTCGCAGGGTATCTGCTTATCGCCTACCTGTGAATGTACAGGCACTCCGTTTTGTCTACTGAACACCCCTCCCCGGCGTCCATGGCACCCGTGCTGTATCCAGCGCTTCCTTCAGGGTCGCGTACTCACCATCGACCAGCCCCGATAATTGTCGGGTGACATCCTCGTAAAGTGCACGACCGATCTGCAATGACTCGCGCTGCTCCGGGGTCGGACCGTAAGCGCCGGAGCTGGCATCGAACCGCGCGTGCCAGAGCCGATCGCTCAACGAGACTTCGTCCCAGTCCTTGAAGATATCGCGCGTTTCGTTGCCGCGCAGACGATCCCGTTGCATCGTCATGCGTTGCTGAATCGAATTGGCTATCTCGTATAACGATGCATCAGTTGTCGAGCGCCCGAGCACGTCCTTGACGGCAACCAGTTCAGCAATAACCTCATCAATTGCACTAACCGTGCCGCCCGATGCACGAATCAACTCGTCGATCTGAGATTCGAATACCACGCGCTGCTCCTGCGTGCTGCCCGGCAACGTCGGCTCCCGAATGGACACAACCTCAAAGCTCTGGCGTTGTCCGAGGTCGCTGAGAACACCATCGACTCGCTTGTGCATCGATACCGAATAGCTGCCAGGAACCACCAGCACACCGGCCCCCTCTTCGTCTTCATCCTCGGGTTCTTCGACGGGCTCCCAGGCATCCAGGGCGGGGTATCGCAGGTTCCACGAAACGCGATGGAAACCGGCCTCTACCGGCCCTTCGATTTGCCGCACGATGTTTCCGTCACCATCAGTCACCGTAAATACGATCGCCGGCGCATCCTCGCGCTGCTCTTTGAGGATCGTGTCCCAGGACGCGAACGTTACGTTCTGGTTTTCCTTTTCGCGTTCCTTCTCCGCCTCACGACGCGCTTCCTGACCGCTCTGAATGGCTTCCGGCAGGTAGTAGGTGAAAACTGCGCCGAAATCAGGATTCGGGGCAATGTAGTAAGAATCACCCTGGCTTCCTGCACATCCCGGATCACGACAGCCCAGCGGCCGCCGCGGAACATACCAGTGCGCCTTTCGTACCGGGAACAGGACCGTTTCGTTCTTGAGCCTGTCGGCGCTCAATTCACGCAGCGGCGAGTAATCGTCAAGTATGTAAAAACTGCGCCCAAAGGTCGCACCGATGAGGTCGTTCTCTCGCGTTTGAATGACAAGATCGCGGAACGGAATGTTCGGCGAACCACCTTTGAGCTTGGTCCACTCGCCGCCGCCGTTAACCGTAAAGAACACTCCGAACTCGGTGCCAAGGAACATGAGCCCGGGCTTCTTGTGATCCTGAACAATACGCCACAGGACATGGCGTTCAGGCAGGTTACCGGCGATGCTCTTCCAGCTGCGGCCACGATTCTCACTCTTCAGCACGTAGGGAGAGAAGTCGCCGCTCTTGTGATCGTCAACGACAACGTAAACCACGTCCGGGTTGTACAAATCAGCCTTGATGTCGTTGACAAAAAACCGGCTCGGCACGCCCGGCAGCTTGTCGATGCGCCGCCAGTTCTTGCCACCGTCTTCCGTCACCTGGATAAAGCCGTCGTCGGTACCGGCATACACCAGCCCCTCGACTAGCGGCGACTGGGACAACGATGTGACCGTATTAAACGATGACATGGCGTACAGGTCCCAGGGCGAATCGAAACTCCAGGTACGGCCCATCAGGGGTTGGCGCGTGCGTTCTTCGTTACGCGTCAGGTCACCGCTGATCGCGGTCCAGGTGTCGCCGTAGTCCTCGCTTTTCCAGACACGCTGCGTACCAAAAAACAGGGTCGACGACTTGTGCGGGCTTATAAGGATCGGCGAATCCCAGTTATAACGCTCCGGCGGCTCGCCCGGGCCGGGTTGCGGCCGTATGTAGACGGTTTCGCCGGTTTTTCGATCAAATCGTGCCAGGTTGCCCTGCTGCCATTGCGCATACACGATATCCGGGTTGTTGGGGTCGACCGCGGACTGGTGGCCGTCGCCCGACAAGGTAACAAACCAGTCCGAGTTCTGAATACCTACGTTGTTGTCCGTGCGCGATGGCCCGCCGTGACTGTTATTGTCCTGCGTGCCACCGTAAACATTATAAAAAGGCTCGTCGTAGTCGACGGCTACCTTGTAATACTGGGTGATCGGCAGGTTATTGACGAAGCGCCATGTCTCGCCCAGGTCGTATGACTCGTAAACACCGCCATCGTTGCCCACCAGCAAATAGTTTTCGTCGGTCGGGTCAAACGCCATCGCATGGTGGTCGACGTGCTTGGTGTCGTGGTCCAGCATGATGAAATTTTCGCCGCCATCTTCGGTTACGTGCAGACGCACATCCATCTGGTAGACGCGGTCAAACTGGTGTGGGCTTGCAAACAGCTCCTGGTAATAATGCGGGCCCGTGCCGCTGGACAGATAGTCGTTGCGTTTTTCCCAGGACTCACCACCATCTTCGGAGCGCCAAAAGCCGCCCGTGCGGTTCGCGAGTTCGATCGTGGCATACACGACGTCCGGGTTTTGCGGTGAAATCGCGAGGCCCGTCTTGCCGCGGTTTTCTTCCGGCAGGCCTTCAGTCAGTTCGCGCCAGGTCTCACCGCCGTCCTCTGACTTGTGAATCCCGGTTCCGGGACCGCCGTCCAACAAGACTGCGACGTTTCTGATTCGCTGCCAGGACACGGCATACATGACGTCGGGGTTGCGCGGGTCCATGTGAACTTCGGAAACGCCCGTGTAGCGATCGTCGATCTCGGTATTGCCGAGCCCGTTGCCGAGAACCTTGCGCCAGGTCTTTCCGCCGTCGGTCGACTTGAACAGGCCGCGTTCGCCTCCGCCCGACCAGAGCGGACCCTGCGCCGCAGCGAAGACCGTATTGGAGTCGCGGGGATCGATAAGGATCATGCCGATGCGTTCAGAGCGCTCCAACCCTAAGTTTTCCCAGTTCTGGCCGCCGTCACGACTGCGATATATGCCCGAGCCATATCCGGCATGACGTCCGCTGACGTTTTCGCCAGTACCGACCCACACCGTGTTCGGGTTGTTAGGATCGACTGTGATGCAACCGATCGAGTAGGACTCTTCGTCGTCAAAGATCGGCTCCCAGGTCGTGCCACGATTGCGCGTCTTCCAGACGCCGCCACTGCCGACACCGACGTACCAGGTGCTCTGGTTGCTGGGATCGATCGCAATATCGGCGATACGACCCGACATGAAGGCCGGACCGATACTGCGGAATTCCAGTCCCTTGAACGTGAACTCATTAAAGCCGGGTTCGGGCGTTTCCTCATCGGCTGCGAACGCCACGGAAAGTTGGAGCGCCAGGAATACGGCGCAGATCGCGATTCGCTTCATGCTATTCCCCTTATTCTTATCAGCCACCGATCGCGGCCAATGTTATATGCTTTAGACCTATTCTACTTGAACGCGCCGCAAACACTAGAATTCGCGCGGCTTGAGCTACACACTGTTTTTAGGTCACTTAAAATGCCACAACCAGCTAGGTTATCGTTTTTTTTGGCGGCTTTCCTCGTTGTTTCCTTCGGGTCCACGTTGGCATACGCGGGGCCCTCGTACGGCATTTATGATGCGCGAACGATGGCGATGGGGGGCGCGTCGGTTGCCTCCTCTAACAACGATAACGCGCAGTTCTACAACGCCGCACTTCTCGCTTTCAACGAAGAAATTGAAGAAAAAACGGAAGACGGTCGCATCCTGCTGCCGCTGTTCATCCCTGAGTTTTCGGAATCCGTAATCGACATCGAAGAGATTTCCCGAGACGCTGTGCCACAGTCCATTGCAAGCTCCGTAGCTAATTACAACAGGCTTCCCGGGGCTGATACCGCGCAAGCAGTCGTCGATTCCAGCCAGACACTTGATGCCTACCTGGAGCGTCTTGACGGCGAAGACCTGCGCGCCGATCTGTACATTGGTATGGGCGTGAGCGAGCCCGGCAAATTCCAGGGTGCCGGTTTCTTTGCGGGCGCCCGTTTGCTGGCAGGAGGAACCTCGACAATAGCTGATGCCGATCGTGCAACTCTTGTCGCCTACCAGGAGGGGCTCTCGTTTGTCGCATCTGACGGTCTGGAAGGCGAGGCACACCCCGAATTGTTTGACGCAAACGGAGCGCTTCTCAACCCCAATAGCACTTTCGAGTCGTCCGCGAGTGCGATCGGCGTTGCGATAACAGAAGTCGGCGTTGCAATGTCAAAACAGTTCCAGGCCTTCGGCGGCGAATTTGCAGCGGGCATCAGCTTCAAGGTGCTGGACGTCGAGGCGTTCGAGGATACTGAGCGTATTGTCGATGACCGAATTAGTGTGCAACAAAATGACGAACCCGAAACCCACATAAATTTCGACATAGGCGTTGCGAAACAACTCGGTGAGCGCTGGCGCCTCGGGATCGCGGTAAAAGACCTTGTCCCCCACAATTACAAGACGTCACTTGGTACGGTGATACGGTTGCGGCCCCGGCCACGAATCGGCATTTCCTATCAACTGAGCAAGTTGCAGTTCGCACTCGACGTCGACGCCATTCAAAGTAAACCGCTGGGGCTGGAACAAGCAACCCAGGAAATCGCGGTCGGCACAGAGTGGGCTTTGCGCGAGACGATTATATTACGCGCAGGATACCGCTACGATATGTTGGGCAATCGAGACGGCATACTTTCAACAGGTGTTGGAACCCGCTGGAAACGCCTGATTTTTGATGCCGCCTACGCACAAGGCAAGGACTCGCGGGCCGGCGCACTGCAGTTGGGCATCGCTTTCTAAGGATCGACGTTCGTAATCTCATGCAGCCCATTGAGGGCTTCGGCATCCCGTTCGTAGATGTCGTTGTAAAAGTGTATGACGCCGAGGTCATCCACTTCTGCTGTCCAATAGACGACATGAACCGGCAGGGGAGCAGCAAGAACAATCGATCGCGTCTCTCTGGACTCGACTTGGGAATCAACCTCCTGCCTGGTCCAGCCCTCACTGTCGAGGAGAACCTCGGCAAGGCCGAGCGGCTCCTCAATTCGAATGCAGCCGTGGCTGAATGCGCGCGCGGCACTCGCGAACAGGGATTTCGCAGGCGTGTCATGCATGCAGATTGAGTAGTCGTTGGGAATTATGAATTTGACCTGGCCCAGCTCATTCGCGGGGCCCGGTTGTTGCACCAGCGTGAAGGGAAAAGTTCTTTTTTCGACAGCACTCCAGTCGACGCTCGAGGGGTCGACGGGGTCGCCGGAGCGATCGAAAAGATCGTAATTTCCGCGACGAAAAAAAGACGGGTCCTGCTTGATCTTCGGCAACAACTCTTTGCTTGCAATGCTATGCGGCACTGTCCAGGTCGGATTGAAAACTACAGATTTCAACATGGAGTGGAATACGGGCGTCTCGTTTTCCGGATCACCAACAATGACGTTTGTCGTCCATACGATCTCGCCGTTTCGAATGACATACGCCTTGAATGCGGGGATGTTCACGAGAATCAACTCTTGACTCTCGGTGTCAAGCTGCCAGCGCAAGTGTTCCAGGTTAACGCGAATCTGGTCGATACGTTGTTGGATCGTTACATTGAGGGCTCGCAATGTCGCGCGCCCTACGAGGGCATCTGTCTCCAATCCGTGGCGGGCCTGAAAACGACGCACGGCATTTTGCAGGGTTTCATTGAATTTAGACGTCGATACGGGCATGTCGGCAGCGGAAATGTCCCCGGAAACAAGCAATCGCCTGGCCAACGTTGCAAGACGGGGATCTTCGGCGTCGCGGCGTATCGTTGGACCATCCGGCAGCCCGGGCCATCCACCCGCTTCAGCCAGCGCGCGGTGTTGCTGCAGCTGCGCGTCAAGCCTTTGGTATTGAGAGCCGAGAGCGCCGATCGAGGTCGCGGCATCCCGTGCACCCTCGTCTCCCGCCGCCGGGGCGGCACAGGCAGGTGCCTGCCAGGGCAGCAAAATCAGGGTCGCGGCGACCGTGATTAGCTGTCTGAACACGTGGAGAGGTACCTTGAAATTTCGGAAATAGGCCCCATACTTCGCTTGATGTTATTATTTTGAGTCGCTGCCGCACAGCGACCTGCCCGAGCCAGAAATGAAACTACTGCGAAACTTGTGTTCAATTGCCTTGCTCCTGATCCTCGGGTCTTTCGCGACCGTCAGCCAGGGAACCCTGGTCAAAGACGAGCGACAGCTATCCTTCTACCATACCCATACCGGCAAGCGCCTGAGCGTAGTTTATGCGCGCAACGGTCACTATGTCCCCTCGGCACTTGAAAGAATCAACAATTTTCTGTTCGACTTCCGTACCGGCGATGCTGCCAAAATGGACCCGGAGCTTCTTGACCTGATTTACGACGTGCGTGATGCGCTCGGCAGCGACAGCACCTACCAGGTTGTATCTGCGTACCGGTCGCCGAAGACCAATGAAATGCTACGCGGCAAGAGCCAGAAAAGTGGCGTTGCGAAAAAAAGCCAGCACCTCCTGGGCAAGGCCATCGATGTGCGTCTTGAGGGCGTCAGTACGGCAAGGCTCCGCGATCAGGCGCTCGCCATGAAACGCGGTGGCGTTGGTTACTACGAAGCGTCCGACTTCGTACACATGGATACGGGGCGCGTACGCCGCTGGTAAATTTCCACCGGTAGCGGTTTCGGGTCCGTGTTACTTTGGAGCCGGGAAACCGGTGCCCATGTCTATTCAATGAGAGCCAGCAAATATATTTTTGCCGTAGCGGGCGTCGTCGTCATTCTCGCGGTGACCGTCTGGTTCCTGCGTAACACCCTTATTCAACGCATTTCCAACCCCCTGCTGCGCGAGTACGGCTTCACGGTGACCTACGTTTCACTGGACGCGCTTGCGACCGGCGACGCCAGCATCAGCTACCTCGAGCTGTTGCACGATGACGGTACGACAATTGCCATACGGGACTTGAAGTTGCCAATCGGCAGATCGCGTTCCGGATCGAAGATCTACAGGGCGAAAAAAGTGTCGGTCGTTACGCCCGCGGATACGGAGGCAGACCCGCTCGAACTGGCTCAGTTGATAAACCGGCTACTGTTGCTGCCGGACAAGCTGGGTGATATCGAAGTCGTCGTCGACGAGTTCAGCCTGGCGCCCTACCCGACAGTCAGTAAACTGCACTGGGTTTTGCAAAAAAGCGGGCAGAAACTGGAGGCCACCGTCGGGTCAATTTCGATGGCGGCTGCAATCACACAGACCGCTGCAACAAACCACACCGTCGCCTTCTCTTTGCTGAACGGCCTGGTAGCGGTGCCGGAACATTCAATTAGCGCCGACTTGCAGCAAGATGGATCGGGCATTTCGCTGATCGGCAGCGCGGCGCTCAACCTGCCGAGCTGGGAAGCAATTGCCAAGCTGTCGCGTATCGTTCCCGACGCGATCAATTTTCAATCGGGAACTGCGGCACTGAATTTCACTGTCGACATTGCCGACGACGCGACGCAGTCGCCGGCGGTCAATGCCGAACTTGTACCGTCATCGCCGCTGCAGCTGACTTATTCCAGCAGCCCGGATGAAATCGCTAAGATTGTCGTCGAGACCGGCAGCCCGGTCATCGTTACGGCAACCTTCCCCGAAGTAACATGGTCGCTGCAGCAGGCGCAGTCGTCGCTGCTTGTCAGCTACGGTGAATGGCAGAAGATTCCGCTGATCGTCAGCGGCCTCGCCTGCCGTCACGAGCCTGCGTGCTCCATGAACACCCGCGTTACGATGACAAACGCCCGGCTACCTGTCGGCAAGGTGAACCGGGTCGAGTTCGCTTCGGCGATTGACGTACTGTTTCCTGATGACGGCGTTCATGTGGATGCCAGGCCGGGCGCGACGCTCAAAATGACAGGATGGTCGACGACCGACAGAAAAGTGGGCCGCGTCGACGCTCAGCTCGCATCCGCGGCACGACTGGATCTTGTGGACACCGGATGGCGGTTCGCGGCGGACTCTCTGGATACAAAAATCGAAGCCATGTCTGTCACCGATGACATCGCTGTCACGATGCCGCTTTTTTTCGAGAACGTCCTCGTGAGCGAGCTGGATACGGTTTTAGCGGCCAGCTCAGGCGTCTACACACCGTCGAGCCAGGCCATCTGGAACGAGCAGAACATTGGTCTGCCGGGATTCAAGGGCAATGCGTCCCTGCAGGGCGCCGAGGCAGCCGTTGATCTGAAAACGGTTGGCCTGCACCGCAACGGGACTATAAAAACGCGCCACAATCTCGAAAATGGCGCCGGACGCTTGAGTCTTGTTCAGGGCGCCGTTTCGCTGGGCGCACAAAAGCTGTCGAAACGTGTCTCGCCCTGGAGTAAAGACTGGGATGTCATAGCCGGAACCGTCGCTGTTGATCTTGATGCCAGCTGGCAACAGAAGAAATCGGGCGTTGTATTGAGTGCTGATGCGGCCATCGCTATTGCGGGACTCGCCGGCTATTACACGGACACCGCGTTTACGGGCCTGTCGACGCAATTGAAAATCAAGTATCGCGAAGCGCTCGGCTTCACGGCGGAACCATCGACCATCACTGTTGCTTTGGTCGATATGGGCTTCCCGGTCGAAAATCTCAGTGCCAGTTACACGCTCGATCCAGTCGCACTTAGTGCCGACGTCGAGAATCTGCGGATGACGGCATTTGGCGGCAACGTCAGCGCCGATCCATTCAGCTTCCGTACAGCGATGAGTAGCAATACTCTGACACTGTACGCGGAATCGATTGACCTGACCGAGCTTTTATCGCTTCAGGATTTCGAGGCGATCGAAGTCCGGGGACGCATCGGCGCATCGCTGCCAGTGACCATCGAAAATGGCACTGTCACAATCGTCGGTGGAACATTGACCGGGGAAGCACCGGGCGGCGCTATTCGCTACCGGCCGGCCAAGCCCCCGGACCAGAAAGACACGTCGGGAATTGCCGTGGCGACCCGGGCGCTGAGTAATTTTGAGTTCAAGACCCTGACCTCGGACGTCAATCTCAGCAAAGACGGTGACCTGGATTTGAAGCTGCAGCTGACCGGCAGGAACCCGGATCTGGATGAAAAAAGGTCGGTCGTTTTGAATCTTGGGGTGGAAGACAATATCCCCCAGATGCTGAGAAGCCTGCAGGCGGCTCGCGCCGTTGAGGATATCCTGGCAAAACGGCTAAAGAAATAGCCCCGCCGCTATCTGGCGGATGAAACTTGAGGTAAGCTCATTTGCGGTATTTAGAGAAACCCGGTGTGATTATGAAATCGACATTTCTGTACATCGTATTACTTTCCTTCCTCGTCGGCTGTAACCCGACCGTCAAGGTCGAGGCCCCGGACAAGCCAATCGAGATAAATCTCAACGTCAAGATCCAGCACGAAATCCGCATACAGGTCGACAAGAATCTCGAGGGTCTGTTTGCGGAAGACAGCGGCTTATTTTGAGGGTTATGACCATGAAAAAATTCTTTGCAGCGATCGGCCTGTTGTTTCTATTGCAGAGCGCGTGGGCTATCGACATTGGTGATGCCAAGGACCAGGGCCTGGTCGGCGAAGCGAAATCGGGTTATCTCGCAGCGATTCAGTCACCGGCAAGCGCGGAAGTCCGCGCATTGATTGCCGATGTGAATGCAAAACGGAAAGATCATTTCGAGGAAACCGCCCAGAAAACCGGGGTAACGACCGAACAGGTGGCCTACCGGTTTTACGAGCTCGCCGTGGAAAGAACGGCGCCCGGTCACTACTACCAGGACGCCAACGGGCACTGGAAAAAGAAATAGCGCGGACTAGATCCAGCGCATTTTCTTGAAGACCGCCAGCAAGCCGGCGGCCAGCGTGATCAGCACGCCGATCACAAAGAAGTACCCATAGGTCGACTTCAGCTCCGGCATATTCTCGAAGTTCATGCCGTAAATGCCGGCGATAAAAGTCAGCGGCAAGAAGATCACGGAAGCAATCGTCAGGATTTTCATGATGTTGTTCAGTCGGTGTGAACTTATGGAAATATATCCATCGATTAAATCTCGCGTCAGCTCCTGCAGCAGTGCAGACAGACTCGCCAATCGCTCCATCTGTTCGTAAGCGTCCTGAAATTCGTGTTTGCCGTGTTCGCCGATCATGTCCGAATCGCTGCGTGGCAATTCTGACAAGACTGATTGCTGATAACTGAAAATGCGACGCAGTTTTTTGAGTTGACTGTTGTACGTGACCAGTTCGGCTAACAGGTCATCATTCGGATCTTCGAGCATCTGCTCTTCCAGGGCCTCCAGGCGACTTTCCAGTGCGAGGATAATCGGCGTGTATCGATCGATTATCGTGCGAACGATTTTGTAGCAAAGGTGTGCCGGCCCTTTATCCGCAGAGATCTCCTTGCGATTGATGCGCTCGATGACCTTGTCGATGCTTGGCGAACGCAAAGCATGGCGGGTCAGCAGAAAGTTGCGTCCAACAAAAAGTGAAATATGCACAATGGAGAATTCGATACTGTCTGTCTCTGCCGTGAACCCCTTCAACAACAGGAAGAAGTAATTATCGAACCACTCGAGTTTCGGGGGATGCCGGTCGCGTTGCGCGTCGTCTACCGCCAGCGGATTGATCTGAAACTGCTGCTCCAACAACTCTCTTTCGCGATCTTTGGGCGCCTGGTCGAAGTCGACCCAGACCATGTCCCCGCCGTCCGGGCTCCAGCCGCCTAGCAGTTCTTCACTACCCGACTCGTAACGTCGGTCGGCGGCGTAGTATCTCAGCACTCTGATCATGGCGTACCCTTGAATAGACAGCCCAGACTAACCCCAGGCATGCATGGCATTAATAACTTCTTCTAATCAAAACAGCAACTTAATATTGTTAGTTTTGTCGATTTTGCTTTGCTAAAGTCGTGGCAGCGCCCTTGTTCCAACTGAAGGCAAACATTTAATCGGAGGACTCGAAATTGAACCACGCGATTAAAACGAGGATATTTGCCGGTATCGCCGCGACGACGTTTTTTGCTGCGCTTGTCGCCGGCTGCGCAACAGCCGGTACGTCCACGCTCAGTGATGCCGCGCTGTCTGGCGATCCCGATGCCATGTGGACCGAGGGTCAGGACCTGGCACGAAAAGGCGAGCACAAGATCAAGAAAGGTGAGCAGCGCATGGTGGATGGACGACGCCAGATTCGCGATGGCGAGGCCAGGATTTGTGACGGGAGTGAGCGGGTCGCCCAGAGCCGGCGTGATTATGAGAGCGCGGTTACCAGTGCCGGCGATGCAAAAACACCCAAGGTCGTATCGGATGAAGCGAAGCGGCTGAAGGCTATTGGCAAGCGTTGGGAAGACGCGCTCGATACAATTCGCGCTGGCAACCTTCTTGTCGAAAACGGCAACAAGAACATCGAAACCGGACGCGCGGAGGTTCGTGAGGGCCGGCTCATGATTGAGTCGGGTAGTATACTCATGCGCAACAGCGAACGGACACGCCGTGGCGATGAATTGCTGCCCATAATCAACAGGCTCGGTTCGACGTCAGAGCAATAGGCAACTCACCTGCCCTTGGAGAATTTCAGAATGGAAGCCGCACAGAAATTTTTGTTCGTGTCCCTTGACGCCCTGATCAGCGATATCGCCTGGCAGGTTCACAAGGAAGGTCGGGACGTAAAGTACTACATCGGCAATGAGTCGGAGCGTTCGATCGCCGAGGGTTTCGTACCAAAAGTCGACGACTGGGAAAGCCATGTCGACTGGGCCGACGTAATCATTTTTGACGACGTGCTAGGCCAGGGCGAGCATGCCAAGCGCCTGCGTGACGCCGGCAAACACGTGGTTGGTGGAACACCCTACACCGACAAGCTGGAAGACGATCGCACATTCGGGCAGAACGAACTCAAGCGGCATGGCGTATCCATCATTCCATTTCAGGAGTTCTCGGACTTTGACTCCGCGATCGCGCACGTCAGGGCTAATCCTGCTGCCTATGTCATAAAGCCTAGTGGCGAGGCGCAGAATATTAAGCGGCTTCTGTTTGTCGGGCAGGAGGACGATGGCAAAGACGTTATTCACGTGCTCGAATCGTACAAGGCCGTTTATTCGGATACCGTAAAGATTTTCCAGCTTCAGCGTAGGGTCAAGGGCGTTGAGGTTGCGGTGGGCGGCTTCTTCAACGGCTCAAACTTCATGATGCCGATCAACATCAACTTTGAACACAAGCTGTTATTCCCCGGCGACATTGGTCCGGCAACGGGTGAAATGGGCACCTGCATGTACTGGAGTGGGCCAAATCGCATCTTTCGGGCAACGCTGGGAAAACTGGAAAAGAAACTGGCGGAAGAAGGTTATGTCGGTTACATCGACGTCAACTGCATTGTCAATGGAAACGGCATTTATCCACTGGAATTCACCGCTCGATTTGGCTACCCGACCATCTCGATCCAGGCGGATGGCCTTGGAATACCGGTGAGCGATTTCCTGGCGGGCATGGCCAGCGGAGCGCTAACTGAATTCAAGAGCAAACGCGGATTCCAAATCGGCTTGCGGATCGTCGTTCCGCCGTTTCCATACAACGATCCGAAAACGTTTGAGGCTAATTCCAAAGATCGAGTCATTATTTTTCGAAAGCCCAACCTGGATGGCGTGCATATCGAGGATGTCAAACTGGTCAATAGCGAATGGGTCATTGCCGGCAGTTCCGGTGTCGTGCTTATTGTGACAGGCATGGGCGTCTCGGTGAAACAGGCCCAGGCGCAAGCCTATCAGCGGGTAAAAAATATATTGATACCGAACATGTATTACCGAAAAGACATCGGTGATCGCTGGTTTGAGGATCATGACAAGCTGCATACGTGGGGCTATTTGAGAGAAAGCTGAGAAACGTTGTTAATCAGGTTTTGAGAGGAGCGTCTTATGACTTATAAAGCGTTCATTATGATTGCGGCACTTGCGATGACGGCTCCGTCGCTTGATGCGACTGAGGCTGATCCTGCGGTCATCACGATGGATGAAAGCCTGTGGGTGGCGTTTTATGACGTCCCGTCGCGTCGTTTTCGTGACATTCGTGCCGCGTTTGTCAGGCGCGAATTAGACCAGACATCGAATGACCTTGCCACGAGCGCCGTCTATTTGACGATCGAAGCAAACCGGGCCTTGCCTGCCATCGCAGAGCGCCTGAATGACGTTGCAAACAGAATGACGTGGATATCCGAGCATATCGACGACGCTGACGTGACAACGGCCGACCTCGATTCATTGTTTGGTCGCTCACACTGGCTGCTTGCACAACACTTTCTCGATATGGCCCGGCGCTCGCGCGACAGTGGGCAGAATCGTAACGCGGGCCTTTATCTTTGGGCAACGACGCATCATCTCGAGCGCGCGGTTCTCTGGAGCAATTCGAGGATCACTCTCGATGTCCAAATGACGCTTGAAAATCTTCGCGACCTCGCTGACCAACTGCAGGATGAAAAACGTGCAGCGGCAGCATCCCGCGACAAGCCATTAGTACGCGCTGACAAGCTGTTACGTAAGTTAGGCAAGACAATTGATCGCCCAATCGTGTTGCCGGCCAGCAAGCCGGGTGCGTAGAAGCCGCGTCGCGTAAGGTGCGCATCATTTGCCGGTAGCGGCCTGGCCCGGTCAAGATCTTCGGGCCAAACGCCTGTATAATTACCGGCCCGCAGGAGATTATGAATGTTACCGCACCAGGATGTCGTTGCTGAGATATCGCGTCTACCCGACGGCCCGCAGGTAGGCGCGTTCTTCGATTTCGATGGCACCGTCATATCCGGATATTCGGCTTTTGCGTTCATCGAGGAGCAAATAAAGCGCGGCCACCTGTCGCCTCGCGAGCTCGTCGAGCTTCTGGGCGCCATGGCCAGCTTCGGGCTCGGCAAGATGGGCTTTTCCGCCATGATGCTTGGCATGGCCCAGTTTCTGCGTGGCGTTCGCGAGGACAGCTATGCAGCTTTCGGTCGCGAGCTGTTCGAGTCGCACATTGCCCGCCAGATATATCCGGAATCACGAGCGCTGGTCGAGGCCCACCTGCGCAAGGGGCACACGGTCGCAATCATCTCCTCGGCAACGCCCTACCAGGTCGAGCCGGCAGCGCACGACCTCAACATCGAACACGTTCTCTGCACACGACTCGAAGTCGAGAAAGGCATGTTCACCGGGGCCGTTGTCAGGCCCACCTGCTTTGGCCAGGGCAAGGTGACTGCAGCCGAATCGCTGGTCGAAAAGTTTGGCGTCGACCTCGATCAGAGTTTTTTCTATTCAGATAGCGACGATGATATCCAGCTGCTCGAGCGAGTCGGCAATCCTCGACCGCTAAATCCAAACAAAAAGCTGCTCGCCATTGCCGAACACAGAGGCTGGCCGGTGCGCCGCTTTGGCAGTCGTGGGCAGACGCAGCTGGCGAACTGGATTCGATCATTGCTGGTACCTGCGAGTCTTGTCGGCTCTTTTCTTGCCGGTTTGCCGATCCTGGCGCTCACTGGCTCCAGGCGGGATGCCCTGAATTTTTCAGTGTCGGTGTTTGCCGATACGGCGAGCGCACTGATCGGCCTGAACCTCAAGGTCAAAGGTGAGCAACACCTGTGGTCACATCGGCCTGCCGTTTTCATCTTCAACCATCAGAGCAATGTCGACATGGTCATTATCGCGCGCTTGCTGCGCCGCGATATTACCGGCGTTGGCAAGCGCGAGATTCGTGACATGCCGGTGATCGGTCGTGTCATGGAGGCCGCCGGTGTCGTACTGATAGACCGAAGAAACTCGGCCAGCGCTATTGAAGCCATGAAGCCGCTCGTGGATGCGATGCGCGTCGAGGGCAAGTCGGTTTGCCTTTCTCCGGAGGGCACACGCGCATCGACCATCAGGCTTGCCGATTTCAAAAAAGGTGCATTCCATCTCGCGATGCAGGCAGGTGTGCCGATTGTGCCCATCGTCATTCAGAACTCGGGCGACGTGCAGCCTAAAGGCGACATTCTTTATCATCCCGGGACTGTCGAGGTCGAGGTGTTGCCGCCGATAGATACCAGCAAGTGGTCCGCGGATACCATCGACAAACACGTGGCCGATGTAAGAGCCCTGTATTTGCGCACACTCGAACAAGACCCCGAGTCCAGGAAGCCGCGGTCGTCCAAAACCGTGCTGACCGATGTTTCTGCGGGCGGAGCACGTGAGTGAGGGTCAGCCCCTGGCCGGCCAATGACACCAGGAACGTACTACTTGTTCTGGATGCCGCGCACCGGGTAGAGCAAAAGCACCTCGAGGCCTGGCTGGCGCGCGAGCGCACGAAGAAGGCTTATTCCGGAACTGTCGAGCAAGTCGTGCTTCCTCTCGCAGAATCTCCAGAAGACCTTCCTGCCGAAAAGCTATCCGGTATCCCTAATGTGAGCGACGACACCCTCGTCGTGCCCGCGCGTGTCGTGTGGCTGAAAGGACTGGACGTCAAAGGCACGACGCCCAGGCTTCGGGACCTCGTGTTTGGCAGCCCGCGGCGCCCGGGGCCCTTGCGGGCACGCTTCGTTCTGAAGAGACATCCAATGCGCGCCAAGTGCATTAGCGGTAAGCCCGCCACGCTCGCGGAACTGCGCCTGCGACTCGAACATCGACTTGGCTCGACACCGGATCGTGCCCAGCTGGCGCAGTTCGTGGCGGGACAGGCAAGCATTGCGCTCGACATTGCGGAGCGACGCTTGCGTGGCAGCCGCTACAAAGTGCCGCGGCACGTTGCCCACAATCTGAAATCACGTCACGAATTTGTCGACGCGCTGCAGGATCTGAGCGCTGAAACCGGCCGGTCTGTCAGCGACCTGCAGGCCGAGGCTGATGATATATTCAAGGAATTGATCGCGGTACCGCGGGCATTTTGGCTGGACGTGAGTTACCTGCTCAATCGCACGATTTCCACACTCGGCTACGACAAAGAGATCGCCGTAGACCCGGCCAGCCTGCAGCGCATTCGACAGACCAGCAAGCAGCACCCTACCGCATTTCTCTGTACCCACAAGACCCATGTTGATTTCCCGGCCCTGAACAAGGTGATGTTCGAGCATGATTTTCCGGCACTGCATACGATGGGTGGCGTGAACATGGCTTTTACCGGGCTCGGCTTTCTTGCGCGCCGCGCCGGCGTCATCTTTATCCGGCGCAGCTTCCAGGATGACCTGCTCTACAAGCTGGTTTTGCGACAGTACATTGGCTACCTGATGGAAAAGAACTTCCCGTTGAGCTGGGCATTCGAAGGTACCCGTTCCAGGGTCGGCAAACTCATGCCGCCGAAGTACGGGATATTGAAATACGTTCTTGACGCAGCACACGCCAACGACGCACAAAAGCTGCATATCATCCCGGTCGCCCTGAACTACGACCTGATCAGCGATGTTCGCGACTATGCCCGCGAGCAGTCTGGCCTCAAGAAACGCCCGGAAAGCCTGCGCTGGTTCCTTGGCTATATGCGCAGCCTGAACAAGCCGATGGGTAAGATCTACATGAATTTCGGCGAGCCTGTCGTGCTCGAAGAAGTACCGTCGGGTGAAGACCGGATCGCATTGGCCAAACTGGCACTCAAGGTCGGCGTCGAGGCCAATCGGGTGACGCCGATAACGCTGGCGTCGCTCGCGACGATGCTGCTGCTAGGAAGTTCACCCCGCGCATTAACTCGCCATGAACTGGCCATCGAGATCAAAGAAGTCGTGTTATGGGCTAACGCCAGGAAAATCAGGATCACCCACCATTTTGAGATCGAAAATGAAGCGGAGTTGGCGGCGATGGCCCAGGTGTTGGTGAACAACGGGATGCTCACCCGCTACGACGATGGCCCCGAGGAAGTCTACGCAATCGCGCCAAGACAGCACGCCGTGGCAAATTACTACCGCAACACGACAATTCATCATTTCGTCACCAAGGCCATTGCAGAATTAGCGTTGCTGCGCGCCTCGACGGAACCGCAGGCACCGCTGCCGGCGTTCTGGGAGGAGGTGGATCGGCTGCGAGACCTGTTCAAGTTCGAGTTCTTCTACGCGCCGCGCGAAGAATTTCATAAAGAGGTCGGCGAGGAGCTGCGACGGTATGAAGCCGATTGGGAAGACAGCCTGGCACGGGAGGCCGACTACGCTATCAGGCTGCTACGCACATTCCGGCCGCTGGTTGCCCATGCGACGCTGACCCAGTTCGTGGAAGCGCACTACGTTGTCGCCGACGTCGCGGCGATAACACCCCCCGAAAAGGCGCTGGACCCCGATGACTGCCTGCGACGGTGTTTCGGCTATGGAAGAGAGGCGTACTTGCGACGCCGTATCAGCAGTGAGGCGTCGATTGGCAAACAATTATTTGAAAATGGCTATAAATGGATCGAGAATCGAGGACTTGCCGGAGCAGGCGACGCCGAACTGACAGGGCGCCGGGTACAGACAAGTCAAAGTCTCCGCGAGTTGATGCACCGCCTGGAACAAATAAAGGCACTCGCGCTGCCTGTCTGAATAGGGAGAAGAACGAATGGATCAGTTGAGCCCGCAGGATGCCCAGTTTCTGTACATGCAGTCAGAAGATAACCTGACGCATGTCACGTCGATAGCGATTTTCGACCCGACGACGGTTCCCGATGGCGCAGTCGTTCGCTTCAAGGATATCCTGGGGCACATCGAAGGACGACTGCACATGAGTCCGTTGTTCAAGCGGCGGCTCGTGCGTGTGCCGCTGGAACTCGACTTTCCTTACTGGGTCGACGACGACAATTTCGATCTCGAGTATCACGTCAGTCACGGTCGACTCCCGAAACCGGGAGACTGGCGGCAGTTCTGTATCCAGATGGCGCGCTATCACTCTCGGCCCCTCGATATGAACCGGCCGCTTTGGGAAATGTACGTTGTCGAGGGCCTCGACAATATCGACTGGCTGCCGAAAGGCAGCTACGCGATAGCGGCGAAGATCCATCATGCCGCCGTTGACGGAACTGCAATCATTGATTTTTTCGGCGCGATGGCCGATATCGACAACAAGGGCACGCCGGCCGTGCCCCTCAATATGGCGAAACTGCGCCGCAGCCCGCAGCCCAGTCTGTTGGACATGGCCGTTCGGGCGACCTGGCATACGATACGCTCGCCCATCGGCATGACCGACGCCGTCATGCGCGCGGTACCGAGCATTTACAATCTTGCGCAGAACGCGCTGCGATCGCAGAAAGACGAAAAGCAGGGCGTGCCCGAGTCGCGCTTCAACGGCACCGTGTCGGCGCAAAAAATGTTCGACGCGAGGGCGTTCCCCCTGGCTGACTTGAAAGCGGTGCGCGAAGCTGTCCCCGGCAGCACGATCAATGACGTCGTCCTGGCGATCTGCGGCGGTGGCCTGCGCTACTATCTGCAGCACCACGATGAGTTGCCGGATGATTCCCTGGTAGCCTGGGTGCCCATAAACGCGCGTCGGGGCGCCGCATCCGATGCGGATACGCCTGGTAATGACATTACCTCGATGACGACGCCGATATTTACAGACGTCGAGGATCCGATCGAACGGCTGATCTGTGTCCACAACGCGACGCAGCAAAGCAAGGCCGCGAAAGCCGGCATGTCGGCACGATTGATGACGGACCTCAGCAAGCACGTACCGGCTTCGACCCTGGTAATGGCCAGCCGACTGGTTTTGCGCGCCAGCTCAAAAGTCCGTATGTGCAACCTGTTCATCTCGAACGTGCCGGGACCACAGGTGCCGCTTTATATGAACGGTGCCCGCCAGGTCGGTAGTTTTGGCATGGCGCCGCTAGCCAACGGCATGGGGTTGTTCATTGCAACACCCAGTTACAACGGCCAGATGTCGTTCAATGTCACGTCAACACGCGAGATCTTGCCCGACATTGACTTTTTCGTTGACTGCCTCGAGCGTTCGTTGAAAGATCTGAAAGCGGCCGCCAAGCCCAAGCCGTCGCGGAAACCCCGCAGCAAGAAAGCTCGCGCCAAGCGAAAAATCCGCGCCGTTAAAGCGTAGCCGCGCGGTAGTTTTTCAGGAACTCGGCGTGCACTGCTGCGGATTCGGCGGGACGCTCCAGCATGGGCACATGCCCCGTTTCTTCGAACACAACACAGCGATTGTTCGGAATCTGCGCCTTCAGAACATCGACACAGCTGACGTCGATGAGTCGATCCTGGCGGCCCCAAATGACCAGGGCAGGTGCTGCAATCTTCTGCAGCTGATCGTTCAAAGGCCGGACCTGCATCTCCTCAGCCATCGGCCAGAAAATCGACTCCAGGAAAGGTCGGTTCGCTATCAGGTCTTCACAGTACGGCTTCTTGATAAAGCCCGGCAGCGGCAGCGGTCGATAGACAATAAACCTGAGCAGCCTGTCAAACTCTTCAGGCGATGAAACGGTCAGCAGGCTTTCGCCTTTTTCGGTCGCAAGCTGCAGTTCGCTCTTGGTTTTCCCAAGAACCCCGGCGGAGTCGAGCAAAGCGAGGCTCAGGATTCTCTCGGCGTACGCAAGCGTGAATTTCAGCGTGATGTAACCGCCCATCGAATTGCCGCCGACATGAAATTTGTCGATTCCCATCGCATCGACAAATGCCAGCAGCCAGCGTGCCTGCGCATCCATGTGATAGTTCGCGTTCGGATCGCGCGCGTTGTCTCCAAAGCCCGGCAGGTCCGGGATGATGACGCGGTAACCTTTTCGCAGATAGCGCGCATACAGCAGCCAGTTGTCCTTGTCGCCGCTGAAGCCATGCAGCAAAACCAGGGCTTCACCCGATTCCGGACCGCCCTCAAGATAGGGCCAGCGAGTGCCATTGAATTCGACCGACCGCGTTCTGAAACCCGCGATTCTGCGTAGTGCAAGCAATACCAGGCGAAGAAACCGCCGTGGGTACGCAAAACGAAAAATGATTACAACGACGACGATTGCCGTCGCTACAATGAGAATGTTACTCATCACATCAGCCGGCCCGTCGCGAAACGCTGCTGCGCAGACGCGGTTCCTGGTGGTCAAGATCTCTCAGGATTCCATCGAGCACTCTGCTGATTTTCGTCTGCACGCGGATCATCTCGATTTTCGGCCAGGTTCCTTTCTCACCCAGTTCGATCAGCTCGACGATTTCTTCGATCGACTTGTGCGCAAGTAGCTTCAGCGGGTTAAACATGCGCTTGTCGGGCAGGATGTTGATGTCGCCGAAGTAGTCCTGATTGATGATGCTCAACGCCACGTTTGTGACCCTGTTAACGGTGGCGTTCCAGGCGAGCGGTTTTTCAAGCAGCGATGCGCTCGCATTGATCCACTCGCGTGCAATCCGCCCGCCGGCAAGCTTTATGGTTGTAATCGGATCTCTTTTTCTCTTCGTATCGGTAACGAACGGGAAGATATGCGGATTGATCTGACTGACTATAAAATGATTGACGCCATAAATGCGCGAAAGGCGTTTAGCCGGCAGGTCGTCGCTTAGGGAGCCATCGACCCATCTGCGTGACGGCAGGTAGGGCTGCTTTTGTCCAAGGTCGTTCTTGGCTGCAAGTGCGACCGGCGGATAAAAACCGGGCACCGCTGCTGAGGCCATGACGGCTTCACGTACATAGACGTTGGGGGTCGTGATCGAATTTAGGAGGCGCGACGTCTGGTGTTTTTCGGCCGCCGCAATCGACACATTCAGGTGCCGGCCCGTGCGCTCGAAGGCCTCCTGAAACGTCATGTCCGGTATAAGACGATTCAGCGCCTCCTGCACGTCTTCCGTCTTCGCGACTTCCGGCCTGAATGCCTCGAAGCGCCTGAATAAACCCCCATCGCGCTCCATTTCCTGCGCGAGGTTTTCCGGCTTGAGCATATCCTCAAGGTCCTTGTCATCGTGTGCCCCGACCAGGGCGCCCACGACCGCACCGCCGCTGCTGCCCGACAGGACGCCTGGCAGCACCCCCTCCAGCCACAAGGCCTTGACTACACCGATGTGAAAGAACAACAGCGAGCCGGCGCCGCTCATCATGAGCGCCGAACAACCGTAGCAGTGCTGGGCGCGCCGGAAGAAATCCAGCCGTTCGTCGACCGGTATGTCACTGGCCCTGGAACTTGCCAGCATCTCCAGGGCATCGACGACCTCGTCGACGTAATCGACGATCAGCTTCTTGGTGCTGAATTTCGCCTTGCCATAAAGGGCCGAACTGCCCATACCGTCGATGTTGCCGTGCAGACCCTCGTTCAACGCGAATAGCACGGCAGCGTGATCGTTCTTGGCTCTCAGCCTGCGAAGCCGCCGCAGTCGCCTGCGGATAGACGTGTAATCAAAGTGCTTCGATTCGTCGGATTTTTGCCATCGCACTACGCCTGACTTCTTGTCGTGCGCTTTGGCTGCTGCTTTCCACTCGGCATAGGTGCGAGCTTCTGCCATATCTGCTTCAAGGCGTTTCGTCGCTGAAAATATCATGTCTGATCTGCGCTCGTGCTGCCCTTATTTAAACCAGCATACACGCTAAATCGTTGCAAAAAGAGCCGATTAGTCGCTTTTTTGATAGCAGAATATCCCTATATTTTCTGCCCCGGTCCGCGGTGTACATTGCGGTACGGGATCACGGCCAGGCCTGCGGGCCCGGCGGGAGGCAAAAGACCGATGACCAATAAGAAATTGCTGGCTGCGATGCCGGATAGTCTTACCGCGATCGTCGAACGCGGCTACGCCATCTGGGCGAGCGACGACGTGGACGCCGCCCTGCGCGCCCGTTTTGACAGCGAGCGCATCCCCGTTGTCGGGGTTCGTCACGTCAGGGTATGGGGACTACAGGTCGACGACGAACGCGTTCTGCCCGGGCGTGAGCGCACGCAGATTCAGGATGAGGAAATCTGGGAGGTCAACCTCGAGGCCAGGAACGGCTCCCGATACGAGGTCGAATCGAGACTGCTAAAGCCGGCGTAAAAGCCGAAGCCGCCTCATCCCAGCTTCAAATCAAGCTGGCCATCAACTTCCGGCCACTGCCACAGGTTGCGGCTGCGGACAAGCTGATGACGGAGTTACGCGAGCATGCGTTACAGGAGCGCTTCTGCTACTCGCACGAGTGCTCCGACGGCGATCTGATAGCCTGGGATCCGCGGCGCGTTCTGCATATGCCATCGATCACGTCGATGCATACTCCACGCTTCGTTTACCCAAGGGAGTTGAGCGGGACACAATTGGATAACTGAAACCGTCGATCAATAGATTGTCTTACGCCAGCTAACCAGGGTATCCACAATTCCCGAGCGATGCTTGACGTCAGGTAATGGCTGTTTCTCGTGCCGGGAAAACATGCCATCCGCTTCACGAAGCATGTCATCAATAGAATGGTATTTCGTCGCGTCGTATCGGAGGCAGCCGACAAATATTGACAACGAACCGTGATGGCCATCGTATTGCAGTGAATCTTTGGCGCCCGCGCACAAGCGATTGATCGCCAATGCTTCATCGAAAGCCTTGTCTCTACCGTGCAGCACACAGAAGTGATAGCCGCCCAAATGCGCTATCGATTGCGCCGCAGGAAAGTGCTTGCGCAACAGGTCTGCGAAGATCAGTGCCGGTTTTTGTGAATCGCTGTCGCCACCTGACGCAAAGACGTCGCTGATGTCGAACAATAGCAGCGACAGCTCACGCGCATCAGCGCCCTTTTCCAGGCATTTCGCTCCGGCGAGAATTTGCGCATGGCGATTAGCCAGCCCGGTTTCGGTATCGACATTGCTGATCATCTCGCCAACAACCATGTCAGCCAGATTTTTCAGCATGGTTTTTTCATCATCGCTCAGCCGACGCGGAACCCTGTCAATGATGCAGAGCGTTCCGAGCTTGTGTCCGTTGGGCGCTTCGAGTGGCGCCCCGGCATAAAAGCGAATATTCGGCTGTTCAACGACCAAAGGGTTGTCGCGAAACCGCGGATCGCGGCGCGCATTGCGAACCTCGAATACCCCGTCGCCCAGTATCGCGTGGCCGCAAAAGGAGATGTCGCGGGGCGTCTCTTCGGCATCCAGGCCTTCGGCCGACTTGAACCATTGCCGGCGGCCATCCACCAAACTGATTAGCACAATCGGCATGTCGAAGACTCGCGCAGTGATGCGCGTGTAGCGATCGAACCGGTCGTCTCGGGGCGTGTCGAGGATATTCAGGCTGTGCAGCGTGGCGACCCTGGCAGCTTCGTTGCTTGGCAGTTCCGGTACTTGCATAACAGCCTCCCGCTTCAATCGACACACTCATCAATTAGTGTAGACCTTTTTTCGCTCGTTGGCAGAGCGATCGGTCGAACGAGGCGGCTCAATAACTGCTCAACTGGTCAATAAGTTACGCCAGGGCGCCTCTTCGCTGGAAAAGCGCTAGTATCGCGGCGACGCCAATTATCGATATGTTCCCGACGCAACGCTTATGATGGGCGCGTTCGGGCAAACAAGGAACAGACAGTGAGCAGAAGCAGGATCCTTTCAAAACGGTTGTTAATCGTCGTAATTATCGGCTTCGCGGGAGTCTTGCAGGCCTGCGCAGGCTTGCGTCCCGGCTACGAGACCCCGACGGTCACCATTAACTCGTTTCGCGCCCTGCCCTCACAGGGTGCCTTGCCGAACTTCGAAATCGGTTTGCATGTCGTCAATCCGAACCGCGAGGCCCTTAAACTTCGGGGCGTTTCTTATACGGTCAGCCTCGGTGGGCATGAATTGATCAAGGGCGTCGGCAATGAACTGCCCGTTATCGAAGCGTACGGAGAAGGCAGTCTTACGCTTACAGCGTCGCCGAACCTGTTTGCAGGGATTCGGCTCGTCACGGACCTGATGAGCTCGGCGAATGACAAAGTCCCTTACAAACTGGAGGCAAAGCTCGACGTCGGCAGGATCCAGCCGGCAATCCGGGTTAGTGACTCCGGAGAAATATCGCTGCGGCCATCCGCCCGCCAATAGTGGCAAATGGGGGCTTCCCGGCCCGGACGTTACATGTCGATACAGACATAGGGCCCGATTTTCGTCATTATTGGCGCTGGAACCCTTCGTACCAAAAAGACTATGACTAAATTCCTGGAGCGCCACGCAGGAGCGCTTCAACTTGTATTCGTCGTCGCTGTCGTCGGCCTAGCCTTGCTGCTGTCGATCAGCCTGCGGCCGGACTCATCGGGACCGCCGTCGGCTGCGCCGACCACTGACGTTGCCGTTTCGGTTGTAACACCGGTCGCAACGCCTTTTCGGCCATCGGTTCGGCTGAACGGCGTCGTTCAGGCGCGCACCGTAACGCGAGTAATTCCGCAGGTTTCCGGGCGTGTCGTTGCAGTCTCAGAGGCATTCCGTCCCGGCGCCAGTGTTGCGAAGGGCGAGATTCTATTCGTCATCGACCCTTCTGACTATCAGCTGGCCATCGAGCGTACGCTTGCCGAAATTGAAGCGGCGCGCAGTGAGCTGACGAGACTCGAAGCGGAAGCCGCGGCAGAGCGTGAAATATGGCAAAGCCAATTTCCAAATCGCCAGATCCCGGATCTCATCGCCCGGGTGCCGCAGATCGCCGCAACAAAAGCGCGCATCCACAGTGGCGAAGCCGCGCGACAGGCGGCAGAGCTTGCGTTGAATCGCACAACCGTGCGCGCGCCGTTCGACGCCCGGATTCTGGAAACCGAGCTCGACGTTGGCCAGGTGGTTGGAAGCAGCGCGGCGGTCGGCTCCATGTTCTCGATCGACAGCCTTGAAATTACCGTGCCCGTCTCGGCGGAACAGCGCGGGCTTATCGGCCCGCTCAATGGCCAGCGCGTCTCGATCATCACGCCAGCCGCCGTTGACGGCGTCATCGAGGGCAAGCTCGTTCGCGCAGCGGCCGCGCTCGATGAACGCACACGCCTGGGCACGCTATACGTGGCCACTGACAGTGCCGATTTGTTAACCGTCGGCGAATTCGTCACGGTCGAGATCAATGGAGAAGACACGCCCGACTCCTATCGTCTGCCTGCCACGGCATTGACCTCACGGGATCGTCTCTGGGTGGTCGAAGATGGCCGTCTCGCCGGACGCACCGTCCAGGTACTTGGCCGTGAGGCCGAGATGGCGGTGGTCAGGGTATTCGATGACGCCGACGGGGTTGTCACCATTCCTCCGGCGAACGCGCGCGACGGCATGTCCGTCAGCCCCCGCAGGCCTGGCGGTCTCGCCTCGGCCGGAAACGGCACAAACTGACGGCGCCATGACCGGACCGCATCGTGAAATGAGCCGCGGCCTCATCCTCAGGTTCATCCAGAATCCCGTGGCGGCTAACCTGTTAATGGTCGTCCTGCTCGTTGGCGGTGCGATCTCGGCCTCACGGCTGCAGTCGCAGGTGTTCCCCACGATTTCGCCCGGCACCGTTACGGTAACCGTGCCGTTTCCGGGCGCCACGCCGGCCGAAGTAGAGGAGAGCATCACGCGCCGCGTTGAGGAGGCGGTACTCGGTATCGATGGCGTAAAGCGCGTCAATTCAACCGCATCCGAGAACGTAGGCACAGTCGTTATCGAGACCAACGACTTCGCGGATCGCCAGCTCGTTAAAGACGACGTCGAATCGGCCGTCGATCGACTCAGCGATTTTCCACCCGAGAACGCGGAAAAACCGGTCGTCGTTGCGCCCAAACCGACGGGCGGCGTCGTGACGCTGGCTGTGGTTGGCGACGTGGGCCCGCTCGCACTTCGTCGCGCCGCCGAGCAGATTGAACGGGACCTGCTCACGCAGCCCGGCGTCTCGCTCGTGTCATTGAGCGGTGATCGTGACTACGAAATCTCGATCGAAGTCAGTGAAGATACGCTCCGGCGCTACGACATGACGTTTGGTGACGTTGCCAGCGCCGTTCGGCAGTCCTCTCTCGATCTTGCCGGCGGATCGATTGCGTCCGATTCGGGCGAGGTACTCCTGCGTACCAATAAAAAGCGGCAGACGGGCCCGGAGTTTGAATCGATCGTCGTGCGCAATTTGCCCGACGGTTCAGTGATTACGCTGACGGATATCGCTGAGGTACGTGACGGCTTCGTGCGCGAGCAGCTGATCAACCTGTACAACGGCCGCCCGGCCGTATTTGTTGACGTCAAACGGGCTGAAGCCGAAGACGTGCTAAAGGTAAAGGCCGCCGTTGACGAATTCCTTGCCGGGTACATGCCGCCACGCGGGATTGAACTCGTCGAGTTCCGTGACGAAACCAAGCTGCTGCGCGAGCGTGTCAACCTGCTGCTGCGGAACGGTTTATTCGGATTTGCGCTGGTGTTTACTTTTCTCGTGCTCATGCTGGACCTGAAGCTTGCTGTCTGGGTCAGCACCGGTATTGCGACCGCTTTCATGGGTGGGTTCCTGCTATTTGGTGCGCTCGGCGTAACGATCACGATGATTTCGCTGTTTGGCCTGATTATCGTGCTCGGTCTCGTAGTCGATGATGCAATCGTGATTGGCGAAAACATCGACTCGGAACGCCAGCATGGCTGGAGCGGCGATATTGCCGCCAACCGCGGGGCGCACGGCGTCATGGCTCCCGTCATTGTCGGCGTACTGACGTCGGTGGCGGCCTTCGCCCCACTGCTCGTGACGGGCGGCACGTTCGGCGACGTCACACGTGCCATTCCGCTGGTTGTTATCAGCGTGCTGCTCATGTCGATGGTCGAGGCTTTTTGCATCCTGCCTTCGCACCTCAGTCACGGCGGACCCTGGTCGCGCGGTCTGATCGCGGCCGTTCAGCAACGCGTCGCAGCTGTTGTCGCCAGGATCCGTGACAACCTGATCGAGCCCGGGGTCGCGTTTGCAGCGCGCTGGCGCTATGCAACCGTGGCTATTGCCGTCGCGTTTTTTATTCTCTGCATCAGCCTCGTGCAAAACGGACAGGTGCGATTTATTTTCTTTCCGCAGATCGAAGGCAATAACATCTCGGCATCGGTGACGATGCCCGAAGGCACACCATTCGATCGCACCGATGCTGCCGTGCGGCGTATCACCACAGCCGCTGCCGAGGTCGCCGACGCTGTGCGCCAGGAGAGCGGCGAAGAAATCTTCGTCTCGGTGACATCGACGAGCGGCGGCAACGCGGCGCAAGGCGTTGGGCCCGGCGCTCAAAGCGGATTCGGAACGTCCGAGAACATCGGCCAGGTCCGTATCGAGTTGACGCCGTTCGGACAGCGCCGTATGCCCGCGGCCGAAATCGAACGCCGCTGGCGGGCAGCCGTCGGCGACATCGAGGGCGCGGAACGCGTGACCGTCTCTTCGAGCGTCACACGCTTCGGCGACGACGTCGATTACGAGCTGGCGCATCAGGACGAAGACCAGCTCATCGCTGCCGCTGAAAGCCTGAAAGAGCGACTGCGGCAGATCGAGGGAGTGAACGAAATCGAGGACAGTTTCGATCTCGGCAAGCGGCAGCTCGTTTTCGAACTTACGCCGGCCGGCATCGCCGCGGGCCTGCGTCCGGCCGACGTTGCGGTACAGGTGCGCCAGGGCTTCTTCGGCGAGGAAGTGCAGCGCATCCAGCGCGGCCGCGAGGAGATCCGGGTCTACGTGCGTTATCCCGAATCAACGCGTGCCGACCTGGAGTCGCTCGACGACTTCCGTGTACGCCTGCCGAACGGCGATCGGGCACCGCTGCTGACCGTTGCCAGCGTCGAGGAAAGCCGCGCTTATTCCTCGATCGAGCGCATCGATGGGCGGCGCGTCGTCTCGGTGAGTGCTAATGTCGATGAAGCAATCTCGACGCCCAACATTGCCAACGAAGAGATCGTCGCTTCAGTGATGCCTGAGCTCGAGCAGAACTTCCCCGGCCTGCGCTGGGTGCAGGCCGGCTCGACTCGCGAACAGAATGAAGATCTTGCCGATATCGGCAGCGCGTTTCTGATTGTCTTGTTAGTCATCTACGCAATGATCGCCACGCAGCTTCGCTCTTACCTGCAGCCGCTGGCCATTCTCGTCTCGATTCCGCTCGGTGTGGCGGGCGCAATCCTGGGCCACCTCGTCCTTGGCTTTCCGCTGTCGTTTATCTCGATCTTCGGCATCGTGGCGCTTGCCGGCGTCGCGGTGAACGCCTCGGTCGTGCTCGTGGACTTGTACAATCGGCGCCGCAGAGAGGGTCTCGAGCCCATCGAGGCCGCCGCCTCGGCGGCGGCGAGACGGTTCCGTCCGATTGTGCTCACAACGCTAACGACCGCTATGGGCCTCACGCCGCTGCTGTTCGAGAAAAGCCCACAGGCGCAGTTTCTGATACCGATGGGCGTCAGCCTCGGCTTTGGCATCGTGGTGTCGGGCTTTATGGTTCTCTTCGTCACGCCGGCTGTGGCCGTGATCATCGAGGATCTGCGCGGCACGCGCACTGCTGAAGAACTCGCCGCCGAATCGGTTCCCGGCTAGTCGTCGTACTGCTTTTTCACGGCGTCGATCAGGAACTGACCGGTGCTGTTGTACGGATCGCAGTCTTCACCATAGGACTCATCGACCTGCAACGACGTCACATCAATCGTCTCGATGACAGGCTGTTTTCGATCGCGCAGTTTTTCAAGTTCCGCCCTGGACTTTGCCAGTCGCGCATGCGCGTGATGCGTCTCTTTGTGTTCACTTGACATAATAATACTTCCCACACCTCGGTGTACGATGTCATCGTATGCCCGCGTTGAGGCGTTGTGAATGCTCTCCGTCGGGTCACAGCTACCGTCTGTCGGGCAATGGTGTTTTCAGCTGCAAATACGCTGCTTCAACAACCTCCGCGCCATGCTTTCGTTCAAGCTTTCGGATCGCAAAATGTCCGCGGGCCATGGCCTGGAAGTGACCAATGAAGATGGTGTTCACGAGTCCGCCACCGATTGCTCCGATAACAGGAATCGTTTGCGCCATTGCCTTTTGAGTAACCACAACGCCAAAGCGACTCGCCAGCGCCGAAATCAGGCGCACCAGCGCCGGTGCGCTTTTGCTGCCCATGCCATGTGACACAACGTACTGCAACGCGTCGGTAACGGCCTTACTCATGGCGACGCGTACGCCATAGTAAGAAGTCTCGGCAGCATCATCCTTTTCCGACGTGCGACTACCCATCGCAAAGACCTGCATGCAATTCATGATGGTCTCCGGATCCTGCGGGGATTCCCCCTCGGCGCGGGCAATGTCCGCAATCGACCGAAACATGATGCCCGTCGTTAACGGCAGTTCGACAATCAGCGTCTCGAGGCCGAAGAAGCCGGCGACGGCACCGGTGGTCATCGCGGCGGCCGTGTGCAATCGAGGACTCGCGGGTGTTTTCTGTTCGGCTTTGATGCTGCGCATTGAACTCTGCAGTACAAATTCGATGGCCCTGTGAGTCGATTTGCTCACTGCGTCGACAACCGCATCGGGCGCCCGCTTGCCCAGCTCCCGGGTAACCGCCTCCACCGGCATGCCAACCGCAGAACTGATCCGTATTGCCAGCGACGGATTTTCGAGTGTGGCATAGGCGTCTTTGAGCGTCGCCAGTTCATTTTTTGTCAGGGCCATGAGTCATTCACTGCATGCGGATACGACAGCCATTATGACTTTGCTTGCCGCGATAACCAAAGAGAACGCCGGCGAATCTCCTCTGGGGTTCAGCAAAATTCGGGGCGTTACATATGGAAACAATTGGTTACAGACGTGCGACCCACTTGCCGGACAGACAATCCAGACTCTGGTGCATCATCAAACAGCAAGCCCTAACTGGAGAAACCAATGAAAACTCGTACTCATGCTTTGGCCGCGCTCGGCGCTGCTATTTTTCTCGCCGGCTGCGAAGGAGACGATGGTCTGCTAGGCGCCGACGGTGCTGACGGCGCCGATGGTGCTGATGGCTTCAACTCGCTCGCAGCCTTTCGTACCCTGCCAGTAGGCGATGCCGTATGCCTCGGCGGCGGCGAAGTTCTTGAAGTCGGCCTGGACACAAACCGGAATAATATTCTGGACCCTGCTGAAGTTCAGTCGACAGAATATTTTGAATGTGCGGTAACCCCGACGTTGCGCGCATTGCATGCCTCTCCTGACGCCCCGTTGGTCAACATCTCGATCGACGGCACTCTTGCGCTTCCCGGTGTTGACTTCAACCAGGGTTCTGGATTCGTCAATGTCGGTCAGGCTGCGAACGTAACCGCAACCGGTGCTAACGTTAACGTCCAGGTGGAAGGCATCATCCCGAGTGGTAATGCCGTCGTACTTGACGCTGATCTGCCGCTGGAATTCGGTACTGAGACCACCGTCATTGCTTCCGGAACAATCGAAGGCAACAATTTCGGACCAATTCTCGTAACCAATCCGATTGGCGAGCCCATCGCTGCCGGCAGCTTCCGTGCAGAGGTTGTGCACGCAGCACCGAACGCGCCCGACGTTGATGTTTACGTGACTCTGCTAAACGGTCCTCTCCAGGATCCGGTCAATGACGCAGGCCCGCTGGCGTTTGGTGCCAGCACCGGCCAGCGGGAAGTGCCCGCAGGCGATTACCAGATTCGCGTGGTCGCACCGACCTTAGCCGGTGCACCCGTTGTCTACGATTCCGGTGAGATCTCTCTACCAGCCGGCGCCGACCTGATGATTGTCGCGACCGAGAATGTGTTCCTCGGTGATTCGGCGGTGCAGCTGATGGTACTTGACGGTACAACCGCAACCCCCCTGTATGATTCAAGCACCCCGGCAGCCGCTGTCGCCGTACACGCGTCGCCGCCGAACACACCAAACGTGGATGTTCTCGCTGACGTCGATTCGACGCCCGCAATCGAGCAGCTGAAGCTTGTCGAGGATCTTGCCTACACCGAGTCCTGCCTCATTGATGACATTGCTCCAGACGAGTACACGCTAAATGTGGTTGCAACGGGTGACACGAACAGTGTACTGCCTATTGATTACAGCGCCGTCGTCAATGAAGGCACGACTGTGATCGTCAGCGGACTGCTGTCGACAAGTACGCTGCAGGCGATCCCACTGGCTGTTGATGGCCGCAGCGTGTTTACCGAAGCCAAGGTGCGGCTGACGCACGGCTCTCCCTCTACGCCGAACGTCGACATCTACATCATGCCCGACGGTGTCGCCCTTGGTGACCCAAGCGGTATCGAGTTTCTTGATGTACCGTTCGGCGCCAGCACCCCGGTCCTTTCGGTAGACCCGGCTGTCAACTACGACATCTACGTCACCTTGGCCGGCGACCCGAATCCTGCTATTTCGGTCACCGGGTTCGATACAAGTCCTGGCCAGATCCTGGACGTCATCGCTCGCGATGCGTTCGGCATGGAGACGGCTCCGGGGCTGATACAGGTCGACTACGACACGGTAGACGCATGCGCGGTCACACCCTAGTAACAGCAATACAAGCCGCGCCGTAACGGGCGGTATGGAAGTGAAAGGGCACCCGGGGCGAAAGCCCCGGGTGCTTTTTATCGGGCGGTACTTTCATCAGGTTTTTCTTGTCCATCTGGACACCTAAATGCCAACGAAGTCGATATCAGGCTTTTTTGTTTGGGAAAAACCGCCCAGATGTATGCCTGGCGCGGGCTACAGCCCGATTTGCTTATTTAAACTGTTAACTTGGTCAACAATTGCGGGTGGCAATATTTTGTAACATTCACAGCTATTCAACGGCTCCGGTATCGGACATGAATCGCAAACTGACAACGCTGTCTATCGTCCTTATCGGTCTCGGGACCGCTCCGCTGTGCGTCGCGGAGGGCACGATCGCCGGCACCGATATTAGTAACACGGCAGCCGTCAGCTACGAGGTCAGCGGCACGCCGCAGACAACGACATCGAACACGCTCACATTGACCGTGGCAGAAGTATTGGACGTCGATGTCACGCTTTTGAGCGACCCGCGTTCCGTCCCCTCCGGCACAGGCCCGCACGGTCTGCTGTTTGTCGTCACCAATACCGGCAACGGCACCGAAGCTTTCAGGCTTGCGATCAACAATGCCGTGAGTGGCGATGACTTCGATCCTGAAGCGTCCACCCCGGCAGCCATTTATTTCGATGCCGACGGCAGCGGCGATTTCTCGGCCGACGATGTCGCCTACGATCCCGGCATCAACGACCCGGTGCTGGCACCCGACGCCTCGGTTGACATCCTGCTGGTCAACGACATTCCGGCTGACCTTGCCGACGGCGCAATTGGACTGAGCGAGCTAAGTGCGGTTGCAGTGACCGGCAGCGGCGATCCCGGCGACCTCTTCCCGGGTGATGGCGACGACGGCATCGATGCGGTGGTCGGCACGAGCGGCGCGGACGATGCGATCACCGGGCAATACGTAATCAGCGATATCGACCTTGCGGTGGTCAAGAGTGCGACCGTACTCGATCCGTTCGGCGGCAGCAGTCCGATGCCCGGCGCCACGATTACCTACCGTATAGTGGTAACGCCAACCGGTTCGGAAACGGCGGCCAATACCGTGATTACCGATTCGATCCCTGCGAATACAACGTACACGCCCGAAAGCATCAGCCTTAACGGCAGCGGGCTGACCGACGACGACGCCGATGCCGACGCGGGTGCGTACACAGCGACCCCGGCGCCAGAGGTTACCGTGGACCTTGGCAACCTGACCGAAGCCAGCGGTGCACAGACAATTGAATTCAATGTGACGATCAACTAACGAACGAGCAAAGATGAACAACATTATGACAACAGGAAAACTGATGAACAGCGTCGCGATTTCGGCCGCAATTAGCATGCTGCTGGCCGGCCTCCTGCTACTGGGCGGCAATGCATTGGCGCAGCAAGGCGCCATACAGCTCGAGCACAAGGCTGAGCAATGGGAAACCGTCACTGACGAGAACGGCGATGAACAGGTGCAACTCGTCACGGCCACGAACGTGGTGCCGGGAGAGAGAGTGCTGTTTACCGTTACCTACACGAACACGGGCGATCAGCCGGCCGAGACCGTCACCATTACCAACCCGGTTCCCGAGCACATGGCTTATGTCGACGACTCGGCGACCGGTGACAATACCTCTGTCCTGTTTTCCGTCGATGGCGGCGAAAGCTTCGCTGCCGCCCCGGACCTGCGGGTCACTAACACCGACGGCACACAGAGGCCGGCCGGAGCCGGCGACTATACGCACGTGCGCTGGATCGTCGGCAGCGACATCGCCCCGGGCGCCAAGGGCACGGTGCAGTTCACGGCCACAGTCAAATAGACACCTAATTCATAAGCTTTGCCCGGATTCGCAAGGGCGCAGCACATTCAGGTGGGAAAAACGCTCACTGGTCTTTGGGCCAGAGGAATCTTGAGTTTTTTTAGAAAAAGGAATCTCGCTCTATGTGTACTTACAAACCCAACCTGAAAGGGCTGCTTGCCCTTGGCGCGGTGTTCATCGGCAGCATGGTGTTTTCGACGCCTGTATTCGCGCTCGGCACGGCTGCCAACACCGACATCAATAACTCCGCAACGGTCGATTACCAGGTCAGTGGTGCCAGCCAGGCGCCGATCACCAGTAACGAGACCAGCTTCAAGGTCGACCAGGTCGTCGATTTAACCGTGGCGGAAGCCGACGGTGCCGAGACTGCCGTTGTGCCGAACCAGCAGGACGCGGTCGCGCGCTTCACCGTTACCAACACCGGTAACGCGGCGCAGGACTTCAGCTTGTCGGTAAGCAACGTCGCTAGCAATCCGTTCGGAGTACCGGACGATTTCGATCCGACGGCGTTCACGATCGTCGTGGACGTCAATAACAACAACGTCTACGACGTCGGGGTCGATACCGCTACGTTCATTGATGAACTGGGGCCCGATGCCACCGGTGATGAGGCGACGGACAACGTAATTTCGGTCTTCGTACTGGCGGATATTCCGCTCGGCCCGACCCCGGGTCAGGGCGCCAACATCCGGCTGGTGGCTGAAGCCCTCGAAGGCGGCGCTTCCGGCGCCCAGGGCGACGTCCAGGTTGCATCCAGCGGCCCCAACACCAACGGTCTTGAAGTCGCGATATCGAACGCTACGGCCTCCGCTGACGACGCCTACCTGGTCGGTGCGGTCGCAGTACTGGCGGCGAACAAGACGTCGCGGATTGTAAGCGATCCGCTCGGTGGTGTTTCGCCAAATGCTCTGGCGATACCCGGCGCTATCGTCGAGTACACCATAACGATCACGAACTCGGGTAGTGTTCCGGCGACGGGCGTCACAGTCAGCGATACGCTACAGGGCGAACTGACGTTTGCAACAGGCGGCTATGATGTCGGGGTCACCAACTCGGACGTACAGATCGACTCCCTTGGCACTACCAGCTACTGCATAGCAGAATCCGGTGGCACGGACACCAACACCGACGGCTGCGTGCTGGACGGTGCTGTCCTGACAGTAGGCGCTGCTGGCACTACCGCAGACACGCTGGCGAACGCACCGAACAACGTGGTTACCGTGCGTTTCCAAGTGTCTATCGACTAAGGCGTGCTAACTGACAAGATCTATGTGATCTGAATGAAATCGGATAGCACGGCCATGGCAACATGGTGGCCGTGTCGGCAGCATGAAAGCAAGCCGGCCACTACGTTAGAGCGCGATTCGGCCGCGGCGGGTAACACAGCCCGTCGCGGTCTTCCCGCGTCTGGAGTTCCTGGAATCTCGCAGAGACTCCGGGTTGTACTGCTGTGCGCACTCGCGTTTTTGAGCAGCCCAAACGCTCTCGGACAGACCGCGCCGGGCACGATAATCACCAACCAGGCGCGCGCTGCGTACCTAGACCCACGCGGTGATCTACTTACAATCCAGTCCAACCAGGTGGACGTCAGCACGGTTGCGATTCGCACACTCGCGACGCTGACATTCACACGGGTTACGGTAAGCGGCAGCGGTGTTCCGGTTGGTCCGACCTCCTGCGCTGCAGGCGGCGGGGCCTTCCAGACATTGCCGGATCCGGTTCTGCTCGGCGCCGTCACTATCGATCCGAACCAGCCACACACACTGGCACCAACCGGCATGTACAACGCCGGCGAAGCGCTCTTTGTCACCTTGAGCGACCTGGACCAGAACCAGGACCCGGGCGTCAGAGAAACCGTCGACGTCACCATCAGTAGCGCACCACCAGGCGACAGCGAAACGCTGCGGCTGACCGAAACGGCCGCCGATAGCGGCCTGTTCGCGGGCTACCTGCAGACAATGACAGGCCCCGCAATGCCAGGCGATTGCCTGCTGCAGGTCGCGACCGACAGTGACGTCACCGCTTTCTACCAGGACCCTGACGACCTTTCCGACAGTTCGAGTGCGGCGGCGGTTGTCGATCCACTGAGCATCGTCTTTGACTCGGGAAGCGGCAATGCGGTCGACGGCGCGATCGTAACGATCATTGATGCCGTGAGCGGAGCGCCTGCAGTCGTTTACGGATCCGACGGTGTATCAAGCTACCCGTCCAGCGTTACGAGCGGCGGCAGCGTCAGTGACAGCAGCGGGCAGGTATACGAATTCCCGGCGGGCGGATTCCGCTTCCCGGTATTACCCGCCGGCGATTACCGAATTGAAATACAACCCCCAGCCGGATACATCGGTCTTTCCACCCTCGATATGGCAGCGTTACAGGGGCTGCCCGGTGCGCCCTTCGTGCTCGACGGCGGATCCTTTGGAGGCATGTTCACGGTCGATGATTCACGCACGTTCCGTCGTGACCTGCCGCTGGATCCGGAGGCCTCCCTGCTCTACCTGCAGAAAACGGCGGGCGTTTCTGCCGCCAGCCCCGGCGATTTCGTGCCGTACACGCTGCGCATCGAAAATCTGAGTGCCGTCGTGCAGACTCAGGTCACCGTTACCGACTGGTTGCCGGCAGGCTTTCGCCTCATGCCAGGTTCGACCCATGTCAACGACACGCTGGCGCCGGAACCTTCCATCGGCCCGGACGGCCGCCTGCTGCGCTTCACGATTGGCGATCTCGACCCGGGCCAGAGCATTACGGTCCGCTACGTTACCGAAGTCACGGTCGGCGCCACCGGTGAAACCGCGATCAACACCGCGTCCGCCAGTAGCGCAACCGGCGTTCAGTCTAACGCTGCAAACGCCACGCTGCGCCTGGTCGAGGACCTGTTCACGGACAAAGCGACCATTGTCGGCCGCGCCATTCTCGGCAGTTGTGATGATGACGTCAGCAATGACCTCGAAGGCGTCGGTGGTCTTGGTATTTACATGGAAGACGGTCGCTACGCGATCTCGGATGAAGGAGGGCGCTTCCATTTCGAAGGGCTAGACCCCGGCACGCACGTCGTGCAGCTGGACCGCGATACGATCCCGCTTCACCTGGAACTGGCGGACTGCAAGACCGACTCGCGTTTCGCAGGCCGCAACTTTTCGCAGTTCGTAGACCTGCGCGGCGGCAGCGTGTGGCGAGCAGATTTTCACCTGCGTGAACGACCGTTGCCAACCGGCAACGTGACGCTCGAGCTTGACGGCGAACCGGTGGGAACCGATGTCATTCGTTACAAACTCAAGCTGAGCGGGAGCGATGTGCCTCTGAAAGACGTTATCGCCAGCGTCGTTTTGCCGGAAGGACTGACATACGTGCCACAATCATCGCTTATCGGCGGCTCGCGCAAGAACGAACGGGAGCTGCGCGGCAGCACGATCAGTTTCAGGCTCGGTCATAAGCCTGAGAGCTGGAACGAGCAAATCCAGTTGGACGCGCGTCTGAGCGGTGACGCCGACGGTGAGCTGGTCGCCAAAGCAGTTGCTACATTTCGCATGATGAGCGGTGAGACCGGTCACACACCGCCCGCCACGAAACAATTCGACTACCGACCAGAGCTCAGCAAGACCAGGGCCATCAGTTTCGCGCCGCATTTTGCGACGCTCAGCGCGCGGCTTACAGAGAGAGATCGGCTCGAGCTGGATACCCTGATTGCCGACTGGCAGGGCGGCGCCGATGCCCGGCTGATCGCAACGGGACACACCGACGCTCATCGAATCGCCCCCGGACACCCAGTGTTCGCGGACAACTACGAACTGTCGCTGGCGCGCGCCAGGGCCGTGGCAGCGTATATCGGCAGCAAGCTGCAGATAGCGGACGACAGGCTACGGATCGACGGACGCGGTCCCGATGAGCCGATCGCCAGCAATGACACGGCCGCCGGCCGCGCGAAGAATCGCCGCGTTGTGCTGCGGCTGGAGAGCCGGGTGCTGGTCTCTGCCGCCGAACTGGATTCTGCGAGTGCCGCCAGCAGCCGCGTTGAGGCGCGGACTACGGGCACTCATGCGATCGATACGAACAAGCTGGAACTGCCCGAAGCCGGGCAAGCAGAAGCCGCCGTATTCAGCGAGCCTGGTTTCATCGAATCCCTGAAACCGGGAGTTCGGTGGCTGGCGCCGGTCGACGATTTCGGTCCGCCCATACCGAGCCTGAAAATCGCCATCCAGCACAAGCCCGGCATGAACGTCGAGCTTTCAGTGAACGGGGCTGCCGTCGACCCGCTGAATTTTGTGGGTACCGAACTTGATCGCGCCAAGACCGTGGCAATAAGCCGCTGGCGCGGCGTCGATCTCGAGGAAGGTAGCAACCGGCTGACCGCGGTTATCAGCGACGCGGAGCGTGGCCCGGTCGAGACGCTGGAAACCGGCGTCCACTATGGTGGCGGTCCCGTCAGGGCCGTACTCGACAAACAAGCCTCGAGGCTGATTGCCGATGGCCGGACGCCGCCGGTTGTTGCGCTGCGCTTGTTCGATCGTTATGGCCGGCCTGCGCGGCCGTCGACAACCGGCACTTTCGCCGTAAACGCGCCGTATCGCTCGCTCTGGGAAGTCGAAGCGCTGAACGAGAATCAGCTCGTTGCGGTTGGCGATCGCGAACCGACCTATCGGGTGGGACAGAACGGCATTGCCTACCTGCCGCTGGAGCCGACAACGGTCACCGGTGAAGCCACCGTTCGACTGAAGTTCGGCAAGGATCGCACGCAGGAGCTGCGCGCCTGGATAGCGCCCGCACCGCGCGACTGGATCCTGGTTGGGTTCGCGGAAGGAACAATCGGCTACAACACGCTGAAAGACAACATGGTTACGGCAGCCGAGGCCGGCGCCGATGATGATGCCTACACCGATGGCCAGGTATCTTTCTTCGCCAAGGGCCAGGTTAAAGGCGAATACCTGATGACACTGGCGTACCGCAGCAACGTAAACGAAGCGGAAAGCAATCAGCAGCTGTTCGGCACCATTGACCCGAATCGTTATTACACGCTGTATGGTGATACAACCGAGCAACGCTTCGAGGCGGCGTCGCGCCGCGGACTGTTCCTGAAGATAGAGCGCCGCGAGTTCTTCGCGTTGTTCGGCGACTACCAGACCGGCCTCACTGTGACCGAACTGTCGCGCTACGAACGCAGCCTCAACGGCCTCAAGTCGGAGTTTCGCGGCGATCATTTTGCCTACACTGCTTTCGCGAGCGACACGGATAAAGCCTTTGTTCGCGACGAAATCATCGGCGATGGAACGTCCGGGCTGTACTACCTTTCGGCCAGCCCGCTGGTGATCAACAGCGACAAAATCGAACTACAGACGCGCGACCGATTCAGGAGTGAAGTAATTGTTGAAACGCGGCCGCTGACGCGCTACCTGGATTACAGTATCGACTATGCAACCGGCGCGATCCTCATGAAGCGCCCGGTACCGAGCCGCGACGACAATTTCAATCCCATCTATATCGTTGCCAACTACGAGACTCCGCAGAGCACGGGTCAAAATCTCAGCGCCGGCGGCCGCGGTTCATGGAGGACCAGCGACGAACGCCTCGAGGTTGGCGCCTCCATAATTCACCAGGGTACTGAAGGCGACGCAGTAGATCTGCTGGGCGCCGACCTTCGCTTCAAGATTGACGACCAAACCGAAGTTCGTGCCGAACTCGCCAGCACGGAATCCGACCTGGCTGGCCGAAACACCGGCCTGCTGGCATCGCTGGATCACCAGAGCGAGAAAAAAGAGCTGCGCGCCTTTTACCAGGAACTCGAGACCGGCTTCGGTCTTGGCCAGCAGAATCGTTCGGAAACCGGCATGCGAAAGTACGGTGTTGACGGCCGCTACGTGTGGACTGACCATCTCAGCCTGGTTGGGGCTGCGTTTCGCCATGACAACCTTGTCGACGACGCGCGCCAGGACGTGCTCGAGGCGAAATTCCTCTACCAGGACAGCAGCCGCAATGCGGCCGTGGGCCTGATGTCGGCCCGCGACGATCGCAGCAGCGGCACAAGCCGTCAGTCCGACCGTGTCCTCGTATCTGGCAGCATGGGCCTGGTCGGAAGCGTCTTGAAACTGCGCGGTTCCGGCGAGACCTCGCTCGATGGCGATGGCGCCGCCACCAACTACCCCGACCGCCTGCTGCTCGGCCTCGACTATCAGATGACGGATGCGGCGATGATGTTCGGCGAGGTCGAGTCATTCAACGGCGCCGGCAGGGAAGGTGTCATGACCCGCGTTGGCGTAAAGGCGCAGCCCTGGCAGCGCGCGCAGCTCAATTCGACCATGCATCGCGAGGCGACGGAATACGGCCCGCGCAATTTCGCGACGCTCGGTCTTACGCAGGGATGGCAGGTAAACGAAAAATGGTACCTCGACTTCGGGCTCGATCAGTCGCGCACGATTGGCGATGAGCCGCCGCGGGTGAATGCAGACGTGCCGCCCGCGTCGGGTAATGTCACTAGCGAGGATTTTCTCGCCACGTTTGTTGGTGCCCTGTACCGCACCGAGGCATGGACATTTACATCTCGAACTGAATACCGCAACAGCGACACGGAAGAACGCATCAACGTGCTCGGCGGTATCTATCGGGAGCAAACCGAGGGCCACGGATTTTCTGCCAACCTGCTGTGGCAGGACAGCGAATTCGAGGCCGGCGGGTCTGCCACGCTTGGCAATTTACGGCTTGGCTGGTCCTGGCGGCCGTCCGACAGCGAGTGGATCGTGTACGACCGCATCGACTTTATTTATCAAAACAATGTCAGCGCAGCCGGCGATCTCGAATCATGGAAGCTCATTAACAACCTGAACGCCAACTGGATGATCAATCTCGCGACCCAGCTGGAACTGCAGTACAGCGCCAAGTATGTGCGCAGTCTTATCGGTGGCGATGCTTATACGGGGTACACGGACGTATTTGGCGCGGGGCTGCGGCGCGATCTCAACAAACGCTGGGACGTCGGCGTGCACGGCGACGTGCGGCACTCCTGGAAATCCGATGTATCGAATTTCGGCTGGGGCGTGGATGTTGGCGTGACCCTGTTTGACAACGTCTGGGTGAGCGCCGGCTATAACTTCGCGGGTTTCAGAGACGACGATTTCGCAAGTTCGAACTACACGGCCCAGGGTCCGTTTATCACGTTCCGTATCAAGGCGGACCAGGATACGTTCCATGACCTGATCGACCGGGAGGAGACGCCATGACCTCCCGCTTACTGACTAAACTCGCCTGCGCTGTGCTCCTTGTTGGCCTGCTGCCAATCCAGGTTCAGGCTGCAACGTTCACCGTGACGAAAACGACGGACACGAACGACGGTAGCTGCAACGCTGACTGCTCGCTGCGCGAGGCGATCCGCGCGGCGAATGCCGCCGGCGGCAGCGACACGATCATCGTCCCGGCCGGCACCTACCTGCTGACCCGAAACGGCAATGACGACGATGCATTCGAGGGCGATCTCGACATAACCGGAAACCTGACCATCACGGGCGCGGGTGCCGGGAGCACGATTGTCGACGGTAACAGCGTTATCGTCGACGACCGGGTCTTTGATGTGCTCGCTGGCGTCACGGCCACGATCTCCGGAATGACGATTCGCGACGGCGACATCGGCGGCGGTGACGGCGGCGGTATTCGCAACCAGGGCAATCTCACGTTAACCAACGTCACCGTGCGCGACAACGTTGCCGGCGACGGCGGCGGTATTCATAGTGAAGGCGCCGCCAGCGTTTTGACACTCACCAACACGACCGTAACCAATAACACGGGCGGTAACGGCGGCGGCATTTACATCAAGGATGCCGGGGCGCGCCTGACGATGACGGGCGGATCGATCACCAACCACACCAACGATGGCAACGGCGGCGCTATCGGCAACGAACGCGGTGACGTTACCCTGACCAATGTGAACATCAGCAACAACACGGCCAAACTCGGCGGTGGCGTATGGAACAGGGAAGTCGAAGCCACTCTCGACGTCACCAATTCGACATTTTTCCAAAACACCTCTGGCGATGACGGTGGCGCGATCTACAACGACATGGGCCAGGTAACGATTGACACCTCGACCTTCAATAACAACACAGGAACCCGGGATGGCGGCGCACTGTACTCGAAGGACTCGGCGAGTATCGTGACGATCTCCGACACGACGTTTTCCTTGAACCAGACGACGAATGAAGACGGCGGCGCGATCTTTGTCGAAAACAGCACCTTGACCGTCAATCGCGCCACGATGAACGGCAATGCCGCGGCTCGCGACGGCGGCGCATTGTGGACCAAAAATGCGGCGACGACATTAACGAATGTGACCATCAGCGGCAACTCGGCGCCCGGCGACGAGGGCGGCGGAATACGCGCTGAAAATGGCATCGTTCAACTCAACAACGTGACCCTGACGAATAACTCGGCCGGCACGGGTGGTGGTATCTTTATCCAGAGTGACCCTGTCAGCCTGTTCAACACCATCGTCGCCAATAGCACATCGGGCGGCAACTGCAGCGGCTCGATCACGTCGCTCGGCACCAATCTTGACAGCGCCAATACCTGCGGTCTGGCCGGCCCGGGTGATTTGATCAACAGCAACCCGGACCTGGGTCCGCTCGCCAACAACGGCGGGCTAACGCAGACCCACGCCCTCGGCGGCGCAAGCGCCGCCATCGACACCGGCAATAACACGGGTTGCCCGGCGACCGATCAGCGCGGTGTCGCGCGCCCGATCGACGGCGACGTCGACACAATCGCCGTGTGCGACATCGGTGCTTACGAGGCACCGCCCGCAATTGCTGCGGACCTTGAACTGACCAAGACCGACTCAGTCGATCCGGTCAGTATCAGTAGCGCATTTAATTACTCTCTGACCGTGACGAACAACGGCCCGGATGACGCAAACAACGTCGCCCTGGTCGATACGTTGCCAGCCGACATCGACTGGCAATCGGCGACGCCGAGCCAGGGTAATTGCGTGCACAGTGGCGAGCCCACGGGCGGAACGGTTACCTGTTCGCTCGGCACGATCGCGAACGGCGCGAACGCCACCGTCGACATCAATGTGGTGGCGCCGAACACCACCGGCGTCATCGATAATTCGGCCACTGTATTCGCCGACGAGCCCGACCCTGACGCAAGCGATAACACGGCAACCGAGGACACGACGATCATCGATCCATCGGCTAACTTAAGCGTCACGCAGGTTGAGGATTACGATCCGGCGGGAGTCAACCTGCCGTTCGTCTACACGGTCACCGTGACCAACCAGGGACCGGCCGAAGCGACGCTCGTCACGCTGACTGACACGCTGGACGGAGCTGTGACGTATCAGACCGCAGTGCCAAGTCAGGGCAGTTGCAGCGAGGCCGGTGGTGTTGTCACCTGCGACCTCGGTGACCTCGCGAACGGCAGCAGCGCCACGATCAACATTACCGTGACGGCACCGCCCACCCCACAGACCGTAACCAACACCGCCGTGGTGTCAGCCGCCGAGCCCGACTCCGATTCGGCCGACAACACATCGGTGGAAGACACCGATGTCATCAATCCGCCGCCGGCCGATCTCGAGTTGACGATGACGGACAGCCCGGATCCGGTCGTTGGCGGAGACCCACTAACGTATACACTCACGATCAATAACCTGGGACCAGGACCGGCGAATGTCGTACAGCTCACGGACACGTTGCCAGCCGGCGTCATTTTCGTATCGGCCACACCCAGCAGTGGAACTTGCAGTGAGGCCGGCGGTGTCGTCGACTGTTCTTTTGCCGGTGCGATTGCCAATGGTGCCAGCGAAAACGTGGTCATCGTCGTGACGGCACCAGCGGTTCCAGGGCTCATGACTAACAACGCGAGTGTGTCCACGGCCCGGATCGATCCGAACGTCGGTAACGACAGCGCCAGCGTCGACACGGAAGTGACAATCATCGGCGATGCCGATCTCTCGCTGAGCCAGTCCGATTCCCCCGATCCGGTAAACGTAAACCAGCCGCTCTCTTACAGCCTGGTCGTCGACAACCTCGGCCCCGATGACGCGACCGATGTCGTTCTGGTGGACACGCTGCCTGCCAGCGTGACGTTCCAATCGGCGATCAGCAGCCAGGGAAGTTGCAGCGAGGCCGGCGGTACCGTCACCTGTACGCTCGGACTGATCGCCGGTGGCGCCGACGCAACCGTCGACATCATCGTGACCGCGCCGCCCAGCGCGGGAACAATTACCAACAACGCCAGTGTTTCGACCAGCGCGAATGATTCGGATCCCGCCGATGACAACGCGAGCGAAGACACGACGGTGCAAAACCTGAACGTTAACCAGCTCTGCTACCTGGTGGCCGATGCCGGTGGTGGTAACGGCGGCAACGATTTGCTGACGCAGATCGATACCGCAGATTTCAATCCGCTGACCAACGAAACCAACATCGGCACCGGCACTGGCACCAACGCGATCGAGGCGATCGCGTGGAATTCTGCGACAGGTGTCTTGTACGCTGCCAACGCCGGCCGGCTTGGCACGTTGAGCACGACGACCGGCGTGTTCACGGCATTGCCACAAACCTTCGGCACGGGCGGCGGCTCGCTCGGTTCTGTTGCGCTTAGCGACGTCGATGGCCTTACTTACGATGCCGCGACCGGCGTCCTGTACGGTGTACATGCACGTAGCGGCACCGACGTGCTCTTCCAGATCAATATGGCTACCGGCGCCCACGTGCCGAACGCTTTTGGCGCCGGCATCGACTACGTGCCGTTGCCGCCGATCGGGGGCAATAACATCACCGATGACATCGCCGTCGACCCGACGACCGGCATCATGTATGCCGCGGTCAACAGCGGCGGCTCGACCGACCGGCTGATCAGGATCAACAAAGCGACCGGCGCGACCACGGATGTGGCTCTGATCACCGTGCCGGACATCGAGGGCCTCGGCACGGACCCAACCGGCCAGCTGTGGGGCACCAGCGGCACGCAGGGAATACTCTACGAACTCAATAAGGCCACCGGCGTCGGTTCCAACGGCCGGCCGATTGACAACGGCAGCGACTACGAATCGGTCGACTGCTACGCGTTCTCGCCGAGCGTCGTTGCCGATCTCGGCGTGGTCAAAACCGTCGACAATGCGGTGCCGCCAGAAGGCGGTACGGTTACCTACACTGTGACCGTGACGAACACCGGTCCGAGCACGGCGACCGTGGTCCAGCTCAGCGATGCCCTGCCCGCGGGCGTGACTTTTGTTTCAGCTATCCCCGGCCAGGGAACATATAACGGCACAACAGGCGACTGGTTCGTCGGCACGCTCGGGGTTGGCAGCAACGCAACGCTGACTCTGCAGGCCAGTGTCGACGCGGCTACTGCCGGTTCCACGATCACGAACACGGCCAGCGTCACCTATCTTTCACAGAATGACCCGAATGCCGGCAATGGCAGCGCCTCGGTGGACATTATCCCGGTAACTGCGAATCTCACGGTCATCAAGAGCGTCATCACGGTGCGCGATCCGCTCGGCGCCTCAACACCGGCTGCATTCGCGCTCCCGGGCGCGGTCGTCCAGTACGAAATATCGATTACCAATTCGGGCAACGGCAGCGCAACCGAAGTGATTGTCACCGACACGCTTGATACCAACCTGACTTTCCTGGCCGGCGAATTCAACGGCGGCGCTGCCGACATCCAGATTACCGTCGGGGCCGGGCCACCCGCTTTCTGTGTCGCGGAAACGGGCGGCGACAGCAATGCCGACGGCTGTTTCCTGAATGCTGCGGGAGACGACCTGACCGTCACCATTCCGGTTAGTGGAACCTACCCGACCGGTCTCACCGTCGGTACAACTGCGCCGGACAACGTTGCGGTCGTGCACTTCCGGGCCACGGTCAACTAGGCAGGCAAAAACTCAAGCGCCATTTCTGCAGGCGGCGACCAGTTCTGGCACTATCGAACGCTCAGTAGCCCAGCCCGACCCGTTTCCCGCTCGATTTCTCGCGCAACAACAACTCTTCAGGGCCGAATGAAACAACGAATAATAAATTTGATTGGCGAATTGCGCAGTCGCAGCGTTTTCCGGGCGACGGTCGCCTACTGCGTCGTCGCCTGGATGCTGCTTCAGGTCGCGGACGTCACGTTCGATCGTTTGCCGATTCCGGAAGGTTCGATGACCGTGCTCATCGTCCTCGCAATTGTCGGCCTCCCCTGCACGATCGTGCTCGCGTGGGCTTACGAAATCACGCTGCGCGGCATCGTCCGCCATGAGCAAGCGGATGGCCGCCCGTCGAGACTCGCTTTCCTGCCCTTCGTTGTGGTGCTGGTCGCAGTCACGGCCGCGTGCGGCTTCGGCCTCTACTACCTGTCACTGAGAATCTGGGAGCCCGAGCCACCGGCCATCGCCGTGCTTCCGTTTACGAACCTGAGCGAGTCATCGGACACCGAATATTTCAGCGATGGGCTTACACAGGAAATCCAGAGCCTCATCGTGCGCCTCGATGAGTTCCGGGTTGTGTCTCTGAGCTCGACCTATCAACTCAAGGACGCGACGCTGGATTATCGGACGATCGCCAAACGCCTCGATGTTGATGTAATTATGCACGGCAGCGTTCGCCGCGCACAGGATCGGGTTCGAATCACTGCTGAACTGATTGACGGCGACGACGGCACCCGGCTTTGGTCGGAAACATTTGACAGCGAATTAGCCAACGTATTCAAAATACAGGAGAGGATCGCGCGCAAAGTTGCGGCCGCATTGGATGTTGTTGTGCCGGTGTCGGCCGAGCGACGGCTGGCGCATCTCGGTACGCAGAACGTGGAAGCCTACGATCTGTATTTGCGCGGCACGGATTATCTTAGAAAGCCAAGAGACGCAGCCAACCTGTCAACCGCCGAAACCTACATTCGTCAGGCGATTGCCATAGATCCGCAGTTCGGCGGCGCATATGGGGCAATGTGTCAGAGTCATCTTGCCCTTTATGAGCTCGAACGCGATTCGGACCGCTTCGCACGCGCTGAGCGTGCCTGCCATCGCGCGCTGACGCGCGATTCGGCGGCCAGCGCTGTGCGCGTTGCACTCGGCCAGCTTTACTACGAATCGGGTCAATACGATGAATCGCTGCGGGAATACGAACAGGCGGCAATCGTAAACTCAAGATCAGCAGATGCTCAGATCGGATTGGCGAGAGCGCTGATCAAACTCAATCGGGCAAACGAGGCAGAAGCCAGCTTGCAGCGCGCGATTCAACTCGACCCCAGTTACTACGCCAGCTTCAACGCGATGGGAAATTTTCTTTTTGCGAACGGTCGTTTTGGCGAGGCTGCCGAGTACTATCGCGACTTTGCGGATCGCTCCGAAGACAACGCCACGGCATTTAATAACCTCGGTGCAGCGTACTACCTGGCCGGCGATTTATCGGCTGCCGCCGAAGCCTGGGACAAGTCGCTCGCCCTCAAGCCGAGCCGCAGCGCCTTTTCAAATACCGGAACCATGTACTTCTACCTGGGTGACTACGCAAAGGCAGCAGACCGGTTCGCGCGAGGCTCGAATTTTGCGCCGAGGGATCACCGGCTGTGGGGCAACCTGGCGGATACTTATTATCACACCGAGGGCATGCGGCACGTGGCCGACGTCATCTACAGGCAGGCCATAGAGTTTGCCGAGGAACGAATAGACGTCAATCCATCGGAAATGGACACAATCGCCATGCTCGGCCATTTCTATGCGCGGACCGGGCAGGAAGACAGGGCCAGAGAGTTAAGCGAGTCAGCCCAGGCGGGTGCTCCCGACGATATGTATGTTCAATATTATGGCGCCCTCGTATACGCCCACCTTGGTGACACTGACAAGGCGCTGGATCGTCTGAAACGGGCGATTGAGCTAGACTACCAAAAAGAATTATTGACACTCGATCCTGGGCTTGCATCGCTATGGGACGATGGCAGGTTCAAGCAGCTGGTCTCAAGAAACTAATTAATAACAAATAAGGAAATATTATGCTTATTCGAATCAGGACAACTGTGGGTACGGTTCTTGTTGCTTTGCTCCTAAGCACGATCAGTTTCTATGCTCTTGCGCAGGACGGCGCCTGCGACAGAAGCCCCGAGACCTTCAAATTGAAGATCAAGGTCAAGAACGATATGCCAACCAAAGTCGTAAAAGGTCTTTTTGGCTCGAATGCCGATACCCTCAACGTCTGTCGCGGGGACACAATCGAATGGAAATTTAACGCCAAGAATTTTTTCATCGAGTTTCCCGGCAAGACACCATTCGATGAGAAAAAGAAAAGCTCCAGGAACGGCAAAGTGACGTCAACCGTCAGATCTGACGCCGAGATTGGAGTTTCCTACAAGTACGATGTTGGCATCGAAGGTGGCGGCGTGCTCGACCCGATTATCATTATTGACAACTGATGCTGCTGACGCGGCTCGCAATATCCAACCCGGTCGCGGTCATTGCCGCGATCCTGCTGGTGTTACTGATGGGCACCCTTGCGATGTTGAGCCTGCCCATCCAGATGATTCCCGACGTGCAGCGACCGTTCATCCAGATCAGTACAGGCTGGCGCTCGGCGGCGCCCGAAGAGGTGGAGTCGGAGATCATCGAGCCACAGGAAGATGTTCTGCGCGGCGTGCCCGGTCTCGAAAAGATGGAGTCCTCCGCGACCCGCGGTAACGGCAATATCAACCTGATGTTTTCAGTTGACACCAACCTGCAGCGAGCGCTGATAGAAGTAATCAATCGCCTCAACCAGGTTCCGCGCTATCCGAACGACGTAACCGAACCGAGAATTTTCGCCGGCCAGGACAGCTTCGGCGAACAGATTGCGTGGTTCACGTTGACGCGGGTTCCCGGCAATGAACGACCCATGGCGAGCTACGAAGACTTCGTTCGGGAAGTCGTGCAGGCACGCATTGAGCGTGTGCCTGGCGTGTCGAATTCCAACGCGTACGGCGGCCGCGCCAACGAGGTCCGGATTACGTTCGACCCGTATCAGGCCGCGGCACTCGGCATCGATATTCCGACGCTTGCCGCTCAAACCGGCAATAACAACGATACGTCCGGCGGCTTCAGTGACGTTGGCCGGCGCAAGTACACGCTGCGCTATGCCGGCAAATACGATTTAGACGAATTCGGCGAAATGGTGCTCGACTGGCGCGGCGGCAACCCAGTACGCCTGCGCGACATTGCGACGGTAGCCGTCACCATGCGCGATGAAGATGGCTTCATGATGGAGAGCGGCCATGAATCCATGGCATTCGACACGCAGGTCGAACAAGGTGTCAACGTCCTCGATGTCATGCGCGATCTCAAGGTCGCGATCAAAGAACTGGAAGAAGGCGCGCTTGCGAGGGCCGGCCTGCAAATTCGCCAGGTTTACGATGAGTCGACCTACATCGAGGACTCCATCGCAATGCTGCGTACCAACCTGTTACTCGGTATCGGCCTGGCGATCAGCATACTCTGGTGGTTCATGCGCCGTTTCCGTGCGACCTTCCTGGTCGCACTTGCCATCCCGATATCACTGTTTACGAGCTTCGTCGTCCTGCAGATTACGGGACGGACGCTGAACATGATTTCGCTCGCGGGCCTGGCATTCGCCACCGGCATGGTACTCGACGCTGCCATCGTCGTTCTCGAGAACATCGTTCGACTGAAGGAAAAAGGCGCCGGTTCCGAGGAAGCGGCAACCCGGGGCAGCCAGCAGGTCTGGCCGGCCTTGCTGGCGTCGACCGCGACGACCGTCATCATCTTTCTGCCTATCGTCTTTCTCAAGGATGTATCGGGACAGCTGTTTGCGGATCTGGCACTCGTTATCTCGGTGGCGGTGATTGCTTCCCTGACCATCGCCCTGTCCGTCATTCCGACGGCTGCCGCAAAGTGGCTCGAGGGGGTCCGGCTCGAGGATCCGCACACCAACTGGTGGGAGCAGACCACGGCGGCGATCATGCGCGTGACGGATCGCCGGCGCGTAAGGCTGGCGTTGATTGCCGGAATCTTCTTCGGAGCAACGACGCTTACCTGGCTCCTGCTGCCGGCGGCCGACTACCTGCCGGAAGGCAAGCAGGGCTGGGTGTTTGCGTTCATCGACCGCCCGCCAGGGCAGAGCGTGTCGACAGCCCGCGATGAATTCGCCGCCCCGGTTGTCGAGCGACTCAAACCCTATCTGGAGAAAGACGCCGAAATCCCGATCGAGAGCTACTTCCTGGGCGTGTTCGGCTCCTTCGCGTTCGCGGGCGCCAGCATGGTCGATGCGGACGACGCCGGCGCGTTCGTCAACAGGCTGAATTCCGGGATCCTTGCGGGTTTTCCGGACACGATGGCATTCGCCGATGAGTGGGGCATATTTGATCGGCTCGGCGGCGGCAGCTCCATCGAGCTGAATATACAGAGCCGCGACATGGACGCGATGCTGAGCGCTGCGCGCAAAGGAATGGAGCTCGTCGGCCAGCACCTGCCCGGTGCACAGGCGAGACCGATTCCGGGCGTTGACTTCGCCGAACCCGAGCTGCGTTTCATACCGGATGAACGGCGCATCACCGAGGCCGGCTGGACGCGGCGTGACATGTCAACGGTCATGCGTTCGCTCGGTGACGGCGTCTATGTCGGCGACTACTTCGACGGCGATCGTCGCATGGATATCGTGCTGCGCGCTCCGGAATGGACCAGTCCCGAGCAGCTTGCGGCCACGCCGCTGGCAACCCCGGCCGGTGGCATACAGTCGGTCGATCAGCTGGTTCGCATGCAGCGCACGGCCGGTCCAAACCAGGTACGCCGGGTCGACCGTCGTCGCGCGGTGACCCTCGCAATTACGCCCCCGGACGGCGTCTCCCTGGAAGAATCGATCGGCGTGCTGCGAACCAGTGTCGAACCGGCGCTGCTGAAGATGCTGCCCGAGGACGGCGAAATCAGCTACTACGGCAGCGCCGACGATCTCAAGATTGCCCTCGCCGGCATGTCCCGCAGCTTTGCGCTCGCAATCGTTGTGCTGTACCTCCTGATAAGCGGACTGTTTCGTTCGTTTGTCGACAGCCTGCTCGTGGTCGCAGCCCTGCCGCTCGCGACCGTAGGCGGAGTGTCTATGTTACGACTCATGAACCTGCCAATGGACCTGTTGACGATGATCGGCTTCATTACTCTGCTGGGCCTGGTTGTGAATAATGCAATTCTGCTCGTGCACCAGACGCGCTCGGCCGAACGAGACGGCCTCGATCGTCGCAGCGCCGTTGAACAGGCGATACGTCGACGCCTGCGGCCTATATTGATGACCACCCTGACCAGTATATTTGGCATGCTGCCGCTGCTGCTGATCCCGGGCCCGGGCTCCGAGGTTTACCAGGGCCTGGCGGCCGTGATCGTGGGCGGCATGTCCGTCAGCGCCATGTTTACACTGATTCTCCTGCCAAGCCTGCTGCGACTCGGAGAAACCGCGGCGGTGCCGGGCAATATTCTGACACCTGCAAGGACAACTCCCTGATGCCGATCACCAAGCGCTTCGCTTTGTTTTCCTTGCTGAGCCTTTCGGTTTGTACAACGGCGCTCGCCCAGGGCATGCCCCCCGCGGTTGTGGTCGTTGCCGAAGCGCAGCTGCAGAAACTGGCACCGTCTGTGGATGTGCCGGGGACCATCGTCAGTCGCTTCGACTCGCGACTTGCTTCCGAGCTGTCGGCAAAACTCGAGTGGATCGCCGAGGTGGGTACGGTCGTCAAGAAAGGCGACACGGTAGCGCGCCTCGAATCATTGACCTTCGAGCTGCTCGAAATGGAAGCACAGAGTCGCGTCAGGCGTGAGGAAGCGCGCGTCGGCTTCCTGCAGTCCGAGAAAGAACGTCTCGACAGGCTCGCGGAGAAAAACCTGTCGGCGAAAAGTCAGCTCGATCAAACGATCGCCGACCTCGCCGTTGCCGAAAGCGATCATGCCATCGCGCGTGCGCAGCTCGGGCTGGCAAAAATTTCGGTGCACGTGACGAAAATACGCGCGCCGTTCGACGGCATCGTTACTGAGCGGCTGCGCAGTATCGGTGAGCGCCTGAACGTCGCCGATGTGGTCATCCGTGTGGTCGACCCGAAATCGCTGGAAGTTACTGCCCGCGCGCCGCTCAATACGGTCAATTTCATTTCAGACGGTGCCGTTCTGCGGCTGCACAATGACTTTCGACAGGACCAGGCAACCGTCCGCACGATAGTGCCTTTCGGCAATCCGCAGTCGCACATGTTCGAAGTCAGGCTCGATGTCGACCCCAACATCTGGACCGTCGGTGAGAGCGTGCGTGTTTCGATGCCGACGTCCGCCGTCAAAGAGGTTCTGACTGTACCGCGGGATGCGTTGATTCTGCGGCGAGAAGGTGCATCCGTATTCAAGGTTAAACCCGACATGTCAGTCGAGCAGGTCAACGTAATCACGGGCCTCGGCGACGGCGAAAACGTTGAAGTGATGGGCGAGCTCAAGCCGGGCGAGCGCGTCATTATCCGTGGCGCGGAACGGCTGAGTCCCGGAATGCAGGTGAACATCCAGCAATAGCCGCGCTACCCGTTCCAGGCGCTCAGAAGAACATCTGGAACCGTACGGCACCGCCCCCGAAGCCCTTTGCACTGACCTCGTGACTGACGGACAGGTCTATCTGCGCATTGTCCGAAAAATTGTAGCGCCAGCTGACAATGAGCTTGTCGCGGTAGTCGTCAAGCTTGTAGTTCTCGGTCGGATCCGCGGCCTGGTATGCAATATCCGGCTGGCCGAAAGCGTATGCAAACGTCGCGCCGCTGTTGGGCCAAAGGTATTCATAGAATGCGCCGCCGAGCACGTCATTGCGGTCGTAGTCGTGTTCATTGAAGCCGCGCGACTCCGCTTGCAGCTCGACGTAGTGCAGGAGCAGGCGCAGTCGATGCCGGTCGCGAAAAACACGCGCGTGCTCCACGGCGACATTCAGCTGCGTATTCTCATAATCGTAGTCGAAACCGGGCTGCCTGAACTGTCGGACTTCGCCGAAGTCCTGCCAGTCGACCCAGGCGGACCACGCCGTGCCGTCCTCACCGGCGCGCGACAGTCGCAGCTGTGCCTTGTTGGTCCGCTGCTCGTGGCGCGACACGTCAGGGGACGCAGCCGCGTCCGCAAACACGCGCTCGAAACCACCGCCCGCTTCGCCTTCGCTAAAGAGAAACCAGTCGTTGGCCAGGCTCAGCCGAACCGCCCACTGCAGAGCGACCGAGTCCCGTTCCGAGTCGCCGCCGAGATCGTTCTTGGTGTCGTAGTTCATGTCCTCGAGCAGCACGCCGACGCGCACATACTGTTGACGCTCATCCCGATACAGCGTGTAGCCGGCCGCGACGTCGATGAACTCCTTGTTGAACTCCGGGTTGACGGTCACGTAAAGAGCCGATGATTCAAGAATCGAGCGTTCGAATCCGAGCAACAGCTGTTCTCTACGATTTGGCCGCTGCCGCAGCCCGTCCCGCCTGAAGCTGCCCTGGAAACGCCACTTATCGTTCAGGGCCTCGTTGATGTTGAGATCGATGTCAGTCAGCAGCTTGTCCGAGGTAACGCTGCCGGTATTGACGCGCAGGGCATTGCCGGCAAGCTGGCGGCGTTCCCAGTCGAACTGCCACTGCAGGTCATAGGAATAGTTGACCAGTGCGTGTAAATACAGCATCTGGTCGCGGTAGGGCTGCTCAAACTCCCAATCAGAATCCGGCAGCTGCGCGGTTGCGCTCGCAGAGCAGGCTATTAGCAGCAAAAATATGAATCTCACGAGTGTTACTCGATCTCGACAGGGCGGCGTGGCACAGGGCGCACGCTGTTTAGCGATGGCAGGCGCCAACGAGTTTGTCAGCCAGGAATTATACTAGCAAACTGCCGGGTCTTTGCGCACGCAGCAACGGCGCGGCATGAACTCCGTGCCGACTACATTGATCCGGTCAGGTTGAGGAAGAAACCGTGATGATCAAAGCTCAGATCCGTGAGATCGTCTGAGAAATCAGTGAAGTTGTAGCCAACTCCGACCTTCAGATAGTCGCCGAAGTACCGCGAGACAGCCACGAGCGCGCCGCTGCGACGCTCGCCCAGATCCGACATGCTGAGCAAACGCCCTTCCGCAAGCGCCTCCCAGTTCTTGCGGAACCTGTAATCGCCGCGTACTACATACAGGCTCGCATTGTTGTCGAAGAATTCCGGATCTTCACGATCGAGGCTGACCTGACCGAAGCGATAAGCGTATTTGCCGCCGATAGTGATTCGCGGCGTAATATCGTAGCTGGCATCGACTGCGGCGATGTGGCTCTTCTGTATAAACTCGGCGGCGATATTTTGCAGGCTGATCTGATCGGTTGTCGGTACGTTGTAAAAATACGTGTACTTGATGAGGGCATTGAAGCGATCGTGAGTAATCGGCCGAAGCGCGTATCCAATAACAGCCTCGGTAAATCCGCCGTCGTAAAATGTTCCCTGCGAACTCTCACTCTCTGAATAATTCAGCTTACCCAACAAGCGTGACGCCGGATTGACCTGGTACTTGATATTGTTCCTGAACAGCCAAGTCGTTCTCTCGGTACGGCCTAGATCGAGCTGCTCGGCATCGTCGTTACGATATTCAATACCGCTGGACAACTGCAGCGCGTCAGTGCCGAAGGTCACCTGGAAGCCACCGGCCATACGCTCTGTCTCGGCGCCGGTCGTTACGTCCTGCAGCGTGCCGATATCGGTATTGATTCCAAGGCTCCATTTTTCCGAGGGTGAAAAACTGATTCCGGTAGCATGCGTCAGCCCGGTCATCGCGTTGTTATGCTGGTAGCGCTCTTCGAGGAACACGCTCGCGCTGTCGGCGAGGCGTGTTCTGATGCCACCTACCAGGTTACCTTCGCCACCGCGAGTGCCGCCCATGCCGTTATCGATGCGTTCGTTTTCGAGCGCATAGTTTAGATACATGCTCGTTCTGTCGGAATGAAGATAGTTCGTACCGAGCCGGCCACCGGCACCCAGATCGCCGTCAGATATTTCGGCATCAATGCGTAATTTTTCGGACAGCTGGTACGAGCCGCCAACGCCGCCCCGGGCATTCTCCTGCCGATCGCCCGTTACCGACAGCGTGTCCTGTGTGAATGCATAAACATTCCAGGTCGACTTCGAATCGTAACCGACCTGCAGCACCGCATCTGCCCGTTCGCCCTGTTCCTGCGTCAACGGTACGATGATCAAACTCGAGATGCGCTCGTCCTCGCGGTAACCGGCACTCAGCTGCCAGTGTTCGCTGATCTGGTAGCCAACGTTGAATTCCGCGGCGTGGGTCTCGATGCCTTGCTCCTGAATTCGACTGTCGAGCTTGGCGCCGAGCGAAAAACTGTCGCCGATCGGCAGGCTGAACGTGCCACCGTAGTTCCTGGTATCGGTAAGCGCCGTCAAACCCGGAGCAGAGTAGCCAGCTTCGACCTCCTGCACGTACGCGGTAAGCCTGCCATCAAAGACGCTTATGAGATCGCTAAATCGGACGCTGAGGTCTGCGCGCTCCGCTTCGGCCTGCGCGTTGACAAATGATGCCGGATCGTACGCGTTAAACTCGAATCCGCCATCGCTCGAAAACTGCGGCAGGGAAACCAGTCCTTCGCTCTCGGCCTGCTGCACCTTCAGCCACGACTCGGACGCCAGCCGCAGCGTGAGGTCAACGGCGTTCAGGCTGTTGTCGGCGCCATCTTGCTCGTTCGTGTTCGATGTGAGGCCGACTTTGACATGATCGCCGAGCCAGTAGTGCCCCTGTCCACCGATCGCGATCGCATCGATGTCGCCGAAGCCCGGCGTGTACTCGTAGCGCACAACCAGGTAAGCCTCGTCGCCGGAAATCGCGCCGCTGCGCACGAGGAGATTATCGTTGGCTGTCGATGCAAGCGGCTCTGCGAGCGAAATGCGACCCTGAAGATAGTCGATGTCGTAATCCATGACCGGCGTCAGGTTCACCACTCCGGTAACGAGCCCCGAGGCTTTATCGCGCAACTCGATACGCACGCGCTCGGAGCCGGCCAGAAGATCCTGGCGACGCAGGAAATAGAGTGAGCCACCCGTGCCGCGGAACTCCTCGCGGCTCGGGACGGTGCCCGGCTCGGCCGCGAAAGCGTCTATGACAAAGTACCTGTCGCCGAACTCGGTCGTTGTGTCGGCCTGGTAATGCAGGTTCGCACCGTACAGGCCACGATCGACCTGTGCCAACTCGTTATTCATGTATGCAATCTTGAAGTTGCCCCATTGACCAAAGTTGTCGTCCTGGCTCAGGCGGACAAAGAACTTGCCCATGGTCGGCGCCATTTCCTCGACCGTGCCGTCATCGCCGAAGGTCGGGTAGTAATAGTCGGGGTCGATACGCCGAAACAGGGATTCCGGCGACTTATCCATGAAGTTGCTGAAGAGATCCTGCACCGGCCCTTCCCGGGTATCGGCGCTTGCCGTTAGTTTCCAATGTTCGCCAAATTTGCCGTTCACGAAAAACGCGAGTCGCCCGTCGACATTGGAATCGTAGTCCCGCTGCGGGTTGCCGCCCTGCAACAGGTCGATCGGGCCGCTCGCTTTGCCATCGGACAACGTGAGATCCGCCATGCCAACATAGAACCAGTCATTCGACCGGAACTCGAGGTCACGCAGGTAGAGTTCACCGCTGCCCTCGTTGTCGACCACGGCCACTTCGACGGTGTGTGCACCCTCCGGCAGGATTTCCTCGGTGACGAAATTACCCTTGTCATCCACGGGCACAGGTCGCCCGGCCACCCAGACCTCGTGCTCATTTGGCACGCCGCTGCCACGGACGCTGACAGTGCCACTGCTAAGCCCGATGTTCTGCACGCTCAGGCCATTTTCGCCGTAGGCCGCAAACAGTTCCGGGTCTGATTGAAACACGGACTCATCGTCGTCATCGGTGGGTCTATCTGTGTCATCGTGCACTACCCACAGCGGCTGCGGGAGTGTTTCATCGAAGTTTCCGTCCTCACCGTAAGCGCGAAGTACATACGCCAGCTGGGACACGGGTGATCTGACCTGGCCAACAGACGGCTCCCACTTGGCAACACCATCAACGCTGATGTCGATGACGTCCAGCGGTACCGACTCGACGGACCGTGCATTCTCAAATACACGCACTTCTGCGCGTTCGATGAAGTGTGAGTAGTTCGTGTACATCCGGAAATACACGGGGGACGCCTGCATGTCGATCAGGGACATGGACGGCACCAGAAGTCCGGTATTGGTGACCTCTTTCCAGACCGCGATACGATCCGGTTTGGCTGCGACACTGAGCCTCGGGGAAGAACGCAGGTTGTCGAAACCAAATTGAATATCGGCATTCTCGAGTGCGACATCAGTGCATCGCTGGATGTCCGACGAACTTCTCTTTGGGTCATCGATCGGTTCACCATTTACGGTGATACGCATCAGGTTCAGGCCCAGCGGATTCTGCGGACTCAACTCGCGCGTAAGCCGCGTGATATCCACGCCCTCGTAGTCATCAAGGACCGCGAGTTCATCGTAGACGACCTGCACTGCAACATGTGACGTTTCGCCCTGAACAAAACCGGCGTTGACGACGTCGTCCGAATGTACATAGCCGCGCCCTTCGAACTCGCGTTGCCGAGCCTCGAGCTGCATGTCTCCGGCGATCAGCTCCATAGCGCGTCGCGCACGGGAAGCCGACAGGCCTATGTCGTCCCCGTAGACTGCCGCGGTTCGGCGTGCCAGGCGCTCATTGCGCGTGTAGCCGACGAACCTCAGGCGCGGATTCGTCTTGTCCGCAACATCGGCGAGCGCCCGTGCCAGGTCTGTGGTGTAGCCCGCCGGCACCACGGGCCGACCTTCGACAAAATCGATTTCTGCGATGCGGCCCCAGGGCGGATCATAAACCCTGGTCACCAATTCGGCGCCGGCAGACTCGGGGCAAAGCTGCGGCTCGTCCGGCAATTCCTGTAACGGGTCGTCGTACCAGAATTCGACCTCGACGCGACGATTCAAAGCCCGCCCGTTGGTCGTTTCGTTGGAGCCCAGCGGCCTCTCCGAGCCACGCCCGTCACTTTCAATCATGGGCGTCGGGATATTCAGCTTGTCCTGTACGGCCAATGCAACACGTCGCGCCCGCGCTTTCGAGAGCCCCACGTGATCGCCATAAATGCGTTCTGTTCTTCCGCTCAGCGGAACATCATCCGTGAAACCGACAAATTTCACGACAACGTTCTGTTTGTCGCTGAGATTCTCGAATCCCTGTCTGATGCGTTCGATGAACACCTCGGTCACATCAATCGTTTCGGTCTCATAATGCAGCGGCGCTATGAGGTTCTGCACCCGCGCGCGCTGCGCATGCCCGTCGACGTAACGCAGCTTGCAGACTGTTTCCATGCGGCATACTTTGACGCGCTGAATTTCGTGAGGTACGAGGAATTCCTCGAGGGCCACTTTTTCTCTCACCTCGTCATACCAGACTTCGACCTCGACGCGACGGTTGAGCGCACGACCGTCCTCGGTGAGATTCGAGGCAACCGGGCGCGTGTCACCGGCCCATTCAAAAGAAATCGCTTCAGGCGGCAACGTTAGCGATGTCTGAAAATGCTCCGCCACCTGCCCGGCACGTTCCCGCGACAAGCCTGCGTTATCGCCATAGATCTTGACGAGTCTCGCTGACAAAGGTCGATTATCCGCATGACCGATGAGGTGCAGGCGAACGTTGATTCGATCCCGCATTCGCTCGAGTATCTCGGCAAGAGAGCCGACCGTCGATTCGGGAATGTTCGCAACGCCGGATTCGAATCGTATCGGCGGCACGAGACCACTGAGCTTGACGGTCTCGAGTTCGTCGGCGAGCGTCTCGCGGACTTCGAGCGTGTCACCCAGCTCGGTATCGACACGGTCCGGATCCTGTACCCACAGCATGAGTGGTTCATCATCCGTCATATGCCGTTCGACCGCCTCGCCCATTGGCGTCTCATCGACTTTCTCAGCGTGCACCTGCAAAGAAGCCAACGCCAGGCTTAGCATCAGGAGATAACTCAGCTTCGACATGACGTTCACCGGCTCTCCTCCTTGCTCTTGACGGGCGGAGCACCGAGTCGCCAGAAGACTTCGGGTTCGATGACAAGTTCGTAACAACAGCTCAGTTCCTGCCAGGCGGCCATGATCTCGTCCTTGAGCATGGTCAGGCGCCCTTCGACGAGCGACTCGGCCTCAACATCCGCGACATAGGAAAGTCGAAGTACTGCCGGGCTTTTCTGCAGTTCCTCCAGCAGCAGATCGATGCGCGGGCGCCACTGACTTCGCATCTCCAGGGTGCCTGGTTCGAACGCTGCGTCTGCTATATCGAGGCCGACGACGCGGTGAATCGACGCGCCAAAATTGATGCGCAGCGCTTTACCACGCGTCGCGCGCTGAACCTGAACCGGTCGGGTCGACATGCGGAAACCGCTCGGCAGCGTCCGGTCGTCAAGTTTCAGAACGAAGTTGCTACCGCGACTCTCATCCGGCGTGATGGCGCAAGTGATGTGATAGCGGCCGTGACTATCGGTCTTCGCAGCCAGTCCCCTGGCTGTCACTACGCGTACGCCGGGCAAGCCGACTTCGTCGGAGTCCTGGTAGCCATTGCGGTTGAAATCGTCGAATACCTTGCCGGTCACATCGGTACAGTCGAACGTCGGATCCGGCACCAGCCGCACGGTCGCGGATGCTTCCTCGGACATGGCGGTTCCGGTCAGCGCGCTGACGGCCTGCGCCCTGTTGACGAACTGGCCTTCGGACACGCCGGCCCCGACCGCCAGCAGTAATTTAATCTCGTGGCGGCCATCGGAGGCGAGCGACAGGCCCGACCAAACCAGCTCGCGTCCAACAAGCGCGGGTTCTGTCTTGACGTCGTCGAAACGTGCCGACCCTTCGACGTATTTGAATCCGGCCGGGAATCGATCGACGACATTTACGTCCTGCAATTCGACGCCGAAGGAATTACCGAGGGTGATCACATACGGCACCATCTGACCGCGAGACACGTTCAACAGGGGTGTCGTCTTGGTAATCGATACGGCGCCGCTCAACCTCGGGTCCAGCGGAATGTGATTGTTGAACAGCTGTGACGAGCCTGGCGACTGGCTGTCGTCAAGCCTGAGGAAGAAATGGTAAGCCGTGGCGGCGCTGCGGGCCGGTACGGATGGCGTCGGTGCAAACTCCGAACCCTGCGCCTCGCAGTATTGCGCCGTGGCCAGAACGGCATCGTCCGCCGAGCCCGGACAGGCAGGCACATCGAAGGGCAAGGTGGTCTGATCCGAGGTCGGTGGAATCAGCTCGGATACGCCGGACGTATACGTGCTATCTGGCGGCACGACCTGGATCAGGTAATTCGGGCCACCCAAACACGCAGGATCGGAAAAGTTGAGGTCGAATTTGTAATAGCCGTTCGGCACCGTGACCTGGTTCTGCTGAGTCGGGTCATCGAAACAGCCTTCTGGCAGCGGCACACCGTTGCGAACATCCACCAACGTAACCGTCGCACCAGCGATTGGTGAGCGCGCGACCGAGTCGTAGATCACGCCGTTCGGGTCAACGGGCATGTTCAGTGCCAGCAAGTTGCTGCCCTCCTGAACGTCGATGTCGTCAATGCGCTGCTGGCCATCGGTAAAATCCGAGTCGGTCTGACCGAGCAGTGCGGTTCTTGAGCCGGCTCCTGGCGCACTGAATTGCAGTGAATAAGTTTCGCCAGCCAGGTAGTTCGGCTGAACACCAACCATCACGTAGTTGCCGTCCACGTCAGTCAGCAGCGAACGTACTGGCTGGTCGTTGAGAAACAGCTCAACCCTCCAGCCTTCGAGCGGACGTTCGAAGCCGCCGGGTGTGTTGTCGTGATCAGCGTCGTGCCAGACGTTGCCGCTCAACATACCGGCCCCCGGCCTCGCACCTACGTCGATCGAAACGCTCGCGTCCAGCGATTGCAACGGGTCATTCCAATACACACGGGCCGTATTCGTAATGGTCGTACCGTCAACGAGATTCGGATCGATGATCGCCCTGAAGCGCAACGTGATCGTTTCACCCGGATTCAATGGCCCGTACTCGGTGAAATAGTCTGCGGTGATCGTTGTCGTCGCCGGGTCGTAAACGACACCGTCCGGCAGACCGTTCATCGTCGCGGACAGATCGACGTACGCGAGGTAGCCCGGATTCACTTCGTCGAGGTTGTCGGTGATTCGGACGTAGTAAGCCGGTACCAGCGACACGTTTCGGACGGTTACAGCGTATTCGAGCGTCGCTCCCGGCAATGCAGCACCGCCGCCGAGGACCGAAACCTCCTTGAAGATGGACAGAACCTGCGCGTCGCCAACGACAACAATCGTCGGCTCGGGTCCCGTCGCCGGGTTACCGTCGCCGTCGGTCAGCAGATTGGGTCGCTCGGCTGAGTAGACCGTTGCCTGGTTGATGATCTGAGTGCCGGTCGGAACCGCGGCATTGACTTGCATATCGAACTGCACGACAGCCGACTGCCCCGGGCTGAGCGTCCCTTCGCCTGCGCCCGGCAGCGGCGGCGTCAGGTCCGCGGAGCTCACGGGTATGCCCGCTATCAGCGGGAATACGCCACCGTCGGGCTGCCCAACCGGCAGACTGTTCAGGGTTACCGAATCGGGCACGTAGGTAACGTCGTTCGGCACAACGTCTATGAGTTCGACTGCGGTCGCCGGGACCGTGCCGTTGTTGTAAACCGTAATCGTGTAGCGCAGCACGTCACCGGGATCGACGATTCCGGGCGTGCCCATGTCGACCTGCAAAGCAGCAGACTTGGGCGCGAACAGCAGCGGGTAATTGCCGACGACATCCTGCGTCGGGTCGTCCACGATCGGCGTACGCGGGTCGTCCGACGGTATATCCGCAACACCCTGATCGACCGCACTGACAAATGCCTGGTTGGATATGATCGTACCGTCCGGTACGTCTGGATATAGAGCGACGTCGAAGACGATCGTTGCCAGGTTATCCGCAACACTCGCGTTCATGGCGCCCGGCGTCGTGTCCTGCGGCGCATTGATCAGTATGCCGCCGATCAACGGCGATGCGCCGTTGGCGCCGTCCGGAACTGCAATGCCGTTCATGGTCGTGCTACCAGCAACATACGTCGTGTTTGCGGGTACCAGGTCGACGATTTCGACGCTGGTCGCGTTGTCTGTGCCAGTATTCTGCACGGTAATCGTGTAGCGCAGCGTCTCGCCGGCCAGCAGTACGTTCGGATCGCCAGTGATGTAGCTCGAGACCTTGTCCACGTCGAAATAGGGTGCAGACTGGATTTGGATCTGAGTCGGGTCTTCGTCGCCATCGATGTTTGGATCCGCCGCGCCATTGACGTTCGGGTCGTCACTGACGGCAGCCGACAGGTCGCCGAACATGATCTCGGACTGGTTGTAGACGAATGTGTCGTTCGCGATGACCGGCGCGAGCTGAACCTCGAACTCGACCAGGACACTTTCGCCCAGCCCGCCGATGCTCAGGTTTCGTATGTCGAGCAAGCCGTTACCGGCCGCGCCGCCGTTCGCATTCGTGTTGCCGGCATCCGCGCCTGCCGGAATCGTTACGACATTCAGCGTGCCCGCCTGGAACGACGGGTCCGCATTGAGGCGGTCGATTTCGTCGACGATCGAGAAATCGCTAACGGCGACGTCGCTCAGGTTCTCGACGTAGAGCGAGTAGCGCAGTGTGTCACCCGGAGTCGCGACTGTGCCCGGGTCCTCTCCCGTCGTCACATTCGTGACCGTCTTCTCGAACCGCAGCACCGGCAGGTCGACGGTGACGCTGTGCGCGTCCTCGTGGTCCCCGACGCCTACGGTGCCGTCAGTCAGGTTGCGGCTGTACATGGTCGAGGCGTCGGCGTTGAACCACTCGGTCGCGCCGGCTACGTTCGTCAGCACGACGCCATCCTGGGAACCGGCGTCGAGCTGCGTGCGATACACGATCATCAGGCGCTCGCCCACACCGATCACCGATTCGGCGGTCTGCGTGATAAAGGTAAGCTCGCAAGTGGCGCCGTTGTAGGCGAGCGAGTAATCCGTCCCCTCGACCAAAGGACCCTTTCCTGGTACCGGCGTGACGCCGTCCGCGGCGAACACTTGCGCGCTCAGGATCTCTGGTGTCGTGTCGCACATCCCGCCGGTCGGGCCGTCCGGCAGCTGGTCGACGAGCGTCGCATTGTACGCGTCACCCTCGCTCTCATTTTGCACGCCGATGACGAAATTTCCCCACTCCACCAGACGCATCGTCGCCGGGCCGGTCTTCGTGACCGTGAGTCCCGGCGGCAAGGTAAATTCCCCGACCAGGCCCGAGCTGTTGACGGTGTCGCCTTCTGCCGTGATGAATTCGTCGACGGGGCTACCGTTGTCCAGAAAGCTCATTTCCAACGTGTAATCCACGCCGTTGACGTTGAACGTCGTGGGGTCGGCCGAGGCGACGATCGTCACACGATCCGTGCAGCCGTCTCCGGGTGGTGTCGGATAGGGGCACGGGTCCAGGTTGTTCGGGGTTTCCTCGTGGTTTAACGTAAAGGTGAAGGTCAATGGACCGGTTGGCACGCCGTCCACGGCAAGCACGAGCACCACATCGAGCTGGGCCGAAACCAGTGAAGGCTCGCCGACCGCAAAGTTCCGATGTTGAAACGTGCCGAGAGAAAAGTACGGAATGGGCCCTGGCAAGTCGAAAGGCGGCGGAAGCGTTGCGATAAAGTCATAGCCGCTTTGCGGCGTGCCCGCCGTCGTGCCCCAGCTGATGCTGGAGATTGGGTTGCCGTTCGTGATGACAGGATCGCCCGGCTGGCTTCCGGGAACGCTGTCCACCGGATCACGCCAGGATCCACCAACGGATACGAACGTGATCTCGGCCGCTAACGCGCCGCTCCCGGTTGGAAGCAATGTGGCGCACAGCAGCAGTACTAACGAGAACAGCCGGATACGGTTGAGCCTCGTAAGCGTACCTGCGCCGCGCAATCCTCGCGCGTTCTTGTCAAGAATGACCATGGTCAGTCAGTAACTTCCCTGTGCGCGCACATCACCGGTGCGGACGACCCTATCCTTGATCGTTTACGAGCGGTCCCGCTGCCGTTGGGATTGCTTGCCCTGTAGGCCGGTGACTTTGCGTCACCACCTTTCGGTGGTTTTGCCTTTATCCGAAAGGAAACTATGGCTTAAAGTGTTCGGGCAAAAGGTGAGCTGGATCACACCTTCGAAGCCGCGTTTCGGCGCGGATTCTTATGTCAAGTAATGAATGACGTCAGGCCGAAGGAAGAAAGTCGATCGGGTAAATAATAGTCATCGCAACGATGTCTTCCTTGGCGCCGAAGTCGAACGTGTGTACGCGCTGGACAACCTGTTGCGCCAGGGCAGGTGCGTCCATGTCGGAAGACTGAAGCTGGCAAAGCGACACTGAACCATCGGGCTCGATTGTAAGTCGCAGCACCAGTTGCCCGCGCAGCGTCGGATCCTTGCGCAGCTCGCGATTGTAGAGCCGGTACAGCGCTGCTTTGTATCGATCGAATACGATTTGTATTTCTTCGTCCGTACGCCCAGCGAACGCGCCGCCGCCGCTTACGGGCCGTCCCGATCCGGTGCCGCCGCCGCCAATCGAACTTGCGACACGGCCTACTTCAACACCGCCGATACCCTGGCCGCCGCCACCGACGTCCCGGCTGATGCTGGCGAGATTAATGCCACCGCTCGAACCTGGCGCCGATGTCGTCACCATTGAGCGGCTCGGTCGGCCTACGGAGTTCTCGCCGGCGCTGCTTATGCTGGCCTGGGACCCCAGCTGAGCCGTTGGCCTCAGGCTAGCGCGGCTGGCAAAACTGTCACGGAATGCCAGGATCCCTTTCGTCTTGACCTGTTCCCTCGTGTCCGGCTGCACGGCATCTGCAACAACGGCTTCCGGTGTCTTGTCGGGCGGCTGTTCGTCCGCAAGTTCGGGTTTGGGTTCAGGTATCTCTTGATCCGGAATGATTGGCGCTTCGACAGGCGGTGGCGGTGTGGCTCGCTCCTGGCGAACAAGTTTCGCCACGCGCTCGGGCAATTTGTCGACTGTAGTACGCTCTACGATCGGCAATGCAATGGTGCCGACAAGAAATGCAATTGCAAATGATGCTGCCAGCGATGCACCAAGCGACTTCCTGAACCGTGTGTCTTCCTCGCAGCCTCGGGTCCATGGCATCACCTGCACCCGGGTTGGCAGTTCGTCAGGCTCCCGCTCGATCAGCCATTCGTTCTTCTTTCTCTCCTGTTGTTCCAGCACATCACGCAGATCGTAGTGCAAATAGTCCAGAACGTCGTTTTGCTCATTGATCTGGCCAATAATCGTCGCGCGCCGCTCTTCGACGCTGGCAACCTCTGCCTTGAATTCGTCTATCCGTCGGTGCGCGTGCTGAAGATGCTCGTCGGGGCTGCTCGGTCCACTGGAGGTATGCCAGAACAGGTGCGTGGCACCGAGATCTTCCAGTTCTTCGAATGTGCGACAAAGCTTGGACAGGACTTCGTATAGGTGATTCTTTTGCGCCAGCTCTTCCAGTCCAGCATCGATCGCGCGAAGTTCGCGCTCGAGATCGTCCAGAACGCTTTCCGACTTTTCGACCTCGGCCCGAAGCGACTCTTGTTCTTCAGAATATTCTGAGCTCACGATGTCACCTTCATCCCTTAGGTGCTAGCGCGCCGCGACTTGCGTTTCTTTCTGGATAACGGCCAGGGAGACATTTTCATAACCCTCGCCCGTGCACGCCGACATGATCTTTCTGATGACTATGAACGGCACCGACTTGTCGGCCAATATCGTAATCTCCTGGCTGCCTGCCACGGCCAAGGTACTCGGCCCGACAATATTGTCTCTGAGTTCCGCAAGACGCGATGTAATTGGATCAACGGTCGACAATTCTCCCTCCAGGATATCGGCAACACGTGCGACAATTTTCCCCTGCACGAGTACGTCCTCCGGGCTTACGAAAATCACGACCGTCTCGCGTGGCTTGGTATCGACCCTTGCTTCCGGCAAGGTCATGTCTTTCGGCGACTCCATTATCTCGACGGAACCGGAATTCACAAGCAGAAAGAATACGAGAATCGTGAACACATCCATGAGTGAAGTCAGGTTCATTTTCGTGATCTTCAAACGATTCCGCGACATGCGCTTGATTCTGCGTGAATTCCTCACGGCGCATCTCCAACGGATATGTCCGCGAACAGCGCGAACAGTTCATACTGCTCTGTACCATCGATCGGGTCTTCACCTTCGAGCGGTTCATCTTTTTTGACAGGAAGTTCGACACTCCTGACAACGTCCATCACCTGGATCAGGTAATCGTATGGAATGCGTGGCTCCATCAGCACCGATGCTTCGTCGTGGTCGGGATATTCCTGCTTGAGTTCAATCATGAATTCAGAAAGTGTCTGCAGATCAAATTCGTCGTCCTTTTTCGGTATCGACGCGATGATCGCCTTGCCGTTACTGATTTCGATACCCGGCTCTCTGACAATTACCTCGATACGGAAGCCTGCATCGCTGGTAGTCGCGCCGCCGGCAGTACTCGGCAGATCGAGTTCGATAATGGTCAATCTCGAGAACACCGCTGTAATCAACAGAAACGGGATGAGTACCACCATCAGGTTCAGAAACGTGGTTACGTCGAGCTCAAACTCGTCCTTGCTGCGACGCTTGTAGTGATGCCGCCTGGCCATATCGGCTAGGCCTCTACCGGCCGCTTCGCCCTCTTGGTGAACACGTTCAATGCTTTGACCGTGGCCATTTCAAGACTGTCGATGATCTGTCCGGTCTTGCTCGTGAGTACTACATGTGTAACGAGCAATGGTATCGCTACCATTAGCCCAAACGCTGTCGTGTTCATGGCCACCGAAATACTTGCAGACAGCAAATCCGCTTTTTCGGCGGGGTTTGCGTTTGCGACGGCTGTAAACGCCTGGATCAGGCCCATGATGGTACCCAGCAGGCCGAGCAAGGTAGCGATGCTGGAAGCCAGCCCGACGTACGGCGTCCGTTTCTCGAGGCGCGGCACGATTTCCATCATGCTCTCCTCCATCGCAATCTCGATGTCTTCACGGCGTTGAACGGCACCCTGCAACGACAAGCCCATATTCAATACTTGTGAAATCGTGGATTCGTCCTTGCTGGTCATGTCGCGCGCCGCGTCGAACTCGCCCTTCGCGAGTAACGGCTGCACTTTGTCCCAGACGGCCTGATTCTTGTTTGTAACCAATGTCAGCGTTACATAACGTTCGACGGCGACGGCGACGCCGATGGCAAACACCAACAGTATCGGATACATGAATACGCCACCCGATGTGAAGAAGGCGACTATCGAAAAGAAAAAGTCCATTTCCAAATCCTCATTTAACAGAATGTCCAGAGTTGGTCTCGGAACGAGACAAAGCATAGGCATAGATCACGGTGTTGAATGTGATGCAGCGCACGTTAGGCCTTAATACCTGTCGGCAATTTGCGGTCTTATGACCTGGCTCACACGATCACTCGCTCGATCGAATCTCGTAGAAGCTCAGCTCGCGCAGAAAGACCTCTTTATCCACGGGTCTCGCGCGATCGTCGAGTGTGTCGGACAGGCTGATATCGTCACCCAGCTCGGATGATTTCCAGGGGATGATGACGAGCGACTTTGGAGCTTCCTCGTTGCCGAGGATAGACATGCCGGACATCGTCTTTGGCTTTTCGATGCCGTCTCCTTTGGCTTCGGCCGCCGGCGTCTCTTCCTTGACTTCGTCTTCGGGTTCCTCCGCGAACGACGGGAAACCTGTGAGCAGCAGTGCTGCAACAATCATTAGTGATTTCATCGTCATTCCTCCGCCCGGCCCATGCGCTGACGTATATCTGCCATCCACATCGTGGCTTCTTTGTCGCTGGGGACAGTCGCCATATACGCTTCGTAGTTCTGCAGGGCGCAGTCCAGATCGGCAAGATACAGATCGCATAGAATGGCCAGGTTGCGCCTGGCGAAATGGTAGCCGGGATAGGTCGCCAGCGCGGCCTGGTAGCTCTGCCGCGCGGCAGCGAAGCGACCGGTCTCGCGATACACGATACCCAACTCATTGTGCGCAATCGGATGATTCGGGTTCGACTCCAGCGCCTGCAGCAATGTGCTTTCGGCAGCTTCGAGGTCGCCCTTGCGATGATAAGCGATGCCGAGATCAATGCGCGGCGCGCTCAACTGCGGCGCGGCTTCAACGACGGATTCGAGCAATTCGACGCCCTGTTCGAGCTGCCCCTGTTTCAGGTAGGTCAGCGCTTCATCGTAGTCGAGCCGCACATCGCCGCTTATCTTTGTTTCTTCGGTGATTGTGAATCCGACCTGCTGCTGGATTTCGATGCGCGCCGGAGCAAGCGATGACTCCGTCGTCGCACAACCGGAAATTGCGGCAGTCGATAACAGCAACAATACGCCAGCGTCCGATATTGATACGTTTTGCTTGAAATAAGATGCTTTCATGATGGCTCCCACGACGCTAGTCGCGACCGACCTCTGACCCGCCGGACATCTGCGCCGTCGCTTCCGGTGAGGCTGGTGCGTCGTCCGATTCCGGCATTTGACCATCCTGTGGCGCGTCGATTCCGGGCGGCGGTGCTATTGGCATGCGGTACGCGTAGGTATCGATTGAGCCCAGGAAACCGCCGCTGATCTCGTTCTTTGCATAGCGCCCGGGCATCAGGACTGCCAGCTTGTCGAGGCTCTTTTGCACCCACGGGTTGAAGATCCCGTTTGCAAGTAACTCGAAGTTCTCCTCGTGTACTTCAATGGACCGTTCCTCGAAGGGATAGGCTTCTTCTTCAATAACCATTTCGTAGTCAATCTTCTCCGCGTCACTAAGGCCCAGCGGACGTTCGGAGTCCAGCAGCGCTGCGCTGAACTCGAAATAGATTTCGGCGATATAAAATGTCGCGGCTGCCGTCACTTCGGCGACTTGATAAGCAACGAGACTTTCGAATGCAGCCATCGATGAATCCATGCGGCGTTGCTTCTCAGCGAGACTTTCTTCGAACGGTTGTGTGAGTTTTAGATTTGCGAACTGCTGATAGCTCAGTTCGGCCAAAACCAGGGCGGCGCGCGCAGCCAGGAATCGGCTACGGTCAGTCCGCAGCTCCCCGGCATCGCGATCGGCGGTGACAATCTCATCTAATTTCTGGTGGTAGCGCTCGTAATCGAGCTCGGCCTTGAAAATCTCGGCGAGCCGCGAGCGCGTTTCCATGGCGATATCGAGTGGCAGCGGATACATGGCTACATACTGCTCGTACACCCGTATCGCGTCACTAACAACATTAACTTCATCGTAAAGTTCCGCCGCAATCAGCAGCGCTTCTCGCGCCAGTTCCGGGTCCGTTGCTTCCGCGGCGATTCGCTCGTGCTCGGCGGCCGATCGTGCCGTCTGGCCGTCCTCCCGATAAATATATGCCAACTGCTTGGTCGCCTCGCCACCCAGTTCATGGTCAGGATGCGTTGCCCTGAAGTCTTCCAGTACATCGGACGCCTGCGCCCAGTCACGGAGTTTCATCAACGCTGCCGCCGCGTCGTATTCAGCCGACGTCCGGATGTTCGAACCTGGCGCCACATCCTTGATCCTCAGGAAGTGACCCGCCGCCATACGATAGTCCTCGAGAAGATTGGCTTGCTCACCCTGCTTGTAGATTGCCGCAGCCAGTCCTTCGATTACCGAAGCTCGCGTTTCATCGTCGGCGGGTGTCAGCGCAAGCACGTTCGTGTAGGCCTGCTCTGCGTCCTGGTATTCGGCGAGGTCGATCGAGGAGTGTGCAGTGACCGCCCAGGCGGAGCGAATCAACGACGAATCCGTGGCCGGATAACGCTCAATGAGGGTTTGCGCCGACTGTATCGCGAGATGGAAATCCTCCATTTCATAAAGATCATCCGCGGCCTTGCCCAGTACAACGGGCGCCTGTTCGTGCTCCCTGAAAGTATCAGCGAACCTGAGTGAGCTGCTTACGGTCGATTCCCTGACCTCCACGCGCCTTGCGCCGGTTGCTGCCTCGAGATTCTGGCGATGCGCATAGATCGCGGCATACCCGGCCGCAGATGCCTGCTCATGCTCGCCGTATTCGTAAGCTGTGCGTTCGTACTCTATTGCCGACTCGCCATAATCCTGATTCTCGAGCAGCAGGTCGGCAAGTTGGTAATTGATTTTCGGCGATTCCGCGTCCGCCGAAAACGAATTCAGAAACTCGCGGTACCAGTGCTGTGCTTCGTCGAAGCTCGCCGGCTTGTCATCGACAAAACTCTCGTCCTGGTAGATTGCATGGTAGTGACCCGCCAGGTCCGTCAGGTTGGTCTTGAGAAAGCCGACCACCTCGGTTGAGTTGTCAATGTCAAAGTGGCTCCAGTACTCGGCATCCAGCGCGTAAATTGAGGCAAATTCTTTCTTTGACTCAACCACGAGCAGCGGGAAACCGGCTTCGCCGTAAATTTCGACAACGCGCATGCTGAAATACGGCGAGACCTTGTGGAAAGGATGCAGCTTGATAAAGGACTTGTAGATTGATGCCGCATCGTCGTATCGCAGCTTGGCGAAATAGAATTCGCCGAGGTTACTGTAGATCTTGTCGGCATAGCTGCGCTGGCCATATTCCGCGAAGTACTCGTCAACAACGTCAGGACCACCCAGATTGGAAAAGCTCAAGCTGATTACGCGAAACGTATCCGCTATACGGTGTTCATCTCTTTCTTCATAATTCTCGTCGAAGTCGAAGCCGATCGACTGCCGGTAATCGAGCATCGCAATATAGTTGTGCAATGCTTCTTCGTAGAATTCCTGCTTGTACAAGGTCCATCCCAGCTTGTACAAGGCAAGCTCGTAGTAGGGCGAGGTAGAACCCATCCCGATGATCGACCCGTAGGCATCTTCCGCATCACGATACTTCTTCCTGACGAAGAAATATTCGCCGCGCCGGAAGTAAACCTCATCAACATATTTCGAGTACGGATATTCGGCAACCAGCCGGTCCATGACCATCATCGCTTCATCGGGCTGGCCGATCTCATCGTAGGCTCGCGACATCTGGTAGAGCACTTTGTCATTGCGCTCGTAATTCGGGTAGTTCTCGAGAATCTCCCGGTACGTCTTTATCGCTTCCCGTGGCCCCGCCGGTACGGCTTCGCTGCCAGTGCCCGGTAACTCCACATCAGGCGTCGCACTCTGCGCCAGCAGTTGCTGGCGCTGCGTTGCCCGCCGTTCGAATTCCTGCTCGGATTCGGAGTCCTCGACAGGACCAGACGTTTGTCGTGCGACCGGATCAGGTTCTAATGGCGTAGCTCTGTCCGGTACCTCCATCTCGACCAGTTCGCCGTTGCCGAGTACTCCGTATGCCTGCTCAATCTGCAGGTCGGCAAGGCGCCGCATCGCCTCCGGCGTCCGCGCGCTCTCTGAAGTTTCTTCCAGGTAGCGGCGGTAGCTCTCAGCCGCGCGATCCAGGCTGTCATCCAGGTACACTTCATCGACATCGGCCGACACGCTCTCAAGTTCGGCGAGTGTGCCGGGATTGCTGCCTGTCGCACAGGCAGTAATGCCGATGCAGACGGAAACCAGTGTGGCAGCATGCCGTTTCATTCTTGTTCACCGATCTTGGCTTGAGCCTGGGTCGCACGGTCGTAGCTGTCGGCCAGCGCAAAGCGTGCTTTGTCACCGTAGTTCTCGAGATGGCTGCGGCGTGCCTGTAACTCTTCGATAGCCACGACTTCGAGCTGATGGCCCTGCCGTGTCATGAGCAGGTCGACCTTCTTGATAGAGTTGCTAACGTTCGCGCGCAGGCGGCTGATCGGTTTCTCGTAGCCAACGTAGCTGTGCGTCGCAGCCTGCCGTGCCCGCACATACTGGTCGTATTGTGCTTCCGCGAAGGCCATCGCGTCGTCGAGGCCGCGCAGATTGCGGTCGAATTCGGTGAACCGCTCGTGGTACTCGGTCTCCAGCGTCCAGGTCAGCAGTCCCTTGAGCCTCTTGATGCGTGCCATCGTGGATTCGCCCGTCGCAGGGTCCGAGCTCTGCGCCTGGGTTTCGATTTGTTCGAGACGCTTGAGGACGGCCTGCTCCCCGCGTGTTGCCAGGAATTCGGGACGAGGCGTTGTTAGCAAGTCATCACGACGCCGCACCAGCATTTTGTGCTGCTCGATACGCAGCCGCATCCTGGAATCCAGCTCACGAAACTGCGTGTCGACTTCGGGCAGCAGCGGCTCATAATGATTGTGGCGGATCGCCAGCATGTCATCGAAAGAGTCGAAACTGGCCTGCCAGGCGACGAGCTTTCTGCGCAGATCGGCGAGGTCCAGGAAGTTTTGCAGACCGGTCTGGAAATCGTGTGATGCCAGCAGTTCCATCAGGTAATACGTTTCCGGTGTCTCGGGCAGTGACCGCAGTCGGATCACCCAGTCCTTGTCCTTGCGAATCTCCTCGCGAACCAGTGCCTCGAGAAAATTGCCTGCCCTTATGCTTTCGATCGACGCATTCAGTTTGTCGACTTCCGCGCTGAATGAATCGAGTGCCTGGCCGTAATGAACGGCCGCACGACCGTGAATATTCAGTTTGCCGTACGCGTACGGCAGCGCCAGCATGGCTTCCTGGGTTGCGCGATCGGTGACCTCACGCTCGGCGAGAATACTCCAGGGAACTACGGCTCTTTCCAGGTTTTCGATGGACAGGTTTGCCCAACCGGCGCTCAGCAAGGCCTGGTTCGAGAAGGGCCCGTCGAGGCTCACGCGGTTCAGAAACGGAATCGCTTTGTCGTACTCGCCCGTTTCGAGGAACATCGTGCCAAGCACGAGATTGGATTTGTCCCGGATAGCGAGTTCCGCAGGATCGCTGGTCGCCGTCTGTCCGGCGCGCTCCAGTTGCTGCAGTGCCGCCTGTCTTTGCCCATCCTGCAGGTAAGCGATGCCTAGATTGTAGGCTGCAAACCCACCGTAGCCCGACGAGCCCTGCAGGCGTTTGAGTACGTTGACCGAGTCAGCCGGCCGACCCTGGGCCAGATAGATGTTCGCGCGAAGGAATTCAATGTCGTCGCGAATCGATTCGGGAATCTTGCCATCGATGCGCTCGAGCGCGCGCATCGCGTCCTCCATTTGGCCTTTCTGGAAGTGAATCCGGGCGAGTCTGTAAGCCGCATCGTTGCGTACGACCTCATCGACAGCGCCCTCGAGCACAGCCCGGATGGCACGGCCCGCGCGATGGTGCATCCTGTACCGGAGTTCGAAATCACCCAGTGAAAATTCGGCATCGTCAATGTGGAAATACAGCGAGTCGAGATCGGGTTCATCGAGTTCGTCGTACTGCTTGACCTCGGTGTCGAGTCGCTCCAGCGCCGCGAAGAAATCGCCCTGGTGTGCATAGTAGAGCGCCTCGCCGAAGTAGAGGTCCCTCAGTTCGTCACCGCGGCTTGGACTCGTTGCCAGGCAGGCAAGCAGCAGGAGCCCGGTCAGTGTGATCGGTGCTCGAAACATGGTCTACCAGTCTCCGACCTGGATTCCGCTGTTTCCCGAACCCGGCTGGGACAAGGTGATTCCGAGCGCTTTCGGCTTGATGCCCTTGGCAATGACAAAACTGTCGGATGCGTTGAAATCGGTGCCATTTTTCAGCTTGCCGATCATCGTGATATTCAGCTGATGGTCGCCGCTCGGGATGTTGCCGGTGTAAACCCGTTGCACGCCACCTTTTTGGAGCGCCTCCAGTTCGTTGAAACTATAAATATGATGGGTCGCCAGCTCACCGTTGATCTCGATCTGTACCGCGTCGAGTCGGAACTGCTCGTTTTCGGCCATGGCGACAAAGACTGCGATTTGTGTGCCCGATGGATAAAGCAATCGTTCTTCAAGATTGCTGAGCTCTGAGGCGATATTTAGCACGTCGGATTTTATTTCCTGAACCTGCCCGTCCAGGCTCCGCGTATTGTCGCCAGACAGCTCCTGCGCATTGGCCAAGCTAAACGGACCGCAGACCAGCAGTGCCAACACCAAAGTGCGAATGAGTCTAGACATCTCCAATATCCTTATTGGTTTACATAATCCATATGCTGCTGGGAAAATGCGGTTTAGCGGCAATATCGCAGTTAGCCGACAGTGTTGAGCAATTCATTGGCTTAATCTGTGAACTGCGCCTCAAATCGATGCCGCACGCTGTTCTCGATGCAGCCGATCAGAATGTGAATTGGCTCACGGTTGGGCGCTTCCGGTCGAATCATAGTGTTGTTCGAACGAGATGATTACCGACCTGATGACAACCCTGCGAGAAATCGGCGACGCAATTTACGCGGTCTTCGTGTTGCCGGCGCAGTTTGTTTTATCGTGGTTGTCTGAATTTGCACCCACGGCGGCAGCCCAGCTGAACAGCATCAGCGATAGCCAGGCGGCGCCGACGCTTATCGTCCTTTCGCTTCTGGTCTGGTCGTTACTGGCTTTTGCGGTCGCGAAACTATGGCTGGTGCTGCAAAACCTCTTCAGAATCACTTCAGCCACCAGCAAGACCTTGTCCTTTCGTATATCGCTGGCTTACGCAATGCTCAGGAAAAGACTGCTGCACCGGCTGCGGCACTTCATTCCACAACGAGCAACGGGCGCTATTGTTTCACCCAAGGTGGACTTCGATGATCTCGACCTTGCCGTGCTGCAATCCGCTGCCGCTCGCGGCCCGGGTTTTACGACGTCGGCACCGGAGCTCGCCGAGCGATTGCCATGCCGGCCAGCCCAGATTCAGCGCAGCCTCAACAAACTCAGCAGGAACAAGCTGCTCGATGGCGTCATCGGTTCGACCGACGGTTTCGATAATTATCGCCTGAGCGAATCAGGCAGTCATTATGTGGCGATG
>JBATHK010000075.1:0-3014 GCA_049666725.1 Woeseiaceae bacterium
ACGACGGCTTCACCAATATTCCAGGGGTGCATTTGGCCGACACCGAGCCTTGCGAGGTTGTCGAGATGGTCGCCCGCCAACTCGGGCGTGTCGTGCAACCAGGCGGCTTCGATGAGTGCAAAACGGACTGGAACGACATACTGTGGTTCATCAGTCGCAATCGCATCTTGCAGCGCCCTGGACGCCAGCTCCCGGCCATCAGGTTTACCGCGACGCAACCGAACTTTCGCAAGGACGATCAGTGCCGGCAATTTCATCAGCAGCGTCAATCGTTGCAGTTTCAAAACACCTCGTGCGATCGTCTCGGCATCCCGCAAGCGCCCTTGTTCCATGCGAAGCTGAGCCAGTCGACCGACCAGGTAATGCGTCCACGAATCCAGATCGTGTTGGGTATCGAACGCGATCCCGTCGCTAATGATGCGTTCGGCAAGCTCGAAATTCCTGAATTCAACACCGTATTCGGCGAGGTTTGTATAGACCCTCGCCGCATGCTCATGTTGTCCTGCACGTAACGCCAACTCGAGGCTTTCTTCGAGCAACTGGATTCCTTCGGGCTGGTCCCGAAATATCTGGGCGGTGCCGATATTGTTGAGCGCGTGAACGCGGACCTCGTCGTCGTTGAACTCTGCGGCAAGCTCAAGTGCCCGTTGTCCCCATTCGATGGCCTCGTCCATCTGGTCGTTGAGCATGTGCAGTTGCGATCGTAGGCTGTACGCCATTGCTCGTTCTGACGACGGCGGTGTACTCTCCAGAACGCGCACCGCCTCATCGGCGAAGTGATTCGCTTCAGCGGCCTCGCCGCGATACCAGTGTAGTCGTGAAAGCCAGCGTAGATTATCGCCAACCTTGTCCATGCGACCCAGCGCGCGCCAGAGCGTAATCGCATGCCGTCGGGCTTCCAGGACCTCTTCGTTAATGCGCAACGCAAGGCCGGCTTCGTAGGCCCAGTCTTCGTACAGTTGTGCGGCCACGTCAGGCTCGGCTTCATCTATAAATCGCAATGCTGTTGCGAGGTGCGCGGCCGCTTCACTGTGCGCGCCGACGGCGGCCGCTGCCGAGGCAGCTTGCGGCGCGTATTCAAGAACTTTCTTTGCATCCAGCGCGCCGGCCGCATGATGCACGAGCTGGTCCAATGTTGGCTCAGGCCCGACCGGTGCAAGCAAGGCGTCGAGCACGCGTGCGTGAATCGCCTTTTGCTCTGTCGTCGATACTCTCGAAAGCGTTGCCAGCCGAGCAAGCTCATGACGAAATCGAAGCGCCCGGTTAACGTCCTGCATCAGCAGCGTTCGCCCCACGCAGGCCATCGCGAGGGTCTCGGCGTTCTCCCCGAACAACGGCTGCAGAACGTGTCGCGGCACTGAGCCCGGCATAACGCTGATCGTTTCCAGAAACTCACGCTCGGCAGGCGCCAGCCTGTTGAGTCGTGAACTCACAGCGTCCTTCACGGAGGCCGGTATGGACTGGTGAAAATCCTCTCGGCACGCCAGTAACTCCGTAACGAAGAACGGGTTGCCGCCGGTAATATCGTAGAGTTCCTCGTCGTCGTAGCCCACCGGCGCGCCGAGCGCATGCACGCCTTCGGGCGTGAGCGCCAATAGCTCAATTCGGTTGGTGCAGGACGGCGGCAACTCACCCAGGACATGAGTTAGTGGATGGTCCGTGGAAATCTCATCGCTTCTGAAGCTCATCACCAACAGTGCGCGCAGCATCGAGACGCGCCGACCGATGAATTTCAGGAAATCCAGGGTCGCATGGTCAGCCCAATGGACGTCTTCAAACACCAGGATCGTTGCATCGCGCGAGGTTTCGATATGCCGAAGCACCGCGGCGAACAGTTGAGACGATTGCCCGCCGTCGGCGAGCAGCTGTTTGACGTCGCTGCCCAGCGCGTGTGCCATGTCATGAATCGGCCCCAGCGCGCGTGGCGTGTAAAGCGCATCGCAGCCGCCCCAGATCACAGTGCAACCTGCACCGGCCCGTAATCGCATCTCCTCGAGCACCGAGGTCTTGCCGATACCCGCCTCACCACCGACCAGCGCAATGGCGCCGCGCCCGCCAGCGGCGTTGTGTGCCAGCTCGAGCAGCTCCTGAAGGGGTTGTTCTCTTTCGATTAGCACGGCTTCGCTCTGCCACCAAAACTTGCGCCGAAAACTTAAGGCGTCGTGCATGGTTATCACTTGCCGACCCATCCGACAAGAGGGGCTGCATGCATGGCATAGCCCTGTAACGTCTGGAAAAACCGAGCGATTGAGGCGCTCAGGCCTTTCTTTCGCGGGCTTCCAGCATCCATTGCCACCCGACTTGGCGTACCTGATATGGCGTGAAAAATAGGTATACCCAGACGAAATCTGGGCGTGACTACGGAGGTATGCGGGCCACAACGCTTCTAATCTGGCAGCTAGAACCCCGGGCCCACCCTGTTGAAGGACACATGGTATGCGTTTACTCACTTTGGTTGCCTGCGCCACGATAGTCGTCTCGTTGTCAGCCAGCGCTGCGGAACAGACAGTTACCCGGCCTCATCCATCGATTGACCTGAGCCAGGATCAACTGATCGCCTACTACCCGTTTGACGGCGATGCCAACGATGCGAGCGGCAACCGGTTGAACCCGATCAGCAACAGCGACTTGAGCTATGTCGACGGCCAGAAAGGCGAAGCGTTGTTACTCGATGGCAAGACCTTCGTTGAGCTACCGCTGGATCTGGACCCAGAGGTATTTGAACACGTCTCCCTTAATTACTCGCTGCGGCTTGACGAACTACCGGCAGATCCTGAGCTCCTGAAAAAGGTGCAGTCGCAAAGCTATTTTCTAAGCAACGCTTACCAGGGCTTCGCGTCTGTTCAGGACGTAAAAGGTAAGCCCAGCCTGCGCGCGCACAATTCGGGTACGGTCGCTGGCACTGATGGCAGACACGTGCTTTATCGTGAGCGCTGGGTGGATGTGCGGATAGTCAGCACACTGGTTGAAGGCACCAATCAAAAAGGCGAGCCGGAACGTCGCATGCGCGTGCA
>JBATHK010000076.1:0-64347 GCA_049666725.1 Woeseiaceae bacterium
GGCTGCGCCTGCGGGGGCTTGATCACTGTTTTCGGGGGCTACTTTCGAGCCTTGCGTTCCTGGGCCTCCTTAATGACCTCGTCTGCGACATTCTGCGGGCACGGTGCGTAGTGCGAGAACTCCATGGAGAACTGGCCGCGACCTGATGTCAGCGTCCGCAGGTGACCGATGTAGCCGAACATGTCGGCCAGCGGCGCGTTGGCTTTGACGCGAACGCCCGTCGGGCCCGCATCCTGCGACTTGATCATGCCGCGGCGTCTGTTCAGATCGCCAATGACGTCACCGACGTTGTCATCCGGCGAAAACACGTCCACCTTCATGATCGGCTCGAGTATTTGCGGCCCGGCTTTCGGCACCGACTGGCGATAAGCGGCCCTGGTCGCAATCTCGAAGGCGAGTGCCGATGAATCGACGGCATGGAAGGCGCCATCCAGCAGCGTGAACTTCACATCGAGCAGCGGGTAGCCGGCGAGCGTACCTTCGCCCATGCAGCTCGCAAACGCTTTCTCGATAGCGCCCCAGTATTCGCGCGGGACGTTACCGCCGGTCACCTTGGATTCGAATACGTAGCCCGCGTTTTTCTCGGCAGGTTCGATCTGGTACTCGATCTTGCCGTACTGGCCGGAGCCGCCCGATTGTTTCTTATGGGTATACGTATCTTCGATCATCTGCGTGATCGTCTCGCGGTAGGCTACCTGCGGCTTGCCCATTTCCACGTCGACCTTGTGCGTGCGGCGCAGGATATCGACCTTGATATCAAGGTGCAGTTCGCCCATGCCCTTGATCAGCGTTTCACCGGAGTCTTCATCGGTCGCGACCTGGAAAGACGGGTCTTCCTGAACCATCTTGTTCAGCGCGACACCCATTTTCTCGTTGCCCGCTTTGTCCTTCGGCGAAATTGCCACCGAAATCACGGGTTCCGGGAACACCATCGGCTCAAGCGTCGCAGGGTTATCAGCGTCCGCGAGCGTATGTCCCGTTCGCGTGTTTTTCATGCCGAGGAGGGCGACGATGTCGCCGGCCTGTGCTGTCTCGAGCTCCTTGCGCGAGTCGGCGTGCATCTCGACGATACGACCGATGCGTTCCGTCTTGCCGGTAAAGGTATTGAGGACGTTGTCACCCTTCTTGATGGTGCCCGAATAGATGCGCGTAAAGGTCAGGGCGCCGTAACGGTCATCCATTATCTTGAACGCGAGCGCGCGCAGCGGTTTACCGGGATCGACGATCGCAAAACCACCCGTTTCGTTTCCTTCGAGATCGATTTCCGGCTGTGGCTTGACCTCGGTCGGGTTCGGCAAATAGTCAACAACCGCATTAAGAATATTCTGTACGCCTTTGTTTTTAAAAGCAGATCCGCAGTAGGTCGGGAAAAAATCGAGCGCGATCGTTCCCTTGCGAATGCAGCGTTTGAGATCCTCGACCGATGGCTCTTCACCCTCCAGGTAAGCCTCCAGAAGAGCATCGTCCTGTTCAACGGCTGTCTCGATCAACTTCTCACGCCATTCGGCGACGAGGTCCTTCATATCCTCAGGGACATCGCCGATCGTGTAAGACGCAGGGTCACCTGGATCACTCCAGATCCAGGATTCTTGCGTTACAAGGTCAACGACCCCGACGAAATCGTCCTCGACACCGATAGGCAGAACCATGACCACCGGGTTCGCCGCGAGTATGTCTTTGATCTGCTTGACGACACGGTAGAAGTCAGCGCCGATGCGGTCGAGTTTGTTGACGAAAATGATGCGCGCGACTTCCGAATCGTTGGCATAGCGCCAGTTCGTCTCTGACTGCGGTTCTACGCCGCCAGAGCCACAGAATACGCCGACGCCGCCGTCGAGTACTTTCAGCGAACGATACACTTCGATCGTGAAGTCCACGTGTCCGGGCGTATCGATAATGTTCATGCGATGCTTGTTCCATTCGCAGCTGGTTGCGGCGGACTGGATCGTAATGCCGCGCTCCTGCTCCTGGTCCATAAAGTCGGTCGTGGCTTCGCCATCATGGACTTCGCCGGTCTTATGAATCTTGCCGGTGAGCTTGAGAATGCGCTCAGTGGTTGTCGTCTTACCCGCATCCACGTGGGCAAAAATGCCGATATTTCGGTAAGTGCTAAGGTCTTTCATCTGTCTGCTTCAGCTCTGTGTAATTCATCTCTGTCACCATCCTCGTTCGTTGCCATACCTGCAGGCGCCCTCAGACTCCTGCCGAAGCGAGAACCCGGTCAAACAAACGCGGTGGGTGCACGTAATCAATGCCGGTCCCTGGGGTGCTTTCGGGCAGCCGCTGCGGTGCTGATAATCAGCTGGGACGGGCAATCGGGCGCGGATAATAGCAGTGCCGCCGCGCCTAAACCAGTCAAATTCAAATAAAGCGACCCCCAGGCACTGGCTGGGGCCATTTTGCCTTGCGAGTCAGTCAGTTATTGGGTCAGCGCCGCAGGATTGCAAGCCAGCGCGCGATATTCAACAAACTCATCAGGGACGCTGACACATAGGTCAGCGCCGCGGCCATCAGCAGCCGGCGCGCATGCGGACGATCCACGTCTTTGAGAACGCGGTGCTGGTCGAGCATCGGCAGTGCCCGGCTGAAACTTGCGTCAAATTCCGTGGGCAAGGTAACGAAGTGGACGAGCGCCGAAATACCCAGAGTCAGGAACCCGGCGGCGAAGGTCAGCAGCCCGATCGCCGGCACCCGGGTCACGATGCCGAGAAACGGTGAGATCATGAGCACTGCGGCCCCGATGCGCTCCATGCCGTGCGTCGCCTTGACGAGCCGCGTGCGAAAACGTAGCGGGGCGTATTCCTGGTGGTCCTGCAGGGCGTGACCGACTTCGTGGGCGGCGACCGTGATGGCCGTCAATGAACGGCCGTCGAATTTGTCGGGCGTCAGCCTGACCGCTTTGGCTTCGGGGTCATAATGATCACCCGTCTCGGTCGACTCGACTTTTACGGCACTCAATTCGTGGGCGTCGAGGAGGTGACGAGCGAGTTCAGCGCCGGAACCCGAGTAGCGGTCGGCTGGCACGCTGTATCGAGCCAACACCCTTCGCACCCACAACCCGGGTCCGAACACGAGCACAAGCGCCAGCAGTATCAGAATTATCACAACCATTGCCATATCCTAACGTGGTTTCGTGCCGGTCAATACGGTCTTGCAACATTGTTGCTGCTCGCCAATTACAGGTAGAGTGCCTTGACGCCGTGCCCGTATCGCTTGTAATGAGGCCCATCTTGACGCCCGATCAATTAACGCTGTTTTCGTTGCTGTTGTTCGTCTTCGCGTTTCTGATCTGGGGACGCTGGCGTTACGACCTTGTTGCCTTCGTTGCGCTCCTTGCTGCCCTGCTGACGGGTCTCGTGCCGGTCGAGCAGGCGTTCTCCGGTTTTGGTCATCCTGCCACGGTCATCATCGCACTCGTACTTATTGTCAGCCGGGGGCTTTCCAATTCGGGGGCAATCGAGGTCATTGTGCGACATCTTGTCGATGCCTCGCGAAAACTGTCAACGCACATCACGATCATGTCAGGGCTGGCGGCTGGTCTTTCCGCGTTGATGAACAATGTCGCGGCGCTGGCACTACTGATGCCGGTCGACATGCACGCGGCAAAAAAGGCGGGTCGAAGTCCCGCACTGTCGCTCATGCCGCTGTCGTTTGCATCGATACTGGGCGGCATGATAACGCTGATCGGCACTCCGCCGAATATCATCATCGCCGAGTTTCGTGGTGATGTACTGGGCGAGCCTTATCGCATGTTCGATTTTGCCCCGGTGGGCATTGCCTGTGCCGCAGTCGGGGTTGCGTACGTTGCGTTGATTGGCTGGCGATTGTTGCCGTCAAGCAGGCGCAGCGCCGATGCAGGCAAGGAGCTTTTTGATTTGGCGAACTACATCGCCGAGGTGCGGGTGCCGGAAGGATCGCCGGCGATTGGCCAGCTCGTTCGGGACCTGGAAGACCAGGCGGCAAAAAGCGATGTCGAAATTATCGGCCTGACCCGTCGCGGTCGGCGCATGCCCGGCCTTGCACGTATTGCGGAGATCAAAGCGGGGGATATTCTCGTTGTCGAGGCGAGTCCCGACAGTCTCGAGGAGGCGCTGGGTGCCCTGAAGCTCGAATACGTCGGTAAGGGCAAGGACCAGCTTGGCGACACCGACCTGATCCTCAATGAAGTCGTCGTCCAGGAGTCGTCAAGGCTTGCCGGAAAATCCGCGATGGACTTACGCATGCTGTATCGCTATCGCGTTGCACTGGTCGGGGTTTCGAGACAGGGCGAGCGATTCCGGGATAATGTTCGCAAACTCGAACTGCGGCCGGGCGATGTGCTGCTTCTTCTGGGCGCGGATGAACGCCTCGCTGATGTGACCTCGCGTCTCGGTTTGCTGCCGCTTGCCGATCGTGGCCAGCGTGTCATCCAGCGCGACAAGGCCTGGCTCGCGGTCGGTGTTTTCGGCGCGGCAATATTGGCGGCCAGCGTCGGGCTTCTGTACCTGCCGGTTGCGCTCGGCTGTGTAACGGCGCTTTACGTGATCCTCAACATTGTCCCGATACGGGATGTCTATACCTCCGTCGAGTGGCCGGTGATCGTATTGCTCGGTTCGATGATCCCTATCGGCGGCGCATTGCAGTCGACGGGAGGCACGGCACTGATTGCCGGCGGTATCGTGGACCTGTCAGCGGGCTATTCGCCTGTCGTAGTTTTGACCTTGCTTATCGTGATCACGATGACATTGTCGGATGTCATGAACAACACGGCGACGGCCGTGATCGCGGCTCCGATCGCAATCGAGATCGCGGCGCGACTGGATGTCAGCCCTGATCCTTTTCTGATGGGTGTTGCGGTCGCGGCGTCCTGTGCGTTTCTGACGCCAATCGGGCACAAGAACAACACCTTGATCATGGGTCCGGGTGGCTATCACTTCGGCGACTACTGGCGCATGGGGCTGCCGCTGGAAATCCTGATTGTCGTGGTTTCGGTGCCAACGATCATCGCTGTATGGCCGCTGTAATATGTCAATCGGCTGTCGCAAAATGCCTGAAAGCTGCGTCAAAAACTGACAAGGAGCGCACGATTTATCCCTGATTTAACTTAAGGTTTCGATCATAAGATATTGATAGATAACAAATAGAATCTAAACTTATTTCGACTCGATTGTTGGCATACCGTTTGCAACTCAATGGTTGTTGGCGCCGTTATCGGTGTGTCTGGCGCTGCATGAATAGAGGGAGAGCGGTATGGCGAAATCGACGATTCAGGATTGGACCGACAGTATCGTCTTGTTGAAATTCGACCAGCACAAGGATGTGAAGTACCAGGTGTATCGGGACGAGCAGCGGCATTTTCTCGAGCTGCGTGACCCCGACGATACGCACATCCACACGCTGGAGCTTCCCGAGGGAATGAAACTCGACAAGACCAGTTACGAGGTGCTGTTGCGTTACGTGCTGCTGGACGTTGCGCCGGCGTGATTTTCGACCGCCTGCCATACGCGCAGCAGGTTTTCCCCCAGTAGCTTGCGGATATCGGCTTCGCTGTAGCCGCGCTTCAGCAGGCCGCTGATCAGGTTTGGGTACTGGGACACGTCTTTGAGCCCGCTTGGCAAGGAGTCGCCGACTCCATCGAAGTCGGATCCAATGCCGACATAGTCTACGCCGACCAGCGCGATCACGTGGTCGAAGTGATCCAGGACATCCTCGAGCGAGGCGTACGGAAACGGCCCGTGTTCGTCGGCATATAGCTTCGCGTATGAGCGATAGATGTCGGCCTCCTTCAGCTCAGGGTGTTCCAACAGGTATTCTTTTCGCGCCGTTCCACGGAGGTCATCATAGTCTCTCGCTTCCTGGGTCAAAAAAGTGGAGCCGAAATTAACCTGGATGACGCCGCCATTCCGCGCCAAAGCGATGATCATTTCATCACTCATATTTCGTTCAAATCCGGGCGTGAAATGACGGGCCGATGAATGGGACGCTATGACGGGCGCCTCGCTGACGTCCAGAATCTGCCAGAAGGCCTCATCCGAGACGTGACTGACGTCAACCATGATGCCGAGCCGGTTCATTTCCCTGACGACCCGGGCCCCGAATTCGCTGATTCCGTTCCACTGCCGGTTCTCGTCGTATGACGAATCAGAGATGTGATTGGCCAGACTGTGCGTCAGCGTAATGTAGCGAATGCCGCGGTCGTAAAAATACCGCAGATTGGCGAGTTCTCCTTCGATGGGAGAGCCGTTTTCCATACCCATCGGGAGCGATATGACACCGGACTCGAACTGCTGTTTCAGGTCCGCGACCGAGCGTGCGATGGCAAACTTGTCCGGTGAATTCTCGACGATCTTCTCGACCATGGTTATCAGCGAATCGGCAACTTCCTTTGATTGTCCTTCGCTCTCGAGGTCCGCCGGCGTGTAGATCGACATGAACGGTGCATTGAGCCCGCCGGCAACAGCACGCGGATAATCGAAGTCACCGCCCTCTGTGGCGTTGGAAATATCCGCCGGGTTACTTTTCAGCCGGTATGGCACATCGACATGGGTATCCACAATGATGCTGGACTCAGCGATCTGCTGAGCTCGTGCAGCCAAATCCACTGGCTGTGAGTCGTGTGTATCACCCGATTTCTGTCCGCAGCCGCTAATGAGCAAGACCGCTACGGTCAGCCGCAACATTCTGTTTGTCATAGGGAGATTTCGCTGGTTTGATAGTTCGAAGATTGTAACAATAGAAGACTGCCTGGTGCAGCAATCCGGGCAGTCCCGCCAACAGGAGCACGATTATGAGCAATGACAATCCATCCGCAGACGGCGAAATGATCGACGGCGATTCCGCTGGAAAACCGATTGAGGAAAACCTGAAGTCGCGCGCGACGTGGACGCGTCTCCTGTACATGGTGATCTGCTGCTTCCTCGTTAGCCTCGCCAGTTTTGTTGGAACTTTTGTTGTCGTGCTCGGCTTTCTCTGGGTATTATTTTCGGGGGAAGTGAACCGTCAGATTCAACAGGTAGGGCGGAGCCTTGCCGCTTACATCTACGAGATCATTTGCTACCTGACTTTCAATACCGAGGACAGGCCTTTTCCGCTTGGCAATGAATGGCCGTCCGGCAACCCCGAGTAGTCTTTGCCTAGATTGACAGCTCGCGCTGGCCGGGCTGCCAGTGCGTCAGGTTAATGTGGGCTCCGCCGACGCCCAGGCCACGGACCCATTTGGCGGCAGCGTCGAGCGTCACCCAGGTTCTTACCTTGCCCTTGGTCGTCTCGGCCGTGATCGGGCCATTTGGCGTCCTCGCCTCGATGTGAAAGCGAGCACCACTGGCGATAATGTTGATGTTCTTGATGGCGCCAGCCTCGACCATCGCCCTCAACATGCGTTCATCCATGCGGATTCCCCGGAAAAAGCTCGTTCTGCCCTGGTACAGAAATGCCGGCCTGCTTGCAGTGCCGGCGGATCAGCATCTCCACCATGTTTGCGACACTGCGATGCTCCCGCGCGGCGGCCTCGCGTACGGCTTCCTTGATGCCGGGCTCGATGCGCAGGTTGAGTGTCGATACCTTGGTCTTTGCCATGCGTTACATTGTAAACAAAAAAGAAAGTAAATGTAACGCGTTTTGCAACCATTTCGCAGGATTAGATTTTTGCCGAAACCGCTGGTCGCTATAATGCCGCGAACCCGCTACACATCAGGCCAGGTCAATAGCATGCATTCGGAGGACACCAGCAGGCCATTGCGCGAATCAATGCGGATCACGAGTGTCAATATCGGCAACGCCGAGACGATTTTGCACGGCGGGCAAAGCATGAGGACCGGCATCTGCAAGCGACCAATTGCGGGTTCGGTGGATGTGACCGAACTGGGGCTGCACGGTGATCATGTACTCGATAGTGATCATCACGGGGGCCCGGATCAGGCCGTCTATGCCTACAGCACGGATGACTACGAATGGTGGGCGAGCGAGACGAACCGTGATTATCCGGCCGGCCTGTTTGGTGAAAACCTGACGATCAGAGGCCTGCCGAGTGACATGTACGTGGGCGATCGGCTGCTGATCGGTGACCTGGTTCTCGAAGCCACGTCAGCACGCATACCCTGTGGGACACTGGCGACTCGCATGCAGGACCGTGGATTCGGGCAGACCTTCAGAAAAGCCGAGCGACCGGGCATCTACTTTCGAGTCCTGAATCCGGGTCCCGTCTCCAGCGGCGATTCGGTCACACTGGTCGAAGGCGATGCTGGCAAAGTCACCGTGCTCGATCTGTTTCGTTTTGCCTATGCAACGAGTCACGAAGCCGATCAGTTGCGACGATGGCTCGAGGCTCCGCTCGCCGAGCGGGTGCGGACGAAGATCGAAACGACGCTGGCGAGGCTGACGGAAGCGTAAACCGGCTATCAGGCAGACTCTGACGTTGTCCTGTCGAGCAATCTACTCCAGTCGCTTGAGGCCCTGGCCTCTTCGACATTGCGACGCATTTCCTCAATCCTGTCATTGATTTGTTTCTCGATGGCAGAAAAGCGGGGGTCGCTGCGCAGAGGCTCAATGATAGGATCCTGATCGAACGACCATACGTCGAAAGCCTGGGAGCTGACAAAACCTTCATTGACTGCTTCGATCAGTGCTTCAATCGCCGCGTCGGGCCTTCCCTGCATGACAAGAACATGCACGTCCTTGATGCCGTGTCCGGCCATACCAAGACGTGGCAGCTCCGTTACCACGGGTTGTGCCCTGTCCAGCAGTTCTTTTGCACGCTTCGGCCGGTTACGTTTTTGCTCAATAAAGGCAAGCAAAACGGCCGCGTACACATTCTTGCGATTGATCATTACATTGGTGTCGCCTGCCAGTGACGGGTGGCCACGAATGAGGTAGTTGTAGGCCCTATCGAACTCGCCGGTCATGATCGCAGCGCCAACCATTAGCCCGGCGAGAAAGTCGACGGGATACGCGGTTGGGTCATCGAGATTCTCGAGTTCCGCCAGGGCGCCCTCGTAGTCCCGTGTGACGTAATGCCAATAGCTCTTGCCAATGGGATAAAAGGGGTGATTCGACGGGAAACTTTGTACGAAATCGGTGATCGCGGCGTCGTCACCGAACTCCTGGTAAATGCCGATAAGAGTGCCACCCGCCATTGGATCCTCGCTAAGCACCATTTCCCTCAAGCCCCACGCGACAGCTTCGTCGAGGCGCCCGAGTTTTTGTAGGTGATTGCTGAGGTATCCGTACGGCAAAGACCAGTCCGGGAATATGGCCGTCGCTTTCAAGAGCATTGTGGTTGTCTCGGCGTTCTGGCCACGTGATGCGTAGAAGCTTGGCAGGTTCAGGTATGGAATTCTGCTCAGCGGGTCGATCTTCAACGCGTTGGTTAATAGTTCGACTGCCGCATCGATTTCACCTTCCGATTCTCGCAGTGATGCGAACCAGACGTAGGCATCTGCCTGGCTTGGGCTGAGTGCCAGCGCTGTCCGGAAGGAAGCCGCAGCATCAATATTGCCGGCGCCGGTGCGCGTCGATTCCCATTGCATCAATTGCAGTAGACCGCGCGCGGCATAAGCTTCCGCGAGCTGTGGATCAATACTGAGCGCCTCTTCGACAGCGGCCGCTGCAACGGCAAATGCCTCGGGCTGAGAAATCGCTTTGTGGTTGGAGAATAAAACCAACACGGATTGTGCCAGAGCCGCATGCGCCTGCGCGTAATCAGGATCCAGCTCGATAGCTCGTTCGAACTGCGCGCGTGCCTCCTGCAGCGAGGAAAACGTGCGTGCAGAGAGGTTGCCGCGGCCTTTCACGTACTCCGCATATGCCTCGATACTGTCGGTCGGAATTGCGGCCAGCCGAAGTTCATCCGCAGGAGTGAGAGCCGCACGAAGTGACGATGCTATGCGCGCACTAATTTCGCTTTGGATTTCAAAAAGATTTTCTATAGTCAGTGCTTCGTCGAAGGTCGCGGCCCAGATATGTTCGTCCGTCACGGCATCGATCAGCTGTACATTGATTCGCACCTGATCGCCGGCGCGTTGCACGGCGCCCTCGACAATCGTGGCAACGCCCAGCTCTCGTCCGATTTGCCGCACATTCTTCGTCGTATTTCGATACTCGTTGACCGATGTACGAGAAATGACTCGCAGTGACTCGACGTCGGCGAGACGCGTCAGAATGTCATCGTGAATGCCGTCGGCGAAATACTTGTTTTCGGCGTCGGTGCTGCGACTCGAAAACGGTAGAACTGCAATCGATTCTCTGGACGATGATTCGACAAGCCGATCGCGGTCGCTTCTGATGCCTGTAACGTTAAACGTGATGGAGATGCCTAGCGCAACCACCAGAAGCCCTATGATGACGCGATTCATTCGATCGCGCGGTTTCGGCTTGTAAGATGCGCGATCGACGTCAATTTCGAGTTTTACGCCGTCCGGCGTGATCTCGAAGACCCAAGACACGATCAGCGCGATCACAAAGCCCACGACAACGGCAATGACGTAGTACTTGAAAACCCCATCCGGCACGCCAAACGTCGGGAGAAGCACAGATCCAGCTTCGATTAGAATCCACGACACAAGCGCGTATGCGGCCGCTACTCGCAGCATATTGCGTTGTCTGAGTTCAGATAAGAATGTATTCATAGGTGGATTATGGCCGTGTTTGACCTTTATGGCAGCACCCGGGTTCCTTTTTCGACAACTTAGAGCGTATTGTTTCCATATGTTTCACCGCGACAACAAGCCGACATATGTCGGCACTGTCGGGCTATGATGTCAACTATGACCAAAGTACTGATAATCGACGACGATAAAAAGCACTCGGATTTGCTGCAAGCCTACTTCAAGCGCTTCGGCATTAATCTCGTGTGCGCTTACGAGGCGGAAGGCGGGTTTCGGAAACTAAATCGCGAAGATCCGGACCTTTTGTTGCTCGACGTCATGCTTCCCGGAAAGGACGGTTTCGAGATTTGTCGAGAGGTGCGAAAGACCAGCAATCTGCCGATCATCATGCTGACCGCACGTGGTGACGTCATTGATCGCGTCTCGGGCCTTGAACTTGGCGCAGACGATTACATCGCCAAGCCGTTTGAGCCAAGAGAACTGGTCGCGAGGGTGCAGGCGATCCTGCGACGCTCGGAAGCCGGCGGCGCGAACGCCGGCAAACTCGAATTCGATGGCCTTTCGATAGACTTGGAGGCACGAACTGTCGAGGTCGATGGCAAGAGCGTTGACCTGACATCGATGGAATTCGAGCTCCTCGTGATTCTTGCAAAACGACACGGCAAGAAACTGTCGCGGGATGACATTCTCAGTGAGTTACGCGGTATCGACGCAGCGATCCTGACACGATCGGTAGATATCATGATAAGCCGTCTGCGAGGCAAGCTGGGCGATTCCCTGAAGCCGCCGCGCTTCATTCAGACGATCTGGGGACGCGGTTACTCTTTCGTTGGCGCGCCCCGCACGGATGCTTAGACGGTTATCCCGTTCCCTGTCGTTCAGACTGCTGGCCATCTTCCTGGTGCTGGCGGTGATGTTTGTCTATGGCACTTTTACGGCTCTGCGCTGGGTCTATAACAGTGATGAGATACGGGGGCTCATTAGCGGTCATCTCTCTTTGCACGTTCACTATGTGAAGGAGGATATTGGGTCGCCTCCCAGAATCGATCGTGCCATTGCGATCACTGAAAGTGTGCCTGTTGATATCCGCATCCTGGGTCCGGGCATTGACTGGGCATCGGATGACAACTTTCCAGCACTGGATACGCTGGATTTCGGACGGAGCCCGAGATTCAGCGATGATGCAGACGCCTGGGTCAATGAACTTCAGGATCTTGAGTTTGCCGTCGAGAACGACCATCGATTTATGAAAATTCAGCAGGGTGAATACGATATTGTCGTTGCGTCACCGCGCATTGCCGACGTGAGCACGGGACCGGATCTGATCACGATTATTGTCAGCCTCGGCCTGGTCTACCTGATGATTGCCTATGCGGCCGTCAGCTGGCTATTCAAACCTATTCGCGCGATACGTGCGGGTGCCGCCCAGATCGGCGAGGGCAACTTCGACCAGCGTATTCGCAACATCCGCCACGATCAGCTAGGTGATCTTGCTTCGGATATTAATCGGCTCGCTGACGATGTCGAGAGCATGCTGGACGCAAAGCGTGCGCTGCTGCTCGGAATCAGCCATGAATTGCGGACACCGCTGTCGCGCATGCGCCTAATGCTGGAGTTTATTGAGAAGGACGCGGACCGGGAAACGCTGAAGCCGGAAATAGACGAGATGGAGAAGATCGTCGTGTCTCTGCTCGAAGCTGAGCAACTCAGCACTCGACACGTTGTTCTTAATCGTTCCCGTCTGAAGATCAAAACGCTGATCAATGAACTTATCGAAAACTATTTCAGCCGTGACCGACAGCGGCTTGCTGTGCACGTCGCTTCAGACGAACTGGAAGCGAATGTCGACGAGGCCAGGGTATCGCTGCTGCTGAAGAATCTCATCTCCAACGCCTTGCGTTACATACCAGGGTCTGGGGGCAGGGTGGAGGTGATGGCCGAGGCGGCCGGAGATGACCTCGTTCTTAGAGTCAAGGACAATGGACCGGGCCTGTCGCAGGACCAGGCCGAGCACCTCGGTGAGCCGTTTTACCGGGGTGACCCGTCGCGCACAAGAGATACCGGTGGCACCGGGCTCGGCCTTTACCTCGCGATGTTGGTGGCTGAAGCCCATGGCGGCACGCTCAAACTCACGAACCCCGATCAGGATGGCGCGTGTTTTGAATGCCGGATTCCGCTGGCATTTGACATAAGCTCATGAGGTCTGCCGCGAGGCGCCAGTCTCTAACGGCGTCGCTCCCTTGTCCGCGGCGACGGTTGTCGTTTTGACGATCGCTCCGATTTCTGCTCTGACGATCGCTCCGATTTCTGCTCTGACGATTGGCGCGCTTTCCTGGCGCCGGAGCTTCTTTTTTGCACCGTTTCCTCGCGCCGAGGTTCCGCCTGTCGAACCTGGCGTTGCGGTGCGGCCTCCCTAACCTGCCGCTGTGGTTCAGCACGACGTGTTTCCTGCGCTGCGGGAGAGCGTCGCGTTTGTGGTGCCGCCTCGCTGCGACGCGCCGGTACCGAAGGCTCTGCGCTGCGTAGCTTGGGCGTCGGCTCAGAACGTCGGTCCCTGGTGTAGGTGGTTCCGTCCTGAGGTTCCCGGCTGCGGTCACGTGTTTGTGACTGACGTACGGCTGGCGCGTTTACGGTACGAGCGCGAGACGCGGTCGTGCTGCGTGGTGCAACGCGCGTGTTCCGCGGGCGCTCTCGAAAGCTTATCGGCTCACGAGCGTCATCACGGCGACGCGTGTTAGAGCGTACGTTCGGCTGTTCGTTATCAATTCGTGTTGCGCGGCTTCTTGTGCTGTCGGGTCGCGGACTCGGGTAAAGACGGTTGCGAGTAACGCTTCGTGTCGACACATAGTTACGACGGTCTTCACGCGGGCGCCAGCGATCCCCACCGTAGTACCGGTTGACTGTGACGTTCGTGTGATTGCTCACGTACGTGGTGTTATAAATAGTCCTGGTTGGTCGACGATACCACCAGCGATCCCAGTAGGAACGACCGTAATAGGGATGTCCGAAGTAGCTGTGGTGAAATACATTCAGGCTGTCGGAATACCAGCCGATCGTGAACGCCGTCGTGACACCCCAGAAATATCCGCGGTCGAATATGTAGGAGGATGAGTAGGGGTAGTAGTAAACCGGATACGGACGCGGATAGTAGTAGTAAACCGGGCGCGGCTGATACACGACCACGCGAGCGGGCTCATAATAGGGCACATATATGACGTCTTCGGCCACCGGCGTGATCTCGATGGTGCCTTCATCCCGCGTCACATTCTGGTAGGAGTCGCTCTTGAGATTACCTGCTGTATAGGCCCGGTCGCGAAACGTTTCAATCGCGCCGACCACATCGGACTGCTGAGATACGACGGCTTCACCGAGTCGCCAGGTCCAGTCGATATCGTCGTTGAGAAGTTCGACTACCTCAGGGTAGTTGAGCAGTGCGACGACCGAGTCATCCCAGTCGGGATCGGGTTCGAGTGAGGAATCGTTCTCAAGCGCCTCCAGGAAGCGGGCCGCGTCGACGATTTGCAGAGGATAGGCGGCTGCCGGGAGCACGATCGCCAGGAGATCATCCGGGTACAGCGCAATTGGGCCGACCAGTTCCTCGAGTTCGGCGGTCGAAAGCAGCGGGATATCGTCATTACCGGTCGCTGGCTCTGAGTATTGCTTTTCGAAATCACCGATGATTTCGCCGCTTTCATCCACCGGGACCTGCGCCAGCGCTGCTGCCGGCAATAACGCCAGCCACGCAAACGATGTGAGAAGGGTTTTCGCCAATCCAAATTTGGCATTCAGTCGGTTTTTCATGCGGCCTCCCGGTCCAAAAGATCTTGCGGACCTGTCCATGTTGAGGCTAATAGTAGCGCCGCCTAGCTGAACCCATGCTTAACCGAAACGGCCCTGTCGAGGCCCATTATGGCAACTGTCCGTCAGTCGTCGCTCCCACCGGACCAGGCGATGAATTTCCAGCCGTCATCGGTGCGAACCAGGATGTCCGTATAACGGCCGTTGCTGGTCTTAGTCTTGCCGTCCTTGCTCTTGTCCTTGTCAGCGCTGGTGTACAGGTAATGCGCTATTGCGACGTCATCGTGCACGACGATAGACAACGGGTACAATTCGTGGGCGACCATTTCGCTCATCTGGTCAGAGAAGCGGTCCCACATCTTTGTGGACGCCTTGCCCCGTGGCGCTGGCGATTCCTTGCTCCATCCGGCGAAGTCGTCGGTCAGCATTTCATCCATCCACTTGTTGTTGCCTCTTGCCTCGGCGTTCCACTGTGCTTCGACCATTGCCCAGACGTCGGCCTGATCGTCAACCGGAGTGACGGGCGCCGCCTGTGCCAGAACATTGCTGGCCGAGAACAACATGACAATTGTCGTGATCAAAATGAATGTGTTAGAGATTTTCATTGCGTGTAACCCCCGAGCTTGTAGTAAGGCAAGTCTAGACGCATTGCGCCATTACGACAAATGCAAGCCGTCTATTTTTGATTGGCGAGTACCAGGGCCGCTAGCTCAGAAACGGCATGAGGCGGCAACGCATTTGTAATATCGTATTCGTAGAGGTCGTGCAGGTCACTTTCGGACAAGTAGTCGGGGTGATGTGTTTCCATGATGGTCGCATAGTCAAAAACCCGCTCGTTCCGGACGAGCAATAGCTGATAGACATGCAGTGCGAGATTTTCCGCAGTGGAAAGATGCATCAATTCGCTGATTCCGGCGTCCTTCGGCGGAACGGCGAGGCTGCCGATGTGCATCGTTTGTTTATGCAGATCCCACCCATGGGATCTGAAAATGGCACCTATCGAGTTTCCGGCCAGGACTTTCGTGTGTTCATCGCGGTAGCGATCATCAAGCTGCTCTGCAAATCTCACGACGGCATAGGTGCGGCAGGTTGGCGCCCCATTTTCCAGGCTAAAAAGGCTCGAGCGTCGGAGCCCGGCCTCGCTGGCCAGCACATCGATGCCGTAGCTGCCGAATCGTTTCTCGATCCGTTCACTGTTGAGCAGCACGGGCTCAGCCGCACAGGCGCTGAGCATCACGGCGAGAACGGCCGGTGGAAGAGTGGTCACTTGCATACTGGCAATAAACTGCAAAAAAGTGGATGAACCATATACTCTGGATTACTGGGCGTAAAGGAGTAGCAGAATGCGCGCGATGGTACTTAGATCAAGCGCCGGATTCGACCAGTCTGGCGAACCGCTAGTGCTGCAAGACTTGCCGAGGCCGGTCCCCGGTGATGGGGAAATCCTGCTGCAGGTCCTGGTGTGCGGAGTCTGTCATACGGAGCTCGATGAGATCGAGGGCCGAACACCACCCCCGAAATATCCCGTTACTCCCGGCCATGAAATCGTCGGGCGTGTTGCCGAGCTTGGTCCCAATTGCAGCCGCCATGAAATCGGACAACGGGTGGGAGTTGGCTGGATTCACTCTTCCAGCGGCAGGGCCGACGAAAATACCAGCAGCGCTTTCGTCGCGACGGGCCGGGACGTCGACGGGGGCTATGCCGACTATCTCGTGGTTCCGGAGCGCTATGCGTACCCGGTACCGGAGGTATTCAGTGATGCCGAAGCGGCCCCGCTGCTCTGTGCCGGGGCCGTCGGATTTCGATCGCTGCGACTGACCAATATCAGCGATGGAGAGGTTCTCGGCCTGACCGGTTTTGGTGGCTCCGGGCACCTGGTGCTGCAGCTGGCCAAGTATCTGTATCCCGAAGGCAGGGTATTCGTCTTTGCTCGCAGCGAGACGGAGCGTGCATTTGCATTGGAGCTGGGTGCCGACTGGAGCGGCGATACATCGGATGCGCCGCCCGAGCCGCCGCACGCCATTATCGACACGACGCCCGCCTGGAAACCCATGCTCGCGGCGCTGCAATGCCTGCGGCCAGGAGGCAGGCTCGTAATCAACGCGATTCGCAAGGAATCCGCGGACCGTTACCTGATGGCAGAGATTAGTTATGAGCGTCACCTGTGGCAGGAAAAGGAAATCAAGTCGGTCGCGAACGTGACACATCAGGATATTGAGGAATTCCTGCCCATCGCGGCGAAAATACCGTTGCGCGTCGAGGTTCAGCGCTATCGGCTCGAAAACGCGAACCAGGCCCTGAAAGACCTGCGGGCGGGACACGTCCGGGGTGCGAAGGTGCTGGTGATTTCGGCAACGAACTGATTTCATTCACGCTGCATCGGCATCGGCAAGATTGTCGAGACGTTATACTGCAATCTTCCTGGAGAGCGGGCAGATGCATGTCTCACAATATTTGTTGTTATCGCTGCGGCGCAGCACTTCGCTTGCTGTCGTTGCCACTGTCACGGCGGGATCAATGCCCTGACTGTAATGCGGATTTGCATGTCTGCAAAATGTGCGTGTTTTTCGATCGGACCGTGCCACGGCAGTGTCGCGAAGACGGCGCTGAGGATGTGACCGAGAAGGATCGCGCCAACTTCTGCGACTGGTTCAAACCGTCCGAATCGGCGTTCGATTCGAAGGGTAAGTCTGAAGCCGACGCTGCAAAGGACGCGCTGGCGGCGCTATTTGGGGATACCGGGGACAAGTGACGAAAAACGTGACAGTAAATGCCGAAAGGGCACTCGTGGTTCTGTCCGGCGGGCAGGACTCGACGACCTGTCTATATTGGGCGATCGAACGATTCGGGAAGGGAAACGTTTCGACGATTACATTCGACTACGGTCAGCGCCACAAGATCGAGCTTGATTGTGCGGCACGCATCGCGGCGCACGCGTCCGTGACTAATGCCTGCCTTCCGATCGATACATTCGCCGCACTCGGCGGAGACGCGCTAACCGACAGTGACATCGAGATTGAGAAAAATACGTCCGCCAACAGCGGCCTGCCGAATACATTTGTTCCAGGTCGGAATCTCGTTTTCCTGACGTTTGCAGCGGCCTACGCGTATCAGCGCGGAATCGATCACCTTGTAACCGGTGTAGCGCAGACAGACTACAGCGGTTATCCGGACTGTCGCGAAGATACGATTCGTTCATTACAGCAAACGCTGCGGGCAGGCATGGAAAGTGCCGTCGTCATTCACACACCGCTGATGCACTTGTCCAAGAAAGAGACCGTTGAATTGGCCGTGCAGCTCGATGCGCTGCCGGCGATGGCCCTTACGCATACTTGCTATAAAGGGGAGCGCCCGCCCTGCGGTGAATGCCCTGCCTGTGAATTGCGCGCCAAAGGCTTCGCCGAGGCGGGAATAGAGGATCCGTTGTTGCAAACGAGATGACTTATTCGGTGAAAGAAATCTACTACACCTTGCAGGGTGAGGGTGCACAGACGGGTCGTCCGGCTGCATTCCTTCGCTTTGCCGGCTGCAATCTCTGGTCGGGCAGAGAAGCCCACCGTGCAGAAGCCATCTGCCGGTTTTGTGACACTGACTTTGTCGGCACGGACGGGCCGGGCGGCGGCAAGTTTGAAACGGCCGACGACCTTGCCGAAGCGGTGTGCCGAGCGTGGCCAGAAGGCTCAATAACGGCAAAGCCGTACGTAGTGTGCACGGGCGGCGAACCGCTTTTGCAGCTCGACGGTCCTGCGATCGATGCGTTGCACAGCGCGGGTTTCGAGATTGGTGTTGAGAGCAACGGTACGCTGGTTGCTCCCGAGGGCATCGACTGGCTGTGCGTCAGTCCGAAAGGCCGGGCAGCCGTGCTGCAGACTATGGGTGATGAGTTGAAGCTCGTTTATCCGCAGGTTGAAGCAGAAGCACAGCCCGACTCGTTCGCGCACATGGACTTCAGACACTTTTTTCTGCAGCCGCTGGACAGCCCCGAGCGAGATGCAAATACGCGCAGTGCGATTGACTATTGTCTGCAGCATCCACAGTGGAAGCTCAGTTTGCAGACGCACAAGATAATCGGGATAGACTAGGTACGAATCAATGCTCGAGATCAGTCAATGCCTAGAGTATGAGCGTTGCTATCCAGCCGATTACGACTATGAGGCTTGTTGCGTAGCCAAGGCCAAGGACGATCGTTACAGGGTCGAGTTCGGGTCTTTGTCCGTCGTGTGTCATTTTCTCAGTCCCTATGTCAGTTGGGTGAGACTGAATCGTCGCCGAACACGTCCGAAACGACATGAGCGTGCAGTGATGCTTTACTGACCAATTCATGATTTACGCGCATCGAGCCACAAAAAAGTGGCTAAGCCATTGAAAATCAGTAATCTTCGCGAGCCCCCGCTTAGAGGGCCTGTTGTTCTTCCTGGCGCCACTCGAACACGTTGAGCTCAATGAAAACGAAGGCCACGAGCCACAGGAAGGCATCCCAGAAATCGACGAAATCGCCTTTCAGTCCCCAGTAAATCGCGGCCAGCAGCAGCAGTGAATACAGCACGAACTTGGCGATCGAACTGAGTTGAAGCGCCAGCCCTTCGTAGCGGTCCTGTTCCTGCAATCTCACGTCAATCTCGAGCAGCATTACGACAAACAGCCACACACCGGCATTGATCACGTCTACCCAGGCAAGGTAGCGAATGTCTCGCAGTCCCTCGGTATCGACGACCGCCATCATATCCCTGAACTGGTAAAAAACGGATGCGTCGGAGAGAGCGGCACAATTAGCGCTGGTCAGTTCTGCGTATTCGTCGAGTGTCACGGCCCAGGACCACGGTTCTGGTAGCAGTGTGCAGATGTCGGTAACGTCCGGGAGCATCGTGGTTTCAAAGAGAAATGTCAGGTTCGCGATGTAACCGTAAAACGCGTATACGATAAACGCGTAACACAACACACGCAGGCCGTGCAGGCTCCAGGTAACGGCTTTTGTGAACTGCTCGTCATCCAGCACGTAGGTTTCGAGCTCGAACATGAGCAGCAGGACGACCCACGCGGCCGTGTCGATCGTTGCGGAATAGGCCTCGATCAGGTCGGCGAAATCGATTCCGTTGGCAAACTGCAACGCGGCCGCCGTCGACTCCTCGTCGTAAAACCAGTATATGTTTATTGCCAGCAGCACGTAGACCGTGTATTTGAAAGCCTGGAAAAATGCCCTGCTGTTGATCGTCAAGATTTCACTCCGAGGACGGGTCGCCCGATTCTATGACTCCGGAAACTCAATTGGCAATCGACCCGGCCGTTCGGGCATGATTCAGACACTATCCTGGGATGGCTTTTCGTGGTCGGCGTCGGAATAGTAGACCCAGACATTTTCCTCGCCGCTTAGCAGCTCAATGTATTTCGGATGCACGAAAATATTCTCGCGCCCGGATTTCACTTCGCGAAGTATGCCAATTTCGCACAGCTGTTTCAGATATACGGATGCTGTCTGTCGTTTTGCAATACCGGCATCGACCAGGTTGCCAATACGACAGTAAGGCTGTCTGAAGAGGAGCTCGACCAATTCCCAGGAGTAAATCTTCGGCAAACGCGACTGAACGTATTGACCCGTATGCTCCATGAGTTCCCGGATCGACTTTATCTTGTCGGTAGTCCACGTGCACGTCTCCTCGACACCGTCGAGCACGAACAAGATCCACGTGGCCCAGTCCTGTTCGAGCGTCACATTTTTCAACAGCCGGTAGTACGCAGCCTTGTTCTGGATGATGTAGCGGCTGAGGTAGAGGATCGGCGAGTCGAGCAGTCCTTGCTGAACCAGGAACAGAATATTCAGTATGCGACCGGTACGGCCGTTGCCATCAGCGAAAGGGTGAATCGCTTCGAACTGGTAATGTTGTACGGCCATGCGAACCAGCGGGTCGAATTCCGAGTTGCCTTGCATGAAATCGGCCCAGTTGTCGAGCTTCCGGATGAGCAGTTTCTGGCCGATCGGTGGCGTGTAAATAACCTCGCCGGACAGGCGGCTTGTCAGTGTCGTTCCGGATTCGGAGCGGATGTCGAGCTCCATTCCCTTGACGGTGCTGCAGATCTGGATCGCCATATCGGTCGTGAGCATGCCGCGCTGGACCATCTTGGTACCCTCATACAGGGCTGTCCGGTAGCGCAGGGCCTCCTTGGTCGCAGCGTCGGCCCGGTCTTCGGCAATATCGGCGAATTCGAACAGCTTGTCGGTGGTCGTGACAATGTTCTCGATCTCCGAACTTGCCTGGGCCTCGAGTAGCGGCAGGGCGTTCACGAGCACGGCGGAATTTGGAATGAGCTCAGCGGCCTGTTTCAGCTCCGCCAGGGACACACGGGCGTTGATACAGCGCTTCAGGATTGCCGTCGTTTCAATACGCTCCGCGGGCGGGGGCAGCTCGGGAAGCCCGTTGTAGGGCAAAGATGGATCAAAATCAGTCACTTAGCATAAGCCTCTTTGTGTAGATCGCATGTCGATTGCATCGACATCTCAGGAAAACGTGTCGATAAAAATCAATTTTATCGACATATCTGCCGGATGTGTCGATGAAATCGACGTGTTCCTACAATATGTCGATATTTCGATCATTTTTCGACAGGTTCCGAGTATAGGTCGATTCCATCGACAGGTTCGTGACCCAGGTATCACAATGCCAGCCGGGTCCCCGAGTAGGGATAATCCACGACCTCGGGACCGCGCTCCGAAGGGGCGTTTGCTATAAGATTTCAGCCACTTGAGTTAGGCAATTGAAAGGACAGACCGTGGCTGTAAAAAGTGACATCGAAATTGCCCAGGCCGCCAACGTCAGGCCAATACAGGAAATCGCCGGAAAGCTCGGAATCCCGGTCGATGCGCTCATTCCCTACGGTCATGACAAAGCGAAAATCAGCGCAGATTTCATTAACTCGGCGAGCCAGTCCCAGGATGGCAAGCTGATCCTGGTTACCGCGGTGTCGCCGACGCCGGCGGGCGAGGGCAAGACGACCACGACGGTCGGCCTCGGGGATGCGCTCAATTCGCTCGGCAAGAACGCCATCATGTGCCTCCGCGAGCCCAGTCTTGGTCCCTGTTTTGGTATGAAGGGCGGCGCTGCTGGCGGCGGCTATGCGCAGGTTGTGCCGATGGCTGATATCAACCTGCATTTCACGGGTGATTTTCACGCGATCGGTGCCGCCAACAACCTCCTGGCTGCCTTGATCGACAATCACATGCATTGGGGCAACGAATTGGATATCGATCCGCGTCGTGTCACGTGGCGGCGTGTGGTTGATATGAATGATCGGGTACTCAGAAGCATAACGTCAGGCCTCGGCGGGTATAACAACGGCGTGGTTCGCGAAGCCGGATTCGACATTACGGTCGCATCGGAAATTATGGCTATTTTCTGCCTGGCGACCGATCTCAAGGACCTCGAAAATCGCTTGGGCAATATCGTGCTTGGCTACACGCGCGACAACGAGCCGGTCACCGTCCGGGAGCTTAACGCACACGGCGCGATGACGGCGCTGCTGCGGGACGCATTCCAGCCAAATCTCGTGCAGACCATGGAGAACAATCCGGCACTCATGCACGGTGGCCCGTTTGCAAATATCGCGCACGGCTGCAACTCGGTCATTGCGACAACAACGGCCCTGAAACTCGCCGATTTCGTCGTGACTGAAGCTGGATTCGGCGCGGATTTGGGAGCCGAGAAATTCTTCAACATCAAGTGTCGGAAGGCGGGGCTGAAACCCGACGCCGTCGTGCTGGTTGCTACGATCAAGGCACTCAAGATGCAAGGCGGTGTTGCGAAAACGGAACTCGGTGCCGAAAACGTCGCCGCGTTACAAGTTGGGTGCAAGAATCTCGAACGTCACATTCGCAATCTCGGCAAGTTCGGGGTTCCCGTGACGGTCGCTATCAATCGCTACACGGCAGATACTGATGCCGAAGTTCAGGTGGTGCACGATTTTTGCAAAAAGTACGGCGTGCGCGCCATCAACTGCACTCACTGGGCCGACGGAGGTGCCGGTGCGGTCGAACTTGCCGAGCATGTCGTGGAACTTTGCGAGAGCGGGGCTGCGCAGTTTCGCACCTTGTACGACGATGACCTGTCGCTGTGGCAGAAAACGGCCACCATTGCCAGGGAGATCTACGGCGCCGAGGACATCATTGCGGACAAGAAAGTACGGGCGGAGTTTGCGAAGCTGGAGAGCGAAGGTCGCGGTGACTACCCGATTTGCATGGCCAAGACCCAGTACAGTTTTTCGACCGATCCGAACCTTCTTGGTGCGCCATCCGGACACCATGTGGCGATCCGCGAAATCAGGCTTGCCGCCGGTGCCGAGTTCCTGGTTGTCGTGTGCGGCGACATCATGACGATGCCGGGATTACCGCGAGTTCCGGCCGCGAACTCCATACGGGTCAACGATGAAGGCAGAATCGAGGGGCTGTTCTAGTCAAGCCTTCAGGCAAGTCGCTGCGGCGAACTTGCGACCTGCCCGGCGTCGTTTCAGGACTCACTTTCAACGAGACGATGGCTGTCAGCGGCTGACAATTGACAGCCATAGACTTCTTTCAGCCGCCCTATGACGGCACGCGTGTCAGATGAAAAGGGCGCTTTACCTTCGAACGCGTGTAACACAATGCCCTCGAGAAGATCACCGAGCGTGAGATCAGTGTATTCGGCAAGTCCCTTCAGCACCTTGAGAAGAGAGGATTCGATTCGCACACCGGTTTGCGTGCGTTTGACGAGTGTTGTTGCCATGACAGAGTACCTCGATAGTGAGTTACCAGGGTAACATGGTAACAAACTGCTTACAAGTGTCATGTTCCGGATAAAGTGGGGGTTCATGCTGACAAAAGAAGATCTCTTCGAGGGATTCACGCTGGGGGAATGGGAGGTTCTGCCGGGGCATGGCGTCTTGCGGCGGGGAGAACAGGAGGAGCGCCCTGAGCCCAAGGTCTTTGCCGTCCTGATTTCGCTTGCATGTCGCGACGGTAATCTCGTTACACGAGACGATCTCGTTAACGACGTGTGGGATGGCCGACCGACGACGGACGAGCCGATCAATCGATGTCTCTCGCAGCTGCGTGGCCACCTCGACGACCGGCACCGGCCACACCAATACGTCGAGACGCTTCAGCGACGCGGCTACCGTCTCATGCAACCCGTGAAGCTGCACAAGCAGCCGGAATCGCCGGCAGCAGAGATTGCGGCGCCGGCTGGGTCTAGTCTGCGGCATTGGAAGATTGTCGCCGCGGTGATGGCGTTGGGCTTCCTGGCAACCATTGCGCTGACTATGCGTCAACCCGTTTCCGATCCCGGAATCCACTCGATCGCGTTACTGCCGATCGAAAACCTGAGCGGTGATCCCGCGAATCAGTACATCGTCGATGGAGTTAAGGACGTGCTTGCGCGACGCCTATCCGGTATTCCGGAACTCGCGATCAAGAACATACGCATCAGCTACAACGAGGAACTTTCGAGGATCGCCGATATGCTTGATGTCGAGAGCGTGTTGTCAGGCGCTGTCCAGCTGCAGGGTTCAACGCTAAAAGTAACTTACCTGCTCACCAGGGGCGCGGACAATGTCGCGATCGGATCCGGGGAGGTTGATGGACAGCTGAAGGAAATTTTTGACCTGCAGGAGCGCCTGGCTGCGGCCGTGCGCGCAGAGCTGACGGGATCTGCACAGCCGACAGAGGTCAGCAGGTACACGCCTAATTCCGACGCATACAACCGATACATGCGTGGCATGTATGCAATGGAGCATCGTGGTGAGGCCGACAACCTCGAGAGAGCGATTGAGTTGTTCCAGGACTCCATAAGGCTGGATCAGAATTACGGCCCGGCGTATCTGTCGCTTGCCACAGCCTATGCATTGATGCCGGCCTACCGCGATTTACCTGTTGAAGAAACGGACCGCGCCGCGATTCAGACGGTGGAGAAAGGTATCGCTGTCGACAGCAGTATCACAGATGCTGCCGCTGCGATTTACGGTTCCGTACGGCATCAGCAAAAGAAATGGCCGGAGTCCGAGGCCGCGTATCGTCGCGCGATCTCTGCCCCGGTCGTGGACTCAATCGCATTCAATTGGTATTCGCGCATGCTTGCCAGCGTTGGCCGCCTGGATGACGCACTAGCCCAAGCGCTGGCAGCCGAAGCGATCGATCCTGATAACGGCGTCATTAATAGCCGGGTCGCAATTACCTACACCTGGCTAGGCGCGTCGGACAAAGCGCACGATTTCTTTCGGCGCGCGCAGAGCCTGGGTGCGACCGGCCTGAAGTTTCACACGCTTCCTTACGTGCTGCTGCTCGTCCGAGAGGCTCGCTTCCAGGAAGCGGAGGCCATGGCAATGAAGGCAATTGGCACAGCCGGTGCGAGTACCGACTGGATAAAGCCTGTTTTCGCGGCCTTTCCCGACCCCTCGCTCCGCGGGCCGGCATTGCTGGCTCTCAACAAAGCTTCGAGTGACGGGACAATCCCGACAGAAGCCGAGGTAACCGCGCGGGTTATTCTCGGTGACATTGACGGTGCGATGGCCGTGGCGCAAAGGTTGGAAGAGCCGGGCGAAGTATTCGCGATGGACCTGTTGTTTACGCCGGAGTTCCGGGCCTTACGCGAGCATCCTGAATTTATGCCATTGCTCGAACGACTGGGCGTTGCTGACTACTGGCTAGAAGCCGGTTGCACATTCGACGGGCAAAAAGCGACCTGCGCAGAAACCTAGTCGTCAATCACCTTACCGCGCGTTTTCTTGATCGCGCCGCGACGGACCTTGGCGTCGAGTCGTTTTTGTTTCACTTTCTTTCCGAGCTTCGTCGGTATGCGCGGTTTCCGCTTTGTCATCGACTCACGTAACAATTCGGCCAGTCGTTGCAATGCGTCCTGCCGGTTGCGATCCTGGCTGCGGTACTTCTGCGATTTGATGATCAGCACCCCATCCGAATTGATGCGTTGATCATTCATGGCAAGCAGTTTCGATTTCAGCTTCGGGGGCAACACCGCGCTATTGCGAATATCGAAACGCAAATGAATCGCGGTGGCAACCTTGTTGACGTTTTGTCCGCCCGCGCCCTGAGCACGCACCGCGCTCATGTCGATTTCCGAGAGCGGGATGCTGAGCTCAGCTGATATGTCGAGCACGTCCATGATACAGCCATTGTAGCGCGGGAACCGGGCGCAGCGCAGAGGCGACGGATATGTAAGAATGCGCCCTTTGCAGCCCGGATTTGCAGGTCGATGCACGTTCGTAATCTCACCATTCTCGTGGCCTGTCAGCTGATTTCAGCAACGGGCTCGATCGTGATGGTCACACTCGGTGGGATCATCGGCTCGACCTTAAGCACGAACAAAGCATTCGCAACCCTGCCACTGTCGATGATGGTTGTGGCGATCGCTGCCACGACTATTCCTGCAACAATGTTAATGCACAGGGTCGGGCGCCGCCGGGGTTTCGCGATGTCCTCGGTTTGTGCGGCAACAGCCGTACTTGTCGCAGTCATTGCGCTCAGGCAATCCAGTTTCCTGTTGTTCACAATTGCGACGATGATGTTCGGCATCAATATGGCGTTTACGCAGCAATACCGCTATGCGGCAGCGGAAAGCGTGCCACCCAAATACGTGGCACGCGCGGTCTCTTTCGTGTTGCTTGGCTCGATCGGCGGTGCGTTCGTTGGCCCGATACTGGCCACAAGGGGTCAGCTATGGCTTGCATCCGTTCCTTATGCGGGCACCATGTTTGCTCTTTGCGCATTGTTCATTCTGCAGTCCGCCTTGTTTCTGTTTTTGGAGACCACGCCGGAACACACCGGGCCTGAGGGGCTTCCGGCAGTGCGCCCGTTGCGTGAAATCGTCCGGCAGCCGGTCTTCATTGTCGCTGTCCTGGGCGGCACGGTCGGCTACGGACTCATGACGCTGATCATGACCGCTACTCCACTGAGCATGCATATTAACGATGGTTATTCTATTGAACAGACTGCGTCCGTGATACGCGCGCACGTATTGGGAATGTACGTGCCGTCACTGGCTGCCGGTTTTCTTATTGAAAGAGTCGGCGTCACTCGCCTGATGTTCGTCGGTGCATTCGGGCTACTGGTGACGTCGATTATCGGACTGCAGGGTCACACCGTCATGCACTATTGGTGGGCGCTCGTGATGCTCGGTGTCGGTTGGAATTTTCTCTTTGTTGGTGGCACCACATTATTAACCTATACCTATTCCCTCAAAGAACGGTTTCGCGCGCAGGCCGTTAACGAATTCCTCGTGTTTGGAACGGCAGCGACGGCGTCGTTGCTTGCCGGCACCGTCATGCACTATTTTGGCTGGAGCACGCTGATGTTGATTCCGATCCCGATCCTGATCGTAATCTGCATTACGCTCGTCATGGTACGAAAGGATCCTATGTTGAATCGCAGGACCGCTGCCTGAGCTTTGCCTCTAAAGCGATCTAGAAGTTATAGATAAACGCGACAGACACAACGGGCCAGGCTTTGAAGTCACTCATTTCGTCTTCGAGTTCGAGGCGCTCGGCCTCAAGCGCATCCTGAAACGCCTGCAGGCCGGCTGCGAGTCCGTCAGCCTGCAGGCTAACCGAAGGTTCACCTTGCCAAAGCACGCCGAAGTCGAAGTTCAGTCCAACCTTGCCGAGGATTTCGAAATCGTATCCAACACCAAGGTAGGGCGCCGTACTGGCAAATGAGGTCACGCTTTGCAGCGAACCGACATCGGCGGGGCTGAACGTGTTGCCGCCGATATCGAAGTCAGCGCCACCCGTGTCCTGGCTCATCATCTGAAATTCATTGTTATTTGAAAACGCACCAACGGTTACCCGGAACGGGCTCAGCGGGAAACGGAAGTTGCCAGTAGCGTAATACGTGTCCAGCGCGAACGTGGCGTCATAGTTGATGCCAGCCTGAGAGCCATCGTCGTCGTACTCGAAGCTGTTGGCACCGACACGGACATCGAGCCAGGGAATTGGACTCCAGCGACCTTCGACACCTAGTCCAAGCGTGCCAGCCTTCAGCCCGACACCAAAATCGGCGCTGGCCGTTCCGAATGCGACCAGTGCGAGCGCTGCGAGCGCCGCCTTCGTAAAGGTGGTTTTCATCATTGTTCCGACCCAAATGGAGTGTCAGCCGTGAGCCTATATGCGTGTCTCAAAAGTGACTGTGCGCCGCATCACAGCTCCGCAAATTCGGCTGATTTATGTCAAATCCTGATGATTTGCCGGGTTTTGCCGAAGGTTCCGGCTGGGGGGCAGGGGTAGTTTGAAATAGCGCAGGACGCGCGGTCACAAAACCCGATTCAAAAGGAGATTGAAAATGCGTGAGTTAACGATGAACGAAATTGAGTTCGTATCAGGCGGGGCCGATGAGTGCACATCCGAGGGCGAGGGCAACGAATATGCTGGCGTCAAGGACACAAAGTCTATCGGCAAAGACCTGATTAATATCTATGAAGGCGTTGTTGAGGCGACTTCTCACATTATCGAACGTGTCGCAAACGCTCTGTGACTCGTTCAGTGCCGCGGCCGTTATTTGCCGCGGCACTCTTTTCCCTTGCACGTCAGCCGGAAAATCGCGATCAAGGCGAACGCGATAATACACATGGCAAGGATTCCAAGTCGCCACAACGGCAAATCCGATGCGGGTGGGTTCCAAATGCCATGCAGGCAGCGCCAGTCGACCTGAATCAGACCATTGACAGTCGCATGGGAAATCAGTGAGGGCCAGAGCGATCCTGTGTTCCAGTACTGGATGCCGAATACGACTCCCGCAAAAAACGTGAACAGCCAGCTCGACGGCGGATGAAAGACGGCGAAAATGGCAGCCGAAGCAGCAATTGCGACAATGGGTCCATGACGTCGCAACGCGGACTGGATATACGCGCGATGGGTTAGTTCTTCAATAATCGGCACCATGACGGCCATTACCAGGAAGCCGAGAACCACGACTTCGGCCGGGGCACACTGGAATGAGAAAATTGGCCCTGCAACGACGAACGGGTTGTCATTCCGGATTACGCCGAATGCGATACCGGCAACGGTTGTTGCCCACCACAGACCCCGGATAAGAATGCCGACAGCGATGGCACGCCAGATTATCGACAGCGACAGGGCTCTTGGGCGAAATTGCTCGATTAGAAATGCCCTGTCCTGGTAAAAAACCGGCAATGCCAGGACGAGAAAAATCGGGGGAACGACCAGGAAGGACAGGTCGGCTGCGTAGTACCGCTGCAGGCCGTCCTCAAGGAATCTCATCTGCAGCCAGGAACGCGCAAACAATGCCGCTGTGGTAGCAGCAAAGACCGCGATGGCGAACTTGGTAGCAGGACGTCTGGCTTGCATCGGGGCTATCGTAGCCGCAGTTTCGCAGGGAACCGCGTGGTGAAAACGGGTATTTTTGGGACAAATGGTCCCGGACTTCAGAGGCCAGGCATATCCGTGATCGTTGGTTCGACCATTTTATCGCGACCCCACTTCAGGAATATTGCAGCGCGTGCGTCCGGATCGATGTTGACTTTATCGAGATCGCCCTGCACATGCGGCAAGGCCATGAGACGTTTGTCCATGACGTAAAACCACAGCCATGGGATGTACGCGAGTACATACATGCCGAAGTAGCCGTTCGGTAGCGACGGCAGATCATCAAAGTGCCGTAGGGATTGATAGCGCCTCAGCGGGTAGGTGTGATGATCGGAGTGTCGCTCGAGGTGGAACAGCACCAGATTGCTCAAGATATGATTGCTGTTCCACGAGTGATGCGGCTGGCAGCGTTCGTATCGGCCTCTGGTGTCTCGCTCTCGAAGTAGACCATAGTGCTCGACATAGTTGGCGCTGGTCAGCTGCCAGTAGGCGAACAGGTTGTGAATTAGCAGAAATGGAATGACGGCCCAGCCGAATAACACAAGCAGGGACACGCTGAGAACGGCTGTCATGGCATAGGACTGCAGGATGGCATTATTGCGGTGCCAGACGGATTTTCCGCGGAGCGTCAGCCGCTCTTTTTCGATTTGCCACGCCCGCCGAAATCCCGTCGGTATTTCTCGTCGCGCAAACTTGAAAATACTCTCGCCCATTCGTGAACTGGCCGGATCAGCGGGTGTCGACACGTCCCTGTGATGACCGCGGTTGTGCTCAATCGAGAAATGGCCATAGGCTGGGATAGCGAGCACGATTTTGGCCAGCAACTTTTCGAGCTTCGAGTTCTTGTGGCCGAGTTCATGTCCGGTGTTAATCGCGAGGCCCGACGTCAACCCCGTGATGATCGCGACCAGCAAAAAAGCCCACCAGCTGATCGACATGGCTGTGGCATACCAGACACATCCGACAAGCGCGATCAGGTGCAGCGGCACGACTATATAAGTCAGCCGGCGATAGTACGGGTCCTGATCGAGCTGCATGACAACTTCTTCAGGTGGGTTGTTGAGGTCTTCGCCGATGGCCCAATCCAGCAGCGGTGCAATGATGTAGCTCGTGGCAATCGGCAACAAGAACCACAGCTCGTTGCCTGTCTTGAAATGCAGCCAGATTGCGAGGAATGGCTGCAGCGGGTAAATCACTGACAGTAGCCAAAGCCAGCGTTTGCGATCCATATACTGGATCGTCGCCCCATCAGGCAAAACAGCGGTATAGCCTTTCATTGCTCGCGCGCTCGATATTGTTTCGATTAGCCGTAATTATCGCCCAGACCCGGATTATCGTCCATTTATACATAATGAGCTTGCGGCAGCGGGTGCGAGACTGGAAAGAAGCAGGAACACAAACTTCTGAGGCATTGCCAGCCTATTTGATCTATATTTGACGAAAGCTGAATTTCGATGTCTGGCACTGCCGGTGGACCTCGGACAATAAAGAACAAATAGAAACAGCAGGGGGCACAGTTATCAGCACTGCAATTTCCGACGCGCGTGCAGACAATGACCGGCGTAACTTCGGCTGGCGGACTGTCATTTATGGCTTCGCGCTGTCACGGCGCCACTCGCATCGGCGTGAGGCGGACCACGAAGTAATATTCCTTGACCGGCATCACCCCTGGTTGTTCTTCCTTGCAGTCGGCACCATGTTGCTATCCAGCGTTGACGCGTTCCTGACCTTGCAGCTCATCGACAGGGGCATGGTCGAAGCCAATCCCGTGATGTACTTCGCGATGCTCCAGGGCACCGGGTTCTTTATCAGCTCCAAGCTATCGTTGACGGCACTGGGCATCTTTGCCCTCGTCTATCTCGCCAAAGCGTATTTCCTGAATCGTTTCAGGACCGGCCTGTTCCTCACCGCCTTCTTCAGCGCTTACGCCTGCCTGGTGTGCTACGAACTGGTCAGTCTCTTTCGCTTGATGTAGTTCCGGTGATTAGATTCCCTCCGGAGGGCGCTTGGGATAAACTACGGTCCCTTCGCGATCAGCTCTTGCTGCCCCCTTGACCCCTGCGCCTGAATGTTGCGTAATCCTTTGAGATTATGAGTAATTCACTAAAGGAACAACTAGCGTCGACACCGTTGTTTGGTGGCAACGCGAGTGCCGTCGAGAGGCTCTACGAGCAGTATCTCGAAAATCCCGAATCTGTCGCGGACGGATGGCGGGAATATTTCGAGTCGATGGGCGATCCGGATGCAGAAGTTGTCCACTCGGTAATTCGCGATGAGCTGCTGGCCGAGGCGCGATACGGACGCAAAGCGGGACGTATGGCCGCGCGCCAGGCCGGGAAAGCCGTTGCCTCTGGCGAAAAACAGGCGGCGGTTTCCCGGCTGATCCAGGTTTACAGCCTGCGTGGCCACCAAATCGCGGATATCGACCCGCTCGAATTGATGGATCGGCGCGTGCCGGGCGTACTAAAGCCTGACTACCTCGGATTGACCGAGGCAGATATGGACACCGAGTTTTTCACCGGTGGCCTGGCCGGGACCGGCGATGAACGCATGAAGCTGCGCGATATCATGGCGCTCCTGCAGAGAATCTACTGCGGCAAGATCGGCGCAGAGGTCGCGCACATCTCGCGCGCGCGCGAACGATTGTGGCTTCGCAAGCGCTTCGAGCAGGGTTTGGCGTCAGATACGCTGACCAATGAAGAGCGGCTCTGGATCCTCGAGCATCTGACCAGCGCGGAGGGCATCGAGCGTTATTTGCATACCCGCTACGTAGGCCAGAAGCGCTTTTCGCTCGAGGGCGGTGAAAGCCTGATTCCGCTGCTGGATGACCTTATCCAGCGGGGCGGAGCTTCCGGTATCCGTGAAATTGTGATTGGCATGGCGCATCGCGGCCGTATCAATGTACTCGTCAATATTCTCGGCAAGTCGCCCGAGGAGCTGTTCGAGGAATTTGAAGGCAAGCACGATCCGGAGGAGCAAAAAGGTTCCGGTGACGTTAAGTATCACAAGGGCTTCTCGGCCGACATGAAGACGCCGGGTGGCAATGTGCATATTGCACTGGCCTTCAATCCGTCCCACCTTGAAATCGTCAATCCCGTCGTTGAAGGCTCGGTGCGGGCACGACAGCAGCGACGTGGTGACACGGAGCGCCAGGAGGTCCTTCCGGTACTGATCCACGGTGACGCCGCGTTTGCCGGCCAGGGTGTTGTAACGGAAACCTTTCAAATGTCGCAGACCAACGGCTTTCGTACTGGCGGTACTGTGCACATAGTCATCAATAACCAAATCGGTTTCACAACAAGCCGTCCGTCGGACGCCCGTTCAACGGAATATTGCAGCGACGTCGCGAAAATGATCGAGGCACCGATTTTCCACGTCAACGGCGACGATCCGGAGGCGGTCATCTTCGTGACGCGGCTAGCCCTGCAATACCGCAAGAAATTCAAGAAAGACGTCGTTATCGACCTGGTCTGTTACCGTCGGCATGGACACAATGAAGCCGACGAACCGGCGGCAACACAGCCGATCATGTATGGCCGAATTCGTGAGCACAAGACGACCCGGGAGCTGTACGCGAACCGACTGGCAGAACAAAAGATCATTTCGGCGACCGCGGCAACGGAAATGCAGGACAACTATCGCGACCGTCTTGATCGCGGAGAGCCCGTGCCCAAGTCGTCGCTGGGTATGATTGGAGACGCGTATACCGTCGATTGGACGCCTTATTTGAGTAGCGAGTGGGACGACGCCACCGATACGACGGTTAGCCCGAAAACCGTCGCTCATCTCGGTAAGGTGATTACAACAATTCCGCCCGACCTTCGTCCGCACGGCCGCGTGCAACGGATCATGGACGACCGCGTCAGGATGGCCAATGGCGAAACGGATATGGATTGGGGCTTTGCCGAGACGATGGCCTATGCCTCATTGCTGCTAGAAGGTCACAATATTCGGCTGGTTGGCCAGGACAGCGGTCGCGGCACGTTTTTTCACCGGCATGCCGTCCTGCATAACCAGTTGAACAATCGCGAATACGTCCCGTTGGCGAATGTCGTCGATCGACCGGACGCTTTTCGGGTAATCGACTCGCTGTTATCAGAAGAAGCCGTCCTTGGATTCGAATACGGCTACGCGAGTACCGAGCCAAACACGCTCGTCATCTGGGAAGGCCAGTTTGGTGACTTCGTGAACGGTGCGCAGGTCGTTATTGACCAGTTCATCAGCTCCGGCGAGGCGAAATGGGGGCGATTGTGCGGGCTGACCCTATTTTTGCCCCATGGCTACGAAGGGCAGGGGCCCGAACATTCATCAGCGCGGCTGGAACGTTTCCTGCAGCTGTGTGCTGAACACAATATCCAGGTTTGCGTGCCGTCGACCCCCGCACAGATGTTTCATATGCTGCGGCGCCAGCAGGTGCGATTGTTCCGCAAGCCGCTGATCGTGATGACGCCAAAGAGCCTGCTGCGACACAAGATGTCCGTATCGGCGTTGGCCGAGTTGTCGAGCGGACACTTTGAATCGCTCATTCCTGAAATAGAGGCGATAGCAACGACGAAGACGCGCCGCCTGGTCTTCTGTAGCGGCAAGGTATATTTCGATTTGCTCGAGGCGCGCGAAGCTCACGGTATTGGCGATATTGCGATTATTCGCATAGAGCAGCTGTATCCGTTTCCGATCACTGAATATGCCGAACTTCTCGAACAGTACGAACACGTCAAGGAAATTATCTGGTGCCAGGAAGAGCCACTCAATCAGGGTGCATGGTACCAGATCAAGCATCGCCTCCAGGAGCCGCTGAAAAAACACCAGCAGCTTTACTACGCAGGCAGGCCCGGTGCGGCAGCGCCGGCTTCGGGCATTTTCAAAGTTCACTTGCAACAGCAACAGGCGCTGGTCGAAGCCGCCCTCGATATAAAAAAAGAGGCTAGCAAAGTGGCCAAGCCTCGAAAAACCAAACGGAAAACAACATGACGATTGAGATCAAGGTGCCCGCGTTGCCGGAATCCGTGACAGATGCGACGCTCGTTGGCTGGCACAAGAAAGTAGGCGACTCCGTTGCGCGCGATGAGAATCTGGTTGACCTCGAAACCGACAAGGTCGTTCTCGAAGTTCCCGCTCCCGCGTCAGGGACAATCACCAAGATAGTCGCGAAAGACGGTGCTACGGTAGTAGCGGGCGATCTGCTGGCGATACTCGAAGAGGGTGAGGCGGCCGTTGCCGCGGCGCCAGCCGAGGAAAAAGCCGAAGAAAAACCGGCCGAGCCGAAGGCGAAGAAGAAGCAGAAGGAGATCAAGGGCCCGGTCAAAACCAGCCCTGCGGTTCGTCGCCTGCTTGACGAACATGATCTCGATGCGACCATGGTGACGGGAAGCGGGAAAGACGGGCGACTCACGAAAGCGGATGTTATGACGTTCCTCAAGGCCGATGACAGTGGTGAGGTCACGCCGGGAGATCCGACACCAGCCGCGGTTGACGATGAAGTCACCGTAGGACTCGCAAGAAACGAACAACGCGTGCCGATGACGCGTCTGCGGGCACGCATTGCCGAGCGTTTGATCGAAGCACAGCAGACGGCGGCGATGTTGACGACGTTTAACGAAGTCGACCTGACGGAAGTTATGGCGTTGCGCAGTCGCTACCGAGACAAGTTTGAAGAAAAGCACGGCGTTCGACTAGGCTTCATGTCCTTCTTTACGATGGCGGCAGTCGCGGCTCTCAAGAAATTTCCAGTGGTCAATGCGTCTGTCGAAGGTAACGATATCGTGTATCACAATTACTACGATATCGGCATCGCGGTATCGAGCGATCGCGGCCTGATGGTTCCCGTGATTCGCGACGTTGATCAGATGAGCTTTGCAGAATTCGAGGCCGCGTTGAATTCTGTGGCGCAGAGGGCGCAGAACGGCACTATCAGCATGGAGGATCTGACGGGCGGCACGTTTACGATAACGAACGGCGGAATTTTTGGTTCCATGATGTCAACGCCGATCCTGAATCAGCCGCAGAGCGCAATCCTCGGCATGCACAACATCCAGCAGCGACCGATGGTCGTCGATGGAGAAATAGTTGCGCGACCGATGATGTACCTGGCGGTGACTTACGACCATCGCATAATAGACGGCAAAGAGGCGGTGCAATTTCTCGTTGCCATCAAGGAACAGCTAGAGGATCCGAGTCGCCTGTTGCTGCAGGTCTGAACGGTTTCGACGAACAGGACCGGAAAATAGATGAGCAAAAGTTTTGATGTCGTAGTTATAGGTGCTGGCCCGGCGGGTTATATCGCGGCGATTAGGGCCGCGCAGCATGGCCTGACGGTAGCGTGTATCGACGAGTGGAAGAACAGGGATGGCAAGAACGCCTTCGGTGGGACCTGCCTTAACGCGGGGTGTATTCCATCCAAAGCACTGCTCGAGTCTTCCGAGCTGTACCACCGCGCACAGCACGAGTTCAAGAAACATGGCATCCAGACTGGCGACGTTGCCATGGATATCGCGACCATGCAAAAGCGTCGCGCGAGCATCGTTCGGCAGCTGACGGGCGGCATCGCAGGCCTGTTCAAAGCCAACAAGGTTGAAGGTCTTGTCGGTCACGGCAAGTTACTTGCCGGGAAAAAGGTCGAGTTTACGCCGGTCTCCGGCGATGCCGAGACCATTGATGCAAAACACGTTGTGCTTGCGTCGGGGTCATCTCCGATTAACCTCGGTATTGCGCCGTTCGACGGCGAGAAGATTATTGATTCCTGGGACGCGCTGGAACTGGAAGCCGTTCCTGTGCGGCTTGGTGTGGTTGGTGCGGGTGTGATCGGGCTTGAGCTTGGCAGCGTCTGGGCGAGGCTGGGTTCGAAAGTGACGATTCTCGAAGCGATGGACGACTTTCTGTTTATGGCTGACCGAGACGTCGCGAAGGTTGCGGCACAGGAGTTCAAGAAGCAGGGTCTTGATATCAAGCTCGGTGCGAAGGTTGCCAAAGGCACGGCCGGAAAAAAAAGTGTCAAAGTGGAGTACGAGGATAAAGACGGCGCGCAGACTATCGAAGTCGACAAGCTCATTGTTGCCGTCGGGCGTCGGCCCCACACGGACAATTTGTTTGCGGATGACGCAGGCATTCAGCTGGACGAGCGCGGTTTCATTGTTGTCGACGATGAGTGCCGTACGCGAGTGAAAGGCGTTTACGCTGTTGGCGACTGCGTGCGCGGGCCAATGCTGGCCCACAAAGGCTCTGAGGAAGGCGTGATGGTCGCCGACCTGATCGGCGGTCAAGTAGCGGAAATGAACTACGACGTTATTCCTTCGGTTCTCTATACCAGCCCCGAGATTGCCTGGACTGGCAAGACCGAAGCAGAAGTGAAAGCCAGCGGACGTCCCTACAAGACGGGTTCGTTTCCTTTCATGGCCAGCGGTCGTGCCAAGGCGATGGAGCAGACCTCGGGCATGGTCAAGATCATCTCGTCAAAGGATGACGATGAAATCCTCGGTGTTCACATCGTCGGGCCGATGGCTGGCGAGCTGATCGCCGAAGCGGTTCTTGCGCTCGAGTTCTCAGCCAGTACCGAAGACTTGCAGCGCACGATTCACGCACATCCCAGCCTGGCCGAGGCCGTGCATGAAGCTGCATTGGCAGTCGACAAGCGGGCGTTGAACTTTCCAAATAAGTAGATGCGGCCGGCCGGCATTCCGCTATTCCCAAAAATTCGCGTTCTTGATGCCCAGCTTCCTGGGATCGAAGGTGTACTCGGATACTCCGGCATTGCGCTGCCTTTCGTAGTCTTTAAGCGCCTTTAATGCCGGGCTGCCCATCAGGAACAGGATCAATATTCCGATTATGTTCAGCCACGCCATGATGCCAACGCCTACGTCCCCGAGTGCCCAGGCGAGATCGGCGGAGCGAATCGTTCCGTAGAACACCGAGGTCATCAACGCGAGCTTCAGGATTACTAGTTCACCTGGAAAGCGAATAGTGCGCCGGATGTAAGCCACGTTGGTTTCAGCAATGTAGTAATACGCAAGCAGCGTCGTGAAGGCGAAGAAGAACAGTGCCACCGCGACAAACGTCTTACCAAAACCACCTATGACACTTTCAAGCGCATACTGTGTAAAAGCAGGGCTGTTCGCCTGGATTTCGCTTCCCAGCATGCCGCCGCTGACGACGACGTCGAGGCCTGTTACATAGTACTGGTTGGTAATCAGGATCATGAACGCCGTGGCTGAACATACGAACAAGGTGTCGACATAGACCGAGAATGCCTGCACCAGCCCCTGTTGCGCCGGATGCTGCACTTCGGACGCCGCCGCCGCATGCGGACCCGTTCCCTGGCCTGCTTCATTCGAGTACACACCGCGTTTTACACCCCATCCGATGGCGGCACCGACGCCGGCCATGGGCGTGAAGGCATCCTTGAAAATCAAAGCGACGATGTCTGGCAGTTCGCTGATATGAAAACCGATGATCCCCAGCGCCATCACGATGTAGCCGAGCGCCATGAACGGCACCACGATTTGCGTGAAATGGGCGATGCGCTTCACGCCACCGAAGATGATGAATCCGAGGACTGATACCACGATCACGGCCGTCGCTATCTTTGTTGCGCTGATGTCATCGCCAAAGAAATTGATAATTGTCTCGCCACCGAAGGCCAGCTCCGCGGCGTTGCCGATGCTGTTCGACTGCACGCCGGGAAGGAGGAGACCGGTCGCGACGATGGTCGTAATGGCAAAAATCCATGCATACCACTTCTGACCCATCGCTTTCTCGATGTAGTAGGCCGGCCCGCCGCGATATTGCCCGTCGTCGTCTTCCTTGTAGATTTGGCCAAGCGCTGATTCGACATAGGCGGTAGAAGCACCGAGGAAAGCGACGACCCACATCCAGAAAACGGCGCCGGGTCCACCAAAGCCGATGGCGGCCGCGACACCCGCAATATTGCCGGTGCCAACGCGCCCCGATAATGATACGGAGAGCGCCTGGAATGACGAGATACCGCGATCGGATTCCTTGCTCGAAAACAGCAGGCGGATCATTTCTTTGAACAGGCGTACCTGCACGAAACGCGTAAGTATCGAAAAGAACAGTCCCGCGCCAAGGCACAGGAAGATCAGGGCGTTGCTCCAAATGATCCCGTTCAGCCAGTCGACGATCTCTTGCATGCCGTTCCCCTTGTTATTTTTCGCTTTCGGCGCAGTGGATAGTAACCGAAATAACGATATAGTGGGCATCGGCTAATTAGGGAGTGGCGCGATGACTTGGTGGAGCTGGATGATTCTTGGCGCGGTTTTGCTGGGTACAGAACTATTCGCAATCGATGCTCAGTTCTACCTCGTATTCCTGGGCATATCCGCAGCCCTCGTCGGATTGGCCGGACTGTTCGGCATTGTCATGCCCGAATGGGCACAATGGATGGCTTTCGCAGCGCTGTCACTGATCGCTTTTTTCACGTTCCGTAAAAGCCTGTACGACAAGATTCGCGGCGGCGCAATCGGTTTTAATGAGACCTTGTCAGGCAATTCGGTTGACGTACCAGCGCAGCTCGAGCCAGGTGCGGAATCTCGCCTCGAATATCGTGGCACCAAATGGACCGTGCGCAATATCGGCGAGTCGTCAATTCCCGCTGGCGCGCGTGCAACGATTGTCGAAGTCGATGGCTTGACCCTGCGCATCAAAGCCCAGTAATAGAAAAAACAAAGGACGTAGTTATGGAATCGCTTATTGTTTCACTGGCAGTCGCATTTGTCGCGATCATCATCCTGCTCAAGACGGCGGTGGTTGTGCCGCAGCAAAACGCTTATGTCGTTGAGCGCCTGGGCAAATACAGCAAGACGCTGAATGCCGGGTTTCACATTCTGATCCCGTTTCTCGAGCGCAATGCGTACAAGCACACGCTCAAGGAGCAGGCCGCTGACATCGCCGAGCAAATCTGTATTACCAAAGACAACGTCCAGGTCGGCGTCGACGGTGTGCTCTATATGCAGGTGCTGGACCCGGCGCGTGCTTCGTACGGAATAGGAAACTACATGTTCGCGATCTCGCAGCTGGCACAGACAACATTGCGTAGCGAAATCGGCAAGATCGATCTCGATCGCACCTTCGAAGAGCGCGGCACCATCAACCAGAACGTTGTCGCTGAGCTCGACAAAGCGAGCGATCCCTGGGGCGTGAAGGTGCTTCGTTATGAAATCAAGAATATCAATCCGCCGCAAGACGTGCTGAGCGCGATGGAAAAACAGATGCGCGCGGAACGTGAAAAGCGCGCGGTCATCCTGACATCGGAAGGTGTTCGTGATGCAAAGATAAACGAGGCTGAGGGCGAGAAACAGCGCGTTATCAAGGAGTCCGAGGCTGTCAAGATGCAGCAAATCAATGAGGCGCAGGGTGAGGCGGAAGCCATCCTCGCCGTGGCAACGGCGACAGCGGAGGGGCTACGCAAGGTTGCCAATGCCGTGATTGATCAAGGCGGCCCTGAAGCTATGCAGCTGCGTATTGCCGAACAGTACATTCAAGAGTTTGGCAGGCTCGCGAAAACCGGCAATACATTTGTCGTGCCCGCCAACCTGGGTGATCTGACGTCGATGATGGCGCTCGCCACCGACATCGTCAAAGGCAAGACGCGCGCGACCGGAGCTGCATCGTAACGGTTATTCGGCCCTTGACAGCCGCTCAGTGTCTGATGGCTTTTGATCGATTTCTCGTGTTGTTATTCAGGACGAGACTTGCCTGTCGATGACATCGTTTTGTGTCGTGTAACTATCCGACGACGTCAGCTTTTTCGTCTGACCGACACCACGTTGGGTATCTGCTCGAGCCGGGTGATTGCCGTGCTCAGGGTTGGCAGATCGCTGATCTCGATGCTGATATCCATGACGACCTGCATCGATTTCTTGTCGGTATGGCTCTTCAAATCAATGACGTTGGCATGGTCGTCGGCGAGCACCGAGGTAATGTCGCGGATCAGACCGCTGCGATCAAACGCGTGCAGCGTGAGGTCGACGGGGTAGGCGCCGGCGTCATGTTTTCCCCAGCCGATCTCGACGATGCGTTCCGGATGGCGGCGATTCAGCCCGAGAAAATTGCCACAGTCCTGGCGATGGATACTGACGCCACGACCCTGCGTGATGTAGCCGACAATCGGCTCGGGCGGCACCGGGCGACAGCATCGAGCGAAATTGCACATCAGGTCACCAATGCCGCTGACTGCGGTGGAATCCGGTTTGCTGCCTTTCTGCAGGTTGTGTCGCCGCGATCGGATGCGGTCCGGCAGTTCCTTGCCGCGCAGGTGCTGCAAGGCGGTCGCGATCGAGGCCGACGTCAGATCACCGGCGCCCAACGCAACACAGAGCGTATCGGTGTCCTTCAGCTTCAGCTGTTTCGCAATACTGTCGGTCGCCATATCCTTGACGCCGAGACGCGCCAGCTCGCGATCGAGGATTTCGCGACCCTGTCGCTGGTGCTGGTCGCGGTCCTGCTGGCGAAACCAGTTGCGAACTTTGGCGCGTGCTCTTGCGCCCGCCAGGTAGCCGAGCTTCGGACTCAGCCAGTCCCGACTGGGCTTCGACTGGCTCCCGGTGATGATTTCGACATGATCGCCATTCTCTATGTGGTAGGTCAGCGGGACAATTCGTCCGTTGACCTTGGCGCCACGGCAACGATGACCCACCTGCGTGTGTACGTGATAGGCAAAATCCAGCGGCGTGGCACTAGCCGGCAATTCAACGACGTCACCCTTGGGACTGATGGCGTACACACGGTCTTCGAAGAAATCTTCGCGAATCTGGTCGAGCAGGTCAGCGCCGTCATCGGTAGGCTCCAGCAGCTGCCGCAGGAACTGGATCTTCTGATCGAAAGCCGCTGGTGCGCCGCCGCCTTCCTTGTACCGCCAGTGCGCCGCGACACCGAGTTCCGCATGACGATGCATATCGTGCGAGCGAATCTGCACTTCGAGGGTTTTTCCCTCGGGTCCGATGACCGCGGTATGCAGTGACTGGTAATTGTTCTCTTTAGGGTTGGCGATGTAGTCGTCAAATTCACCTGGAATATACGACCAGAGGTTGTGGACCACACCGAGTGCGGCATAGCATTCGCCGATATCATCGACCAGGATACGCACGGCGCGAATGTCATAGAGCGACTCGATGCCACGGCCCTTGCGCTGCATCTTGCGCCATATGGAGTAGATGTGTTTCGGGCGCCCGGAAATTGTTGCCTCGATGCCCTGCGTGCCAAGCTCTCGCTTCAGCGTCTCCTGCACGTCGTCGAGGAAGCCCTCGCGTTCGGTACGCTTCTCCTTGAGCGTTCGCGCGATATCGAGGTAGGTGTCGGGATCTAGGTAGCGGAAGGCGAGATCCTCGAGCTCCCATTTGAGTTGCCAGACACCCAGCCGGTTGGCAAGCGAGGCATAAATTTCGCGCGCTTCGAGTGCCAGCGCCTGCTGCATTTCTCGCGGCGCTGTTTTCGCCTGGCGCAGCCGAAAAAGCTGCTCGGCAATTCGGACCAGCACCAGGCGGACGTCGGAGACCACGGCAAGCAGCATCTTTCGCAGCGCCTCGGATTGCTGCACGGCCAGCGCCTCGCCCGGCTGCCAGTCGTCCGGCAGGGAGAACTGGTTCAGCTGTTCCAGACCTATAATAAATCGAGATATATCGCTTAAAGGTTTGTTTTGTAATGAGTTACTATCAAGAAGATTCTCTCTGTACAGTGGATAGGCATGCACGGCCGCGAGCAATTCCTGCGGTAGCCCAAGCGGAGCAACGATCTCGGCAATTTGACGGCCCTCGTCAATAGCGCCCCTCAGGCCGTCTTTTTCCGGCAATCTGCCGAGAAAGCTCTGCACCGTGCCAACGACATCATCCGCGTCATCATGTTCAGTAACATTTTCGAGGTCTGTCGCGGCCATTCGCAGGAAGTCTCAGGTGTGCCTGTCGCGGTAATACCCGTTATCATACGCGCAGTTTCGTTGGGCACGAAAAGCAGGGCGGCATGGCAGGACACAGTAAATGGGCGAACATCCAGCATCGCAAGGGCGCTCAGGATAAAAAGCGCGGCAAGTTGTTTACGAAGTTGATTCGTGAGATCACGATCGCGGCCAAGATGGGCGGCAGCGATCTGGACGCCAATCCGCGGCTGCGCCTGGCAGTCGACAAAGCCAAGGCGCAGAGCATGCCCAAGGACAATATCGAGCGAGCCATCAAGCGCGGCGCCGGCGAAACGGACGGCGCCGACTACCTGGAAATCAGCTACGAAGGCTACGGACCGGGTGGCACGGCCGTCATGGTGCATTGCCTGACAGACAACAAGAATCGGACCGTGGCCGACGTGCGCCACGCGTTCACCAAGTTCGGCGGCAACCTCGGCGCAGACGGGTCCGTCAATTATCTTTTTAATCACGTGGGGCAGCTGCTGTTCCCGTCGGGTAGCGATGAAGATGCTGTCATGGAGGCAGCGATAGAAGCGGGAGCCGAAGACGTTATTGTCGATTCCGATGGGTCCATCGAGGTTCTGACCGATCCCGGCGAGTTCGAGGCAGTCCGTGACGCGGTGCGCAAAGCCGGTCTCAAGGCTGAGAGCGCCGAGGTAACGATGCGGGCATCGACCAACGCGACGCTCGAGGTCAAGGAGGCAGGATCAATGGTAAAGATGCTCGAGTTGCTCGAGGATCTCGATGATGTACAGGACGTCTACAGCAACGCCGATATCAGTGAAGACGTCCTGGCGCAGCTCGAAGACAGCTTTGAGCGATAAGCAGCGCATACTCGGTATCGATCCGGGCTCGCGCCTAACCGGCTTCGGCGTGCTCGACTTCCAGGGCGACACGCCGGCCTACGTGGCCAGCGGCACGGTAGCGAGTATGAACGGGGCCTTCGCGGACCGGCTGAGGCAGATCTTCGACTCCGTGAGCGGCATCGTCCTCGAGTACCAGCCCGACATTGTCGTGATCGAGAGTGTCTTCATGCACAAGAACGCGGGCAGTGCCCTCAAACTCGGTCATGCGCGTTCGGCCGCGATATGTGCCACCTTCGAGCACAATCTCGAAGTGTTTGAGTACGCGCCGCGTGAGATCAAGCAGGCAGTTGTTGGCACGGGTGCTGCGACCAAGGAGCAGGTACAGCACATGGTCGTGTCGATTCTGAAGCTCGGCGGCACGCCTGCACCAGATGCGGCCGACGCGCTTGCGGCGGCCCTGTGCCACGGCAACCAGCGGCGCATTCACGCGCGGCTGGGCAGCGGCAACGCCATTGCGGGTCAGCGATGATCGGTTCCCTGCGCGGCCGTTTGCTCTCGAAACAGGCGCCGCAAGTCGTCATCGAGTGCAACGGTGTCGGCTACGAGGTCGAGACACCGATGTCCACGTTCCTCGACCTGCCGGCAGCCGGCACTGAACTGTTTCTGCATACGCACCTGGTCGTGCGCGAGGACGCCCAGATTCTCTACGGGTTCGCCAGCGACGACGAGCGCCTGCTTTTCCGCACCCTACTCAAGGTCAATCGTGTCGGCGCCAAAATGGCACTGGGAATTCTGTCAGCAATGACCGCCAGCGATTTTCGACGTTGCGTCGAGTACGAAGACACGACAACGCTCTCCAAGATTCCCGGCGTCGGCAAGAAGACGGCCGAGAGGCTGATCGTTGAAATGCGCGACAGAATCGACAAGGTCGTGCCGATGAGGCCAGGGGCCGCGCCGTTGACCGGCGAGGCCAGCGCGCGCAGCGAGGCGCACGATGCGCTGGTTGCGCTGGGCTACAAGACCAACGAGGTCAACAAGCTGATAAGCAAACTGGATACCGACGACAAATCCGCCGAGGACATCATTCGACACGCATTGAAACAGGCAGCCCGATAAATGGCCGGCGTTGAACACGATCGTCTGAGCAGCGCCGAGCCTGCGCCCGAGGACAAGGCTTTTGATCGGGCGATACGACCAAAAACGCTCGCAGACTACGGCGGCCAGCCCGGCGTCAAGCAGCAGATGGAGGTTTTCATCGAGGCGGCCCGGCGACGCGGTGAAGCGCTGGATCACGTCCTGATCTTCGGGCCACCCGGGTTAGGGAAGACGACGCTTGCGCACATTGTTGCCAACGAGATGGACGTCAACCTGCGCCACACCTCCGGGCCTGTGCTGGAACGCCCCGGCGACCTCGCGGCGCTGCTGACCAACCTGGAGCCCAATGACGTGCTGTTCATCGATGAAATCCATCGGCTGAGCCCGGTCGTCGAGGAAGTGCTGTATCCCGCGATGGAGGATTTTCAGCTCGACATCATGATTGGTGAAGGGCCCGCGGCGCGCTCCATCAAGCTCGACGTGCCGCCGTTCACGCTGGTGGGTGCAACGACGCGCGCCGGATTGCTGACCTCTCCGCTGCGCGATCGCTTCGGCATTGTGCAGCGTTTGGAGTTCTACTCCAGCGATGATCTCGAGGCCATCGTGCAGCGCTCGGCCCGTATCCTGAATCTGCCGATTGAAGACAAAGGCGCGACGGCCATCGCGACGCGCTCGCGCGGCACGCCCCGTATCGCCAACCGCCTGTTGCGCCGAGTAAGAGACTTCGCCGAAGTCGAGGGTGACGGCGTCGTCACAGGCAAGGTTGCGGAAGGCGCGATGAACGTTCTGCAGGTAGACCCGCATGGCTTTGACGCGATGGACCGGCGCCTGCTGCTGACGATCATCGAGAAATTCGACGGCGGCCCGGTCGGTATCGAGAGCCTGGCAGCGGCCATCGGAGAGGAGCGCGGTAATATTGAAGATGTCGTTGAGCCTTTCCTGATCCAGCAGGGCTTCATGATGCGAACCGCGCGGGGCAGGGTAGCGACCAAGAATGCTTATCTGCATTTCGGGCTCACGCCACCAACGTCGTCTGCCAACCAGGAGCTGCCGTTTGACATCACGTGACGACAAGACCTTCGAGTGGCCTGTTCGCGTTTATTACGAGGACACCGACGCGCAGGGAGTCGTGTATTACGCAAATTACTTTCGCTTTATGGAGCGCGCGCGCACGGAATGGCTGCGGTCGCTCGGCGTTGACATGGTGGCGTTAATGGACGAGGAGCGTCGCATTTTCGTCGTTGCCGAAGTGCAGGTTCGCTTCGCCGCCCCGGCCCGACTGAGTGACCAATTGATAGTGACAGCAGGGCTTGGGAACCTGACACGCGTGTCGTTCGAAATTGAACAAAAGATCTATCGAGACAGTCTCGATGGTGAATTACTCATTGACGGCACTGTCAAAGCGGCGTATCTCGATGCCGATACGATGCGGCCGAAACGCATACCACCGTCTTTATTTGGGGAAAACAAATCATGACTGGAGATATGTCCGTTATTGGACTATTGATCGAGGCGAGTATCCCGGTGCAGGTAGTGATACTGCTGCTGATCATTGCGTCGCTGGTGTCTTGGACCATTATCTTCACCAAGCGCCGATTGTTACGGCGGACGACGCATGCCTCGGACGAGTTCGAGGCGGCGTTCTGGTCGGGGGGCGACCTGAATACCCTCTACAGCAGCGCGACGCGAGCGAAAGGCGGCAGTGTCGGGATGTCCAGCATCTTCGAGGCCGGCTTCCGGGAATTCAATCGCGCGCTGCAGGCCGGCGGCAGCAGCACCGACAAGATTGTCGACGAGTGCCGTCGAGCCATGCGCGTGGCGCAAATGCGCGAAGTCGATCGCCTCGAGCAAAGCCTCGCGACGCTCGCCACGATCGGCTCGACGAGCCCTTATGTGGGCCTGTTCGGCACGGTGTGGGGAATCATGGTTGCCTTCATTAAGATCGGCAACCAGCAGACAGCAACGCTGGCCGTTGTTGCGCCGCCGATCGCCGAGGCGCTGATCGCTACGGCCATGGGCCTGTTCGCGGCGATTCCAGCCGTCATCGCCTACAACCGCTATGCCGACAAGGTAGTGCGCCTCGAATACCGCTACGACGGTTTTACGGAAGAATTCTCGAGCATCCTGCAGCGGCACGCTCGTAAGAAGCAGGGAGCCTGAGATGCCTGCGTCGATTAAGAAGCGCAAACTCATGGCTGAAATCAACGTCGTGCCGTATATCGACGTCATGCTCGTGCTGCTGATCATCTTCATGGTTACAGCACCGCTGTTGACCCAGGGCATCGAGGTCGAGTTGCCCAAGGCGAACGCCGAGCCCATCGAGTCTGTGCCAGACCATGACCCGCTTGTCCTGAGCGTGGACGCCGAGGGCAACCTCTACATCAACGCCGGGGACGATGAAGACAAACCGTCTTCCGGCAGGAAGATCGTCACGATCGTGTCTGTCGTTCTTGAGGAAAAACCGGAGACGCCGTTGTTCGTCAAAGCAGACCGTGCCGTGCCGTACGGGAACGTAGTCGGCGCCATGGTGCTGCTGCAGCAGGCCGGCGCCAATAACATCGGGTTTGTCACCGATCCGCTGGATACCTACCCTATCCCGGAGTGATCGACCGCGTGTTTCGCGACTCAAACAACATCATCCCGGCCAGCCTGGCAGTGCTCCTGCACGTGCTGATCCTTGGTTCCATGATCGCGGTCTACGACCTGGCGCGGCCGACGCCGTTTACGCCGCTGGCCGTGCGGGCGACGCTCGTCACCGAGATTCCGGAGGCGGCGCCGCCCCGTGTCGTCGAGCCCGAGCCCGAACCGGAACCGGAACCGGTTGTAGAAGAGCCTGAACCCGAACCGGAACCTGAACCGATCGTAGAAGAGCCCGAACCCGAACCCGACAATAGCGAGGAGCTGCGGCGCCAGGCGGAGGAAGAGAAGCGCCAGCTCGACGCGCTGCTCGAAAAAGAGCGCCTGGAGAAGATTCGTCAGCAGGAAGAGGCCGAGCGCAAAAAGAAAGAAAAGGAAGAAGCAGAGCGCAAGAAACGCGAGGAAGACGAAAAGGAGAGGAAGCGCATCGAGGCCGAAAAACAGCGCGAGGAAGACATCCGTCGGCAGCGCGAGGAAAACGAGCGGCTGCGGCGCGAAATGGAGGCGGAGCAGCGTCAGGGCGAGATCGATGCGGAATCGGAACGGCTCGCGGCCATAGATTCGGGCCAGTTGGCCGTGTACCAGGCGATGATTCAGCAGAGGATCTACCGCAACTGGAAGGTGCCAGCCAGCGCCCAGGACGACCTGTCTTGCTCGGTTCGGGTACGCCAGGCACGCGGCGGCGACGTGCTTGGTGTATCGTTCGTGCGCTGTAACGGCGATGAAGCCGTCAAGCGGTCCATCGAGGCAGCTATTAAGCGGTCTTCGCCGCTGCCGGACCCGCCGGAGCCGAATCTGTTCGACCCCAACATATTGTTAAACTTAAGCAAACAGCAATAGGTCAGAAACAACAAGCAAAGAGGACATTGTGCTGAAAAGACTCAAACTTAGTCTGGCCATCCTGGTATTCGTGGCCGGAAGCAGCTACGCGGAGCTCGTAATCGACGTCCAGGGTGTTGCCCAGCCAACGCCGGTCGCGATCGTGCCGTTCGGCTGGCAGGGCAGCGGAGCCGAAATGCCGCTCGACGTGGCCGCCGTGATCACGAGCGATCTAAGGCGCAGCGGGCGATTCGAGCCCATACCCGAGAGCAAGATGCTGCAGAAGCCGACCAGCGGTGCCGATGTCGATTTCCAGGACTGGAGCTTCGTGGGCGTCGAGGCGGTCGTGGTTGGCAGCGTCGCTCAAACCGCTGAGGATGCCTATACCCTGCAGTTTCAGCTGTTTGACGTCTTCGGTCGCAAGCAGCTGGTTGGCTATCGCATGCCGGCCACTCGCGGCACGATGCGCGATGCGGCGCACAGGGCGGCTGACATGATTTACGAGAAGCTGACCGGCATCAAGGGCGTGTTCGGCACCAAGGTCGCGTATGTAACGGCGGCGCAGCAGGGCCAACAGCGGCTTTATTCCCTCGTCGTGGCCGACCAGGACGGTGAAAACGAATATACGATCATGGAGAGCAACAACCCGATCATGTCGCCCGCCTGGTCTCCGGACAGCCGGCAGCTGGCGTACGTCTCTTTCGAAGACAACAAGTCGGCGATTTTCGTGCAAACACTCAGGAGCGGTAACCGTTTCAAGGTCTCGAGCCAGCCCGGCATCAACGGCGCGCCATCCTTTTCGCCGGATGGACGCAAACTCGTGGTTACCCTCGGCGGGGTTGAGGGCAATCTCGACATCTACACGCTGGATATCACGTCGCGGAAGCTGCAGCAGCTGACGACGCACCGGGCGATCGATACCGAAGGTACCTGGTCCCCGGATGGCCGTTATATCTATTTCACGTCGGATCGTGCCGGGGGGCCGCAGGTCTATCGGGTGCGGGCAACGGGCGGCACGCCGGAGCGCATTACTTTCGAGGGGAGTTATAATGCGCGGCCTCGACTGTCGCCGGACGGAACGCGACTGGCCATGGTGCACAACGATCGCGGTAGCTACCGGATCGCCGTAATGGACCTGGCGCGCAAGGACCTCCTGGTCGTCTCGAGCGGTCAGCAGGATGAGAGCCCGAGTTTCGCACCCAACAGCGATATCCTGATTTATGCCACCCGACAGGGCCGCAACGGTGTGCTGGAAACGGTATCGGCCGATGGGCTGATACGGCAGAAGATGGCCTCCGGGCGCGGCGACGTCAGGGAGCCGGTCTGGTCGCCGTTTCCGCGGTTTTAGTTGTAAGAGTTTGCTTTAAGTAGTTTAATTTAATTATTGTTTTTTATATAGTTTCTTCGTTTTCGAAGATTACAAGCAAGGACTTGAAGATGTCTTATTTGAGATTGATTGCAGTTGGCCTGATGGCCGCTTTCCTGGTTGCTTGTGGCAACCCGACGTTGCCGGACCCCGAGCCCACCGACACCACCTATGGTGACACGGGCGCATCGACCGACGGCATGGGCGCGGGTGGCCTGGGCGCCGGCGAGTTTATCGAGGATCCGTCGGCCGGCGAGCTGGGAATGGTCATTTATTTCGATTTCGACTCATCCGAGGTGCGTCCGCAGGACCAGGACCTCGTATCGCGTCACGCCATGCAGCTTGGCGAAAATGTGCGCCTCAGGATTCGTCTCGAAGGCCACGCCGACGAGCGAGGTTCACGCGAGTACAACATTGGGCTCGGCGAGCGTCGTGCACAGTCGGTGCGACAGATGCTGATGATCCAGGGCGTTTCCGCATCGCAGATCTCCACCGTGAGCTTCGGTGAAGAGCGTCCGGCTTCGTTCGGCAGCTCCGAAATGGACTATGCCCAGAATCGCCGTGTCGAGATCAGGTACACCAATTAATCGATGGCAATTCAGACAAGAAGATTGCTGCTGCTGGCGCCGTTACTGACAGCTCTCGGTGGCTGCGAGTTATTGCAGCCCGTTGACGATCAGGAGGTCGCGAAACTCGATGATCTGGAGCGCCGCTTGCAGGCTATTGAGCGCGTGTTGCAAAACCAGAGCCTCGTGACCATGACGCAGCAGGTCAGCATGCTGGAACGGCAAAACGATGAAATCACGGGCCGCCTGGAGACCCTGGAACACGGCTCCGAAACTACGGCAGACCGGCAGCGGCAGCTTTACGCTGATCTCGATGCGCGTATCCAGGAGCTGGAGACCGCGTTGCGGTCTCGAAGTGCCGTCAGTGTGATGGAAGGTGGAACCCTGTCTCCGGGTCAGCTGCCGATGCCAGGGGGCTCGGATCGCGACAACTACCAGGCGGCGTTCGAGCTGCTCAAACAACAGCGTTACGAACCGGCTGCGATGGCGTTTGAACAATTCCTGGTCGCCTATCCGGACAGTGAACTTGCCGACAACGCCCAGTACTGGCTGGCAGAATCGTTCTACGTGACGCAGAAATTTGACGAAGCCCTTGCCGCATTTGAGGTCGTCATCAAAGACTATCCGCGTTCACGCAAAGTGCCGGACGCACTCCTGAAAATCGGATACTGCAATTACGAGCTCAAACGCTGGAATGCGGCTCGCGATTCGTTGCAGCGCGTGCAGGCCGATTACCCGGAAACAACGGCCGCACGGCTTGCGGGGCAAAGGCTGAAGCGCATGGGAGAGGAAGGCGTATAGGCTGGTCCGGGAGCCAATCCGGCTGACGCTTGTCATTTGAAGTGTATCCGGTATCATGCCGCCGGATTCCGGTGGCATGCCCGCCATCCCGAGGTTCCAAAAGGGGCGTTAGCTCAGAGGTAGAGCATTCGGCTTTTAACCGACTGGTCGTAGGTTCGATCCCTACACGCCCCACCACCTCATTGATTTCATCTAAAACAGGCGACGGCGTCGGCAAGTGCCGTTATCATTCACCGTTTTCTGAGCAGGGCCTTCTGTAAAGTGGCGGAGAATCGCTGGAAAATTCACAAGTTCGGCGGCAGCAGCCTGGCTGATGCGGCCTGCTTTCGTCGCGTAGCCGGTATCCTTCTGGACTACGCCGATACCCGAATCGGTGTCGTAGTCTCGGCCATGGGCGGCATGACCGATGCCCTGATCCAACTTGCAGTACTTGCGGAGCAGGACGACCACAGCTTCGTCGACGAATTGCACGCGATTGGCGAACGCTATTCGACAACGGTGTGCGCACTGGTGGATGGCGATCGACGGGTGTCTGTTCTGGACGCCTGGGGTCGGGACGCCGACGATATTACAGACGTCCTGAAAGCGATCGCCCTAGTGAAATCAGCGCCGCAACGCAGCCGTGACGTCATCGCCGGCTACGGCGAGATATGGTCGGCGAGATTACTCGCCGCCTACCTCGAGCAGGAATCGCCCTCACGAGGCGGAACCTGGATCGACGCGCGCGATGTCGTAACGGTGCACCAGACCGAGCTCGGGCCTTCCGTCCTGTGGGACGAATCGCGAAAAAAATTCGCCGTCGTAGTGCCCGAAAATTTCGCCGGAACAGCGGTAATTACCGGATTCATCGCGACAGATGAAGACGGACTCCAGACGACGCTCGGACGTAACGGCAGCGACTTCTCGGCCGCTATATTTGCGGCGCTGAGTAACGCTTCTGAACTCAGTATCTGGACCGATGTTGACGGGGTCATGAGCGCCGATCCGCGCCGGGTTCCCGAGGCACAGGTCATCGACCAGCTCACCTATAACGAGGCCATGGAGCTGGCGTATTTCGGCGCCAACGTCATTCACCCGCAGACGCTCGGGCCCGCGATCGACAGCGACATTCCGGTCATCATCCGTAACAGCCACAATCCCCTGCACCCGGGAAGCCGCATCGGCAAGCAGGCCGAGCTTGTCGATAATATCAAGGGCATCACGGCGATCGGCGGAATGGCGCTGGTCAACCTGGAAGGCTCCGGGATGATCGGCGTGCCGGGTACTGCAGACCGGCTTTTTGCCGCTCTGAAGACGGCCGGCGTGTCTGTCACATTGATATCGCAGGCAAGTTCGGAGCATTCGATCTGTATCGCGGTGCCGGAGGATGTAGCAGATCGGGCAGGAAAGGTCGTCACGGCCGCGTTTGCCGAGGAGCTCGAAAGCGGCCAGATCCAGAGCGTGGAAGTTACGAAAGCGCAGAGTATTGTCGCGGTGGTCGGCGACGGCATGGCGGGGACACCGGGAATTGCCGCGCGATTCTTCGGTACGCTTGGTCGTGCCGGTATCAACATTCGCGCAATCGCACAGGGTTCGTCGGAGAGGAACATTTCTGCCGTGGTCGATTCCGAGGAAGCCACCAAGGCGCTGCGAGCCGCGCACTCGGGTTTCTACCTGTCTGCCAAAACGCTTTCGATCGGCCTTATCGGCCCGGGAACAGTCGGAACTTCATTGCTGCGTCAGATCGAAAAACAGGCGCAGCGGCTTCACGATGAGTTCAACCTGGATCTTCGTGTTCGTGCTATTGCCCGCTCGCAAACGATGCTGCTCGGCGATCGCAGTATCGACCTGTCGCGGTGGCAGGAAGACCTCGCCAAAGACGGTGTTGATTGCGATCTCGGCAAACTGGAAGCACACATTAATCCGGAGCATCTGCCGCACGCGGTCATTATCGATTGCACGGCAAGTGAGCACATTGCCGGCAAGTATGCGGACTGGCTGGAACGTGGCATACATATCATTACACCGAACAAGAAAGCATTTAGTGGCCCATTCGACAATTACGTCGCACTGCGCGACAGCGCTGCACACGGCAACTCGCATTGCTTTTATGAAACAACCGTTGGCGCCGCACTGCCTATTATTACGACATTGCGCGACCTGATTGATACTGGCGATGAAGTGCACCAGGTGCAGGGCATCTTTTCGGGAACGCTGGCGTATTTGTTTAACGTTTACGATGGCACCACGCCGTTTTCCGAAATAGTCCGAACTGCGCGCGAGAGCGGTTACACTGAGCCGGACCCTCGTGACGATTTGTCAGGGATGGACGTAGCGCGCAAGTTGACGATCCTGGCACGTGAGCTTGGACAGACAATTGAGATCGGTGATTTTCCGGTGCAGAACCTGGTCCCCAAACAGCTGCGCGACTGCAGCCTCGAGGAATTTCTCGATCGCTTACCCGAGGTTGATACTGATATCGACGCGATCTATGAGGCGGCGCGGGAAAAAGGTGAGAAGCTGCGTTACGTGGCCCGCCTGGGCGCGGATGGGAGAGCGACGGTCGGGTTGGCTGCCGTCGGTCCCGAGCATGCGTTCAGCAACATCAACCTGACCGATAACATTGTGCAATTCGAAACCGAACGCTATTCCGCAAACCCGCTCGTCGTTCAGGGGCCCGGAGCAGGTCCGGAAGTGACGGCCGGCGGCGTCTTTGGTGACCTGCTGCGGCTGGCTCAGTACCTGAGCGCGGGAGCATGATGTGAGTGAAAGCATTACAGCCTTTGCGCCGGCATCGATCGGCAACGTCGCCGTTGGGTTCGACATGTTGGGGCTGGCACTGACGAACGTTGGCGACCGTGTTCGGGCACGCAGGACGGACGGCGCCAATATAAGCCTCGCCGAGGTGCGCGGACTCGACGGTGAAATTCATCCCTTCCTCTCGAATAATGCCGACGAAAACACGGCCTCAATTGCGGCCCAGGCTTTGTGGAATGATCACGGCGACGGTGGTGGTGTCGAGCTAAGAGTTGATAAGGGCGTCCCGCTGCAGTCCGGCATGGGCAGCTCGGCTGCATCGGCGGTTGCCGCAGTCGTCGCCGTCAATGCGCTGCTCAAGACACCGTTGCCCAAGGGTGACTTGCTCACCTACGCACTGGAGGGTGAAAAGTATGCGAGTGGCGGTTTGCACGCCGACAACGTGGCGCCGAGTTTGCTGGGTGGTCTCATCCTTTGTCCGCAGGTATTACTTCCGGAGGTTGTGAGCTTACCGGTGCCAAGAGGGGTGAGTGCCGTGTTACTGCATCCGGACCTGCAGGTTAATACGGCCCAGGCGCGCCGTCGTCTTGCGAAAAGCTACTCGATGGCACAATGGCTCGAGCAGCAAGGCCTGCTCGCTGGATTTATCGCCGCCTGCGCCGCCAGCGATATAGATTTGATCAAAAAGACGCTGCGCGACGTCGTCATCGAACCGCAACGTTCGCAGGCGGTACCCTGTTTTGACGCTGTGACCGAAGCCGCGAAGCGTTCCGGCGCGCTGGGCTGCAGCCTTTCGGGCAGCGGCCCGAGCATGTTCGCTCTGTGCGTGGAGAGCGAAGCCCGAAACATTGCGAGCGCGATGGAGCACGCCTGCCGACAGCAGGGTATTGGCTGCCAGTCCTGGGTCAGTCCAATGACTGCGCCAGGCGCGCACCTCGAGGACTGAGAATGCAGTATTTCAGCACCCGCGGGGCTGGGCCCGTCAACCTCGATGACGCGCTGCGCAAAGGTATTGCGGACGACGGTGGATTGTTCCTGCCGCAGCACATGCCGTCGTTCGAGCCCGCCAGTTTCGACGCGGCGGACTCCATACCGCAGGTTGCCAAAATCCTGCTGCAACCGTTCTTCGAGGGGTCGCTCCTTGAGGACCAGCTTGAAGCCATTCTTTCTGAAACTTTCAGTTTCCCGATTCCGGCAACCCCTTTGCCTGCCACAGGCCGCGAGCTGGCATTGCTGGAGCTCTATCACGGCCCGACCGCAGCGTTCAAGGACGTTGGAGCGCGGTTTCTGGCGGCCTGTCTGTCGCGTCTCGAAAGCGACGGGCACTCACCGCTGACCATACTCGTGGCAACGTCGGGTGATACAGGTGGCGCTGTTGCGGCCGCATTCGACGCGCGACCCGGGATGCGCGTTGTTGTTCTGTTTCCGGAGGGTCGTGTTTCCGATCGCCAGGCACACCAGCTTTGTTGCTGGAGTGACAACGTGGTGTCGCTGAAAGTGCAGGGCTCATTCGATGACTGCCAGGTCATGGTCAAGGCTGCGATGGCAGATCCGGAACTTTCCGCAGCTCATCGTTTCAGCTCAGCAAACAGCATCAATATCGGCCGGCTTTTGCCGCAAAGCACCTACTATGCGGATGCGAGCCTCAGGCATTTTCGGCGTACCGGCAAAAAGCCCGGATTCATTATTCCAACGGGGAATCTCGGCAACGCGTTCGCTTGCATTATGGCTCGCGAGATGGGCTTGCCGATAGGTCCGGTTATCCTCGCGACCAATGCCAATCGTACGATCGCAGACTACTTTGAAACGCTCGAATGGCTGCCGCGCGCCAGTCTGCGAACGCTGGCATCGGCAATGGACGTGGGTGATCCAAGCAACATGGAGCGTTTGCGCAAACTCGTGGGTGAGGCCGACGTACTGCGTGAGCAGGTTGGCGTACTGTCGGTTAGCGATGCAGAAATCGAGGCGTCTATCCGCGAGGACTTTCGTGAGTTCGGTTTTGCCACCTGCCCGCACACGGCGACGGCAACACATACCTGGCGCCAGCTTGATGACGAGCTGGCGGGCGCTTATGACTGGATCCTGGTCGGCACGGCACATCCGGCGAAGTTCGAGACGATCGTCGAGCCGATCATCGGTACGACCGTGCCACTGCCTCCGGAGCTTGAGGAAATACTCGCGCGACCTGCCCATGCGATCACCATAAAACCGGACCTTGAGTCGCTTGCCAGTGCCATCGGCGATGCTTAGGATGATCGCTGGACATAGAGTTGAATTCTGATGCCTGATTTCCTACAGATCGATGCAAGGCCCTGGCTGTTGCCGGCGCTCGCCGTAGCCGCCCTGTTGCTCATCTGGCTGATCTACCGGTACATCCTTGGCAGAAGGACCTCGCTGCGACGAGTGTTCAAGGAAATCAGTTTTGAACGCATTGAAGGTCTGATCATTCCGAGCGCGGACGAGGGCGAAATTCAGATCGATCAACTGTTGCTGACGTCACAGGGACTTCTGATTGTTGATATCAAGGATGTGCAAGGCACCGTTTTTGGCAGCGATAAGATGCAGGACTGGGCCGTCATTAGTGACGAGCGTCGTTACACGTTCTCAAATCCTCAGCCGATGCTTTACGATCGCATCGCTGCCGTGCGACAGGTTGTCCGCCAGGTTCCTGTAGCGGGGCGCATATTGTTTCTCGACGGCGCAGAGTTTACCAAGGGTGTGCCCGGACTTGTCTGTACTCTCGAAGACCTGGCGGAAGAGTTCGGTGAACCTGACAAAAAGGCGGCCAGGTCCAAGATCGAGGCATTCAAGCCACACTGGGAACTGATTCAGAAGGCCGCGATCAGTTACAGCAGCGGCTAGCTCTCCGGCAACCCGAAGAACCGAACGGCGTTGGCCGTCGTGATTGCGGCAACGTGCTCCACGCTCTGACCGCGCGCTTCAGCAACGGTTTTCAGCACTTCGGGCAGATAGGCCGGTTCGTTGCGCCGGGTCCGGGGTTTCGGACGCAAAGTTCGCGGCAGCAGGTACGGCGCATCCGTTTCGAGCAGCAGACGATCGTCCGGAATAATCGAGACGATGTCATGCAGGTGCTGGCCACGGCGCTCATCGCAGATCCAGCCCGTGATTCCGATATACAGGCCGAGCGCTATGTATTCGTGCAGCGACTCGCCTTCGCCCGTGAAGCAATGCGCGACGGCGTTCGACAGGTCGGGAAGGGCGGATTCGAGAACCTCGACGAAATCGTCGTGTGCATCACGCTGATGCAGGAAGACCGGCAGGCTGCAATCCTTGGCGATCTCCAGCTGCCGGCGGAAAGCGTCGAGCTGCGCGTCGCGTGGCGAGAAGTTGCGAAAGTAGTCAAGTCCGCATTCGCCAACGGCGACGACGACGTCTTTTTCGACCAATTTACGGATCATTGCGTCGCTTTGCTCGCTGTAGTCGGAGGCATGATGTGGATGTACGCCTGCCGTCGAGAACAGAACGCCGGGTTTTGATTCGGCGAGCGTGGCCGCTTTCACATTGCTTTCGTCGCTGCTGCCCGTCACGATAATTCTGCTTACGCCGGCGTCGGCTGCGCGCTGCAAAATTTCGTCTCGATCATCATCGAAACCGTCGTGCGCCAGGTTTGCGCCGATATCAATCAGTGAATAACTCATAGCTTTACATCCGCCTAGTACTGGCCCCAGCGAAAAACTTTGGCCCCGATGCCAATGAAAAATGCGCTCAGCGCCGTCAAAGCCAGAAGGCTTGGCGCGACGTCGCCGAGCGTTGCTCCGTCCAGCATAACCGAGCGGGCGGCATTGAGGACATGCGTCAGCGGAAAAATTTTCGCCAGGTTCTGCACGAATTCGCCGGCACCTTCAAGCGAAAACCAGACACCGGAAAGCAGCATCATCGGCCAGTTGACCATGTTCAATAGTCCGCCGGCGAGCTCTTCGCTGGTAACTCTTGCTGAAATGATCAGGCCCAGCGAGACCATCGATATCGCGCCGACCACAGCAACCAGGAACAGCGTGAAATAGCTTCCCTCCATGCGCGTGTCCAGAATCATGTGGGTTGCGGCAAAGACAACCACGGTGATGCACGTGATCAAAACCATGCGTGAAGCGACCTGTGCGGCGATAAATTCGAGTGAGGTAAGTGGCGTTGCTCGCAGGCGCTTCAGGAAACCGTTCTTGCGGTAGCGTACGACAACGTAGCCGACGCCGAACATGCAGCTGAACATCATGTTCATTCCGAGGATACCCGGCAGCACCCAGTCGGCGTAACCAATTGCATCGCCCGAGATTTGTTCCTTGTCTATGCTCGCCGGCTGCGTTGTATCGGATTGCAGCAACGCAAGCTCGACAAAATAGCCTTTTGCTGAATCGGGGTTAACCCAGTAACGAGGTGCATCGCCAAATTCAACTAGCAAATCGAGCTGGTGCCTTGAGACCTTGCGCAGCGCGTCGTCTTTATCGGTGACGGGAACGAACCGGATGTAGCGCATACCGAGAAAGGGATGCTGTTCTTCTGCTATGACGTCGCCGTCCTGGAGCACGCCTACCGTGTAGGCGTTACGGTCGCCGCCTAACGCGAAAGACAGTCCAAATATGAGCACTACGGGCAACAGCATGTTCCACGCGAACGAGGCCCTGTCGCGAAGAAACTCGCGATTGCGACCTTGAAAAATTGCGTATATTCGTCCGAGCATCGTGTCAGGCCCGCAGCGAGTGGCCGGTCAGGTCCAGGAAAAGATCTTCGAGATTGGGCTGTCGAATCTTGATGTGATTCAAATTCGTAACGTGAGGTGAGAGCTGCTGCAGGCTCGCGCTGACGTCGCTGGTCACAATTTCCACGATGCCCAGGTTTTCGTAAATTGTGTGTTCAATCTGCCGCAGTTCGTCGGTCAGGTCGCTAATCGGCAGTTCGATGATCAGTCCCTTGTAGCGTTCGCGCAGCAGCGCATCCGGCGAGCCCTTGGTGATGATTTTACCGGCGTCCATGATCGCGATCTCATCGCACAGTACCTGTGCTTCGTCCATGTAGTGCGTTGTCAGCACAATCGATGCGCCCTGTGCGCGAATGTTCTCCACGAGGTCCCAGAAATTTCGGCGAGCCTGCGGATCAAGGCCGGTCGTCGGTTCGTCGAGAAAAATAAGGCGCGGCCGGTTAACGAGCGCGACGGCAAGAAGCAGCCGCTGGCGCTGGCCGCCCGACAGCTTGCGATTGTCCCGGTCGAGCAGGTCTCCCAAAGAGCACTGCTCGATGAGCGCGTCGAGATCGGCCTTTTGATTGTAGAGCGCCCGGAACATCTCGATGGTCTCGCGAACCGTCAGGAAGTCCTGCAGCGCCGTATTCTGGAACTGGATGCCGGCTTCCTGACGAAACCGGGCACCGGACGGCTCGCCGCAGTAATAGACCTCGCCCGAGGTGGCTGATATCACACCTTCGATAATCTCGACGGTGGTTGTTTTGCCGGCGCCATTCGGTCCCAGCAGCCCGAAACAAATTCCCTCGGATACGGAAAAGCTGACGCCATTGACCGCGCTTACGCCAGGGTATTCCTTGACCAGATCACGGGCTTCGAGGACGGTTTTCATCGCGGCTAAGGGTACCGGACCTTGGTATGGGCAGCCACCTTGCAACCAAACGGCGATTCGCGGTATCTAAGTAACAAGAACGGGAACAGGGGTCCGGAAAATGTCCAGAGTTATTACAAAGACGGCTTTTACGATTGGATTGTTGATAATGCTGATGGCGGTCCCGGCGATTGGAGCCACGGTCAACAAGAGCGTCAAGATTGAACCCGGCAGCGAAGCCGGCGGCGCGTCCTCGGTCAATGGCAGTATCACCGTTGGCGAGAATGCCGTGGTCACAGGCACCGTCAAGACGGTAAATGGCACGATTCGTGTCGATGAGGGCGCCTCAATCGAAGCGGCATCAACGGTTAACGGTGGTGTCAGGCTCTCCGACAAGGTGAAAAGCGAGAGCCTGAACACGGTCAACGGTTCGATCAAGGTCGGTGAAAATGCGGCAGTGGATGGCGAGATTCAGGCCGTCAACGGGCGCATAACCGTCGACGCCGGCAGCACCATCAAAGACGGCGTAAGTAATGTAAACGGACAGATTGAGCTTACGGGAACCGAAGTTGGCGCGGACCTGAAGACCGTGAATGGTGACATTACGCTCGAAGGAGAATCCGTTGTAAAAGGTGACCTCATCGTTGAAAAGAACAGCGGTTGGGGCTGGGGTAAATCCAAAAGCCGCAAACCACGCATCATCATTGGCCCCGGGTCACGCATCGAAGGCAAGATCATACTGAAACGTGAGGTCGAGCTATTCATCAGCGATACGGCCGAGGTGGGTGGCGTCGAGGGGGAAATGAGCATGGATGATGCGGTTCGATTCAGCGGCGATCGTCCATAAATTACTACCCGTAGATGCGGGCCTGAAGAATTCAGTAGAATAGGCGCTGTGCAACCCGCAGCGACCCAATTACCACTTTTTTCAGAAGTCGATGAGCCCGACGCCGTGTCGGGCTTTTCGGTACGCGAGAGCGGTCGGGCCCGCCGCCTGTCGATAAAAGTATTCCCGCGCGGGCGCGTGGAAGTGGTGGTTCCCAGGCGCACGCGGCCCGCCGCTGTTCGTGAATTCGTGGAAGCGCATCGGGACTGGATTCGAAAAGCGAGGGCCTCATTTGCGGCAGATCATCCGCCTGAGCCGTTCGCTTTGCCGGAGCTTGTGACGCTCAACGGCATACAACAACAGTTCGTCGTCCACTACGCGCCTGAGCAAGGTGCAAAAACCGTGAAATATCGGACCAAGGGCGGTGAAGTCGTGCTTTCCGGCCGTACGAGCGATGAGAAACTCTGCGTGCAGGCGCTGAAACGCTGGTTGACGCAGCTCGCGAAGCGCGAATATGCGCCGCGATTGCGGGCTCTTTCCGGTCTGACAGGCAACTCTTTCAAGAAAATGCACGTGCGTGGCCAGCGGACCTGCTGGGGCAGCCATTCGAGCAGCGGAACAATCTCCTTGAACTACTGTCTGTTGTTCCTCGATCCCGGGCATTTACGTTACGTCATGATTCACGAACTTTGCCATGCAAGGCATATGAATCACTCGAGGCGTTTCTGGAGCCTGGTTTCCCGGTTTGAGCCAGACTACCGAAAGCTGGACAAAGACCTGAATGCCAGCTGGAAACAGATACCGACCTGGGTTGGTATTTACTAGCACTTCGGGTTTTCGCTATTGACTTCGGTACGTGCCGCGGATCAACCTTGCGGGCCGCGAATTTTTCGAGAAACAGAGGAAAACACTATGCGTCCCACGGTATCGCTTGCCGTCGCAGTGCTGCTGCTCACCGTTGCCGGCATCGCCCAGGCACAGGTATCGGAAATTGAAACACTACGGGCCGCGGTCGAGGAATTGCGCGCCGATTACGACGCGCGCATTGCCGAACTGGAGCGCAGACTGGCCGTGGCCGAGCAAAACGCGATTCAGGCGAAATACGCTGCTCAAAAGACCGAGGGGATGCAGGGTGCCGCAACGGCCGGCAACGCCGGCAGAGCCGCTTTCAACCCCGCAATCGGCGTTATTTTCCAGGGACAAGCCTGGAATTTCAGCAGGAATCCGGATGATTACGCGATACAGGGTTTTCCTTTCGGTGGTGAGGCCGGCCCGGTCGACGAAGGCCTCAGCATCGGTGAGACCGAACTCATTCTCAATGCCAACGTGGATGACAAGTTTACGGCCTGGCTGACCGTGGCGCTGGCACTCGAAGACGGCGAGGGCGTTGCGGAAGTCGAGGAAGCATGGGTGGAGACGACGGCACTGCCAGCCGGGCTCGGCGTGAAGTTCGGGCGTTTTTTCTCGGGGATCGGGTATCTGAACAGCAAGCACTCGCATACCTGGGACTTCGTGGATCAGCCGCTCCCTTACCAGGCGTTTCTCGGCGATCAATATCTCGATAACGGTATCCAGGCACGCTGGCTGGCGCCGACAGACCTGTACATGGAGTTCGGCGGTGAAATTTTGCAAGGTAGCCGCTACCCGGCTGGCGGCAATGCGCATTCCGGTTTTGGCGGCTACAGCCTGTTCGCCAATGTAGGGGGTGATGTCGGTGGCAATAGCAGCTGGCTGGCGGGCGTTTCTTACCTGGACAATTCCGCGATCGATCGTCCCTCCGGCGATGAGGACGAGCCGCTCGTTTTTAACGGTGATTCTAAACTGGGCAGTGTCCAGTTCGTCTGGAAATGGTCGCCGAACGGTAACTGGAAGCAAAAGAACCTTGTCTTTCAGTCGGAGTTTTTCTGGCGTTCAGAGGACGGGAATTATGTGCTGCCGGGTGGCGCGCCTCTGATTTATGAGGTTGATCAGACGGGCTGGTACGCACAGGCCGTCTACCAGCCGATTCCGCGATGGCGTTTCGGCGGCCGAGTCGACGGCTTGTCTTCGGATGACCCCGGCGCATTATTTGATAACACAGTCCTGTCTGCGCCAAGCAGCAACCCCATGCGTTACAGCATGATGGCGGACTGGTCCAACAGCGAATTCAGTCGTTTGCGATTGCAGTTCACGCGGGACGAGGCGGGGCCGCTGGATGACACGCAGTGGGGTATTCAATACATACACAGCATCGGCGCCCACGGCGCTCACGCTTTCTAGGGATGCTGAAGATGATCCGGTCAATTTATTTGGTGCTGTTTGCGCTGTTGCCGGTTTGCGCTTCGGCAGACCTTGAAATATTCGCCTGCGAACCTGAGTGGGCCGCATTAGCGACAGAAATTGGCGGTTCACACGTCAATACGTTTAGCGCGACGACGGCGTTGCAGGACCCGCATTACATCCAGGCGCGACCAAGCCTTATCGCCAAAGTTCGTCGTGCGGACCTCCTGATCTGCAGCGGTGCCCAACTCGAAATTGGTTGGTTACCGGCGCTGCTGCAGAAAGCGAACAACCGCAAGGTGCTGCCGGGATCGAATGGTTACATGGAGGCCAGCGCCCACGTCGTGCGGGTCGACGCAACCGGCAATGTCGATCGTGCGCAGGGCGATATTCATCCCGAAGGGAATCCGCACATTCAGACTGACCCACATAATATCGCCGCGGTGGCCAGGCCGCTTGGTGAGCGTATGATGGCGCTTGATCCAGAAAATGCCGCCGCCTACGCGGCAGGTCTCGCCGACTTTCTCGGCCGTTGGCACGATGCGATCGGGACCTGGGAGGTGAAAGCCAGCACGCTGCGGGGCGCAAAAGCGATCACGCACCACAAATCCTGGGTATACCTGGAGCGCTGGCTCGGTCTGCAAGAGGTTGCAAATCTCGAGGCCATCCCCGGTTTGCCGCCAACGGCAACACACCTGAGTCGATTGACCACGCAGTTCAAAGAAGGTGGCGCGGACTTCATCATTCGCTCCCCGTACCAGGACGCCCGGCCCTCCGAGTGGTTATCGGAAAGAACCGGTATTCGGGCAATCGTCTTGCCGCTGACGGTCGGTGGTACGGACCAGGCGCAGGACCTGTTCTCGTTGTATGACGATATTCTTGATCGCTTGTTGAAGGCCAGGAATCATGAGTGAGCTGATTGACTGGACCATTGTTGGACCGGCCATGTTCGCGGGTCTGATTGTCCTGAGTACCCATGTCCCGCTTGGTGAGGAAGTGCTCAGGCGCGGCATCATATTCATCGATCTTGCCATTGCACAGGTGGCCGGCCTGGGTGTCATTGCCGCGCACACCATGGACTGGGACCCCGAAGGCATGCAGGTGCAGGTGGCTGCCGTCAGCGCCGCGCTGATCGTTGCAATAGGCCTCAACTGGACAGAGAAACGGTGGCCGCGAATCCAGGAGCCGTTGATCGGTATCGTGTTTATCCTGGCAGCGACCGGCGGAATTTTGCTGCTGGCCGGTAATCCACACGGCAGTGAGCACCTGAAGGAACTGCTGGTTGGCCAGATTCTTTGGCAAACCTGGTCGTCACTGCTGCCGATTGCAGCACTCTATGCCGTCGTACTGGTCCTGTGGTTTGCATTGCGCGCGCGGCTCGGTGCCCTGATTTTTTACGTGGCATTTGCCGTCGTTGTCACGGCATCCGTGCAGATTGTCGGCATCTACCTGGTGTTCGCAAGCCTGATCATCCCGGCGCTGGCGACGACCGGGATCCGCAAAGGCAACCGGCTGGCTGCCGGCTACCTGATTGGCGTTGTCTCGTATTTCACCGGTATCGCGACGTCGGTGTTGCTGGACCTGCCGACGGGCGCCGTCATCGTCTGGAGCATGGCGGCCGTTGCGCTGATAATAGGATTCGTAATTTCCGACAAACGTTCGGTCAATCAGCCCTGATCGAGCAGGTCGCGAAGGTTAATTACAGCCGCATTGGCCCGCGCCAGGTAGTTGGCCATGACCAGTGAGTGGTTGGCGAACAGGCCGTAGCCGCCCCCGTTCAGGATAATCGGTGAGCGTAGCGGGTCGAGACTGGCTTCCAGTTCCCGGATGATCTGGCGCACGCTGACCTCGGCGTTCTTGTCGGCCAACACATGTGCAAAATCAAATTCGGCGGCGCGGAAGAAGTGCACCAATGCCCACGCCGTACCCCGTGCTTCGAAGAAAATGTCGTCCACTTCGAACCAGGACGTACGAACATTCACGGTATCCGGCTGGGCGCCGGCCGCTTCGGCGGCCGGCTCGCCGGCCAGGTCGTCGTTGATGCGATCGATGGCAACACTGTCGCCAAGTCGCCGCGTGAGACTGCCGAGCCGTTTCTCGACCTGCGAAAGCCATTCGCGAAGATTATCCGCGCGCGCAAAAAAATGCGTATCCGGATCGCCGGCGGCCAGGCGCTCGCGGTATTTCGAAAAGCCCTTGATTGCAGCGCGATACTCGGATTCGGTGGCCGGAAGAATCCAGGAGTCGTTGTCGAAAAAGAAACGCGGCTCAGCCGCCGCAACATCTTCATCTTCTTTCGATTGAGACTGGCTGCGGCTGTAATCGTTGCGGATCACGCGGCCGAGATCGCGCACCTGCTGCAAGACGCCGTATTCCCAGTTGGGGATATTGTCGAGAATCACATTGGGCGGCACTTTGTCGTTGGTCAGGTAGCCGCCGGGTTTCTCCAGCAGGGTCTCGGCCACGCGGATGAGCGTGTCGGTTGTCGAGAACCCGACAATAGCGGAGTCCGGATCTGCAGGACGGTTGACCCAGAAGACATCGGGTTCGCGCGAGAACCAGAAGCCGAAAATGAACATGATCAGCAGGAAAACGCCTAATGCCCATATGCCGATTTTCGTCCATTTCTGGGTTGCCAGTATGCTCTCGGCTGATCGTTTCATCGAATTATTCTCCGGCGTGGGGCAGGCCTTGCTGGGCCATTGATTCTACCATTTTCGGCAAGGCAACTCCGGCGTTACCGGCTATTGCAAAATCATAGCTCTCGGCCCGCAGCGTCGGATCAGGATTTATTTCGGCCACGGTTGCGCCGTTTTCGCGGGCGATGTCCGCTAGCCCGGCGGCCGGGTAGACGAGCGATGACGTGCCGACGGACAGGAAAATGTCGCAGTCGGCAGCTGCTGCGAACGATTCGTTCAGCGCCGTCTCGGGAATAGCTTCACCAAACCATACGACGCCGGGGCGCAGGTTCGCGCCGCAGTTCGGGCAGACGGGAACTTCGACCTGCTGATCATGCACGATGATGCAGCCTTCGGCATGGCATCGATCATCGAACAGGTTGCCGTGGAATTCGATGACACCGCGACTGCCGGCACGCTGGTGCAGGCCATCGACGTTCTGCGTCACCAGTGTGAATCGCGGCACCAGCTCGGCGAGACGCGCTAGCGCGAGGTGACCAGGGTTGGGTTTGGCGGCCGCAACGAGGTCGCGGCGCCAGCGGTACCATCGCCACAGC